>CAYXBA010000001.1:0-395481 GCA_964463135.1 uncultured Nitrospiraceae bacterium
CTAATTGACCGTGTGGCTTGACCCTTATTTCTCTTCCCTCCTGTTGTCAAAAAACAGGTTGACAAACAACCGTTCTTTGATGTTATAATAGCATCTCTGGAAATTAAGGTTTCCGGTGGTATTGCCGGAGGGGTCACACCCGTTCCCATCCCGAACACGGAAGTTAAGCCCTCCATGGCCGATGATACTTGGATTGCAAGGTCCTGGGAAAGTAGGTAGCTGCCGGATTATAAAAGAAAGGCTCCGAATCTAATTCGGGGCCTTTTTTATTTGCCTCCTGTAAACTACACCATGGCATACAGGCCGAACATTATGTTATGAAATCCTATCCCATTGATCATATTCTTTCTGCACTGAAAGAGACCGTGCTTGGCAACAGTTCGGTTGTGCTCCATGCACTACCTGGAGCAGGCAAGACCACAAGGGTGCCTCTTGCCCTGCTGGATATCATTCCGGCTGGACGCGGCCGCATCATTATGCTGGAACCGAGAAGGATCGCTGCAGTTTCAGCCGCCCGGTGGATGGCGCAAAGCCTTGGTGAGCAGGTCGGTGAGAGGGTCGGGTATACCATCAGGTTTGACAGCCGCATTTCCGAAAAAACTCGCATAGAAGTGGTGACAGAAGGCATCCTGACCCGCCGCATCCAGAAAGATCCAGGGCTTGAAAATGTGGCGTTGATCATCTTCGATGAATTCCATGAACGGAGTATTCACGCAGACCTAGCCCTGGCTCTCTGCCTTGACATCAGCAAGGGGCTGAGGACTGATCTCAAGATACTTATTATGTCTGCCACGCTCGACTGCAGCCCGGTCGCGGCTCTCCTTGGCAATGCCCCGGTCATCTCCTCTGTCGGCAAGGCCTTCCCTGTTGAAGAATGGTACAGCGCAGACAACAAGGACAGACCTCTCAGGGACAGGATCACTGATGCGGTTACCACGGCACTCAAGGAAACATCAGGCGATATACTTGTTTTTTTGCCGGGGTCCGGCGAGATCCGTCAATGCAGCGATGCGCTCAAATCAATCATCCCTGGAACAAAGGGAGGTGTATCGATCCATCCTCTGTATGGAGACCTCCCTTTTGAAGAACAGGAACGCGCCATCATGCCGTCCGGTAAAAGGAAGATCGTGCTCGCAACCAATATCGCCGAGACAAGCCTTACGATCGAGGGTGTGAGTGTTGTTATAGACAGCGGACTGACCCGCAGACTGCAGTATGATCCTGCAACCGGTATGAACCGCCTGATCACGGTACATGTCTCAAGGGCGTCTGCAGAGCAGAGAAAAGGAAGGGCCGGAAGGCTTGGTCCTGGTTTCTGCTATCGGCTATATAGCAGGCATATCTTTCAGTCCATGATCCCGTTTACACCTCCTGAGATCCTGGTTGCAGACCTGTCGTCGCTCCTGTTGGAACTCGCAGCATGGGGAGTAAAGGAACCTTCCACGCTTGCCTGGCTGGATGATCCTCCAACTGCAGCCCTCGAATCGGGCAGACGGCTGCTTATGGACCTTGGGCTGATCGACCGGTCATTATCAATTACCCGTGAAGGCAGGGAAGTGGCTGCACTGCCGGCCCATCCGAGGCTCGGCAGATTGCTGCTAAGGTCTGTGGAACTTAATTGCCTCAGCCTTGGAGCCGACCTTGCTGCCATTCTTTCAGAGCGTGACATTGTCCGCCGCAGCGCCTCGGTCCCGAGCGATCCTGATATAAGCATAAGGATAGAGATGCTGCACGCATGGCGCAGAAGCAAAGTAGTCCCGGAGGCGGCTGATCTCTGGGGCCTTAAGGCTGTAGACAGAACGGCAAAGCAGCTCCTGAGGCTTTTATCGACCAGGAGTAAGGCTGCTGATAAGGATGTTTCCGATCCGGATATAATCCCAAGGCTTCTGCTCTGCGCTTTTCCGGACAGAATAGCGCAAGCCCGGGAAGGAGCCATCGGCCGCTTTGTCATGAGTCAAGGAAGGGGAGTGGCATTGTCTGCAGAGAGCAGCCTTGCCAGAAGTCCCTATATTGCTGCCGTGAATCTGGATGCAGGGGAGAAGACAGAGGGAAGAGTCCATCTTGCAGCCTCTCTTTCAGAAACTCTTATGCGACAGGAATGCGGCAATAACATCAGGACCCTGCGCAGGATCGAATGGAACAAAAAGGAGAAAAAGATCATTGCCGCTGCAGAAGAAAGTCTTGGTGCTGTACTGCTTTCCGTGAAGCCTTTCTCTCCGGCCGAAGAGGAAGTCCTTTCGATAATCTGCGATGTCATCAAAAATGGTCATGGAAATCTTTCGTTCAGTGCCGAGGCCAAGAAGTTCCAGTCACGCGTCAGCCTCATTAGAAAGGCCTTTCCGGAGCTGAACCTGCCTGACCTTCCAGAAGAACATCTTATAGCGAACCCTGAGTCATGGCTCATGCCCTGGCTTGGCAAGGTGCGAACTGCCCAGGACCTTTCAGGGCTGGATATCCTTCCTGCGTTGCGGGCACAGTTAACCTGGAAACAGCAGCAGTTCCTTGATGAGCAGGCCCCGACTCATATAGCGGTGCCGAGCGGCAGCCGTGTACCTGTTGACTATGCCGCAGGGGAAATACCCGTTCTTGCTGTAAAGCTTCAGGAGATGTTCGGTCTTGCCGATACGCCGACGATAGCCGGGGGCAGAGTAAAGGTGCTCCTGCATCTCCTTTCTCCGGCGCGCAGGCCGGTGCAGGTGACCCAGGACCTGAAGGGGTTCTGGAATAGCGGATATCAGCAGGTCAAGAAGGAATTAAAAGGCAGGTATCCGAAACATCCCTGGCCCGATGACCCGTGGAATGCCGTGCCGACGAAAAAGACAAAGAACCGCAGTTAGAGTTGTATCTCGCCTTGAGGACCTGAAGAAAAATAAGGTTGCCGCTGAGACATACTGCGAAAAAAGTCTGATCTGATAGCGGGATCTCCGGGCAGAGTAATGCAGAGATGCGGGAGAGAAGGTCTCCCTCCCGCATCTTTTCGCCTGCTATTTTTTTGCCTTGCCGAAGATAGAGCCGAGAACGCCCCGAATGATCTGTCTGCCGACCTGACTTCCGATCGCATGAGCGGCGCTTCGGGCCATTGCCTGGAGCATTTTTGTGCCTTCAGATACTGTCTCTCTGCCGGTTTTCGCTTCCATGGGAGGCGGTGCAGCCTGAGCAGCCTTTTCTTTCAGTTTCTCGTATGCCGATTCCCTGTCGACCATGCGCTCATAATGACCTGCCAGCAAAGAACTGCTGATCGCAGCAGTGCGCTCGCCGTCGGTGAGCGGCAGGAGCCTGCTCCGCGGAGGGCAGACCAATGCCCGCTCTACCATGCCCGGCACACCTTTTTGATCGAGGAATGAGACGAGAGCTTCGCCAACGCCGAGCTCCATGATCACCGTTGCAACATCGAGATCAGGGTTGGTGCGAAACGTTTCTGCCGCTGCTTTGACTGCCTTCTGTTCTTTCGGGGTGAAGGCCCGCAGCGCGTGCTGTACCCGATTGCCGAGCTGACCGAGTATATCCTCGGGGATATCCAGCGGGTTCTGCGTTATGAAATAGACTCCGACCCCTTTGGACCTGATAAGTCGCACGACCTGCTCGATCTTATTGGACAAAGCCTGGGGGATGTCCTCGAAGAGAAGATGCGCTTCATCAAAGAAAAAAACAAAGACCGGTTTTGCAGGATCGCCTACTTCCGGCAACATCTCAAAGAGTTCAGAGAGCATCCAGAGCAGGAACGTTGCATACAGCTTGGGAGACTGCATGAGCCTGTCCGCTGCGAGGATATTGACCATGCCCCTGCCCCTGCTGTCCGTCTGCATCATATCCTGAAGATTGAGCGCCGGTTCTCCGAAGAGCAGTTCTCCGCCCTGTTCTTCAAGGACAAGGAGGCTCCGCTGTATCGCTCCGATGCTGGCGGTCGAGATGTTGCCGTATTCATTCTTGAACTGATCGGCCTGTTCGCCGACAAACTTTACCATCGAGCGCAGGTCTTTAAGATCGAGGAGGAGCAGTCCGCTGTCGTCGGCGATCTTGAAGATCATGCTGAGCAGACTGCTCTGAATTTCATTCAGGTTAAGTATCCTGCCGAGCAGAAGCGGGCCGATCTCTGATATGGTTGTTCTGAGAGGATGACCTTTCTGGCCGAAGACGTCCCAGAAGATCACCGGCAGACCCTCGAAGGTCATATCTGCCATGCCGAGCTGAGCAGCGCGTTCCCGTATCTTCGGATGCTCTCCTCCCGGCATGGCAATGCCGGTGAGATCACCCTTTATATCAGCCATGAAGACCGGTATGCCGATAGCGCTGAACTGCTCTGCCAGGACCCGAAGTGTTACGGTCTTTCCGGTGCCGGTAGCTCCGGCGATCAGTCCATGGCGGTTTGCCATGCGGGGGATGATGCCGATCTCATGATCGGTCCTGGCTATGCAGAGCGATTCGGGAATTCCTGCCATGAAGCCTCCTCAGTATGCGGGATAGTGCAAAAAATAATGTCCCATCATATCACGTCATTAACGAAAAGTGAAGAATAGAGCGGTCAGTTCCCAGGGGGCTGAAGCGCTGCCGGAGACAGGGCATTAGCGAAGAACGGGGCATGGTTCGAGGTGAAGACAGGCACTTCATTTTTCAGGATCGACGCGATCGCGGCATGCCGCCTGAATTCCCTGTCGAGAAAGAGGCGGGCCTTTCGTCTGTCCCAGCCATGAGGATGCCTGAAATCGGCATAGAGCGAAAGATCACCCTCGGAGAAGGTCCGGATCGACTGATCTGCCGAGGCCCTGCCGCAGATCGGCATATTGAAGATGGCAAGGTTAAGAAAATCGATGCAGCCGCTGTGCTCTGCCGTGAATTCGAGCGTTTTGCGTGCGCTGGCCTCTGTCTCGACCGGCGTGCCGAAGAGAAGATATACATAGGTCGCGATCCCCGCCTTTTTCAGGTTCTTCAGAACAGCAGAAGCCGTCTCGACACGGATCCCTTTGTCCAGCGCGTCAAGCACTCCCTGATCACCTGATTCTATCCCCAGCTTAAGCATGGCGCAGCCGGAACTTTTCAGTGCAGCGCAAAATGCCGGGTCAGCAAGCTGACTGCTTACCCGGGCGAACCCATACCATGGCGCAGCCGGTTTTCCCGAGCAGAGCGCTTCAAGCAGGGCAGGGCTTATGGCATTATCGAGCAGGTGAATAAGTAAAGGATTGGTCCTTGCTGCCAATTCCTGCAGATCCTCGATCACCTGTCTGGGCGGGGCAGGGATGTAGGGATTTTTTTCCGCTTCTTCCGGGCAGAAATCGCATCTGTTCCAGTAGCAGCCGGATGAAGCGCTATACGGCAGAATAAAGCCAGGCGAAAGATATTCAGTGCGCGGCAGCGATCGATAATCAGGCATAGGCAGTCTCTCTTCTGCTGCGTTCTTTCCCAATAGCGACAGGAGTTGAAATTCACCCGGCCCTGTAATACAATGATCCACAAGACCGGCAAAGGGGTCTTGCCATCTGAGGTTCTTCATCCACGAAGTGACCAGCCCTCCACCCAGGACTATCTTTACAGAAGGGAATTCGCGGCGGAGAAAGCCGATCATCGAAAAAGCAGATAAGGCCTGACTCAGATAGTTCAGGGATATGCCTACTACAGACGGCTTCTTTTCCTCGAAAAGTTCCCGCAGCCTCACCGAGAAGTATGGATAAAAGGGGTTCAACCCGGGCTTGTCCGCTGCGAACATGAGATCAGCGCTTCTTGTCGGCATAAGCGCATTCTGCGTGTAATCTGCGAGACCGACTGTGACGCCCTCTGGTGCGACCTCGTGAAGGATCCTGCCGATATCTTTTATTGCTCTTTTGTACCGATCGGGGTGTTGGTAAAGTCCCAGATCACGCAAAGCGGAAATATTCCTGGCAGCATGCTTGAACGACCTTTTTGACCATGTATTATCTGCTCTGGCGGAGGGCAGGGGCAGGCTGAGGAGATACAGAAGACCCTCCAGATTTGCATCCAGCATTACATGTTCAACGTTGTGCCGGTTGAGCATGCCCGATAAGCGGGCAATACCGGCAGGAGGCTCGCAGGGTTTTGCCACAGGCGGATAAATAAGAAGGATCAAGGTGATGCCCGAAGCTCTACTTTCTTTTCGACTTCTTGTTCCGGTACATCTTTTTGTCGGCCTCATGAAGCACGGCAACGATGTCTTTGCCGGATTCCCAGACCGAGCAGCCGATGCTCAGAGAAAGCTTGTAATCGAAGCTCGCAAAGTCAGAATTCCACCTCGACAGATGGTCCTCAATGCGCTCGAAAAGTGGGCCGTTCTCCTTGCAGGTCTTCATGGGAGTGACGATCATGAACTCGTCTCCGCCGTATCTGCAGAGGAAATCAGATCTTCGCACGCACGTCTTAAGGAGGTCGGCACATGCACGCAATACGCCGTCGCCGTGAAGGTGACCATAGGAGTCATTGATGTGCTTGAAATTGTCGACATCGATAATGATAAAAGAAAGCTTTTCTTCGAGCCGTTCAGCCTTTTTGATGTCTCGCACGATCGTCTCATTGAAGAAATTCCGGTTGTATAATCCGGTGAGCAGGTCCCGTGTTGCAAGCTTGCGGAGTCGTTCCTGCGATGCTTTCAGATTCCTGAAGAGCATGCCGAGATGGTCGTAGATTTCCGAAATGAGGGCCTGGTAAACGAGATCGCCTGTCCGGATCTGCTGTCCGCCATGCTTTTGCACTTCGTCAGCCAATTCCTTCTTTACGATATCGATCATCTTTTCCCAGGATTCATCGGTCTCGTGCATCGAAAGGTCTATCAGTCCTCTGATATCCGTTGAAAGCTGTTTTAGTGCATCATGGAGCTGGTTCTTGCCTGTCATCGGGGTATTCCATTTCTAATTCAAAAGTAAGAGATTCTACCATACGGCCAGGGGAAAAAAGGGCGCGATCCAACGCTCCTAAGGTATACTTAAAAAGAGCCATGAAAAAGGTAATAATACCCCTAGACATCTATGAGCTTTTCCAGCCTGAACAGAGCTTTCTGAGCAGGGCTGATGTGAGCATTCTGACCACTACTGCAAACAGTGAGGCGCTCGCCCTGCACCGGACCGAAACAGCTGACCTCATCATCGCATATCTTGATGCAGGGGAGATGAGCGGCGAGGAGCTCTGCAGACAGATACGGGAGGATGCCGGCCTGCGTGGGGTGTCGATGCTGCTTGTATGCGGCGCACAGGAATCCGAGATCCGGCGCTGCGAGAGCTGTAATGCAAATGCCTATGTCAGTCTGCCTGTTGTCCCGGCAATACTGCTGCAGGAGGCGCATCACCTGCTGAACATAGCTCCACGCAAGCTCTGCAGGGTCCCGGTGAAGATCAGGATGGAGTGCGAGACGCGGGGAAAACGATTCACCGGCACGATCGAGAATATCAGCACTGCCGGCCTTTTCTTCAGATCTTCGGCTGTACTGCCGGAAGGCGCCACGGTGCAGTGTACCTTCGCAATTGCAGGAAGCAGGCAGCAGACGATCCCCGGTGAAGTGGTGCGTGTCCTTTTCGGCGAACCGCAGTCCGGGTATGGGGTGAGCTTTTTCGATATCAGTACAGAGGCGGCTGCTGCCATCGGGCGGGTGACTGCAGAAGAGAATGCCTGTTCCGATCAACAAGACCGGGAAGGGTCGCAATAGAGACCAACGGACCTAGAACTGCGATTTGAACTCGGCGAAGGCTTCTTTTAACTCTTTTACCTCTTCCTTAAGTTTATCGATCTCCTCCTCCATCATGTTCAGACGTTCATCGGCCCTGATCACTGGTGCAGAAGGCGCTGAGGGCTGATTGTCATCTTCAGCGGCGCTTCTGCTGCCGGACAGGAGGTGCATGAACCTCCGTTCTTTTCTCCCGGTCTCCCTCGGCAGCTGGATCACCAGCGCCGGCTCGTGCTCTGTGAGACCTCTCAGGGTCTCCTCTGCTGCCTGAAGATCTTCGAACGGAGATATCCTTTCCGCACGGGAGCGGATCTCTCCGGCTGTTTGAGGACCGCGCAGCATGAGTTCGCAAAGGACAGCCATTTCCTGCTTTGAAATGTCAAATTTGTCCAGAATGGTATGCAGATATTTTTCAACGCGGCTGCCTGCTGTCTGTGTTTTTCGCGCAAGACCTTTTGACTGCAGTCCGTCCAGTCCCTGCTCCACAATGGATTCGTCGTACGAAACTATTGGATTGCGGTTGGACTTCTGATTGCACGCATTGATGAGGCTGTTCAGGGACAAGGGATAATACTCGGGCGTTGTCAGTTCCTTTTCGATAAGGCAGCCAAGTATGCGGACCTCGGGATCGTCAAGAATAATCTCCATGTCTGTTCCTCCCTGTGTTCTTGAGAATGGGATATATTACTTCTTTTTGAATGCTTCGTAAAAAGGGTTGTTCGAAAACTGCGCAGGCCGCCTGACCTCTTTTTCGCGTTTTCTCTCAGGGCTTGCCAATGGCATGACAGCTTCCTTTTCCTTTTTTGGAACAGATGCAGTGTTGCCTTGGCCTCCCTTCATCGAGAGCGAGATGCGCTTTCTCTGCAGATCGACCTCCATAACCGTAACGGTCACTTTCTGGTGTACCTTCACGACATCTGCGGGGTTCTTTACAAACCGGTCTGCCAATTCGCTGATATGCACAAGCCCGTCCTGATGAACGCCTATATCGACAAAGACGCCGAAGGCAGCGATGTTCGTCACAATGCCGGGGAGCTTCATGCCCGGCTCCAGGTCCTCGACCTTCTGCACATGCTCTGCAAAATGAAATGACTCGAACTGTGACCGGGGGTCACGTCCCGGTTTGGCAAGCTCGGACATGATATCGCTCAGGGTCGGCATGCCTGCAGTGTCGGTCACATATCGTGAGAGATTGATATTCTGCCTGAGGCTATTGTCTTTCATCAGGTCAACGACCGAGCAATGGAGGTCCTGCGCCATGGCGCTCACAATAGGATACGCTTCGGGATGCACTGCCGACCCGTCAAGGGGGTTCTCACCGTCCCGAATGCGCAGAAAGCCCGCAGCCTGTTCAAAGGCCTTTGGCCCCAGTCGCGGGATCTTTTTCAGGTCTTCGCGTGACCTGAACGGCCCATGCTCATTCCGGTATTCGACAATGCCCTTTGCAAGCTGCGGCCCAAGCCCTGACACATAGGTGAGGAGCTGCCTGCTTGCTGTGTTCAGTTCCACGCCCACGCCGTTGACGCAACTGCTCACGACATCATCAAGACTTTTCTTCAATGCGATCTGATCAACGTCATGCTGATACTGGCCTACGCCGATCGATTTGGGATCGATCTTCACCAGTTCAGCAAGGGGGTCTGTGAGTCGACGGCCGATCGAGACCGATCCCCTGACCGTAAGATCATGGTCAGGGAATTCCTCCCTTGCCACGTCTGACGCAGAGTAGATGGATGCACCGCTTTCGTTCACCATAACGATGTCTATTGCGGGTGCAAGCCCGAGCCCTCTCACAAAGGCCTCTGTCTCCCTCCCTGCTGTGCCGTTCCCTATGGCGATCGCCTCGATGCTGAAACGGCTGCAGAGATCTTTGATCTTTGCGCCTGCCTCGCCGACGCCTTTGTCGGAGAAGTGAGGATAGATCGTGTCGTTATGGAGCAGCTTCCCCTGCCGGTCAAGGCAGACCACTTTGCAGCCTGTCCTGAAGCCCGGATCAATGGCAAGCACGCTTTTTCTCCCCAGCGGCGGGGCGAGCAGAAGCTGTCTCAGGTTCTCGACAAAAACACGAATTGCCTCTTCGTCAGCCCGCTTCTTGGCAGCCAGCCTGATCTCGCCCTCCATGGAAGAGGTGAGCAGCCTCTTGTAACTGTCATGCAGCGCAAGCTTCACCTGTTCGGAGGCTGTATTATTCCCTTTCAGAAAGAGCGCTTCAAGAAGATCAAGCGCTTCGTCTTCAGGCGGCGTTACGCGCATGATCAGGAACCCTTCGGATTCTCCGCGGCGGATGGCGAGTATCCTGTGTGAAGGGGCCCTGGATATTGGTTCTTCCCAGTCGAAATAGTCCCGGTATTTAATTGCTTCATCTTCCTTGTTGGACATCACCTTTGACCGCAGCATGCCCTTGGTTGCAAAAAGTTCCCGCAGCCTTGCCCGTGCTGTCTGGTCCTCACTGACCCATTCGGCAATAATGTCCCGCGCCCCGGCCAGGGCCTCCTCTGAAGTAGCCACGCCTTTTTCTGCATCCAAATATGAGGCCGCGGCTGCCTCGATGTCCATCTCTTCCTGGCTGAACAAGGCTGCGGCAAGGGGTTCGAGCCCCTTTTCCTTTGCCATCATCGCGCGCGTTCGCCGTTTCGGCCTGAAGGGCAGATAGATGTCCTCAAGACTGGTCAGGGAATCAGCACTGCCGATCTTTGTTCTTAATGCGTCGGTGAGCAGGCTGCGTTCTTCCAGAGATTTCAAGATAGCTTCCCGCCGCTTGTCCAGTTCTCTGAGCTGCTCCAGCCTGTCCCTGATTGCAGCAACAGCAACCTCATCAAGGCTACCGGTCGCCTCTTTGCGGTATCGGGAAATAAAGGGGACTGTTGCCCCGTCATTGAGCAGCGCAGTCGTTGCCGTTATCTGTGATACGGAAAGGCCGAGCTCTTTTGCGATTATGGCTATATGTAATTCGTTCATTCAGTTCCTTTACTTTAGATTGATAGTCTATAGCTGTTCAGGTGAATAGCAATAGGAGAAAGTTCTTTGCCCGGGAACAGATGCCGCATGCAAGAATCCTATCAGACTATAGCCTAAACCACCTGAGTTGTTACTCATTTTCCTAATTTGGCGCGAATATTTGCAAAGCACTTCCTGGCATAGAGCTCTTCCTCTTCAGGTGAAAGCTTCTCGAAGCGATCGAGCTTTTTCACGACCTCTTCAGGGAGCTCATCAAGAAACCGCGAGGGGATTGAGGGCGCTTCTTTTCCGTATTTCGTCCTCTGGTTCGTATAGGTGATATAAAGTTCATGCATTGCCCGCGTTATCCCGACATAGAAAAGCCTTCTTTCTTCCTCCAGCCCTTCCTCTGTGTCCGCTGATTTCTTGTGCGGAAGGATATCCTCTTCAGTGCCTGCAATGAATACGACCGGGAACTCAAGTCCTTTGGAGGAGTGGAACGATATGAGCGTAACGCCATACCCGCCTTTCTCTTCCTTTTCATCCATCAGGTCCGTAAGCGCCATGGTTTCGAGAAAGCCGTGGAGAGAGGGTGCTGCTTCAGCGGATTCATAATGGCGCACAGAATCGACAAAACCGTCGAGATTCTCCATCTTCCTGAATGCTGCCTCCGGGGTCTTATACAGCTCGCTGATGTAGTCGCGGTAATTGATCTCATCGATTAGGGCCTTGAGGGCCTTGTCCATTTCCCTGCCTTTTCTGAACATATCACGGTATCGGGCAAGAAGGCTGAAAAGTGCTTTGGCTGATGCAGCAGGTTTTGGTCCCAGTCCCGGCACCTCGGTCGCCTTGCCAAAGGCGTCGAGAAGGCTCATGGAATGAGCGCGGCTGAATTCCGAAAGGAGCGCCAGGGCAGAAGGGCCCAGTCCCCGTTTTGGTGCATTTGCCGCTCTCAGAAGGCTTAGGTCGTCAGACGGATTTGCGATGATCTTGAGGTACGCCGCGAGGTCCTTTATCTCCTTGTTCTCGAAATAGCTTGTGCCGCCAACCACAGAGTAAGGTATGCGCTGCTTTCTGAGCGCCTCTTCAAAGGGCCTCGAAAAGATGTTTGCGCGGTATATCACCGCAAAGTGTTCGTAGGGGATCTCTCTTTCGAGTTTGATGGTAGAGATCCTGTCGACGATCCAGGCAGCCTCATCCTCCGTGTCCCGCGCCTTCAGGATATTGACCTTGGGGCCTTCACCCCGTGCAGACCAGAGGGATTTTGGCATCCTCTTCCTGTTGTTCTTTATGACGCTGTTTGCAGCGGTCAGGATATTGCCGAACGAGCGGTAGTTCTGCTCAAGCCTTACGATGATCGTACCCGGAAAGTCTTTTTCGAAATGGAGGATATTGCCGAGGTTGGCTCCGCGCCATCCATAGATCGACTGATCGTCATCGCCGACCACGCAGAGATTTTTTCTGTCGCCTGCGAGAAGCCTGATGAAATCATACTGGACCTTGTTCGTGTCCTGGTACTCGTCCACCATGATATAGCGAAACATATTCTGATACTGCGCCAGCACATCGGGATGTTCTTTGAAGAGCTTCAAAGTCAGCAGAAGAAGGTCATCGAAATCGAGCGCGTTCAGAGATTTGAGCGCGTCGAGGTAACGGGGATAGAGCATTGCCGAGGCCTCTTCAAGCGGGGTATCCGACGGGGCCGTTTCGATCGGAGCGAAATCGTTCTTGGTCCTGCTGATCCTTTCGAGAATATTCTCGGGCTTGAAGGTCTTATCGTAAAATTTGATGTCAGAAAGGATATTTCGCAGGAGCGACACCTGTTCGGACGTGTCGTAAATGGTGAAGTCTTTCCGATACCCAAGGTGCTCGATCTCCCGTCGCAATATCCTGAGGCAGAGGGAATGAAACGTTGAGATCACCGGCGTACCGGTCTCGCCCTTGAGCATCGATTTGACCCGCTCGCGCATCTCCTTAGCCGCCTTGTTGGTGAAGGTGACCGCAAGGACAGAGCCTGCCCGGCTGATCCCGGTCTTTATGATATATGCAGTCCGCATGGTGATGACCCGCGTCTTGCCTGAACCTGCACCTGCCAGGATAAGCAGAGGGCCGTCAGTCTGCATGACCGCTTCTTCCTGCCGCGGATTAAGCCGCGCGATCTCTTTATATATATCCACAGTTGGTCTGGTTCCTTTGCCTAAGACACCTTTTGGTGCGTACAGTAGTTACCGTTGGTGCCTAAGTCACCTGTTTCTGGCGCTTAAAGCACCGGGGCTCTCTTCACGCGGTCAAAACTGAATCCTTGTTGCGTGGGCGTGAGATAATTAATGCCTGCATACTGCCGGGGAAAAATATCTGACCATTATTTTACCGGGCGAAAAGCAAGAAGGCAACAAAGCGCTATGAGGTGTACGAGACGATTGCCGGTTCTCTGTCCGGTTAGGACGGGTAGGGTGCATTGCCTGATGCCCAAAAAACGTGTCATAATAAGCGCGAATGGAAAACAGTTCTGCTCTTGCAACAGGTAGCGCCTGTGATACGGTCCAGGGTACTGAGGCCGTTACGATTTGGTGCCCTCACTATGAATGCTTCAAATATCTCAGTGTCTGCAACCGCTGCCGCGTCAGGATCAAATGCCAGAGTTATCAGGACTACTGGTCTCCCCGCTTCGAATTCTGAAGTTTCGCTCTGCAGTAAATAAGCTACAACTGCCTGTCGGTGTGTAACGTATCCCGCCATTACAGATCATGCGATCAGAATGGGTGCGACCTCCATCAGCTATGTAACGCGGTCGAACGGTTTGATCCCGGAGATGAGGAGGAGAAGAAAAAGGATAAGGCTGGATATGATCAACGTCCGATTGCGTGTCTGCGCATCATTGCGACTATGGGCTCACCTGGAATATAAAGTCATCTGCGTTCATTGCGTTTCCTGTACAGCCGTACGCCTGCCCTCCTGCATATGGGTCTCCCGATGACATCATCCAAGTCAGAACGCCATCCCCTTCTTTTGGAGTTATCCATTCTATCACCCATCGCTGCCCGGTCTGCACGGGGATCTCATTCGGCAGTCGATAAGTCACATCTAGCAACTTGCCGGTTGTAACAGGCCCAGCCACGGTGGCGCTGGCTTCAGCGGCGACACTCCCCTGAGGACTCCCCTGCCGCAGTCTGACCGTGCTTTTGTATCCTTTAGCCGGAAACTTTCCCCCAGCTCTGAGCTGTAATGCAATTGCTGTTATTTTTGGCTGCGAGGCGAGAAAGCTCTGGTACAGGCTGCCGCCTCCGACTCCGCACCCCATGCTGGTACCCGTGGCGACAGTATTCTGGGACTTGCCTGAGGGTTGAGTAGTAGCGCATCCGAAGAGCAGCGCGACAATACAAAGAAATGCAGGGACTAGCTTTTTCTGTCGGTTAAGAAATGTCGTCAAGATAAGTTCAGTCATGATGTCCTCCAGTCATGTAAGTGGAATGCGATGGGAACAGTCTCATCGTTCCCCGCCGAACGGCTCCGGGCATGACCTGCGCGGCGATGTTTGTTGCGACAAGGTCTATGTCATTGTTGGGCTTATTTTATTTCTAGTTCACCTTTTTTATAACGCTCTAACGTCATTTTTGCGCCGAGCGCAAGAATGCCATTTCCTTTAGCAATTGGTTTAAGCGTTTCTACTGCGAGAGAAGTTCTATCTTTCAGCAGATAGGCCCCAGCCATAGCACGTACGGATTCTTCTTTATGGTTTAATAGGACAACGAATTGATTAATGGCCTCTTCGCCTGATGCCAGTATTTTTTTTGCTGCCAAATTAAGGAGATTTGCTTGTTGATTAGTTTTTTGCCGCTCGCCTGTCATGGTGAATTGATAGTGTTTTTGAGACGCAGCAGAAAAATCATCTATTAATTTGTGATATTCATAGCTTTTATTATTAGTTGTGATCATAGATTAATTGCCGAACATTGTTTTTTTTATATCACATGCGTCTTTTTCGTGATTATAGGGGCAAATAAGGGCATCGTCAAGAAAAATTCGGGGAATATCAGAACCCTTTTGTGGAGAGAGGTATTTCTTCCTCTCCTTTGCAAGGGCCAACAGTAGGTGAGCCTAAGGCTCCTACTGTTGGCTTTAAGCAGAGGCATGTTGGGGTAATGGAAAATGTATTTAAACCTCCCCAGCCCCCTCCTTGGTAAGGAGGGGATGTTGAGCCAGCAGGCGGTGTTTTAAGCAGAGGGGCGTAGGTTTATTCCTCCACTGCCTAAGGCACCTACTGCTGGTTAAGATAAGGGGAGGTGAGAAGGGGTTATGATTCTTACGCGATTAACTGAAGCCAATAAATAAAAAGGGGAAGGCATTGCTGCCTTCCCCTTTCTCTTGCGACTAACTTCTGTGAATGGCTTAGATGTCGTAGTACAGGAAGAACTCGTAGGGATGAGGGCGGAGCCTCAGTGCGTCCACTTCATTCTTTCTCTTGTAAGCGATCCAGGTATCGATCGCATCCTGGGTGAAGACATTGCCCTTGAGCAGGAACTCATGGTCTGCCTCAAGCGCATCGAGTGCCTCATCAAGGCTGCCCGGCATGGTCGGGACCGATGCAAGCTCTTCCGGTCCAAGATCGTAGATGTCCTTGTCAAGCGGCTCTCCTGGGTGTATCTTGTTCTCGATACCGTCAAGGCCTGCCATCAGCATTGCAGAGAAGGCAAGATACGTGTTGCAGGACGGATCAGGGAACCTTACCTCGACCCTCTTTGCCTTCGGGTTAGCTGAGTAGGTAGGTATTCTTATCGATGCTGAACGGTTTCTTGCAGAGTAGGCAAGGTTGACCGGGGCTTCAAAGCCGGGGGTGAGTCTCTTGTAAGAATTCGTTGTAGGATTGGTCAGCGCTGCAAGGGCATGTGCATGCTTCAGCACGCCGCCGATGTAGTACAGAGCCATCTCGCTGAGGCCTGCGTATCCGTTGCCTGCGAAGAGGGGCTTGCCCTTCTTCCAGATGGACTGGTGGACATGCATGCCTGAACCGTTGTCGCCGAAGAGCGGCTTTGGCATGAAGGTGGCAGTCTTGTTATGCCTGCGCGCAACGTTCTTCACAATGTATTTGAAGAGCATGTTCTTGTCCGCCATCTTCACGAGAGAGTCAAAACGCATATCGATCTCTGCCTGTCCGGCGGTTGCGACCTCATGATGCTCACGCTCTACGTAGATGCCGACCTTCTGCATCTCCATGCACATCTCTGTCCTGATATTTACCTGGCTGTCTGTAGGCGGTACCGGGAAGTAGCCTTCCTTGTGCCTTGGCTTGTACCCAAGGTTCGGCCCCTCGTCGCGGCCTGAGTTCCAGATGCCTTCCATGGATTCGATGAAATAATACCCGCTGTGCGCGTTCTGGTCGAACTGGATGCCGTCGAAGATAAAGAACTCTGCTTCAGGGCCGAAGTAGGCGGTGTCGCCGAGGCCGGTCGACTTGAGGTATGCCTCTGCCTTCTGCGCGATGAAACGGGGGTCCCTGGTGTACTGCTCTTTGGTGATCGGGTCAACGATATTGCAGATAAGGCTGATGGTCGGGTATTCCATGAACGGGTCCATGAATGCGGTCTCGGGATCGGGCACAATAAGCATGTCCGAGGTGTTGATCGCCTGCCAGCCCCTGATGGACGAGCCGTCAAAGCCGAGTCCTTCTTCGAATACTTCTTCCTTCAGCTCTGCAATGGGTACTGCGAAATGCTGCCAGATCCCGGGAAAATCAAGGAACTTGAAGTTCGCCATTGCTGCCTTGTTCTCCTGCGCCATTTTGATCACGTCTTTTGCTGTCATTGCTCCTCCTGTAATTTAATTAAGATAATAAAGGTAGAGGTAAAGGCAGAGATACTTATTCTTACTTTACCTATTTTTCTTTACCTTTGCCTAGTGTGCTTATACTGCTGCTTCTCCCTGCTCTCCGGTCCTGATCCTGATGACCTCATCTACGGTATAAACAAAGATCTTGCCGTCGCCGATCTTGCCGGTCTTGGCAACCTTCTCTATGGTTTGTACAACCTTGGCTGCAAGATCGTCCGAGGTGACGATCTCGAGTTTGATCTTGGGGATGAAATCAACGATGTACTCAGCCCCGCGATACAGTTCCGTATGGCCCTTCTGTCTGCCGAAGCCCTTCACCTCGGTCACGGTCATGCCCTGAATGCCGATCTCGTTCAGTCCGTCCTTCACCTCATCAAGCTTGAAGGGTTTGATGATCGCCTCTATCTTTTTCATGTCTCACCTCCTTAATTAGCCTGTAAGCTTGCAAGCCGGCCAGCTGGTCAGCCTGCAAGAAAGAATGCCTTATAGAACTTCTCTGCCCGTGCGGCATAGTCTGCATACAATGCATCTGTTTCCTGCTCCAGTGTCTTGAGATCGATTGGCTCATTCTTCAGCCAATCGAAGATCATCTGCCTGGTCACCTCGATATGGAACTGAAACGCGTACGCATGAGTACCATACCTGAACGCCTGATTCGGGTAAAGGTCAGATGCTGCCAGCCGCTCTGCCCCCTGCGGGATCTCGAAGGTCTCTCCATGCCAGTGAAAGACCTTGCAGGCCTTTCTGTCCGGTGCAAGCTGTGCCATAAAGGGGTCCTGCAGCCCGGCATCTTTCAGTTCAATGTCATGCCAGCCGATCTCTTTTACCGCACCCACAAAGACTCTTGCACCGAGTGCCTTTGCCATCAGCTGTGCGCCGAGACAGACGCCGAGGACTTTTTTCCCGGCCTTTATGAACTGCGCTGCAAGCCTCATCTCATCGGTCAGATAGGGATATCCAGCTTCGTTGTTCACGCTCATCGGCCCGCCAAGCATGACCAGGGTGTCATAAGCATCAGCAGAATCTATCGCATGGCGTTCAAGGTCAATGACCGTATAGTGCATATTGTTATGCACGAGAAAATCCTCGATGGTCCCAGGCCCCTCAGACGAAATGTTCTTTACTATCAGGATAGACATATTATTGATGTTGTCAGTGCAATATATCTGCCAGAGCAATATTCATTTTAAAACAGCCAGTTAGCATTGCCCGTTGTTCGGCATTTGCCTGATTATCAGGCAGGTTTGTACAAAAAACAGGCATTGGATAATGCGTAGGAAGCCCTTAAAGCATCCGGACCAGCAGCATGATGTTCAGGACAGAAACGATCACTGCTGACAGCCAAAGCACGGTCTTGTCCCTGCCGGAGTTTGAGAACTTGCCCATCACGTTCCTTGATGAGGTGAGCGAGATCAGGGAGAAGATGGTCCAGGGCAGCTGCAGGCTCAGTGCGATCTGGCTCCAGATGATGCCCTGGAACGGATCGGCCAGGAAGAAGACGATCAGCAGGGCGCCGGCAAACGTGATGATGATGCCAATGCGAGAATGGGAATCTGCCATATCAAAGGGTTCCTGAAACATGCCGGCAAAGATGCTGCCGCCTGCCATGGCAGCGGTTATGGATGAAGAGAAGCCTGCCAGAAGCAGGGCCAGTGCAAATATCATTCCGCTGGCATTGCCCAGAAGGGGTTTGAGCGTTGCCTGTGCCTGGGGCAGGTCTGTGACCACAACGTTGTTTGCATGAAAGACCGCAGCAGCCACCAGGATGATGGCGCTGTTGATGGCCCAGCCCACAAGCATGGCCGCAAGCGTGTCAAAGAACTCATACTTGAGTTGCTTCTTTATCACCGCTTCGCCCTCAATGTTCCATTGCCTGGACTGTATGATCTCGGAATGGAGAAAGATGTTATGCGGCATCACAACCGCCCCGAGCACGCTCATCATGATCGGCAGCGAACCGGCAGGCAGCGCAGGCACGACCCATCCCCTGGCAGCAGCACCCCAGGCCACCGGCACCAGGCTCAGTTCAAAGACAAAGGCCAGTCCGATAAGAGAGACAAAACCGATGATCCAGACCTCAAGCCTCTTGTACCCGTTCGTGATCAGCATAATGCAGGCCAGCACCGCAGTGATCGTTGCTCCGATAAGGAGCGGTATGCCAAAGAGCATGTTCAGGCCGATGGCGGCCCCAAGGATCTCGGCAAGTGCGGTCGAAACAGAGGCCAGCATGGCGCTGGAGAGGAATATTCTGGATGCGGGTCTCGGGAAATGTTTGGTTGCTGACTCGGCAAGGCAGAGCCCGGTGGCTATGCCCAGATGCGCTGCATTGTGCTGGAGCACGATGAGCATAAAGGTCGAGAGCGTGACCATCCAGAGCAGAGAGTAGCCGTATTGCGATCCTGCCGCAACATTAGAGGCCCAGTTGCCGGGATCGATAAAACCTACGGTCACCAGAAACCCGGGGCCGATATATTTCAGGATCTCCAGCGCCCCGAGTTTGGGACTGTGCTTGCCGAACAGGGACTTGAGGTTCATGCTGCTATTCTACCGCCTTTTCGTAAGGAGTGTGCAGCAATTCCTTATGATGGTGTATTATTTAAAGTCTGCATGTACGTGTCTCTTGTTCGTCATCCTCGTGGCAACGGGGATCCAGAATGCATTAAGCGGAGCTGGATTCCCGATCAAGGACTTCGGGAATGACGCACATGAACAGATTAATATGTAATATAATCAAATACTATGGCGATCATGAAAAACGATAAGACCCTTGAACTGACAGCGCTTTACGAGATCAGCAAACTGCTCGGTTCGTCGCTGAACCTGAAGCAGAACTGCAGAGGCGTCATGCGCGTGCTTGCCGAATACCTCGATATGAAGCGCGGCACCGTGTCGCTCAGAGATAACAATGAGGTCTCGATCCTTGCTGCGCACGGCATGTCGGAAGAAGAGATCAAACGCGGCAGATACAAAGTCGGAGAAGGGATCATCGGCCGTGTTGCAAAGCTCGGCTCACCCATCGTCATCCCGAATATCGGCGATGAGCCGCTCTTTTTGAACAAGACGGGCGCCCGCCAGATGATCAGGAAAGAGAACATCGCCTTCCTCTGCGTCCCGATCAAGTTCAAGCACGAGGTCCTCGGCGTGCTGAGCGTTGACAGGCTCTTCGGTGCCAAAGGCGTCTCTTTTGAGGAAGACCTGAGGCTCCTGAAGATCATTGCATCGCTCATGGCCCAGTCGGTCAAGCTCAACAGGGAAGTGGAGAAAGAGCGCGAGGCCATGCAGGAAGAGAAAGACCGGCTCAAGCACCAGCTCAAGGCCCGGTATAAGGTAGAGAACATCATCGGCCAGTCAGAGAGCATGCAGGAGGTCTTTGAAGCGATACACCGGGTAGCTCCCTCCAGGGCAAATGTGCTTCTGCGCGGCGAAAGCGGCACCGGCAAGGAACTCGTGGCCAAGGCGATCCACTTCATGAGCCCCCGTGCCAAAGGGCCGTTCATAAAGTTCAACTGTGCCTCCATTCCCGAGGGGCTGCTTGAATCAGAACTGTTCGGCCATGAGAAGGGATCGTTCACCGGCGCTGCCGCCCTGCGCAAGGGAAGGTTCGAGCTTGCGGACAGCGGGACGATATTCCTCGACGAGATCGGCGATCTGCCCCTGACGCTCCAGCCGAAGATCCTGCGGGTGCTTCAGGAGAAAGAGTTCGAGCGCGTGGGAGGAGAAAAGACGATCAAGGTCGATGTCCGCCTCGTGGCAGCGACGAGCAGGAACCTTGAAGACCTGGTCAGGGACGGCGCATTCAGGGAGGACCTGTATTACCGCCTGAACGTAGTGCCTGTTTTTCTGCCTGCGCTTCGTCAGCGGAGAGAGGACATCCCTCTGCTCCAGGAATACTTCCTCGATAAATACAACCGGGAGAACGGCAAGGCTGTGCAGATCACGCCGGATGTGCTGAACATCATCATGAACTATGACTGGCCCGGCAATGTGCGCGAGCTTGAGAACACGATCGAGCGTCTTGTTGTGATGAGCGGAGGAAAGACAGCGACCAGGGCCGACCTTCCGGTCAATATCCGGGACCACTCCTCCAGGGCAAAGTTTGCAGGGGAGGTGAAGGATGCCCTGCCGTCTGCCATTGAGAATATCGAAAAGACAAAACTCGTCGAGGTGCTTTCAGGGACCGGCTGGAACCAGGCAAAGGCCGCCCGCATCCTCGGCATCACCCCGCGGCAGATCGGATACAAAATCAGGAAGTACAACCTTAAGCAGCCGTAGCTGTTCCCAATTCTCAGCGGGCAGCTCATCCTGCCGGTGCTGCGGCATCACAATATACCACCTGAGAGAAAGCGAGATGAAGATTGGTCCCTTACATTGACTACAGCTTATGCACCGGCTGTTCCGCGTGCGCTGAACTCTATCCCCTCTTTTTTGAGATGAGAGATGACAAGGCATGGTTCATCAATTTCGAAAAATTTATTTATGCTGAGCACCGCAGCATCATCTATTCCTGTCCGTTCCGCGCTATTGTTATCGAGTAGTACGAAGATGTCTGATAAATAGAAATAGACGTTGACGAGCAGTTGAAAGCGCGATAGAATGAAATCAGAGAAGAACCAGGAAACTCTGAACTGGAGGTTGAGCGGTTAGGGAGTTTAACACGGGAGAAGATTCCGATGTTAACGTCAAGGACGGCTCCCCCGCGAGCAAAAATCAACCTCCGGTTCGGAGCTTAAGACACTCGGGAGCCATAAAAGGGCTTTGGGTCAGTCTCAGGATGTGAGGGCTCTTGCAAAACATCAGCAGAGCAGAGGCTGGCCAAGGAAATAAGCCCGGATATGGCTCTTTTATTAGTGCTGTCATGGTAAAATCCCCGGGCTTCCTGATCCTCTGCGTTCCTACCGTTGTCCGTTGTAATGGCTGTCGCCTCTGTCCCGGTCATGCCCATCGCCCTGTTGGTGTCCGTCGTAATCTCCATGATGGTCATAGCCCCCTGAAGAATTCTGGCCGTGACCGCCGTGATGTGCCCAATGCCAGCATCCGGACAATGCAAGAAGCATTACCAGTGCAACCATTACCATGATCGATCTTTTCATAAGGACCTCCTCGCTTCTGGTTTTACTCTATTATCCCGAAGCAGTATGAAGGACTGATGAGAAAACTGTGAATGTTTATGAAGCAGACGTCCTGTTTCCTGAGGTCAGTTTCACCCGGTCTTATTGAACATCTCCCGTAAAATCGGTATGATTATCATTGATTGCAAGCAACAGTCCGAGCAGATCACTGATCAAAGGGGGATACATATGCAGCGATCGTTCCTGATGACATTTCTACTGGTTCTCCTGACCGTTTCCTTTGCACTGGCACAGGACCAGCCAACAGCGCCGCCGGTTCTTCTCTCTGATATGTTCAAGGTCGTCTCGCCTGCTGCAGATGCTGTTGTGACCGACAAGAAACCTGAGATCAGGGTCGAGGTCCTTAAGCCTGCGGCACCCAACAGTCTTGTTGTCATACTTGACGGTATGGACATAACCCAGATGATAACCACGACATCGTCAGGTTTTTCGTACAAGCCTGCTCTTTCCCTTCCTGCAGGGCAGCATACCCTGCTGATCTTTGCGCTTGCACAGAGCGGTTCGCCTGCACAGACCATGATCACCTTCGCGTCCCGCCATGGAGGTACTTTTGACGAGGCGTACTCGAACAACGAGATATCTGCGGTGTACGAGGCCCTGCTCGCAAAGCCTGACCGTGTGACCACTGTGCCCTATTCCAAGATCGAAGGCAATATCAAGACCGACTCCAAGATCAAGAACGGGCCATGGGAGGTCAGGGGAACGGCGAATGTCAGATATTTTGATCAGAGCCTTCCGGCAAATGCTGTTTCAGGCGTGGTCACCCCCGGTTCATCGAGCTCGGGCCAGGCTGCACTTGAAAAAGGCTTCAGCCTTGCGAACTTCCTGGTCTCCGGCATCTATACAAAAGATGCGTTCAAATCGACCCTTGAAGTGGGTGACGTGCAGATATCTGAAACGCAGAATACGGTCTCAGGACTTGCACGGCGCGGCGGCAAGCTCTCCCTGCAGTACAATGACCTTACCCTGAACACCTTCCTGGTCAGGGGCGACAGGATCATGGGCTTCAACGGCGGGTTCGGCATAGAGGGTTCTTCGGCTGACCACATCTTTGGCGCGTCTGCAGGCATCAAGCTCTTCAGCAAAAAACTCGAGTTCAAGACCGTGTACGTTACCGGCGGCGAGCCGGGGAATTCAGCAGGCATTTCCGGTTCCGGCGGTTCGGGCAGCGGCGGCGGCTCTACCCCCTCGACGTCAGGCGCTTCATCCCGCGGCGATGTGCTCGGTTTCCTGCTGGTCACCGATTTTTTTGCGAACAAGTTCAGGACAGAGGCTGAACTTGCCTTTACCCGGTTTGATCCGGACACTGCGGCTGACCTTGAGAAAGAGAGAGACCATGCCCTGCGGTTGAAAGCAGGTGGCATGCTCTTCAACAATATATACACCTATGAAGCGCGGTATGAATATTACGGACCATTTTTCTCGGTCATCGGCAACCAGGGCGCTCCCAAGGACTCGCAGGTCTTTGCCTTCACGAACGGCCTGAACGTACCGGGCCATTATGTAAACCTGATGCTTACGCGGACCAATAATAATGTGGAAGGCGACAGGCTCTTTTCCGAAGTGGTGACCCATGACGGCCAGATCATGTACAGCTTCACAAAGATCCAGAAGCTCCCGATCACGCTCAGCTATTCAAAGAACCTGCAGGAGAGCAAGCATGAACCTTCCGGTATGCCGGAGGTTGATCTGGTGACAAACACTGCCACCGGCACGATCAGTTATATCCCGGGCGGCAGGTACACGATCACCTTCATGTCCTCATGGTCCGCAAAGAACGACAAGACCGCGGCGAACACGGACACGACCACCATGACGTACTCCCTCTCCCCGGTTTACAGCTCAGGCACGTTCAGCTTCAGCCCCATGCTCTCATATGTCAGGACCAAGGACCACCTCTCATCCGTATGGACAGATACCTTTGTGGGGAGCATGAATATGGGCAGCAGGTTCCTTGCCAACAAGCTCTCGTTCGATATGGGCGGGACGTACACCAAGGTCAAGGCTGACAATGAGTCTGTAAACAGCTGGGATCTGAATGCGAACTTCAGGCTCGGTTACAGCCTCAAGGAACTCTTCAAAAACAAGATAGACGCCACGGCTGCGCTGAAAGGCTCGTACCTCAGGCATCGGGACCAGATCAGCGCTGATGCCAACAGGGATGAGTTTCTGATGTTCCTGGTGCTGACAACCACCATACCGGTGTCATTCTAAGGAGGGATGAAGATGAAAAAGATACTGTCTGTTCTGCTCGCACTGCTCGTCATATCCGCAGCTTTTTCCGGAGCAGCCTCTGCTGCGACCACGGTCACCGTCTCTCCTTCGACCATAAGCACTGCGCGCGGCGTTGGAGGCACCTTTACCATCATGTATCGGGTAAGCGCACCTGATTGTCCTGACCCGGTCACTGCCACACGGTCGCAGTTCTATTCGCCGAACAGCGATATGCCTTTTGGCGACAGCCCTACCAGCCCCAGTACCCTGGTCATTCCGATCGTCAGGGGACAGGGCATTGCGACCGAGGTGCTTACCGTGCCTGCAGGGACCACCGAAAAAGCGATCAGGAAAAAGATCAACCGCATCTTCTTCAGCCGCACCTTCAACGGCTGCGGCCTGTCGGATTACCTGAAGGAGATCACCATCAACATCACCGGCGAGGCAGATGCCGATTTCCGCGTGAACAGGATGGACCTGTATTTTGAGAACAGAAGGGCCGAGATCACGGTGCAGAGAAATGCGCCGAACCTGAAGGCCTTTGTTGATATCCGGTACACCGGCACCGGCCTGCTTGAGGGAGACTGGAGGGTTGATGGCAGGACCATCCAGCATGTGAGCCAGCATGTGGTGTACGGCAGGTCCATTACGCTCAGCTCGCCCGAGATCCCGTCCCTGCCGACCTTTAGCGAAGGTTCGCATGTGGTGCAGTTCGTGATCACCAAACCGGAAACAGGTCTTTCCGTGCCGTCCATCGTTTACTTCGTAGAGCCGAAAGAGGCGAGGAAGGCCGAGCCGATCAGGCTGGTATTGCCTGCTGACAGGGCCATTCAGGATTATGCCCCGGTGAAATTCGAATGGGAAAAACTGGGGAAACCTTTTCAGTATCTGATCGGGTTCTATGAGAATGCAGACGGCGGGGTGATCTTTTCGGCTCTGACAAAGGACGGTTCTTATACGCTGCCTGATACGGTGGTGAAAAAGACCTTTGCAAAGGGAAGGCCGTACTACTGGAAGGTCGTGGCCTTTGAAGAAGAGAACGCTGTTGCCGGCGAGAGCAGGATGCAGAGCTTTTCGTTGAAGTAGTCCTGGGCTGGGAATAAATAGGCAAAAGGAGGAGGGAATGAAACTGCAAAAGATGTTCGTCATGCTTGCGGTCGTGTTTTTGCTTGTGTCATCGGCAACAGTCGTTGCAGCGGGCGATTTTGGCTGGATGCCGGACCTGAACGTGCAAGCCCAGGCTGATCCCTCGGGATTCAGGGCAAGTCTTGCCACGCGCTTTAAGATCGGGGATGCACAGATCAATGCCGTCATCAGCAATGTAGAAAGACCAGCAGATGCCTATATGGTACTGCGTCTTGGTGAAATGTCGGGAAGGCCGACTGACTATGTTATGAAGGAATATAAATCCGGCAAAGGCAAGGGCTGGGGTGTGCTTGCGAAGAGCCTGGGCATCAAGCCCGGATCTCCGGAATTTCATGCGCTGAAGCGCGGCCACGATCTTGACGGCGGCAAAGGCGGCGGAAAAGGCAAGGGTAAGGGCAAAGGAAAAGGCAAATACTGATGACGAGATGTCTCATAGAAGTTTGAATATGAGGACATGATTTCACACGAATAGAAATGAAAGAGATCCCCTTCTTCCAATCATAAGGAACGAAGGGGATTTTTTTATTGACGAGGGAACTAACAGATGAAGAGACTTTTGCTGTTCTACGATGGGACATGGAACACTCCTGAGACCAGGACCAATGTCTGGAAACTCCGGTACGCTCTTAGCCGTCAGGCGACGGATGGCACAGCACAACTGAGCTGGTATGACGAAGGCGTGGGCACTCACTGGTATGACAAGATCCGAGGCGGCGCCTTTGGGGCCGGGTTGTCGGAAAATGTCCGTCAGGGGTATGAATGGCTGGCAGAGAACTTCACTGAAGGCGACGAGATATTCCTGTTCGGATTCAGCCGGGGCGCCTTTACTGCCCGAAGCCTTGCCGGTCTTATCAGAAAGTGCGGCATTCTCTGCTGGCCGGACAAGCGTCTGGTCCAGGAGGCCTATGACCTCTATCGCAACGGGGAGATCAAACCTGACCACCCGACTGCAGCCGCTTTTCGTGACAAGTATTCTCTGAGGGCGCGCATCCGGTTCATCGGCGTATTCGATACGGTCGGCGCTCTCGGCATCCCGATGAGCGGTGTTGTGCATGGACGAGATAAATACCAGTTTCACGACACTCGCCTGAGCCGGATCGTGGACTCAGCATATCAGGCGCTTGCTATTGACGAACGACGGAAGGACTATGCCCCTGTCCTCTGGACCCGCAGCGAAGGCACACAGGCAGCCGGGATGGAGCGTGACTGGCTGAGCGGCAACAGGGACGTGGAGCAGAGGTGGTTTGTTGGTGCGCATGCCAATATCGGCGGTGGGTACAAGGACGACACGCTCTGCAATCTTCCGCTCGAATGGCTCCAGAGCAAGGCAGAGGCAGCAGGCGTGAGCTTTGCCAAGAAATATGAGGCAGGAAAAGACGACTGCCTTGCAGAGGTCCGGGATTCATACAAGGAATTCATGTGGGGCATGTACAGCACGGTGAGTAAACCGCTTGAACGTCCGATCCTCAAAGACCCCGAGGCAATTAACGAGACTGTTGATGATTCAGTCGAGAGACGCTGGCGCGAGCGCAATGACTATCGTCCCAAGAGCCTGACTCAGTGGGCAAAGGATAAAGGTTTGCCAATATGAACCATCCCGTCGTTGCCAATCTTTCTGCCCGGTCTGCGGGTTGTGTGCATGTCCTGGATTTTAAAAGATATCCAAAATGCAAATATCGCAGTTTTTGCTTGACCGGACCGCTTTTTGCCTCTACACTTATCAAAAAACCGTATGCCATCAATTTGGTTGTTCCTCCCATTCCGTGTTGCGTGCCATGTCCCAATTGCGGTAAATTTGTTGCGAGAGGTAAATTGAATACTCATTTAAAAGACTGCAAAAAATATTTGGACAATGATAAGACAAAAAATGCTTAACACTTCAATGCGACTGGCATTAAACGTGGCACGTTGTTAAGACAAAATAATGATATTAATAAACTCGTCTAAACTTGAACATAAAATTGCTCAAAATGCCTTGTCTTCATGGCATTATTGGCGGCACCATATTAGCCGGACTTATTGCCTTGCCGATTGGATTATATTTAGGATTTCTTTTAGGAGCACCCATCACCGTTGCATTATTCAGAACCGATTATTCATCATCACCAATAGGTTTTACGTTGGGCTCAGGAGTGGCGACACTATTTGTTACGACCACAGTGGTATTGCTAATCAGTTCATGTGGTACTTTTATCGGGCATGTCGTTCAGGCGCTTGTCAGGGTTGCAATAAAGCTAATACATAGAACTGCCATATGAAAAAAGGCAGACTAACACAACCTTCAACCAGCGGCGGAATAAGCGGCCGACATTTTTCATTGCTGGTTGCCCCGGCGGAAACGATAAACTCGGCTAGGCCGTATAACAAATCTAACGCTTTCTTGCTCAGTCCAACACCGGGATGATAGTCGGCTTGCTGTCTGCATTTGCGCCATAACCCGGCGGGAATCCGTGATATAATAGAACAAATCCGAAAGGTAGGGGGAAGCAATGATAAAGACCAAGGAACTCTTCGATGAAGCAATTTCGCTACCTTTAGAAATAAGAACGAAGCTTGTGGAGAAACTTCTGAGCAGCTTGAATCCATCACAGAAAGAAATTGACAAGTTATGGGGAAAGGAAGCTGAAAGGAGGGTAGAAGAAATAAAAAGCGGAAAGGTTAAGACAATTCCCGGAGAACGAGTATTCAAGAAACTTCGAGACAGATGCAGTTCTTGAAATATTCTTTCCATCCTTCCGCAGAAAAAGAGCTGAACGATGCTGTTGATTTCTACAACGCAGTTCAGAAAGGGCTCGGGCTGGAATTTGCAAAAGAAATCCATCATACCATCCAAAATATCCTATCATTCCCAAATTCATGGATGCCGCTTTCAGCGCACACCAGAAGATGTCTGGCCAACCGTTTTCCCTATGGGGTTATTTACCAGGCGACTTCCGAAGAAATATATATCATAGCGGTGATGCAGCTAAGCAGAGAGCCTGGATATTGGAAAGAGAGAAAGAAGAAAGTCTAGAAGACATCTACCGGGATCTTGAAGACCACCTTTTTCACCGGTTCCCTATTTTCAGAGCAGGAGATCTGCGGCATGTGTGCGTCCTGCGGAAAGAATATGACGAAATTGGCAGTGTCCATTGAAATGAAATCAGCAGTGCCTTCCACCTTGCCCAGATCCTTTTCTTCCTGATATCCCATATCCGTGCAATGGTCCTTATGGGCAATGCCGATCTTTTCCCTGCCCGCTAGCATGATCTGGATATCGATGAATTTCCGGTGATACTCCAGAAACCCTTCGTCCTCGGGTTTTGATTCATACTCGCTGATCGAGGCGAACGCTCCGCTGCTGTTGATGTCGTATTTCCCCGATGCCAGGGTAGTCATGTCGGCCTCGTGTGCTTTCAGGAAGGCGAGGGCGTCAGAAAACTGCGGATGGAGGCATAGGTATTTGCTGAAATTATTCAGGGTGTCGTAGATCATCGAACTTTTTCTCCTTGCCTGCAGAAGCGCTAAAAGAGCATGGTGACTTCAAAGGTGCCCTCGATATTCTTCATGCTGACATTCGGCGAGTTCTGGGCCAGCTTTTTCATCTTCACGTTCTCATCAAGTATCTCTGCAGTAAAGCCCCTGATGCCTTTTGTCCGGGCATACTCTGCCATCCGGTTCTGCAGGAGCGTGCCGAGCCCGACGCCCTGCCACTCAGGAAGGATCATGTAAGCCACTTCCGCCAGGTTGGTGGTGGGGTTCAGGAAATAACAGGAACTTCCGATGATCGTATCATGTTCGCGCTCACCGACCGCAGCCACAAAGGCCATCTCGGTCTCGTAATCTACGTTGCAGAGGTGCTCTGCAGCGTCCACGGATAGCGCCTTGAGGTACGAGAAGAACCGTGTGTACACATCCCGTTCGCTCATGTTGTAAAAGATGTTCTGCAGGCCCCTGACATCACTCGCCTTTGCCGGTCTCAGCAGGACTGCGGCCCCGCTCTTTACCGTTACCTCTCTCTCTTCCTCGACCGGGTACGCGCCCAGGCTCTTGAGTTTTTGGTCAGGACGGATATGGCCGAGCCTTTTCGCCTCTTCCAGAAGCCATGGCCGGAACTTGGGATGTGCGATCTCGATAAGCGCCAGAGCCCGTTCCCGGATCGTCTTGCCGAAGAGATAGGCCATGCCGTATTCGGTAATAACATAATGAATGTCAGAACGGGGGATGGTGATCCCTTCGCCTTCGAGGAGCTGTGGCCGTATCCGCGAGGTCTCTTCGTCCTCTGTGGTGGACGGCACGCATACGATAGGCTTGCCTCCGGGTGTCTGGGCAACGCTGCGGATGAAGTCCGGCTGGGTCGAGACGCCGCTGTAGAATTCTCCCTGGAACTGGTCTGAACATACCTGGCCGGAAAGGTCGACCGCAAAGGCCTGCGTGACCGACACCATGTTGCTGTTCTTCGCGATGACTGCAGGGTCGCAGATATAGTCAAGCGGATGGAACGAGAACATCGGGTTCCGGTCGATCAGGTCGTACAGTCTCCGCGTTCCCATGCAGTAGCTGGCCACGATCTTTCCCTTATGGAGCGTCTTTCTCTTCCCGGTCAGCACACCCTTTTCGATCAGGTCAACGATCGGTTCGGTTATGACGTCAGAATGGATGCCGATATCTTTTCTGGTCGTGAGATACTTGAGCAGTTCGTTCGGTATCCTGCCGAGGCCGATCTGGAGGGTCGAGCCGTCCTCGATCAGCCGGGAGACAAAACGGGCAATGGATTCGGCCACCGGGTGGAAAGGCATATGACTGTACTCGGTCACCGGTGTCTCGACCATGACAAGGGTATCGATCTCGTCAACGGAAAGAAACGTATCGCCGAGCGTCCTCGGCATGTTCGGATTGATCTCTGCAATGACATGCCTGGCCTTATGGACCGCCATGCGGGTGATATCGACAGACACGCCGAGGCTCACAAAACCGTGCTCATCAGGCATCGAGACCTGGATGAGTGCGAGATCAAACGCTATCCGGCCGTTCTCGATCAGCTGCGGAACCCGGGAGATGGATATGGGGATATAGTCAGCACTGCCGTTCTTCATTGCTTCGCGCGTATCGCTCCCGACAAAGAACGAGGTATGCCTGAAGCGCGATGAGGGTACACCGTCAGTATGCTGCATTGCCCCTGTTGTCAGAAAATGGATAAGCTGCACATCGGAAAGGTCCCTCTTGCTATCCTCCAGGGACTGGATAAGGCTGACCGGGGTGGCGCAGGCTGTACCGACAAATATCCGGTCTCCGGACCGGACGACAGAGAGGGCCTCTGCTGCGGTCTTGGTCTTGGCGGCATAGCGGGAGAGGTCGTCACAGCTCATGGATTCGAGGCAATAATCAGGCATAGAAGAGCTTTCCTTTCATGTTCAATTCAACGGACAATATCCTATGCGTCATGCGATTGTCAGGTGCCATTTCTGACAGCCCGGGCCAAGTTCTTTTTTCCCTTGCCTGTGAGGTATGATATTACATCATGGATTATCAGAAAATCATCAAGAAATTCAAAAACAGAAAGATCCTGGTCATCGGCGATATCATCCTCGACCACTATATATGGGGAAAGGTGAACAGGATATCGCCTGAGGCCCCGGTGCCGGTCGTTGAGGTGACCCGCGAGAATTTTCTGCTGGGCGGGGCAGCGAATGTTGCGAACAATATCGTCTCGCTGGGCGCGCATGCCGCGGTGATCGGCATGAACGGCGAGGACATGGCAGGTGAGGCGCTGAAGGGCATCCTGCTGCAGAAGGGCGTTGACTGCAGCGGTCTTTTCACCGAGAACAGGCCGACAACGGTCAAGACACGTGTCATTGCCCATAACCAGCAGGTGGTCAGGTTCGACCGTGAGGACAGCAAGTATGCTGACGGCAGGATCTTAAGGGGCATCCTTTCCCATATCAACGGCATAATCACTGACTTTGACGCAGTGATCATATCGGACTATAAGAAGGGCATGATCACGGCAGACCTGATCAAGGGCATTCTGAAAAAGACAAAACCGAAGCATATCTTCGTGGCGGTCGATCCGAAGGTCGGCCACTTCGATTTTTACAAGGGTGTATCGCTCATCACGCCGAACCTTATGGAGGCCGAACTCGGCTCCGGTGTCGAGATCAGGGACGACCTGTCCCTGAACAAGGCGGGGCAGAAACTCCTGCGGAAGCTGTCGCTCCAGGCAGCGCTTATTACGCGGGGCGAACAGGGCATGAGCCTTTTCGAAAAGCAGCGTGTTACCCATATCCCGACAGTGGCACGGAAGGTCTATGACGTTACCGGCGCAGGTGACACGGTCATCTCCGCGTTCACGCTTGCCTCTGCCTCAGGCGCAGGCATGGCAGATGCCGCGATCATCGCGAACCATGCGGCAGGCATTGTGGTCGGCGAGGTCGGGACCGCGGTCGCCACACCTGAACAGCTCCTGCAATCCTTCGAGTAATGTTTTTGGCTGCTGACACTTCACGCCTCACGCCTCACGCTTCACGACCCATCAAAGCCATTGCCCTGTACTCAGGCGGCCTTGACAGCACGCTTGCTATTCTTGCGGTGATGAAGCAGGGGATCGAGGTGAAGGCTGTCACGTTCCTGAACCATTTTGGCTGCGACATTACGGACAAGTCCTCCTGTTCAAAGAACCCTTTTGCTGCAGCGCAGCAGTTCGGGTTTGAGGTGAAGCTCTGCCATCTTTCTGACAAGTTCATCAATATTGTAAAAAACCCGAAGTTCGGCCACGGCAAGAACATGAACCCCTGCATGGACTGCAGGATACTGATGCTCAGGGAAGCGAAAGAGTTCATGGATATGGTCGGAGCGGACTTTATCATCACCGGCGAGGTGATCGGCCAGCGGCCGATGAGCCAGCGCAGGGACGCCCTTGATATCATCGACCGGGAGACTGGACTGCGCGGTCTCATCCTCCGGCCGCTCAGCGCAAAACTGATGAAGCCGACGATACCGGAACAGAAGGGCCTGGTGGACCGTGAACTGCTCTACAACTTCGGAGGACGGACCAGAAAGCCCCAGATGGCGCTTGCTGCAGAGTTCGGCCTGACCGATTACCCGCTGCCCGCAAGCGGCTGCCTCCTGACAGAGCCGAACTATTCCTATCGGTTGAGTGAGTCACTTGCCTATGACAAGGACCCTTCACTTGACGACCTGAACCTGCTCCGCGTAGGCAGGCATTTCAGGCTGTCCCATACCTGCAAGGTCATTGTCGGAAGGGATGAAGGGGAGAACAATGCCATGCTTGTGATCCTTGGAGACAATGGCACGTTCCTGCGGGTCGAAGACCATGCCAGCCCGATAGCGGTGATCAGGGGTGATGCAGATGAGGAGATGACCAGGATCGCTGCTTCTCTGTGTGCGCGCTATTCAGACGGGAAGCATCTTCCTGAGCTTAAGGTGAAGATATGGAAGGGCGACGATGTCCGCTATCTCACAGTTCCGCCTGCTGATCAGGCCCTGATAGATCAATACAAGATAGAACGCAAGGACAAGAGCAAGGTGAAGCAGAAGGTTTAAGTCAGGACCAGGGAGGCAAGCATGAAAGTAATAGCCATAAATGGCAGTCCGCGGAAGAAATGGAACACGGCAACCCTCTTGCAGAAGGCCCTTGAGGGCGCTGCCTCAAGAGGTGCAGAAACAGAACTTATCCACCTGTATGACCTGAACTATAAGGGATGCATAAGCTGCTTTGCCTGTAAGACCAAAGGCGGCAAGAGCTATGGCAAGTGTGCTGTTCAGGATGACCTGACACCCCTGTTCAGCAGGATCGAGATGTCCGATGCCATCATCCTCGGTTCCCCAATATACTATGGCACGGTATCAGGGGAGATGAAATCATTTATGGAACGGCTGCTCTTTCCCTATACGGAATATACCGTTAATTATTCATCCGTTTTCCCGAGGAAGATCAGGGCAGGCTTCATCTACACGATGAATGTCCCGGAAGACCTGATGCTAGAGATCGGATACGCCCAGCAATTCAAACTGCATCAGGCGACACTGCAGAGGATACTGGGAGCTTCCGAGTATATCTGCAGCACTGATACCTGTCAGTTTGATGATTATGCAAAATACGTATCAAGCCGTTTTGATCCTGAGAAGAAACTGCAGAGGCATAAGGAAATATTTCCGCAGGATTGTGAAAAAGCCTTTGCGATGGGAGCGCGGGTCACCGAAGCCGTGGTGTAGTTGCGTTGATCTGTCTTATCCGCAAGAAAGGGAAAAACTCTTATATTCTTATCGGGACGTTGCGTTCTTTGAGGTATTCTTTTGCTTCGCGCACCGAGTATTCCCTGAAGTGAAAGATCGAGGCTGCGAGCGCTGCATCTGCCTTCCCTGCAGTAAGCCCCTCGTAAATATGTTCGAGGTTGCCGACGCCGCCTGAGGCGATGACCGGAATGCTGACCGCCTCGGAGATGGTCCTTGTCAGTTCGATATCGTAACCGTCCTTGGTGCCGTCCTTGTCCATGGAGGTGAGCATGAACTCTCCAGCGCCGAACTCTTCCATCTTCTTTGCCCATTTCACGGCATTGATCAGTTTCATCTGACGGCCGCCATGGGTCGAGATCGCCCAGGTGAGCTTTGACCCCTCTTTGGCGTGAGCGTCCATGTCGAGGATAACATCCTGCAGCGATGCATCAGAAAACCAGCCCTCGCCGTCCGCCTTGTCCATATTATCAGCGATCCTTTTTGCGTCGATCGCAACAACAATGCACTGGCTGCCGAACTTCTCTGCAGCGCGGCTGATGAAATGCGGGTCCTTCACTGCGGTCGTATTGATCGAGACTTTGTCGCAGCCTGAGTTGAGCAGGTTGCGTATGTCTTCAAGCGTCTTGATGCCGCCGCCGACCGTCAGGGGCATGAATACGTCCTCAGCGGTCTTCTCGACAATATCGAGGATGATCTTTCTTTTTTCGTGGGAAGCGGTTATGTCGAGGAAGATGAGTTCGTCAGCGCCCTGTTCGTCATAGAACTTTGCGTTTTCGACCGGGTCGCCGGCATCGCGGAGATTGACGAAGCTCACGCCTTTTACCACGCGGCCGTCCTTGACATCAAGACAGGGGATTATGCGCTTAGCTAACATGGGAAGGTCCGTGAAGTGTAAATCGTGAATCGTGAATCGTGAATCGTAAAGTGTGAAGTGTGAAGTGTGAAGTGTGAAAAGCAAGAAACAGCGTCTGGAATTCTATTATGTTGCGCTTTACGCCTCACGCTTTACGCCTCACGCTCTGTGAGTTTTATTGCTTCTTTCAGGTCAAGGGAGCCGGCATAGATCGCCTTGCCGGTGATCGCGCCCCAGAGGTTCGGGATCTTCAGGAGGTTCTTTATATCTTCGATGGTCGCGATGCCGCCTGATGCAATGACCGGGATCTTTACAGCCATTGCCATCTCTTCCTGGGCAGGGATATTCGGCCCGGTGAGCATACCGTCACGGGCAATGTCAGTATAAATGATGCCACCCACGCCGACGGTCTCGACCCTTTTTGCCAGCTCGATAGCATCTATGGCGCTCACCTCTTCCCAGCCCTTTACCGCCACCTTGCCGTCCTTGGCATCAATGCCGATGAAGATCTTGCCGGGGAACTGTCTGCAGGCTTCCATAAAAAAAGCAGGATCTTCGATGGCTGACGTGCCGATGATCACCCGGTTGATTCCTGCGGAAATAAGCTTGTCCACGGTGACGATGTCCCTGATGCCGCCGCCGACCTCGATCATCATCTTGACGCTTTTCCTGATCTCCAGGATCTTGCTGAAGTTCTGCTGGCTGCCGGTGAAGGCACCGTCAAGGTCCACCACGTGGAGGACCTTTGCACCCATGGCTTCCCATTTTCTTGCAGTGCCTGCAACATCGCGGGAATAGACCGTGACAGCCTCTTTCCGCCCCTGCTGAAGCCTTACGCAGTGGCCGTCCTTCAAATCTATTGCAGGAATGATAAGCATGTATTACTATACCAAAAACCTTTTTTAAATTACAGTGTTACCCAATCAGGAAGATCATGACGACAACATCAGAGCATAAGGCAGCAGAAAGCCCATTCCCCCTAAAAACTGCCGCAGCAGCATCTATCCTGGCAGCTTGGATCATCTGCATGATACTGTTTTCCCCTGCTGTTTCTTCCGCATTCAATGTCCCCGAAAAGCTTGTCTTTGATCTCACCTGGACAGGCGTAAAGGCCGGTACTGCGGTCCTTGAGGTGGTGGACGAAAAAGAGAACCTGCGGGTCATATCCACGGCCAGCTCGGCAAATTGGGTCTCGGTATTTTACACGGTCGAGGACAGGGTTGAGGCCCTGCTGACCAAAGAAAAAGCCGGGGCCTTCATCGGGCAGCCGAAGAACTTCAGGCTGAAGATCAGGGAAGGCAAGCACAGAAGGGACAAAGAGATCATCTTTGACCAGGTCAAGCATACTGCCGTGTACATCGACCATCTTGCAAAGAACAAGGAGCGGAAAGAATATCCTGTACACGAGAACGTCTTTGACCCCCTGTCTGTTCTCTATTATGTGAGGACCATGAAACTGGAGGTGGGAAAATCGTCCTATGTGGATATCTTTGACAGCAAGAAACTCTGGAACGTCGAGATCCAGGTCCTGAGAAAGGAAAAGATCAGCACGATCCTCGGCGAGGTGCAGACCATAGTCATCAAGCCCCTCATGAAGTCGGAAGGCATCTTTAACCGCAAGGGAGAGATGCTCATCTGGCTGACCGACGACAAGAAGAGGATCCCGGTCAAAATGCAGACAAAAGTCGTTGTCGGAGCGATCACCGCCACCCTGGTCAGCGGCGTCTATTAAGCCTGTTGTTGCAAACGGGAAGGCCAGTCCTTAAAGCCTTTCAAGGCAATATGATCTTAGAAGTGGCCTGTTGCCTTGAGAGCAGGACGTCATTAATAGTGGTTTTGTGATTTATTGGGGAAAGGGGACTGGAGCGGCCATTACGGTATTGCTGCGAAAGGCTTTACTGCCCGTCCTCCCCATATACCTGAACATTGGTGCAGCTACAACATTAAGCCTCTCCATCCCTCTTGCCTTCAGCGGAATTCTTTTTTTATTGGTTTCTTATTGTTTATACTATTAAACTGTGAATGTTGGAAAGAAAATCATTGACCTGACAAAGCCTTATTGGCCCAGAATTCTTGCAGGAATTCTCCTCAGTTTTGTCGCTTCGAGTCTGTCAGGTGCGATAGCGTGGTCCGTAAAACCGGCGCTGGATAAGATATTCATCGAGCGGCGGTATGAGTACCTGCACTATCTTCCTTTCGGTATCTTGTTCCTTTTTGTTTTTAAAGGATTTATCAACTTTTGCCAGTCGTATCTGATGCGGTCTGCCGCCATGAAGCTCATACGGGAGACCAGAAACAGACTTTTCGCCCATATCCTTTATCTGCCGCTCTCCTATTTCCAGAAAGAGTCTTCCGGCAAGATCATCTCACGGATCATGAATGATGTGAACAAGATGAGCCAGATTGTCTCGGGGGTCATTAAGGATATGGTAGTTGAGATCCCTACCGTGATCATACTTATGGGCGTTGCCCTGTACCGCAGCTGGCAGCTTACCCTCGTAAGCCTTATGCTTGCGCCGCTCATTGCGTTAAGTGCGCGAAAGTTCGGAAAGCGTCTTAAGAGGAAGACGAAAAGAGCGCAGCGGAACGTTGCGTCCCTTACGCAGCGGGTTAATGAAGCGATATCCGGGAGCAGGATCGTCAAGGTCTTCAACCGGGAAGAGACACTGCTTCAAAAATTTCAGGAAGAGAACAAGCGGTTCTACCGGGAAGTGATGCGGGGCGTCAAGATGCGGCAGCTGAGCGCGATCGTCGTCGATTTTGTGACCGGCGCAGGCGTCGCATTTGTGCTCTGGTTCGGCGGGAATATGGTGGTCAAGGGGACCATCACATCCGGCGATTTTGCTTCGATCTTCGTTGCCATCTACATGATCTTCTCTCCGCTCAAGAAGATCGGCGATGCCTATTCCGATCTGCAGGAGTGCATGGCGTCTGTTGAAAGAGTCGACGCATTGCTCGATGCAGAGCAGGAGGAGCAGAGCGGGGAAACGATACCTGGGTTTCAGCAGGACCTGCGCTTTGAGGATGTGACGTTCATGTATCCTGAAACTGCTGTTCCGGTGCTGCAACACCTGAGCCTGGCAATACAGAAGGGGGAGATCATTGCCGTGGTCGGCAGGAGCGGCGTAGGAAAATCCACGCTGGTGGACCTTATCCCGCGCTTTATCCGGCCCACGGCGGGCAGGGTCACCCTTGACGGAAGGGATATCAATACTGTTGATGTCCATTGCCTGCGGGATCTTATCGGCGTGGTGAGCCAGGATGTCATACTCTTTAATGATTCGGTGAGGGAGAATATAGCATTCGGCAGACCCAGCGCGACCGAAGACGAGATCTTCGAGGCGGCAAGGCTGGCATTTGCTGATGAATTTATCCGGGAATTGCCTGAGCAGTATGAGACGATCATCGGTGAGCGCGGCATGAAACTGTCGGGAGGACAGAGGCAGCGGATCGCCATAGCCCGGGCCATACTCAAGAACCCTCCTGTCCTCATACTGGATGAGGCCACCTCTTCCCTTGATTCAGTATCTGAAGCGCTGGTTCAGAAGGCCCTCGAAACGCTGATGAAGGACCGGACGACCGTTGTGATCGCTCACCGGCTCTCCACCATCAAGAACGCGGACAGGATCATTGTCCTGGACGGGGGAGAGATCTCGGGCGTCGGCACGCATGAGGAGCTGCTGGCCGGTCAGACGGCTTACCGCGAACTGTACATGGCATATGCCGGCCCCGGGGGTGCATGATATGGACCTGTCCATAATGCAGCCGGCTTCAGGTGTTACGGCGTGGCGTTGAATCCGAAGGCTTTATTCGCCCGGATAGCCCCATTGTTCAGGATCTTCAGCAGACCGTATCCGTTCTTTCCTGCTGGCATGGTCCTTGTGCTCGGCAATATGCTCATCTCGCTGGTGATCTCTTTTCCAGTATTCCGGCGAGGCATGCAGGAGACCACGCCGTTCAATCTTTTGCTGGATATCATTCCTTTTCTCTCGCACTATTTCATGCTGAACCTGCTGGTCGGCGCAGTCCTTTTCGTTGTCTCTTCTCTGTTGCTGCGAAAGATCGTCACGGTCATGAATATTGCGGTCTTCAGCTTCGTGCAGATGATCCTTCTGGTGGATACGCGGATCTTCATGATATTCCATTATCACCTGAACGCCCTTGTGCTGAACGTCATGACCACCGAGGGGGCAGGGGATTCAGTGATACTGGGCAAGGGCACGCTTCTGGTCTTTCTCTTCATCCTTCTGATCGTCCTCGTCTGCGAGATCGCCATTCACCGTTTCATGAAAAAGGTCAGTGGACCGCAGGAAAAAACGCGATATGTCTTTTCATCCAGGGCGGCAGTTGTTCTTTTTGTTATCGGCCTCTGCGTTATCCTGCTCGACAAGGGGTTGTATGCATATGGGGAACTGGTGAACAATACCGGCATAACGCAGAAAGCAAAGCTCTACCCGCTGTATCAGCCCCTGACCATAAACCGCTTTGCCCGAAAGGTACTGCATATTGAGGTGAACAGGGAAAAGACATTCAAGGTGAATGCCGAGCAGAGGGGTATTCTCTATCCAAAAGAGCCGCTCAGGTTCGACCCGCAGCGCGACAGGAGATACAATGTCATTGTCCTTGCGGTCGAAGGGCTCCGTTTCGACATGCTTGACCCTGAGATCATGCCGAACACCTGGAAGTTCAGCCAACAGAACCTGGCCTTTACGAATCATTACAGCGGCGGCAACGGTTCGCGCTTTGGCATCTTTTCTCTTTTTTACGGGATTCACGGGAGTTACTGGCATAATTTTCTTGCCCGCAGGATCTCGCCGCTCCTCATGGATACGCTGATCGACAAGGGATATGATTTCAGCATTCTGTCGAGTACGCTGCTGACATTCCCGGAATTCAGAAAGACCGCCTTTGTCCGCGTCCCCTCCCATATCGAAGACAGTTTTGAGACGCAGGATATGATCGAGCGGGACAAGATCATTGCCGACAAACTGATCGCCTATGCATCAGCGCATCAGAACGGAAAGCCTTTCTTTTCCTATCTCTTCTTCAACAGCTCGCACCAGCCGTATCGCTATCCTCCCGAGGCCGCGAAATTCCTGCCTGTTGTTGAGCGGGAAGAGGTAAATTACTTCACGGATACCGAGGACCGGGAAAAGATCCCGATGATCAAGAACCGGTACAAGAACTCCGTGTACTATATCGACAGCCTGATCGGAAGGATCGTTGCTTCGCTGGAGGCCAAAGGCCTCATGGACAGGACTGTGCTGCTGATCACGGGCGACCATGGGGATGAGTTCTATGAGAACGGCTATTTCGGCCACACCTCGGCCTACGGCGACTATCAGGTCAGAACGGTCTTTGTCCTGCATGTGCCGGGTGAACATGCGCGTACGGTTGACCGGCTGACCTCCCACATGGACTTCGTCCCGACGATCATGGAGCTTATGGGAACAGTAACGCCGGCTGAGAGCTATTCGCAGGGTCTCTCGCTGCTCGGAAGCAGAAAGCATGACTATGTCTCATCAGCCAACTGGGATACGGCTGCAATGATCGACGATCAGGTCAAGATCGTCTATTCAACAGAGCTGTATAATATCGACCGCTTCGAAATACGGAATAAGGGGGATTATGCACTGGTTCCCAATGCCCGGGAAGCGGTTCGGCAGAAAAAGGCCTATCTGGCGGACACGTTCCGCAGGATGTCGGAATTCTACCAGTGAAGGTCATCTATTCCATAGCAACAAGGATCGGCGGGACAGGGCTCGGCATCACTTCCTATAACACGGTCAAGGCCCTTTCATCAGCCGGCTATCTGCAGAAGGCGGTCTGCTACGGCAACCGCTCTGATCTGGACCAACGCAGCATACTGGCGCTTCCGGGCAATCCTGCGAAACTTCTCTTTTTTCTTCCGCGTCATTACTATCGGCCGCTCAGAAAGGGATTTCTGGATTACGTGACATCACAGATGATCCTCAGCAAAGGCTGTGACGTGTTTCACGGCTGGCACAGCCAGGCCCTGAGGAGTGTAAAGGCAGCCAAGAAGACCGGTGCTGCTGCCATTGTCGAAAGCGGCTCCAACCATCCTGCTTTCCGTGCCGAGGTCCTTGCCGAGGAGTTCTCCAAATTCGGCCTGGAAGCGGCGAAGACACCTGACTATGTGAAGCGGGCATCTCTGGAAGAGCTTGCCCTGGCGGATTACCTCTTCGTGATATCGGATTTTGCGAAAGAGACCTATGTCCGCGCTGGTATTGACCGTGCAAAGATCATGGTGGTCGGCAGGGGAGCAGACCTCGCACGCTTCCGGCCTGCTGAAAAACGTGACGAAAAATTCCGGGTCCTTTTTATGGGCAGGATAGGTGTCAGAAAGGGTGTCCATTATCTGCTCGAAGCCTGGCGAGACCTCGGGCTCAGGGACGCGGAGCTGGTCCTTGCCGGGACAATCGAGGAGAATTTCAGGCCGCTTCTGGCACAGTATGCGGACCTGAAGAATGTCGTATACACGGGCTTTATCAAAAACCCTGAAGATGCGTATGCAAAGGCGTCGGTCTTCGCTTTTCCTTCTCTTGAGGAGGGCGGTGCAAAGGTCACTTATGAGGCCATGGCCTGCGGGCTTCCGCTTATCACAACAGAGAACAGCGCCTCGGTGATACGGGACGGGACAGACGGTTTTATTATCCCGATACGGGACAGCAGGGCGATCAGGGAGAAAATACTCTTTTTTTATGAGAACCGGGGAGAGATCAGCAGGATGGGGATGCATGCGGCCGAACAGGTAACGCATCATTCCTGGGAATGTTTTCAGAAAAGGGTTATCGATACGTACAGGAGACTGTTCGGGACATGAATATTCTGATAGTGACCGGTGAGTTTGTCAGAAAAGATGAGGCGTACAGGGACAATAAGGGCTGGGGTTTTCAGAATGCCTTTCAGTCCCTGGGCCACAGGACCGAGCCATTTTTTTACCGGAAAATGGGAACGCTTGCGTTCCTTGAAAAAAAGAGATACCTGAAATACGCCTGGCTTTCGTACATGAACAGCAGACTTCTGGAGCAGGTCAGACAGACCAGGCCGGATATCCTCTTCCTGAGCAGAGGGGAGACGGTCACGGCAGAGACGCTCCGGCAGATCAGGAAGGAGACCGGGACGATCATTGTCAATGTCTTCACCGACAACCCTCTCTATATCGGGAAGTTCGAGAACATAGAGCCCTGCCACTATTTCTTTGTGAAGGACACCTATGTGCGGGATGCACTGAAGAAGGCGGGCTTGAAGAACGTCTGGTACCTGCCCCAGTGTACGAATGCCGGGGTGTATAAGCCGTATGCGCTGGACGCAAAGGAACGGGAGCTTTTTGGCGCAGAGGTATCTCTGGTCGGTTCTCGGTATGCGTACCGGAGCAGGATGCTGCAGGAGATCGGGGAGTTCAATGTATCGCTCTGGGGCAGAGGATGGGCGAAGCAGTCTGTCCGCGGGTTGCAGCATACGGTCAGAGGCGGTGATATACGGGGCTCAGGAAAGGCCAAGGTGTTTTGCGGTTCAGCCATATCCCTGAACCCTCACCATCCTTTGAACGATATCAGGGGAACGAACAGCAGGACCTTTGATATTGCGGCATGCCGGGGGTTTCAGCTTTCGGACGATAAGGAAGATCTCAGGGACCTCCTCAAGCCGGGCGAAGAGATCATCTGTTTCAGTACGGTCGAGGAACTGAAGAAGCAGATCGGGTATTATCTTGCTCATCCTGATGAGCGGGACCAGATAGCGGCAGCGGCCCATCGCCGTGTGCTCAAGGACCACACGTATGAAAACAGAGTGCGCGAACTGCTCGATATCATCGGGAATGCGCAGCGGCAGACACATCCGTGATGGCGCTGTTCTGCGATCAGGCGAAAAGACAGTAGCTGACAACGTATTATCACATGCTTTTTTTCGGGGACCGAATTGTCATTACCGGAGAGAAAGCGTTACCATAGCAATCAAGCCTCTATATGAACGCCATTTTCATATGAAAGGAAAAGTCATTTGCTGAACAGAGCACCGATAATCATTAACGGCCTGACCCGCGGGGGAACGAACCTGCTGATGAACCTGATCGCGTCTCATCCTGATGTCTGTCTCCTGAGCGATGAGACGCAGGATATTTTTTACGGCAAATCCGACATGAGCTACTTAGAAAGACGGGCCCGCAGACTGCTCTATTCTCCGGTCCGGCGCATCGCAAAACAGCACTTCTTCCACCCCAAATGTTTTGAAGAGAGAAATGAACTGCCCGTCTTTATGCAGTATTACGTTGACGCACTGTTCTACCTGGACAAGATTACCTCAAATAAGAATGCGTACAAGGCTGACGGTGTTCCCTACACTGCGCGTGAGCGAAGGGCAAGCCGTTTTCTGGCCAAGAATGTGAACGGCCTGGTGATGACTGCCGATTTTCTATCAAAGGTTTACAAGGACGCCACGTTTATCTCGATCATACGGGATGGACTGGCCTTCTGCGAAGGCCGCGTCAGAAGAAACAGGTCTGCTGCTGATGCCGGAAAGATCTACGAAGCGGTCTGCCGGCAGATGATACTGGATTCAGGCCGCATACCGAATTATCACGTGGTCAGATTTGAGGATATGGTTGCTGACCCGCTCGGCTTTATGAAGCTTATCTATACGTATGCAGGGCTTGATATCAGCAAGGTCTTAAAGATCAGACTGCAGGCCAAACGGTCTGTTGATAAAGATGGATCTCACGCATACACATTTGCAGGTACGGAAGACAGGGCAGTGCACTGGGTCAATGTTGATGATCTGGGGAAGTTCATCAGAAAAGATGTGAATGAGAATCAGATAAAACGTCTCAGCCCGGAAGACAGGACCGCATTCCTCGCTCACGCGGAAGAATCCATGACGCATTTCGGATACTTGTGACGTAATGAGGCGATCTTTTTCATTCCCGGACAGATCCTGCGTTACGACGTTCTTATTCCCCTGTACCCGGTAGACCGATGCGACCGATGCGTATCCTCCATGTGATGTCAAGACTGCCTGTGGGCGGCGTCGAAAATCAGCTCCTGCTGCTGCTCAGGAACTATGACAGGAACAAATGTGATATAACTGTCTGTTCGCTTGCTGACGAGGGTGAGAATGGCAGAAAGATCAGGGAACTGGGGATCAGGCTCATCTGCCTGAACAAACTGGACCACGGGTTTGACCGGTCCATGGTCAGGGACCTTATGCGCATCATGCAGGACGGCGGCGTCGACGTCGTCAGAACGCATCAATATCATGCCAACCTGTACGGCAGGATAGCTGCCTGGCGGGCCAAAGTCCCCTGCATTGTGCCTTCAGTCCATAATGTCTATACCAGGGACAGGAAGATCCACCGGCGGATGTTAAACAGGATTCTGGGATCGATCTCTGACCGGATCGTTGCGGTTTCCGGCGCAGTAAAAAGCGATATTATGACGTATGACGGCCTCCCTGCTGACAAGATCCAGGTGGTCTATAACGGCGTTGACGCTGCACGCTTCAGGAACGCAGAAGGGACCGCGATACGCGCGGAATTCAGTATTCCGGAGCAGGCTGCTGTTGTCGGTTCAGTGGGCAGGCTGTCCTATCAGAAGGGCCAGAAGTTTCTTGTTGACGCTCTGTCGCTGCTGGTGAAGGAGAACCCGGAGCTCATTGCATTGATCGTGGGAGACGGACCTGAGCGTGCCGGCCTGGAGAAACGTGCTGCCGAGAAGGGCATAAGAAAAAATGTCATCTTTACGGGAACGCGGGATGATGTGCCGAACTTGTTGGCGGCAATGGACCTATTTGTTTTTCCTTCCTTTTGGGAAGGCATGCCGAACGCACTTGTTGAGGCCATGACAGCGGGAAAGCCGATCATTGCGTCCGGCATCGAACCGAACCGGGAGGTGCTTGGGCCGGAGGGTGCGGGGATCATTGTGCCGACAGAGGACAGCACTGCTCTTGCCGCAGCTATGAGCAGACTATTGGCAGACAGGCAGCTGGCGGCCGGTATGGGTAAGGCTGCGCAGGAGAGGGCCCTTTCGCAATTCGACATTCGGAGGACTGTCAGTGCCTATATGGACCTTTTTGAAGGAATTCTGCGCAGAAAAGGGCGCTGGCAGGTTCAGGACAAACAATGAAGGATGTGAATCTTATGGCGCGCAACAGTATAATAGGAACGATCTGATATGAAAATTCTCGGGATCTCTGCATTCTATCATGACTCTGCTGCTGCCCTTGTTGTTGACGGCAATGTTATTGCTGCGGCTCAGGAGGAACGGTTCACGCGCAAAAAGCACGATGCCTCATTTCCGGCATCAGCAGTAAGATACTGTCTTGAATATGCAGGTCTGACGCTTGGCGAACTCGATGCCGTTGTGTTCTATGACAAACCGCTGCTTAAGTTTGAAAGACTGCTCGAAACGTACTACCAGTTCGCCCCCAGAGGCATACGGTCATTTCTGACCGGTATTCCGGTCTGGCTCAAGGAAAAGATGTTCCTGAAGCGGCTTATCAGGACCGAACTGGCACAGATGGATGAGAACGCCGATCTTTCGAAGCTGAAACTTCTCTTCCCTGAACATCACCTGTCCCACGCTGCAAGCGCTTTCTTTCCCTCGCCGTTTGAACGGGCCGCGATCCTGACCATTGACGGCGTGGGCGAATGGGCTACCGCTTCTTTCTGTCTTGGGGAAAAGAACAGGATCCGTATACTCAAGGAACTCAGGTTCCCTCATTCCCTTGGCCTTCTCTATTCAGCCTTCACCTATTTTCTCGGCTTCAAGGTGAACTCGGGGGAGTATAAGCTGATGGGGCTTGCGCCTTACGGCAACGCGTCGTCTGAGGATGTATCCCGATACGTGAAGACAATCAAGGAACATCTTCTGGAGATCAGACCGGACGGTTCCATCCGGCTGGACCAGGACTATTTCGAATATGCGTATGGTCTGCGCATGGTCAATGACCAGAAGTGGGAGCAACTCTTTGGTTTCCCGAAGAGAAAACCGGAAGACGAACTCCTGCAGCACCACTGCAACCTGGGAGTTGCCATTCAGCAGGTGACCGAAGAAGTGGTTATCCTGATGGCACAGGAGGCCAAACGGCTGACCGGTGCCGATGATCTCTGCCTTGCAGGAGGGGTAGCCCTGAACTGTGTTGCAAACGGCAAGCTGGAGAATACAGGTATATTTAAGAATATCTTTATCCAGCCTGCATCCGGTGACGCAGGCGGCGCGTTGGGGTCAGCGCTGGCTGCTCATTATCTGTACTTCAGACAGGAGCGGCAGCTGAACAGTCCTGACGCCATGCAGGGGACCTATCTGGGGCCCGAATTTTCCGACCTGGACGTGGAGATGATGGCAAGAAAGTTCAAGGCAGCGTATCGCCGGTTCGAGGACTTTGACGAACTTGCCGGAACCGTTGCAGGGGTCATAGCATCAGGCGAGGTGGTGGGCTGGTTTCAGGGCAGGATGGAGTTCGGGCCGCGGGCGCTTGGCAACCGGTCCATCATAGCGGATGCAAGAAACACGGAGATGCAGAAGAAACTTAATCTCAAGATCAAATACCGGGAGAGTTTCAGGCCCTTTGCACCGGCAGTGCTCGCCGAAGAGGCAGGGGACTATTTTGAGATGAAGGGGCCATCCCCGTATATGCTTATCGTGCAGCCTGTTGCAGAAGGCAGGAGAAAGCCGCTGCCGCCGGATTACGAGAACTTCTCTATCAAGGACAAGCTGTATCACAACCGGTCTGATATCCCTGCTGTTACGCATATCGATTTTTCAGCGAGGATCCAGACCGTGCACAAAGGGACGAACGACCGGTTTTGGCGGCTTATCTCTGCGTTCAAAAAGAAGACGGGCTATGCCCTTCTTGTCAACACCAGCTTCAATGTCAGAGGGGAGCCCATTGTCTGTACCCCGGAGGATGCATACCGGTGTTTCATCCGGACCGAGATGGATTATCTCGTGGTGGGAAACTGTCTTTTTGACAAGAAAGAGCAGCCTGTCTGGGAGGAGAAGACAGATTGGCAGCAGGAGTTCGTACTTGACTGAGGACGCATGCGGCGCGCTGGGGGGAACTGGTGACAGGGAAAGCTGCGGCATGATACTATTGAACACAGGATTTTTGTGATTACTGAAAGGAGATATGCCGGCAGATGGACTTTCTGAGTGATCTTATCAAATTTATGGCGCAGAGGAAAAAATGGTGGCTCCTGCCTGTCATCATCGTTCTGCTCCTTGTCGGTATCCTGATCGTGATCGGCGGCGGTTCTGCCATCGCACCGTTCATTTATACTCTTTTTTAGAAGAACGATGAAACGAGAACAGATCTTAGAGGCGATCCTGGTGATCGTTGCAGGTCTCCTGGTCCTCTCCCTTCTGTTCGGGGTCAGGGCTCTTGTCTTTGTTTCTCTTGGCCTTCTTTGTGCTGCCATATTTTCACGGCACCTTGCAGAAAAGATAGCTCAGTTCTGGTTTGGCGTAGCGCATCTGTTGGGCAGGATCAATTCGTTCATCCTGCTTTCGGCCGTGTTTTATCTCATTTTGACTCCTGTGGCGCTTATCTCCAAGCTGTTCAACCGCAGCAACCTGTCCTCGAAAAAGGATCTTGAGAGCTTTTATATCGAAAGAGACCATGAATATCTGCCTGAGGATTTTGAAAATACTTGGTAGGATTTTGCACTCCCCTGATCCCGCTATCTGCCGTGCTCATGCATAACCCGTTTGGCTGCGGAACGGGAACGATCTGATGCAGCGCATACCTATCCTGCATGTAATACCAAAGCTGGTCGTCGGAGGCGTACAGACACAGCTCCAGCTGGTGCTCAGGAACTATGACCGGAGCAGATATTCCGTAACCGTCTGCACCCTCTATGATATAGGAGACATCGGACGGGAGATGGAAGAATCCGGCATAGAGGTCGTCTGCCTGCAGAAGCCCAAGGACAGATTCGACTGGACCATTATCAGGGACCTCTATCGGCTCATAAAAGAAAAGAACATAAAAATCGTTCGCACCCACAGATATAACGCAAACCTCTATGGCAGAGTGGCGGCCCTGCTGGCCGGCGTTCCCTGCATAATCGCTTCTGTTCACAATATCTACCAGAGAGACAGGAAGTTGAACAGGAGAATTGTGAACCATCTCCTTTCACGGCTCACGGACAAGGTGGTTGCTGTCTCGGAAACAGTAAAAAGGGATATCGTCCGCTATGATGCAGTTCCCGATGGCAAGGTGCAGGTCATTTACAATGGCATTGATATGAGCCGGTTTTCAGCTGCTGATGGTTCAACGGTCCGGAAAGAGTTTGGCCTTTCGGCAGCCTGCCGTGTCATCGGGACTGTCGGGAGATTCACGGACCAGAAGGGGCACCGGTATCTTGTTGAGGCCGCTGCCGAGGTGATGGAGCGGCATCCCGATGTTGTGCTGCTCATGGTGGGAGACGGCGCACTGAAAGGTGAGCTGACAGCCTCTGCCGAGAGACTGCATATTGCTGACAGGGTGATCTTTGCCGGCTGGCGCAGGGACATCCCTGCCTTGTTGGATGCCATGGATATATTTGCGTTCCCGTCACACTGGGAAGGGCTGCCGAATGCTGTTATTGAGGCCATGGCCATGGGCAAGCCGATCATTGCCTCGGATATCCTTCCGGTCAGGGAAGTGATCGCTTCTGAGCAGGACGGCATCCTCGTCCCCCCCGGAGACAGTCATGCGCTCGCCGGGGCCATTGCGTCGCTGCTCGCTGACAGGGTCTATGCAGCGAACATGGGCAGCCATGTCCGAGAGCGCGCACGTGCAAATTTTTCCATCGATGCGACGGTGGGTGCATATGTCGCCCTGTTCGAAAAAGTCCTGAAGAAGAAAAATGCCCTGCCAGGGCACTGATCGCTTCCTTATCATTTCTGCCTGCCGTGTTGATCAACGCCTGGATCGAAGTGTGTCTGCATGATAAAGGATCGTTCCGCATCACCAAAACGCCTGCGAAGAGAGTTTTCAATGGCGCGCGTTTTTATATAGAATAGGAACCATGGAAAAAATCAATGTTCTGCATGTGCTTCAGAATTCGAATGTCGGAGGAGTTCAGCAGCAGCTTTTAAGTATTCTCAGGGCATATGACCGGGACCTTGTTCAGCCGGTTGTCTGTTCTTTCAAGCCGATAGGCGGCATCGGAGAGCAGATCATGAAGAGTGGCATTGACGTTGTCTCTCTCGGCGTTGAGAGACATCACAGATTTTCATTCGAAATAATTTTTGGATTATACCGCCTCATGAAGCAGCGGCGCATCCATGTGGTGAGGACCCACAGGTACCGGGCGAACTTTTACGGGAGGATCGCCGCCGGACTGGCCCGCGTCCCTGTGGTCATCCCCTCTCTCCATGATAATTACGAGAAGGACAAGCGCTGGGAGCGAAGGCTGGTGAACAGGCTCCTGGCTCTCTGGACAAGCTGTTTCGTTGCCGTATCCGACAGCATACGGCTGGACATCATACAGTATGACCATATCGCTCCGGACAACGTGCTGGTCATAAGGAACGGTGTTGATACGGACCGCTTCAGCCCTTTGGTAAACGGCGACAGCATTCGAAAAGAACTGGGCATATCACCGGATGAGCGGGTCATAGGGTTTGTGGGAAGGCTGGTGCCTGCGAAGGGACTTCCGGACCTTGTTGCGGCCTTTGCCGAGGTCGTCAAAGACCCGGGCAGGGTCCGGCTGCTCATTGTGGGCGGCGGACAGCTCCTGCAGGAGCTCAGAGAAATGGCACAGCATCGGGGGCTGGGCGATACTATCCTTTTTCTTGGGGAACGGAACGATGTGCCCCAGATCCTGACAGCCATGAACATGTTCGTCATGTCCTCACTTGCAGAGGGCCTGCCGAACTCGCTCCTTGAGGCAATGGCTGCTGCGAGGCCGGTGATCGTAACCACAGCCGGCGGCATGGGGGAGATCGTACGCGAAGGCGAAAACGGCCTCATTGTTCCGATCGGCAATACTGTGCTGCTGGCGGCGGCGATGCAGAAGCTCCTGCATGACAGACCATATGCAGAGAAGCTCGGCGCAGCGGCACGGCAGTGCATCGAACGGAGCTACAGCATACGGAGTACGGCAAAGGCGTGGGAGGATCTGTATGTGAGGCTGCTCAGCAGGAAGGGCGGAACGGCGATGGCCGGTTCTGTCCCGGACTGAACGTATGGACCGCGCGTGCGGGAGTTCCCTGCCATGAGCAGGATCAATGTGCTTCATGTGGTGCAGCATTCCACCGGCGGCGGCGTCATCAGGCAGCTGTTTAATCTCCTTAAGGCGTATGACCGGGAGGTGATCAATCCCCTCGTATGCTGCATAGGCGGTAAAGGGACCGTGGGTGATCTCATCGAGAAGAGCGGTGTCGAGTTTGTTGCGCTACGCCTGAAAAATAATGATCGTTTTATCCCCTCCGCTGTCAGCAGACTCAGACGACTCATGACGGATAAAAGGATCCATATTGTCAGGACACACGGATACGGAGCAAATCTTAACGGCAGAATCGCGGCGTTACTGTGTCGGGTCCCCTGCGTGCCGTCCATTCATAATGTCTATACGAAAGAAAAGAAGATTCAGCGAAGGATTGCCAATCATCTGCTGTCACGGTTCTCCTGCAAGATCGTTGCTGTATCAGAAGCCGTAAGGGGTGATGTTATCCGGTATGATCATATCGATCCGTCCAAGGTCATGGTCATCCGCAACGGCGTTGATACGGATTATTTCAGTCCTGCAACGCCGTTAACAGACCTGCGAAAGGAATTGGGCATCGACGAGAGTGATATTGTGATCGGCTTTGTCGGAAGAGTGGTGCCTGCAAAGGGTTTGCCCTATCTTATCGAGGCATTTGCTGATATTAAAAGGGATCTGGATAATGTTAAACTTCTCATTGTCGGCAGGGGGGCATCCCTGAATGTGCTGAGCGAGCTGGCGAGTGAAAAAGGCCTCCAGGACCATGTCCTGTTTATTGGTGAGAGAAGTGATATCGCAAATTTGCTTTTGTCGATGGACATTTTTGTTATGCCCTCGGAAAAGGAAGGGCTTCCAAATGCGTTGCTGGAGGCCATGGCAATGGCGAAGCCCGTGCTGGTAACAACAGCGGGAGGGATGAAGGAGATTGTTCAGGATAACGTGAGCGGCTATGTTATACCTGTCGGCAGTACCCTCCTGCTCACCGAGGGCCTGAAAAAGCTTATAACAGACAGGGAGTCAGCCCGGGAAATGGGCAAAGCGGCGAGAGCATATATAGAAAAGAATTTTGGCATTCAGGCGACAGCCAGAAAATGGGAAGCCCTGTATGGAGAAATGCTCCGGAAAACGGAACGCACTATTGGCCGGTAGGAACTGCGCGATCATGCAACAGAAAACAAAACTGTACACAGAAGAGAACAGACGGACACATCATGCTGAATAAAGCCCCGATATTCATGAACGGTTTTAAATACGGCGGGACGAATCTGATCATGAACCTTCTCGCCTCACACCCTGATGTCTGCTGGCTAAGCGGCGAAACGCAGTTTGTGTTTAACAGCAGGGGGTCGAGGCACGCGCTCGACAGATGGGCGAGGAAGCTGTTCTATATGCCCATAAAGGTTTCATCGGGCGCAGTCGTACTCCACAGGACGAAAGATATTGATACTCCCAGACATCTTTCGCGTTTTATGATGCCGTACGTCGACCTTTTTTTCTTTATCGACAAGATCACGACTGCCAGAAACGAATTCAAGGCCGAAGATGTGCGGTATACACGGGAGGAAGTGAGGAAAAGCCGTTTTCTCGCAAAGAACGTTAACGGCCTGGTGCTTGCCAGCAGCCTGTTTGCAGGGATGTATCCTGATGCTACGTTTATTGCACTCGTAAGGAATGGGCTGGCGCTCTGCGAAGGGTTTATGCGGAGAGGCTGGACTGCTGAGGAAGCGGGCAGAATGTACGGGAAGGTTTGCCTGAAAATGATAGAGGACTCAGGCAGGATTCCGAACTATCGCATTGTACGGTTTGAAGAAATGGTATCTGACCCTCTCAGGTTTATGAAGGAAATCTATTCCTTTGCCGGACTGGATGAAGGAAAGGTCGAGAAGGTGAGACTGCAGGCCAAGAGGTCCATGAACCCTGACGGGACGCGCAGTTATACGTTTGGCGGATCGAAAGACAGGGAGACCCATTGGTTCCCTGTTGAGGAGATAAGAAATTATTTCCGGGGAGATGTCAACAAGAACCAAATAGAGAGGCTTGGAGCAGAGAATAGGGAAATATTTCTGAAGCAGGCCGGAGGGGCCATGGAGAAGCTGGGATATTTATAAATACGGGATAGTATCGAAGCACCTCATGGAGACAGGAGCGTGACCCTGATGAGGCAGATGGGGATTGATAATATGAAGCTTGTTTTTATCGGCGGGGCGCAGAGGAGCGGGACGACGATGCTTGGCTCAATGTTTGGCGCTCACAGTTCATGCATCTGCATACCGGAGTCACAGTTCACGATCGATGCATATAAACGACTGGCCAATAAAAAAGATGTGGTCACGATGGGTGATATTTTCACCCTCGTCAGGAATCATCTTCGTTTCCGATACTGGGGCCTTGATGTCGGCCAGGATATTCCCGCGGAGATAGCCTCGTATCAGGATCTTTTCCTGTGGCTGGTTCAGAGATATGCCGAGAAAGCAGGGAAACCGGCTGCCGGTCTCTGCGTTGATCATACTCCGCTGAATATTAAAAATGCAGACATACTTTTTGACCTGTTTCCCCGGGCGAAGATGATCCATCTGGTCAGGGACGGCAGGGCAGTGTCAGCCTCGATCATGCCGCTTGACTGGGGCCCGAACACAATTGACCGGTCAGCCTCTTCGTGGAAGAAAAAGATCCAGCGTGGTCTCAGGGTGGAAGCATCGTATGGCAGTGAGCGGGTGAAAAGAGTCAGATATGAGGATATTGTGCTCGACCCTGAAAATACGATAAAGGAACTCTGTACTTTTCTGGACATCAGCTTTGAGCCTGCCATGATTCAGGGCGGGGAATTTCGTGTGCCTGTCTATACTGCCAAACAACATCAGCTGGTCGGCAAAGAGCCGGCGACAGACCGCATTGAGGCTTGGAAGAACTCTCTGACAGCGCGTGAGGTCGAACTATTTGAAAACATTGCAGGAGACACCCTTCTGCAGCTTGGGTATCCTGTCCTGTACGGGGACACAGCAGCAAAGATCACGTTACCGGAGAAGATCATGTTTACATTCAGGCAGGGATTTCGGAAGAGATTCACCAACGCTCTCCGCCGCAGACGCAGGACGAGAGAAGGAGTGGAGCGTGCGGCCGAAGTTTTGGAAGAAAAGAAATCATGATCGGTTGTGGAAGAAATGAGTGACCCTTGCGTATTACCGGGAACCTTACGGCATTAAAGAACAAGCATTCCCGTGCTGACGTGATCGTTCTTTCGATCGGCAAGAGCGGAAGAACGTGGCTGCGGGTGCTGCTGAATAAGTTCCTGTCGCTTCAATTCCCTCTGCCGTTTGGACTTGAAGACCTGGTCATCGCGAAGGCGCAGCTGAATGCACTGCGGAATTCCCCATCTTTGCTATATAATCAGTATCTGTCAATAAATGCCGTTTGTTTGTCATCCCCGTGGAAACGGGGATCCAGAACCTGCTGAAAAGACTGGATTCCCGCTGCCGAAGGCATTTACTTCTGGCTTTGCGAGAATGACTGCCAGAACAAGAATGGGAGATTATGGACAGACATTAATTACTGAGCATTTGCCCTGCGTCGGCCGGTTCCCGGACAGCAACGGGCCACGGGGAAAGTCTTTCCGAGTCGCGCAGCACGGACAATTGCTTATGGAGACGGAACAATGACATTACACAAAAACGCCTTCGACATGAACAGCAGGAAAAGGAGTCCTGTAATCAGGACTGGTTGTCTTGTTGTTGGGTCTCTTTTTGTCACGTTCTTCCTGCTCGAACTGTCACTCATGCTGATGACTTCAATCGGTGTGCTGCAGATCAAGAAGCCCGTATATATTACCAGACCATTTCTGGGGGATATCGACAGGAATTTCGGCGTCTGGCATTACAAGAACAATACCTACCGGCATAAAGCAAGTTGTTTCGACGTAACCTATACGACAAATTCCTATGGAGCAAGGGACAAGGAAAGAGAATTGCAGAGTCAGCAGAAGCGGGTCGTGGTAATAGGGGATTCGATGATCGAAGGGGTAGGCGTTAACGATCAAAAACGCATGACGAACATCCTTGAGGCGGAAACCGGAACAGAACACCTGAACTTTGGGACATCGGGGCATTTTGGCCCTGTTCAGTATTATCTCCTCTATAAGCATCTGGCCTCAAAGTTCAGTCATGACGCGGTCATCATAGGGCTGCTTCCGGATAACGATTTCCAGGATGGAGATTATGACTACTGGATGAAATACAGGCCCAACCGGTATCGGCCTTATTTTGTGGGGAAGTATCCCGACCTCACCCTGATCTATCCTGAGAAATCCGTGGGCATTTTCCATGACCTGTTCGAGTTCCTCTCCGACTACACGTATACCTTCAATGCCCTTGATTTTATCAGGGACAAATATGTGTACAAACTGCCGAAAAAACGTCCGAAGGCTGCAGCGTATTCCGGGTATTATGATTTTACAGAGAAACAGCTGGAGGTCGTTCTCTACTCCCTGACCAAGATCAGGGAACTGTCGGCGGGGAAAAAGGTCTTTCTTGTCGTTATTCCGCGGCTGACCGACCTGCAGCGATTCAAGCAGGAAGGCCCTCCACCTCTTTCCGACAAACTGAATGCGTTCTGCAGGAGCGCTGACATTACCTGCATAGACCTGCTGGGATATATGGCGGATCTTCATCCTGCCTGGAGCGATTATTATCACGCGTGCGACGGACACTGGAGCGAGTATGGGAATGAGGTGGTTGCCCGCCATTTGCTGAAAATGGGTATTCCCTGAGCAGGCCGCCCGGAGAACCTGACCTATGCGTATTACCTGGAACCTTACGGCATTAAAGAACAAGCATTCCCGTGCTGACGTGATCGTTCTTTCGATCGGCAAGAGCGGAAGGACGTGGCTGCGGGTGCTGCTGAATAAGTTCCTGTCGCTTCATTTCCATCTGCCGTTTGGACTCGAAGACCTGAGCAATCGCGATAGCGCTGTCCCTGTGATCGAATACAGTCATGAGCTCTGGAAGCATTTCAGCGAAGCCACGATCAGCCAACGTCTGCGCGGGAAATACCTGATCCCGTTAGAGGTCCTCAGGAGCAAGAAAGTGGTCCTGCTCTTCCGCGACCCGAGGGATGTTGTCGTTTCCATGTATTTTCAGAAGACCAGGAGGTCTCATAACAGGATCTCCTGTACGATAAGCGAATTTGTGAGGCAGAGAAGATGGGGCATCAGAAATATGGTCAGGGTGATGAACGAATGGCGTGAACGGCTGAAGGACCATCCCCAATGCCTTTGGGTCAGTTACGAGAGCATGAAGGCGGACACAACGGGCGAGATCGCCAGGATACTCGATTTCATCGGCATAGCAGGGGTCAACCCCTGTCATATATCGGAAGCCGTGGATTTTTCCCGATTCGAAAATATGAAGAAGATGGAGGCTGGCGGCGAGTTCCAGAAGAAGAGCCTCAGGCCCGGAGACCTGTCGGATGCCGATTCTTTTAAGGTAAGAGAGGGAAAGGTAGGCGGATTCAAACGACATTTTTCTGAAGCAGACCTGGCTTATATCGATCAGGCAATGCAGCAGCTCAACCCGTTTTATGGGTACAGCCGGGAATAAAGAGGGCGCTTTGCCGGGCCGTCTTAAGTCCCTGCCTATTAGTGAGCAGGAACCACTCTCTATAGGTCTTTGCCATACCGGAGAAAAGGCAAATGAACGTATTGCCGGCACCATGAAGGTCGATGTCGCACGTCACCTGAGGGCCAGAAGGGACAAGTGAGAAATGCCCGTATAAGCGGCGGACGAACGAGTGCTGTTGCCGGCATATTACTCTGTCATACATAGCTGACCATGAAAATAGCCATTCTCAGAAAAAAATATACGTTTCACGGCGGAGCAGAAAGCTTTTCCAGGGGCCTTATCGACCTGCTTGCCCGGGAAGGACACGAGGTGCATATCCATGCCATGCAGTGGGAAGAAGAGGCAGGAGCAAAGAACATCTTTTTCCACCGCGTGCCGGCAGTCCGTTTTAATTCTTTCCTGAGGGACATTACCTTTGCCCTGTTTTCCCGGCAGCAGCTTGCCGGCGCTCCGTATGATATCATCCAGTCCCACGACAAGACGCTCTATCAGGATATCTACCGCGCAGGTGACGGCTGCCATGCAGAGTGGCTGAGGCAGCGGTGGAAGCGTACCGGGTTTGTTGGCAGGGCAGCCATGCTTCTGAACCCGTATCACTGGCTCATACTCGGTCTCGAGCGCAGTATCTTCAGGGGACACCGCTTCAGAAAGATCATCGCCATCTCCGAACTGGTGAAGCGGAACATCATGGACCATTATGCGGTTGCTTCTGATGACATTGCGGTCATCTACAATCCGGTCGACCTCGAAAAGTTTCATCCGGCCAACCGGGAGAAGTTCCGGACGGCAATAAGGGCAGAATATGGCATAGCGGAGAATGAGGTCGTGGCGCTCTTTGTCGGCTCCGGTTTTGAGCGAAAGGGGGTCAGATATCTGATCGAGGCAGCAGAGATGCTTGATCAGAAGATCACGGTGATGATCGTGGGGAAGGGGCCTGAAGAGAAGTTCCGCAGCCTTGTCCGGAAGCAGCGGGTGATATTCTGCGGCCCGCAAAAAGAGATCGGGCAGTATTATGCTGCAGCCGATGTATTTGTCTTCCCGACGATCTATGAGCCCTTTGGCAACGTGCATCTTGAGGCCCTGGCAAGCGGCCTGCCGGTGATCACCACGAGGAACAGCGGCGCCTCGGAGATCATCGGGGACGGGAAGAGCGGCTTTGTGGTATCAGAACCGGAGGACACGAAAGCGATTGCTGCGTGCCTCGCCAGGCTGCAGGACCGGGAACTGCGTGATCATATGTCAAAGGAGGCGAGAATTACGGCCGAACAGTTCACGTTTGAGCGCTATAGGGACGCGATAATGCGGCTCTATTCGGCTATAATGAAAGATAACCCCAGGTCTCAAAGGAGCATGCCCTGATCCCGGTCTCTGTTGTGATCATTACGCATAACGAGGAGCGCAACATAGAAGATGCGCTGAGAAGCGCTGCTGATTTTAGCGAGATCATTGTGGTCGATTCCTTCAGCACGGACCGGACGATCGGGATCTGCAGAAAATATACGGATCGGGTCTATCAGCATGAGTGGCCCGGCTATGCGAAGCAGAAGCAGAGAGCGGTTGATTATGCAGCAGGCCCCTGGGTGCTGATCCTTGATGCAGATGAGCGGATCACCGGTGAATTACGGGAAGAGATCGCTGCAGTCATTGAGCAGACCGACCACGACGGATTTTTCCTGCAGAGGAAGAATTTCTTTCTCGACAGATGGATCCGGCACAGCGGCTGGTGGCCTGACAGCATTGTGAGGCTGTTCAGAAAAGAGAAGGGCGCGCTTGAGGATCGTGAGGTCCATGAGAAAGTGGTGATACGGGGCAGTGTCGGCAATCTCAGCGGCTGCCTGGAGCATTACACGTACAGGACCATTTCCGACTATGTCAGGAAGATGGATACCTACTCCACACTGGCTGCGCGGGAGCTCCGCAAGAGGTCCGGCCGGCCGGGCATTCTTTCCCTTGTTGCCAGGCCCTGCTTCACCTTCTTCAGGATGTACGTGCTGAGACGGGGCTTTCTTGACGGCATGCATGGTCTGCTTCTGGCCGTGCTGTACGGGTATTACACCTTTCTGAAATATGCCAAGGCGTGGGAATTGGAATAAAAAGTAGGGCAATTTAGGTATAATATTCCGCACAATCTGAACAATCTGAAGAAAATTCCACGGAGGTCCCATGCACATAGGAGTGATCGGCAGCGGATATGTAGGACTGGTGACCGGCGCGTGCTTTGCCGAGTTCGGCGTTGCCGTGACCTGCATTGACAAGGACGAAAAGAAGATCAGGGCGCTCAAGAAAGGCGAGATACCCTTTTATGAGCCGGGCCTGAGCGACCTCGTAAAGAAGCATATCAAGAACGGCAGACTCAAGTTCTCAACCCGCATACAGGACGCTGTTGACCCCTGTCTGGTGATCTTCATTGCGGTCGGCACGCCGCCCCGGGGCGACGGCTCTGCTGACATGCGTTATGTCGAAGAGGTAGCAGAAGAGATCGCCCAGAACATCAGGGGATACAAGGTGATCGTTACCAAAAGCACGGTCCCGGTCGGCACGGGAGCACGTCTCAGGAAGATTATCTCCAAGAGGCTCAAGGAGCAGGTGGACTTTGACATCGTCTCGAACCCCGAGTTCCTGCGGGAAGGGTCCGCGATCGAGGATTTCATGCGGCCCAACCGGGTCGTTATCGGCGCATCGAGCCAGCAGGCTATTGCGATCATGAAGGACCTGTACGGTCCGCTCTATCTCATCGAGACGCCCTTTGTTATCACGAACATCGAGACGGCTGAACTGATCAAATATGCCTCGAACTCGTTCCTTGCCGTAAAGATATCCTTTATCAATGAGATCGCAGGCCTCTGCGACCGGGTCGGCGCGGATGTGCATATGGTGGCCAAGGGCATGGGGCTTGACCAGCGCATCGGCTCCAAATTCCTTCATCCGGGCCCGGGGTACGGCGGTTCCTGTTTTCCGAAGGACACGCGGGCTCTGCTTACGATCGCAAAGAACCATGATATGGAACTCGGCATTGTGCAGTCTGCGGTGGATGTAAATGAACATCAGAAGAAGCTTGTGCTTGAAAAGATCCGTGAAGGGCTCGGCAAGCTTTCCGGCAAGACCCTGGCAATCCTCGGTCTCTCCTTTAAGCCGAACACCAATGACATGCGCGAGGCGCCGTCCATATATCTGATCGAACATCTGCTCAAGGCCGGTGCCAAGGTGAGAGTGTTCGACCCGATCGCTATGGATGATGCAAAGGCGATTTTCAGAAGCAGGATCAGCTATGCAAAAAATACCTATGACTGTATGAAAGGTGCTGATGCGGTGGTGATCGTGACCGAATGGAATGAGTTCAGGAGCCTGGAACTCATGAAGGTCAAGGCCCTGCTGAAGACGCCGTATTTCTTTGATTTCAGAAATGTCTATGAGCCGGCGAAGATGCGGAAGCTGGGCTTCAAGTATTCGTGTATTGGCAGGAACTAGGCCTGTTGATCTATACTGGTAACAGTTCACGCAGTAGGAGTTTCTAAGTTTTTTTATCTTGGTTGTTGTTGACTGATCACGCATCACGGATTACGCTTTACGGTCTCTAGGGCGATTAGCTCAGCGGGAGAGCACTCCCTTCACACGGGAGGGGTCGGCAGTTCGATCCTGCCATTGCCCACCATATAAGGCTGAAAGAACATCTTGAAACATAAGGTTTTCTTTCAGCTTTTCTTTTGTCCTTTCCATCTCATTTTTACCCGAACTGTGCTAATGTTGTGCTATATCAGCCAAATAGAGCAGAATGTGAGCCTGTGCGGATAAAGATGATCTCACTTGCATTACTATCCACCTTATAAACAAGCAGCCAGTCCGGCTCGATATGGCAATCCCTGTGGCCCTTCCAGTTTCCGGTAAGCGGGTGGTCATGGTGTTTGATCTCAAGCGGCTCCTCGCTGACAAGTTTTAGCATAACCCGCTTCAGCTTTGCCAGATCCTTGCCTTGCTTTACAACCAGCTTGTAGTCGCGTTCAAACTGCTTTGTGGTCCTGAAGTTAAGCACTATGACTTCATCTTCTCAAAGAAATCATCGACGCTGTCATAGGTACTCAGATTGCGGCTCTCCTCGGCATCCTTCATCGCCTTCAGGGTGGTCTTGTTCGGTATCTTCACATCAAAAGGCAGCCCCTTGCGCAGCCTCACCTGGGAAAGAAACAGGTTTATCGCCTCGGTCGTGCTGATCCCAAGTGTCTTTAAAACCTTCTCTGCGTCACTCTTAAGGTCTGGTTCTACTCGTGTCGTAATCATTGCTGTTTTTGCCATGTGATCCTCCTGTGATGGCTTATTGTATCACATTTGATAGACAGTCAAGCGGAATTTTCTAAAGGAAATCCGTTGCTCACCGACCGGAGCGTCACGCTATGCAGTTTCTTTTGTATCCCCCCGGCTGTCATGCTTGGGACCGTTATACTGAGGGACATAATCTTTTGTGTGATACAATCATGAGAAGCGACGGGAGAAAAGCAGTCGCTTCTGTGGGACGAAATCCGCGCTTTAATAAAGGAACATGCAGAATGAAGGCAGTCTGGAAGTCAGAGCTGGGTCATGTCAGGAACAATAATGAAGATGCCCTCCTGATCGATGAGAAGCAGGGAATCTTCCTGCTGGCAGACGGCATGGGCGGCCATAATGCCGGAGAAGTTGCCAGTGATATTGCCGTGAAAGAGGCATATGCCTTTATTCTTGAGGGAATAGGACAGGCAGATGAAGACGCAGTGCCCGGTATTCTGGAAGAGGCGCTCTTCCGGGCACATCGCGCCATACAGACCCGTGCTGATCTGGAGCCTGAGTTCCATGGCATGGGAACAACACTGGTCGAGTTGAGTGTCAGGAGCAACAGGGCCTGGCTCTGCCATGCCGGGGACAGCAGGGTCTATCTTTTCAGAGATACACTGCAGAGAATGACAAGGGACCATACGGTCAAAGAATCCACTGACGCGAGATCTCATCAAGAGCACGAAAAGATCTCTCCGCGTTTCTGGCGGGCCCTCACCCAGGCAGTGGGACCGGGTGAACGTCCGGTACCCGACAGCTCGTTTTTTGACCTGTTGAGCGGCGATATCGTCCTCTTATGCACAGATGGTCTGACCGACATGCTGAGCGATGATGAGCTCCTGGCTATATTTATGCGCCATAAAGATGACTGCACCGCACTGGTGGATTCACTGGTCAGCAATGCGAATGAAAAAGGCGGCAGGGACAACATCACCGCAATAGCGGTCAGGATATAGACGATGGGCCCTTCCTCGGATGAGAGGATTGCTGCGGCAGAATCGGTTATCATTGCCTGCCCCAACTGCAGGGTCAAGAACAGGATCCTGAAGGCGAGGCTTCCGGAAAAGCCGAAATGCGGCAAGTGCAAATCTCCGCTCTCCTCTTCCTCTGTCCCTCCTCCTTTTACCTCAGGCTTTCAGCACGAGCGGCGGCCCGAAGGCATGGCTGCTCAGGCCGGACCGGCATCGACGTCTGGCCGTGCGCGCAGTTACAAGGCCGGCGATCTGATCGGCGGCAGATATCAGGTCCAGGATATCTTCGGCGGAGAAGGCAAGAGTTCCATGGGTATCGTGTACATGTGTTATGACCGCGACTATCACAGGGTCCTGGCGCTGAAGACCCTGCAGGACCGGTATCTTGATTCAAAGAAGCTCCTGGACAGCTTCAAGAAAGAGGCCCTCGCGTGGATATACCTTGAAAAACATCCCTATATTGTCAGGGCATACTGGGTGAGAGAGATCGATCACCATATGTTCATTGCCTGCGAATTCGTATCTCCCGACGGGCTGGGCAGGAACACGATCACGCCGTATCTGAAGAGCCCGTTTTCTCTGAAGCAGACCCTGCAGTGGGCGATCCAGTTCTGCCATGGGATGGAATATGCCTGCTCAAAGGGCGTCACCCCGCATCGTGATATAAAGCCGGACAATATCATGATCACCATGGACGGTGATGTGAAGATCACCGACTTCGGCCTTGTCGGGCTCTGGCAGAAGGCTGAACAGACCGATGAGATCAAGGCCCTGATGCAGAAGAACCAGCAAGGCCTGACGTTTCTCGATACGCATAACAACAGGGTCGTTGCAGGCTCGCCGCCCTGGATGGCGCCGGAGCAGTTCTACGGGGTCTCTGAGGCGAGAAGCGATATGTACAGCTTCGGCATTGTGCTGTTCCAGCTTGTGAACAACGGCGAGCTCCCGTTCCAGCCGCGCAAAGGGGATACCTGGCGGAAGGCGCATAAAGACTATCCGATCCCCAGGGTCCCCGGCAAGGGCAAGGTGCTTGCCGATATTATCACGAAGTGCCTGCAGAAAAGACGCGATAAGCGGTACGAAGATTTCCATGCATTGCGCATGGACATCGAGAAGGTCTTTCATCACGAGATCACCAGGAAAACAGGGGAAGCACTGCCTGCTCCGCCGCACCTTGAGAACCTTAAGGAAGGGGAACTTATTAATAAAGGGATGTCCCTGGCCAATCTCGGCCTTGTTGAAGAAGGGATCAGGAACTACCGGGAGAGCATACGGCTGAACCCGAAAAATGCGGATGCCCATTATAATCTGGGCAATGCCCTGGCCCAGAAAGGCTTGTTAAGGGAGGCGATCAGCTCGTACCAGGAGGCGCTTCGCCTTGACAGCGACCTGAACGCTGCACATTTTAATCTTGGCATAGCCCTGTTCAATAACGGACAGCTCAATGAGGCCGTTGCAGAATACCGGCAGGCGATACGGGCCGATCCCGAGTTCGACGCTGCGTATGTGAATCTTGGTGTGGCGTTATATAAAAAAGGGCTGGCAGGTGAGGCAATTGAGGCGTACCGGGAGGCGGTCAGGATCAATCCGTTCTTTTCCGAGGCCTTTTATAAGCTCGGCATCACCTATCTGGCCGGGAATGATATCGATGAGGCGATACAGGCATTCAAAGATGCGGTGAGGATCACTCCGCAATATGCAGAGGCCTATAACAACCTCGGCACTGCCTATATGAGAAAAGGACAGGCAGATGATGCGGTCAGTGCCTATGGGAAAGCGGTGGCGATAAAAGCAGGATTTGCAGATGCCTATTACAATCTCGGCGGCGCGTTCATCAATAAGAAGCTGTACCGCGAGGCCTCAGGGGCGTATGAGGAATTTGTCCGGTATGCCCGTCCGCAGGACAGCCGCATTGAGAAGGCAAAAGAACTGATCGGGAAACTGTCAGCTCACCTGAAAACAGGCAGAAGGTGAGCTCAGAGCGGCCGGATTCGGCTGAACGGGATGCTTCCTCTTCTCAGGGCACGGCTTTCCAGTTAATGGTTGTATCGTTGTCCGGCCACGTGCACCAGGCCCTGTACTGTTTGCCCTGGCTTTCCCATATTACGTATGCTGTGCCGTCAAAGGAGCATTCGGATTTCAGCATCTTTCCCTTTGTCTGATGGATGTGGTGCTTCAGCCTTTCAATCGGATGTTCGAACGAGATAGAGGAGAACTGGTCCATACTGTCCCGCTCCGTTTCATAATTTTCGATGGCTATAGGTTTGTTGTTCATCTGTCCCCCCGTTACTAAGTCTATGTGTATATTACGATAGCACATTTTTTTCGTTCCGGACAGGGGCGGCCTGCTGTGATCAGGTCATGGGAATGCATACTGCCCATCGGCCTGTTCCTCTCCCTTTTGATGGAGAGAAAGGCCGCTTCAGCTGATCGCCTGTTCGCCCTCTTCTCCGGTGCGTATCCTTATGGCGTTGTCGATACTGCTTACGAATATCTTCCCGTCACCTATCTTGCCGGTCCTGGCAACCTTAAGGATCCCTTTTATCGCGGCATCTGCCATGTAGTCCGGGATCACCAGTTCGATCTTGACCTTCGGAATGAAGTCCACAACATATTCGGCGCCCCGGTACAGTTCCGTATGGCCCTTCTGCCTGCCGAAACCTTTTACCTCGGTTATGGTCATGCCCTGAATGCCGAGATCATTGATCAGGGTCCTTACGTCATCGAGCTTGAACGGTTTAATGATCGCCTCAATCTTCTTCATGGATCTCCTTTAATGCGCTGTCCAGTGTTGACAGCTTTGCATATTCGTACAGTGTTGACATTGCTTTGCTTTCCGTTACAATGCCCAGCTCCTCGACCGCAGCGATCGGGTTTAATCCGCCGACAACGACCACCCCTGCCTTGTCCATGCCGACCGGTATGTCCAGAAGCGGGGTGTTGGGTTCGCCGATCGCCAGGATTCCCTGCAGGCCTTTTCCCGACATGGTCTGTGCGATCCGGATGGCCTGGTCCCTGCAGATCAGGGGGATATCCCTGAAACTGGCCAGGATTTTGCCGCTCTCCTTCTGCAGGGCCCCGGCAACATCGGTCATTTTGCTGCGGATGAAAATCTCGAGCGGATCAAGCGAAGAACCCTCATAACTGATGATCGAGATGAACCGCGATGCCTTGCCATGGGAGACCTCGACAACGCCGCCGAACCGTGAGGAGATCGGTATGCCGGCCTTGAGGAAGATGCCGTTGATGGTGACACTGCAGACGGTCCCGATCCCGATCATGCCCTCCGGTATCACCACATCACCGATCGCTTCACCCTCCGGCTTCAGGATCAGCCGGCTGCTCATGGCATAAGGGGATTGCAGCACCGGTCTCAGCGCTTCCACGGCACTCCGGATGCTGTCTTTCGGGAAGAACGAGACGTTCAGGATCACGTCACCTTCCATGGTATTGATATCAAGGGTGGTCTGATAGGAAAGCGACTCTATCTTGCTGATGACGAATCCCACCTTCTGCGGCACCTGGGCATGTTTCAGCTCCTCCCTGCCATGGTCGGTGATCTTCCGGCCTTCCTTGCCGAACACTTCTGTGTACCCGCGCTCATCGAGGATCCTGAGATGGTATCGCACGGTCCTTTCGGTCAGATCGATCCCGTGCGCCTTGAGCTGGCGTGATATCTCGCGGGACCCGATGATCTCACGCTGTCTCCCGAGAATATCCAGGATTGCAAATATGGTCTTATTCACCTGCGCTCCGTCTTCTGTTCTGCTGCCCTGGTGAGCCGGGTACTATGGGGCAGAACAACGTATTTTAATTCCTCAGCCCAAGAGGATCCTGTCCGCCTCTTCAAGGTCGGACTCCATTACATAAGGAATGCCGGTCACTTCTGCTGCTTCACGGGTGAGCGACACAATATCATTTCTGTCGATGTAGGGCAGGGAAAACTTCCGTGCCCCTGCCATAAGCTGCTGCAGTCCGAGCTTCAGCCGGTCTGCAAAGGTGTACAGCGCTATGGCCCCCATCGGGAGCTTCTTGAAATCCTTACCGAACCTCGTCTTCAGCGTCTCATAACTGATAAAGATCCTTTCCGGTACATCGCCGTGCTTCCTGATCTCGGGCGGCAGTTTCTCCTCCTGAATCCAGCGCCCGATATTTTTTCCGACAAAGGCCGGGATCATGAGGGCGCGGCCCATACAGACAGCCTTAAAATAGGGTGAGCCGAGGGCCAGGGCCTTGAAGATGTGGTCTTCGAGGGAAAAGCCGCCTGCCATGGCAAGATCAGGGACATGCTTCCCTTTGGCCTTGAGCTTGGATGCGAACTTGTATGCAAGGGCCTGCAAATAGATGGTCGGGATGCCCCATTCATTCATCATCCTCCAGGGGCTCATGCCGGTCCCGCCGCCTGCACCGTCGATGGTAAGGAGGTCCACCCCTGCGTCAGATGCGTAGCGCAGCGCCCGGGCAAGGTCCGGCGCCCTGTACGCTCCGGTCTTGAGAGAAACGAACTTCGCCCCTGCATTCCGGTAATGGTTGACCGTCTTGACAAAGCCGTCGTATTCGACCATGCCGAGCCGCGAGTGGCGCTCGAACTCCTTGAACTCTTCTGCTTCAAATGCTTTTTTTACTGAGCTGTTCTCCGGGTCCGGTATTACAATATATCCCCTCTGTTTCAGTTCCTTTGCCCTCTCCAGGGTCTTCAGCTTTACCTCTCCGCCGATATTCTTTGCACCCTGCCCCCATTTCAGCTCAATACAGGTAACGCCCAGTTTCTCGATCGCATATTCTGCGGAATGCAGCCGCGTATCCTCGACGTTCTGCTGCAGAATGATAGCGCCCTGGCCAGAGTACCAGTCCTTAAAGCAGGTGATGCGGCGCTCCAGCTCAGGAGACCGGACAACCCTGCCTTTCCTGATCTCGGCCTGCGAGTCCATGCCGACTATGTTTTCACCTACTACGACCATGATCCCCGAGATGGCAGCGCCGATGGCAAGACCTTCCCAGTTGTCCTTTGCGATGTCTGTTGATCCCAGCGCACCGGTAAAGACCGGGAGTGCGAGATTCACTTTGCTGTTATTGCCGAGCGAGGTCTCTGTCGATACTGCCGGGAAGATCGCATTATCCGAGTCAGCGCTGATGCCCAGAGCTCCCACGCATGTGCCCTGGATATTCAGATGAGAGTAGTCAACAGGATACTCCTTTGTTGCGCCTGATGTTATTTTGCCAAAGGGTGCGGGATAGATGACCTCCCTGCCGCGGTACGATGACTTGCCGACCTCGCACGGGCCAGGGCAGCCGTCAAGACAGACCGAGCAGATGCCGGAATTGGGGGCAGTGTCCGCGACCCTGTTTTTTGTCCCTGTAGCTGAGCTTGCATTTGGTTTGCCGTAGTTCATGAGACGCCTCCTTTTTGCGTTGCTTGCCGTCGAAAGCGGGACCCCTGACCATTGCCAGGGGTCCCGGCCGTCAGCGATGATGCCGGATCATTTTGCCTTGAGTATCTTCATTGCTTCCTTGCGGTATGAATCCATGAGATAGGGGATGCCGGTCACCTTTGCGCATTCCTCGGTGAGTGACATCAGCTCATTCCGCGTGATAGAGGGGACATTGAAGCAGCGGGCGCCTGCCATGATCTGCTGCAGGCCGATCCTGATCTTCTGCGAATAGCTGTAGATGCCGATCGCTCCGAGCGGGATGTTCTTGATCTCTTTGGCGCCGACGATGTTTTTCACCTCTTCGTAGCAGACGAAGATCTCTTCGACCGTTGAGCCGAAGTCGCTCACGGTCTTCGGCAGGTCATTCTTTGCCATCCACTGCGCGATGTTCTTGCCGACCATGCCGGGGATCATTAATGCCCTGCCCATGCAGACCGCCTTGGTGAAGGGCGCTCCCAGTGCAAGGGCCTTGAAGATGCCATCTTCACTGCTGAAGCCGCCGGCAAAGGCGATGTCAGGAACCCGCTCGCCGCGGTCGGCAAGGATCTGGCAGAATTCCTGCGCTGCTGCATGCAGATAGAGAGACGGCATTCCCCATTCCTCCATCATGCGCCAGGGGCTCATGCCGGTGCCGCCCGGAGCGCCGTCAATGGTGAGCAGATCGATCTTGGCCTTTGAGCTCCACTTGATCGCCATGGCTAGTTCTCTCAGGCCGTACGCGCCGGTCTTCAGGGTTACCCTTCTGAAGCCGAGCTTGCGCAGCCTCTTGACCTCGTCGTAGAAGCTCTTTTCGTCAACAAAGCCGAGCCTGCTGTGGCGTTCAAATTCCTTGATCGCGCCGTCCTTGAACGAAGCCTGCACAATAGGGTCTGACGGATCCGGCGTGACGATGTATCCGCGCCTCTGCAGTTCGATGGCCCGCTCAAGGGACTTGACCTTGATCTCGCCGCCGATGCATTTTGCTCCCTGGCCCCATTTCAGCTCTATCGTCTCGAGCCCGTGCTTGTTGATGATATATTCGGCCACGCCGAGACGGGTGTCTTCAACGTTCATCTGGACGAGGATCTCGCCGAAGCCCTGATGATAGCGGCGGTAGGTCTCGATCCTGCGGTCCATGTCCGGGGCCTTTACGACCTTGTTCTGTTTGTTCAGCTCAAGCTCGGGATCGATGCCGCATACGTTCTCGCCGCAGACGATCGTGACGCCGGAGATCGCTGCACCGACCGCAAAATGCTCCCAATTCTTGCGGGCGATCTCTGTCGAGCCGAGTGCGCCGGTGAAGATCGGGACCTTCATGTTCACTTTCCTGTCCCAGCCATAGGAGGTCTCGGTGCTGACACTTGGGAACGTTGCGGTGTCAGGGTTGCCTTTCTGTCCCTTGGGAAGGCCTTTGGCGCCGAGTGCATACCCGTGGATGTTCAGGTGGGAATAGTCGATCGGATAATTTTTGTCACCGCCTGCGGTGATCTCGCCAAAGGGTCCCGGATAGATCAGTTCCCGGCCTCTGAACGTTGCCTTGAAGACTTCGCAATTCCCTCTGCATCCGTCGATACAGCGGGTGCAGAGACCGCTCATCGGGGAAACACTTCTTGAGCGATTGGTTGTTCTGGTCGCATCATTTGCATTTGGCTGCTGCAGATTCATAATTACTTCCTCCTTAAATTTGTTGTTGTTCTGACTGATAGCCCTGATATCTCACTGCTCTCTCCTGCCCCGCTGCCTCCTTTCATTAAGTATTGGTAAATAATGGCCCAGGAAATTAAGCCTTACTTACCTTGTCAGACAAAAAAAATCCTGCAGGCAGATTGAATCTCCTGTCAGGCAGAGAAATATCTGCTTATACGCATACGATGAATAACACTGCCTCCTCATGCGATGTATTGGCCCACCGGGAAGGGAGAGAGTCTTGCAGAAAGACCGTGTCCCCCGGCTTCAGCTCTTTCTCCCGGTTGTCAATGACCACCGCAACGCTACCTTTTATCACGTATATCAGTTCGTCTTTTTTCTGCTGAAAAAAATGTCTGTCCAGTTGGGCTGCCGGATTCATCACCGCAACATAGGCCGAAAACCTTGCGTCAGACATTGCGCCAAAGATCGAATATTCCGGTGCTTTTTCGATCAGGTTCTCCCTGATGGCACGGCTTCTGGTCAGCCATCTGGCCTCGTCCTTCTTCTTGTCGCTCTGCAGCAGGACCGTTGGTTTGATGTTCAGGGCTGCTGCCAGCTGCAGAAAGGTGTTCAGGGAAGGGCTGATCTGATTATTTTCGGTCTGGGATATGGAACTGGAGGTGAGCCCTACCTTATCGGCAAGGTCTTTTTGCGACATGCCGAGTTTCATGCGCGCGTCCCTGATCTTGCTGCCGATGTCGAACGTATGTTCCTTTTTTGCCGGAACGATGAGGATCGTGCCGCCTTCTACGTCATATGCATGGGGCTTGAATGCTTCACGGCTCGGCCTGCCTACCAGTTTCAGGGCCCTCAGGAAGAGCTTGTCCTTTTTCTTGTACAGCTCGAGCACGACCTGCGTTATATGTCTGAGATTGGCCTTGAACGCCTGGCTGTGGGCCTCCTTTTCGAGGATCCAGTAAGCCACGGTGCCGAGGTCATACAGCCGGGGGCACATGTACGTGAAAAACTTGTATGTATTGTTCTCATCGCCCCAGAGGTCCTGCATGCCGGTCAGGCTGTCAATGACGTACCGCGCGCCGAGCGGAAGGCTGTCCTCCAGTTCGTTCATCTTTTGGGTGAATTCATCTATGTTCTTCGGGTTGTCGATCCGTATGACAGGGAAATCGTGTTCTGTTTCATAAAACCTGAGGAAGGTATTGTCATTCTTTCCTTTTCCGGCAGTGAAGCAGTCGATAAGAATGAAATGCTCCGGGCTGAGGATATCCCTGAGTTCCTGGAGGATGCTGAGCGGCGACCGGTTAAAACTGACGTAGATTATCTTCTGCCTGTCGAGGAAAGACTGTTTGATGAACTGAACGACGAAGGTGTCATACGAGGTGCCGGCATCAACTTCCCATACGACATTATCACCGATATAAAAGGAATCAATGAGCGGATCAAGGCCGGATATGCCAGATGAAATTTTTTCCATGGAAAACGGTTACCTATTGGCAAAGAGTTTAGTCCAATCAAAAAATCTTTGTCAAGGAAGCATAACAGGACTGCAGCCGTATTCCCTGATGCCCAGAGGATGGCTTGAGGCCTGAAAAAAACGGGGTTCACGGCAGCCATGCCCATCCTGATCAACTGCCTGAGAAGTTGACAAATATATCTGATGCTTTTTATTATATTTGGACGGCAAACGGTTGCCGTATCAGCGTCTCAGATCAGAACTATCTGATTATAGACGCTTTTTTTTCCTTGAAGCCGAACTGCAGTATAATTTAAGTTGAGGTACAAAGACATGTGCAGACTTGCTGCGATCACATCAAAAGACTACATTTCGCCGATCGAACCCGTACTGGCCCTCGAGACCATGAAAGAGGGGCATGACGGTTCCGGTCTTGGCCTTACCCTCAAGAACCTCGGCAATGAATTTGCCGATCTGAAGGAATACCCGGTCCTGTCAGGTATCTGCTCTGCAAAAGGTATGGAGGTGCTTGAAAATTTCATGAAGCAGGCAGGGTTCCGGCAGAAACATGTCTGGTCCCCCAAGATCCGAAAGGTCAGGACCATAACACCTCATGAATACTATTTTGCGAATGTCTATGACTATCCGAAATCGTTCAAGGACAGGCCGATGCAGGACAAGGAAGACCTGCTTATGCATACAAGGCTTACCCTGCGGAAGCTTGGTGAAGCGGACGAGTCGATCTTTGTCTTCTCTTTCTATCCTGATGTGATCACGATCAAAGAGGTCGGAGATCCGCTCCAGGTGGCAGAATTCTTCGGCCTTGACAACGACAGCCTCAAGGCAAAGGTCATCTTTGCCCAGGGCAGACAGAACACCAATTATGCGATCTACCTCTATGCCTGCCACCCCTTCTTCATCCAGGGGTACTGCTCCATGACCAATGGCGAGAATACGGCATTCGTGCCGATCCGGGAATATCTTTCGAGCAGGGGGCTCCCCGGGTACACCGGGTACAACAGCGACAGTGAGGTCTTTACGCATATCCTGCACTACACGGTCCGGCAGCTCGGGTTTCCGCTCCATTATTACAAGGACGTTATAACCCCGCTCAAATCGGCAGAGATCGCAAACAGGTCTGACGCTGCAGCCGTGGGGCTGATGAAGCAGTCCATGAGGCAGCTCTGCATTGACGGCCCGAACATGGTGATAGGGTTTACGCCTGACAACAGGGTATTCATGGTGCAGGACTCGAAGAAACTCAGGCCTGGGGTTGTGGGCGGCGTGAAGGGCAGATACGCGCTCATGTCAGAGGAGTGCGGCGTTGACAGCGCTGTGCCGAAGAGAGACAGGGCAAAGGACATTTTCCCGATGAAATACGATATGGTTATCATTTCACCGGACGCACAGGAGGTGAAGGTATGGAACCAGCTGCACGGTTAGACAATAATCATAAACTCTCGCTCAGGGAGTTCCCCTATATCATCCGCTGGAGGGATGACCGCTGCAAGCGCTGCGGCAGATGCACGGCAGTATGCCCGGTAAAGGCCATCGAACCGGCAGTGAAGGTCATGCGCGTGGTCAGATCAGAAGGCCCGCTGCCGACACCGGCTTCTGTCAGGCAGGTCGTTCAGGTCGTTGAGCAGGTGAAGGACATGGAGCGGTACTGTACAGGCTGCGGCTCCTGCACGCTCGTATGCCCGAATGAGGCGATCGAGCCTGAGCTTAATCCACAGCATAAGATGCTTCACTATAAGAACAAGGGCGGCGATGGGTACAAGAGGGGCGGCAGAAGGAACGACCCGTCCATATCAACACTCGACCGGCTGAAGTTCACCAGGATATCGATGCTCACTGACCCTGCGCTGGATGCAGGAAGGCATGAGTTCCGGATCAGGACCCTGCTCGGCAGGGTCATGTCACCCGAACAGATGCCGCTGTCGGTCGTGGGCGATACGCTCCAGATGGACAAAAAGAGCGATATCTTTATTCCGCCGGTCCGGGAGATCTATCCGATCATGATCGGTTCCATGTCGATCGGTGCGCTTTCTCCTCCCATGTGGGAAGGTCTTGCCATGGGAGTGGCATATCTGAATGAAGTTGAGGGTATGCCTGTTGTGATGTGCTCGGGAGAGGGCGGCATGCCGCCGCGGCTGCTCAGGTCACGGTATCTGAAATATTTCATCATCCAGATCGCGTCAGGCTACTTTGGCTGGGACGAGATCGTAAGGTCTATCCCGCATATGATCGAAGACCCTGCGGCAATAGAGATCAAGTACGGCCAGGGCGCAAAGCCGGGTGACGGCGGACTGCTCATGGCTGCAAAGGTTCTCAAGCTGATCTCGAAGATCCGCGGCGTGCCGCAGTTCGTTGACCTTGCGTCACCGCCGACCCATCAGACCAAATACTCTATCGAAGAGGCGGTCGCCAAGATGATCCAGTCCATGTCCATGGCCTGGGGTTTCAGGGTGCCGGTCTATCCGAAGATCTCCGGCTCCAAGACCGCAAAGGCGGTATTGAACAACCTTGCGAGGAACCCGTATGCGGCCGGTCTCTGTATCGACGGCGAGGACGGCGGCACGGGCGCGGCGTACAACGTTTCGATGGACAAGATGGGCCATCCGATCGCATCCAATATCAGGGAATGCTATCTTGACCTGGTCAAGCAGGGCAAGCAGAACGAACTGCCGCTTATCGCTGCAGGCGGCGTCGGCAAAAAGGGCAACCTTGCGGCAAATGCTGCTGCACTGATCATGCTCGGCGCCTCGGGCGTGGCGATCGGCAAATACATTATGCAGGCCGCTGCAGACTGCTTTGGCGACGAATTTAACCGCTGCAATCTCTGCAACACCGGCAAATGTCCGCGCGGCATCACGACACAGGACCCGAAGCTGTACAGGCGGCTGGATCCTGACAAGGTGGCGGAGCGTGTTGTTGAGGTCTTCAAGGCTGCAGACACTGAGCTGAAGAAGATCTTCGCGCCGATGGGCCGGTCCACTGAACTGCCGATAGGCATGTCAGATGGACTGAGTGTTGATGATCAAGCAATTGCTGAGAGGCTGGGAATAAGCTATGCGTGCTAAAAAAGAAGGCGTTAAGCGTAAGGCGTTAAGCGTGAAGAGTAAACAGAAGAACACGAAAGAGAAAGATTCTTTACCCATCACCCATCACGCATCACCCTTTACCATAAAGGGCAATGTGAAGGGGCAGCGCGTTCCTTCCCGGATACTCGAGGAGCAGATCCAGGAGGCGGTAAAGAGCGGTGTTCGCGAACTGCGGGTGATCGCTGAAGGCCAGCATGGCATCGGCGGCCGTATCTGGCCGAAGGGCGAGACAATAAAGATCACGGTTGAGGGCACGGCAGGCCAGAGGGTCGGCAGCATGGGCATGGACGGAACCGAGATCGTGGTCAAAGGCAGCGCATCTGACGACGCAGGCTGGATAAACTGCGGCGCAAAGATCACGGTGCTGGGCGACGTTACCAACGGAGCGTTCAATGCTGCTGCACAGGGCATTCTGTACGTGCAGGGCAGCGGCGGTGCACGCTGTGAAACCATGACCAAGCGTAATCCGCGCTTTGAACCGCCGCAGTCCTGGTATTTCAGAAATGTCGGCGATTCGTTTGCAGAGTTCAAGGCCGGCGGCATAGCGGTTGTCTGCGGCGTAGATTCCAGAAACCCGGAGAATGTCCTTGGGTACCGTCCCTGCGTCGGCATGGTCGGCGGCACGATCTATTTCCGCGGCCCGATCCAGGGGTACAGCGAACGGGACGTGAAGCTCCTCGACCTTACGGACCAGGACTGGGAATGGCTGACCGAAAATATGAAGCCGTATCTCGAAGCTATAGACCGGACGGATTACTATAAGGAGCTGACCCGGTCTGCTTCTGACTGGAAGAAGCTGATGGCGTACACGCCCCAGGAGAAGAGGGCTAAGAAGCCGCTCAAGATGTCGACCGTCGACTTCCGCAAGAACAACTGGGAAAAGTCAGTGGGCCAGGGCGGGATCTTTGCCGAGTACCTCGACCATGACCTTACCGTGCTGCCCTACATAACGACCGGCAGAGAGAGACGGAACAAGCCGCTCTGGTCGAACGAAAAATATAACCCTCCCTGTGCCTATGCCTGCCCTACGCTGATTCCCTCGCACAAGAGGGCAACGCTTATCAGGCAGGGTCTGTTGCAGGAGTCGCTGGAACTGGTGCTCAGATACAGCCCGCTGCCTGCAACGGTCTGCGGCCAGATCTGTCCGAACCTCTGCATGACCGGCTGCACCAGGGGCCTGATCGACAAGCCGCTTGCGATCGACAAGCTCGGCGGACTTGCGCTCGATCTGCCTGCTCCGAAAAAGGAGAAGCCGACCGGCCATAAGATCGCGGTCATCGGCGGCGGTCCGGGCGGGCTCAGCGCTGCCTGGCAGCTCGCGCTTAAGGGCCACAGCGTTGATCTGTACGAGGCCTCAGGCAAACTCGGCGGAAAGATCGAGCATTGCATTCCGCGTGAACGCCTGCCGCACCAGATCCTGGAGAAAGAACTTTCGCGGTTCAGCGAGCTCGGTGTGAATGTGCAGCTCAATGCAGCGATCGACCGCAAGAAATACGGCGAGATCTACAAGGACCATGAGATCGTGATCGTGGCGGTGGGCGCACAGAAAGGCCGCGTGATCGCATTCCCCGGCTCAGAGCATGTTGCGACCGCATACGATTTTCTGAAAGATACGAACAGCGGCAAGGTCCATGACCTCAAGGGTAAAAAGGTCGTGGTGATCGGCGCCGGCAACGTAGGCATGGACGTTGCGTCCGAGGCGTACAACTTCGGCGCAGAGTCGGTCATTGCGGTCGATATCCAGAAGCCTGCTGCCTTCGGCAAGGAGATGGAGGCTGCAACCGCAAAAGGCACGCAGATCCTGTATCCGAAGATCACCGAGCGGTATGACCATGCAGGGAAGAAGATCCACTTCAAGGACGGGTCTTCGCTCGATGCCGATGTGGTGATCATCTCGGTCGGCGATGTGCCGGTCCTCGATTTCCTGCCGTCCGACGTCCATACAGAGCGCGGCTGGGTAGCGGTCAACACCATCAACCAGACCTCTGACGTAAAGGTCTTTGCGATCGGCGACGTGACCGGTCTCGGCCTGGTGACGCATGCGATCGGCCAGGGCAGGCTCGTTGCAGAGACCGTGCATTATCAGCTTATGCATGCACCGCGCAACCCCGAGATCAAGCAGGTCATATCCTATGAAAAGATCAAACGGGAATACTATGAGGCAAGCACCGGAGACTTCACAATCGAGAAAGAAGGCAATAAATGTCTCTCCTGCGCCTCCTGCCGTGACTGCCACATGTGCGAGGCGACCTGTTACTGGGGTGCTATCAGCCGGAATGAGCTTGAAGGCGGGACGTTTGAGTATGTGGTCGATGAGGACAAGTGTATCGGCTGCGGGTTCTGCGCAGGCATCTGTCCGACCGGAGTATGGGAGATGGTCGAGAACGTGTAGCTGTAACGAAATAGTATGGAAAGGCCTCGACCGCATCGGGGCCTTTTTTTTGCCGATCGTCCGGTCTTCAATCCTCTGCCAAATGCATTATTGACATGGCTGATTCAAGTGACTATATTAGTCATATAGGTTAGACCAAAAAGAACTTAAGGGAAAGACCATGAAAACAGCTGCTGTTTCTCAATTGAAGGCGTCCATCAGTGAATATCTATCCAAAGTCAAGGCAGGGGAAGAGGTGCTTGTTACGGACAGAGGAAAACCTATTGCCAAACTTGTGCCGATAGACAGGGACGAGGCAGAACTGCCGTCCCATCTGCTTACACTTGAAAAGGCCGGGTTGGTGCGGATCGGCAGCGGCAGAATAAAAGCCGGGTTTTGGGACATGGAAAGGCCAAAGGACCAGAAGGGGCTCGCCATCAAGGCGCTGCTGGAGGAAAGGGAGGAAGGCAGGTGATCTTCTGGGACGCCTCTGCCATTATTCCCCTCTGTATTGATGAGCCGCAGAGCAAGGCTGTTAAGGGCATCCTGAAAAAAGATACTTCAATGGCGGTTTGGTGGGGCAGCATTGTTGAATGTCATTCAGCCATTGCGCGTCTCCGTCGTGACAAGGTTATAAAGAATGCGGAAGAAGATCAGGCCAGACATATTCTGGCAATCCTGACAGATGCATGGACCGAGATAGAGCCGAGCCGGGATATCAGGGATACGGCCTCACGGCTTATGCTGCTCCACCCGTTGCGTGCGGCAGATTCGCTTCAGTTGGCCGCTGCCCTTGTCTGGGCAGGCAGAGCTCCCAAGGGGCATGGTTTTGTATGCCTGGATAACAGGTTAAGAGATGCGGCCAGGAAGGAAGGTTTTATATTAATGCCTTCCGGATATCCTGAGTAAGGGGACAACCATATTTGGCATTGACGCAGGAAGTAGGGAAGTCTGCGGTATCGCAGGCAAGCAGCCGATTTGAAGTGGAGATGAAAGAGAGCCGCAAATTAAGAAAAGGGATTGAACGGATAAGGAAGGATCTCAACTTGTGAAGGGTGTAGACCTGACCCTAAAACTTCTTCACTAAAACTTCTTCATTTTTTAGCCGATCATTTTTGTGGAAACAGCGGATGTCTTATCCAGCGGCAAGGAGGAACTGCCATGAAGTCTTTTGCGCTGAGCTCTTTGACCATCCTGGTCCTCCTCACCCTGTCGTCTCCCTGTGCTGCAGACAATTTCCAGTCAGACTCCAAGCGCTTCGGCAACGCGAAGATGGATATTGTCATTACTGAGATTGAGCGGCGCCCAAGAACCTCGGTGCTGGATATAAAGGTCAAGGCCACCGGCTCATCCGTAGGTTCTTCGTTTTTTATAGTATGCAGTCTCCGCGATCTGGCAAAGCAACGAGGCGATTTCCGCTACATTGTCAAGATTGAGGAGAGGCCCGGGCGCAGCCAGATGCTCGTGGGCTTTCTCCTATCTGCCGAAGAACCACCGGAGATACTGGATCTGCAGTTTGCCGGGGCCGCGGTTGTCGATCTGGAACAGTTCGCTCCCATCTGCGATACAATGAAATGAGCTATACGTGGCATGTTTGCCGCTGAATGTATTGTTGCAATACCAAAGTCTCAAAGGAGAACGAAGATGAGCGCAGAGAGCAAGTGTCCGATTACAGGCAGATCCGGCAGAACCTCTGCCGGCAGAGGCAGATCGAATAGCGGCTGGTGGCCGAACCAACTGAAGCTCGATATCTTGCACCAGCATTCCCCAAAGTCTAACCCGATGGGCCCTGATTTCAACTACGTCAAGGAATTCAAAAAGCTTGATCTGAAGGCATTAAAGAAGGACCTCTCCAAACTGATGACCGACTCACAGGCCTGGTGGCCGGCGGACTGGGGCCACTACGGCGGACTCTTCATCCGCATGGCCTGGCACAGCGCCGGCACGTACCGCACGGGTGACGGACGCGGCGGAGGCGGCACCGGCAACCAGCGTTTTGCTCCGGTCAACAGCTGGCCCGACAACGGCAACCTGGACAAGGCTCGCCGCCTGCTCTGGCCGATCAAGCAGAAATATGGCAGCAAGATCTCCTGGGCTGATCTTATGATCCTGGCCGGCAACGCGGCCTTGGAGTCGATGGGCTTCAAGACCTTCGGTTTCGGCGGCGGCCGCGTGGACATCTGGCAGCCCGAAGAAGACATCTACTGGGGTTCTGAGGAGAAGTGGCTGGCTGACAAGCGCTACAGCGGCGACCGCAAGCTGGAGAACCCGCTGGCTGCCGTGCAGATGGGCCTGATCTATGTGAACCCCGAAGGTCCAAACGGCAACCCCGACCCCGTGGCTTCGGGCCGTGATGTGCGCGAGACCTTTGGCCGCATGGGCATGAACGACGAAGAGACGGTCGCTCTCGTCGCAGGCGGCCACACCTTCGGCAAGGCGCACGGAGCAGGCGATCCGAAACTGGTCGGCCCCGAACCTGAGGCTGCCCCTCTGGAAGAAATGGGCCTGGGCTGGAAGAACAGCTTTGGCACCGGCAAGGGCGTGCATACCACCACCAGCGGCATCGAGGGCGCATGGAAGCCGAACCCCACGAAGTGGGACAACGGGTACTTCGACATGCTCTTCGGGTACGAGTGGGAGCTGTCGAAGAGTCCGGCCGGCGCTCATCAATGGCATGCCAGGGATGTGAAGCCGGAGCACATGATCCCGGACGCCCATGACCCATCGAAGAAGCACCGGCCGATGATGACCACGGCCGACCTGTCGCTGCGCTTCGACCCGATCTACGAGCCGATCGCGCGCCGCTTCCACAAGGACCCGCAGGCCCTTGCCGAGGCTTTCGCCCGCGCCTGGTTCAAGCTTACCCACCGCGACATGGGGCCCAAGGCCCGGTACCTTGGCCCTGAAGTCCCGGCCGAAGACCTGATCTGGCAAGACCCCCTTCCAGTCGTTGATCATAAGCTGATCAGCACTAAGGATATCGTAGCCCTCAAGGACAAGATCCTTGCTTCGAAACTGACGATCTCCCAGCTGGTCTCGACCGCCTGGGCGTCGGCCTCTACCTTCCGCGGCTCGGACAAGCGCGGCGGTGCAAACGGTGCGCGCATTCGCCTTGCTCCGCAGAAGGATTGGGAAGTCAACCAGCCTAAGCAGCTGGCCAGGGTGCTCGCAACCCTCGAGGGCATCCAGAAGAAATTCAATAGCTCGCAGTCAGGAAAGAAGAGGGTTTCCCTTGCCGATCTGATCGTCCTTGGCGGTTCTGCTGCGATCGAGCAGGCGGCAAAGAAAGCTGGCCACAAGGTCAATGTTCCCTTCTCCCCTGGACGCACAGACACGTCACAGGACCAGACAGATGTGAAGGGGTTCAACGTGCTGAAGCCCGAGGCTGACGGCTTCCGCAATTATCAGGAAAAGGCATTCACCGTATCGGCCGAGGAGATGCTGGTGGACAAGGCACACCTCCTGACCCTGAGCGCGCCGGAGATGACGGTGCTCGTCGGCGGCCTGCGCGTGCTGGGCGCCAACGTGGGCCAGTCACAGCACGGCGTGTTCACGAAACGTCCCGGGAAGCTGACCAACGACTTCTTTGTCAATCTGCTCGATATGGACATTGTATGGAAGCCCACGTCAGATGACAGGGACATGTTCGAGGGGCACGACTGTAATACGGGCGAGCTCAGGTGGACCGGCACCCGCGTAGATCTGGTATTCGGCTCCAACTCGCAGCTGCGCGCATTGGCCGAGGTCTATGCGCAGGACGATGCGAAGGAAAAGTTCGTGAGCGACTTTGTCGCGGCCTGGAATAAGGTCATGAACCTGGACCGCTTCGACCTCATCTGATCGCGGGAGAAGCCTGAGCGCTGTTCTCAGAAGAGCTTGCTGACCGGTTTTTCTTTGCCGAGGATCCTGCAGATCGCCTGGGCCAGGTCTTTTTCTACCGAGAAGGCCCCCTCGATATGCAGTTCGAGGATAAAGTCGATCTTGTCGATGAGCCGCTTCAGGTTCTTGATGCAGCCGGTGATCTGTATGACCTGGACATTCTTCATGTCCAGCAGCCTGCTGATCTGGCTGAACTCGGCATCGCTTCTGCCATAGACCTCATCGATGATCAGGATGATCGGCTGGGTGATCGAAAAGATGCCCTCAATGTCCTCGATGATCCTGATGTCTTCTTTGAGCGAGTGGATGTATTTGAGGTACTTCTCATAACTGCCGGGCCGCATCTTGCCTTCATAGTCGAACGGATTCCCGAGATAATAGACATTGGTGGCATTCTTTACTGCCTGGACCGTGTTCGTGATCTTGCCGACGCCCTCGACGCCGCAGATCAGGATATTCTTGCCCTGGCCGATCGCAATGCGTATGTTCTCAATGTTGTCCCCGGTGAAGGTGTCCTGGACCGAATGCTGTATCTTCTCATTTTTCATGGGTATCTCATAATGGGTTGGATACATTTTAGCATAAGTAACGACTTGTTCAGTTCAGCATTCTGCAACTATTATTTCTGCACTCCGGGCATTAAAACCTGACGTTGCAAACGGGAAGGCCATTCCCCAGAGCCTTTCAAGGCAATAGGTTTTTTGAAGGGACCTGCTGACTTGTGAGCAGAACTTCATTGTACGTTTTTTTGTGATCTATCTGGAAAACGGTGCTGGCGGGCCATTACGGTATTGCTGCAAAAGGCTTTGCTGTCTGTCCTCCCCGTTTGCATGTGCTGAATGGTTATGCAACTTGAGCGTAAACAGTCTATAATTGAATGCACCATTTCCAGTCGTTATACAGGAGAATGATCGAGTCATGGATACCATAACCGTTCTGCGCTATTACCACTTTATGGCAGGCATGCTGGCAAATCAGCAGCATGACCCGCTCTGCAGCATTTGCAAGGCCTTTACGAACACGGCCCAAAAGGTGCAGGAGGAAGTAATGGCATTTATGACAATCCATGCAGCGGAGCTGCAGGCCCTTCCGGAGAGGGAGGCGATCATGCTGGCGGACCTCAGGACAATGCTCGGGGAGCTTCATCCAATGGCCGACGCAGTCGGGCAGAAGAAGGCAGGGAACTGTCAACTGCCGCAGGGGGTCTGCTTTGTGAAATCATCCAAAGGGCTGATCGAAAGGATCTGTCCCTGACCTGATGAGACCTTCCATGTCTTTCATTAAGAGCAGGAAGCTGCTCAAATGGCTCTCCATAGGAGCCGGCCTGGTGCTGCTCCTTTGCGCTGCAGCGGCATTTATCCTGCCACAGCTTATCAATAAAGATATGGTCAGGGAGAAGATCGTGCGTCTTCTGTCGCAGAAGATCGCCGGCACCGTCAACTTTCAACGTGCGGAGATATCCCTGTTTCCGCTCCCGCGCGTCATTATCCGGAATGCGGAACTGACCATCCCGGAAAAGGTGAGCGGCACGATCAGGACTGTCACGATCTCTCCTGAGCTGATGCCTCTGTTGCACGGAGAAGTGAGGCTTGCAAAGATACAGGTGGATGAGCCGTCCTTTACCCTGCGCATCCCTCCCAAAAAAGATGAGAAAGCAAAGACCCTTGATGAGATAGCAGCAGTGCTGCGCTCACTCACTCTCGGTTCAGCAGACATCAGGCTCAGCCTTGATAAGGGGAGTCTGATCCTTGAGAAGCCTGGTCGTTCACCCGTATCCATAAAGGAGATCGTGCTGAGCGTCAAAGTGATAAACAAAAAAGACGAAGTCCTGCTCGCCATCGAGAGGCTGCGCAGCAAGGAGCCCGGAATCTCCCTTTCCGGAGAGTTCAGTGTCAACCCTTCCGCCAATAAGCTCAGCGTTGAGGCAAAGGGCAAGGACCTTGATATCCCTTCTGTGCGGCACGCAGCACTTGGCCTTGCAGATGATGTCCCGGTGGTACTGAAGATATTTGATATCATGCGGGACGGCATGGTGGAGCAGATCACCTTTGAGTCGAGCGGCAGTGCCCTTGCCGACATCGGGAAAACAGCGAATATGAAGATCACCGGCAGGCTGGACAAGGGCAACGTGATGATCTCCGGTCCTGGTCTTGACTTCAGGGAGGTCAGCGGAGACTGTGAAATAACGGACGGCATACTGCATGGCAAAGGGCTCAGGGGTGAGATCATGCATACGCGGATCAGCGACGGGACCCTAAGCGTCGGCCTTAAAGGCAGGGATGCCTTGTTCCAGGCTGATGCAGCAGTCTCTGCAGACCTGACGGATGTCCATGCGGTGCTGACGCGTATTGTAAAGAATCCGGCATTTCATGAAGAACTCGGCCATATACAGGCCATACGCGGCAATGCAGAAGGACGGCTGGCGCTTGGCGAAAACCTGGCCGCGGTCAGGGCAAAAGTGAATATCGCAAAGATGAAATTCACTGCTGATTACGACAGGGTCCCCCTGCCTGCGGCAGTCGAGCGTGGCAGTTTTTCCTATGATGAAAAAGGCGTTGCAATAAAGGACGCTGCAGGGACCATAGGAAAATCCTCTTTTTCCGGTCTGTCTGCTCGGCTGACAACAGGAAGCTCGTATCTCGAGATCCTGTCAGGCAAGGTGAACAGCGACACTACTGAGCTGCATCGCTGGCTCTCTTCCTATGAAAAACTGAAAGAGCCGCTCCGCAAGATCGCTTCGATCAGCGGCAGGCTCGATCTTTCGTCCCTGACATTTCAGGGGCCGATAAAGGATTCACAGGCCTGGAAGTTCAAGCTGTCCGGTTCTGCGGAAAAACTTATGGCAACCACTTCTTTGCTGCCCGGCCCTCTGGCAGTGAACAGCGGCAGGTTCGAGGTCCAGCCGGGCCAGCTTACTCTTGCCGATCTCAACGTCGGCTTCCTTGACGCATCTCCCGTCATATCGGCTTCTCTCAGTACATCGCTGGAGAGCGTGAGACAAGGTGATATGCGGCTTTCCGGTCAGGTCGGACCTAAGGCACTGCAATGGATACAGACCACGTTCAGTATCCCGGACTACGTTCGGACCGATCAGACGCTCGCTGTTTCCGGCGCGCGGCTGACATGGCAGGATAAAGGCGATACCACATTCCAGGGCAATCTGAAGACCGGGGCCGGCCAGACGATTGCACTCGACCTTGCGCTCGGCCAGAAGAGGCTGAACATCAGCAAGCTGACCATAGAAGATTCCCTGTCGCGCGCTGTCATGCAGTTCGAGATCAGTGAAACGCAGAAGAAGTTCGGGTTCAGCGGAAAGCTTGATACAACGACTGCGGCACGGCTGGTAACAACTCCCCAGATACAGGGCGGCATGGTCCAGGGAGAGCTCACTGCAGATTTCAGTGCCGGAGATATTACCGGCATTAAAGCCCAGGGCAGGCTTCGCGGTGAAAAGGTCGTTCTGCCATGGAAAAAGGAGATGCCGCTCAGGATCGATTCCTTCGAACTGAACGCTGATAAAGGAAGCATCTCCGTCACGTCTGCGCGCGTCAGGCTTGGCGAAAACGCCTTCTCTCTGAAGGGGAGTGCAGCGTCAAAGACCGGCAATGTTGTCCTGGATATTGATGTGTCTTCTGATCATATTTCATGGGATGCCCTTATGCAGCAGGCTGGCAGCAACACGAAGGAAAAGGCCCAGGCTGAAAAGAAGAAAAAGCCGCTGAATATCGAGGGTGTTGTCAGGCTGCAGGCAGGCAGGTTTGATATTCAGGGCTTTCAGATCGCGCCGCTGCATGCGGATATAACGCTCAGGCCCGGACAGACCGGGATCAGGATCGGGGAATCGCGCCTCTGCGGCATCGGGGTTGTCGGTGATATCAGCCTTTCTTCTGAAGAGGGCAGAGAGACCGGTATTGATGTCAGGTTCGATGCCAAAGATCAGGAGTTCAAACCGACCATCACCTGCATTTCCAGAGGCAGGAGCGATGCAACCGGCCTGTTTACGCTCAAGGGGAATCTGAAGGGGCACGGCAAGGCTGAGGATTTCAAAAAGTCCATCACCGGCAAGGTTGAGTTTGCTGCCAAAAAAGGGACCATCTATCGGTACAAGACGCTCGACACGGTCATGGACTTCCTGAATAAAGGCGAGGAATTCAAGGGCCAGATGCCTGACCTTGACAAGAGCGAACTCTCCTATGAGCGCTTCAAGATCACTGCTTCGGCCGGCAATGGGTCTGTTGCTTTTGAGGAAGCCATCTTTGAGAGTGCGTTTCTTGAGGTCGTTGCCCAGGGCTCGCTGAATCTGATGGATAACCGGCTTGATCTGAATGTGATGGTGGCCCCCCTCAGGCAGATGAACAGGGTCGTTCAGAACATCCCTGTTCTCGGCGGTCTGGTCAGCGGCACCTTGATCTCCGTGCCGGTGAAGGTGACGGGCACTTCGACAGATCCGCAGGTCACGTATCTTTCGCCTTCTGCTGCTGCTTCAAATCTGGCGAACTTGATGAAAAAGTCCATGAACCTGCCGGTGAAGATATTGTCGCCCCTGTTCCCGAAAGAAAAGACCGAGTAGGGGCCTGAGGGGCTGCAATAAGGCATGAGGCCAAAGTTCACAGGAATGGTATAATTCAGGATGCTCAATCAGAACACCATGAGCCGTAATGTATGAACAAGAGTGTCGTGACAAAGGGACACAAAAAGAAGAGCCGGAGCCGCGTGAATACCTCTTTGCCATCGCCTCCCGGAAATGCAGAACGAAATAAGCTCAAGCGGTCAAAGAAAGATCCGGGAGAGCGGCTGCAATTCGAAAAATTGCTTGCCGTTGTCTCCACACGATTTATCAATATCCCGATCGAACAACTGGATGCCGAGATCAGGGACGTGCAGCAGCAGATCTGTGAAGCCCTGAAGCTGGATATCTCTACCCTCTGGCAGTTTTCTCCGGAGTTTCCCGCGAACTTATTTCTGACCCATTATTATGTCCATCCGGACTTTCCTGTTGAGCTCCCCGAAAACATGGACGCAAGCGAAAGTTTCCCCTGGTCCTTGGATATGATGATAAAAAAGGAACCGGTCATCATCTCCCGTATAACGAATGCGCCGCCTGCAGCTGCGCGCGACCTGGAGCTCTGGCAGTATTACGGCGTTAAATCTGCCCTGACCTTTCCGTTGTTCGTCGGCAGCGGTGCAGTATTCGGGGCGTTGGGCTTCAATACACTGAAGAAAGAGCGGAAGTGGCCGGAGAAAATGATCAGTAACCTCCAGTTGGTGGCGCAGATATTTGCCAACGCGCTGAACAGAAAATTCATTGAAGAAAAACTGCGCAAGAGCGAGACGCGGCTGCAAGATCTCATATTCAGCATGGCGGATTGGGTCTGGGAGGTGGACGCAAAGGGCGTGTACACGTACAGCTCCTCCAAAGGAGAAGAGCTCTTTGGCAACGTGATCGGCAAAACGCCGTTCGACCTGATGCCGCAAGAGGAAGCGGAAAGAGTTGGGGCTCTCTTTGCCGGGCTCGCGGCAAACAAGGCTCCCATCAGGGACCTGGAGAACTGGAACATCACGAAGGACGGCCAGAGGATCTGCCTCCTGACCAGCGGGGTGCCGATCTTGGACGAAGCCGGCAATCTCAAAGGGTACCGCGGCGTGGATAAGGACATCACCGAACGCAAGAGATCGGTAGAGGTCCTGCGGGAAAACAAAGACCGGCTACGTGGTGTTCTGGAGTCCACTGCGGACGGGATCCTGGGGGTTGACCGGAACGGCCGGGTCATCATCCAGAACTCAAGATTCATAGAAATGTGGCGCATCCCGGGGGAACTCCAGAACGACGTCGAAGATAACACCCTGTTGGCGCATGTGACGGACCAGCTTGCCGACCCTGAGGCCTTCCTTGCCAAGGTGAGTGCCCTTTACGATTCTGAAGCCGAGGATATGGATGAGATCCATTTTAAGGACGGCCGCATCTTCGAACGCTATTCCCGCCCGATCATGATTCAGGGCCAGGCCATGGGCCGGGTCTGGTCTTTCCGGGACATCACCGAGCGCCGGCGGATGAAAGAGCTCAGCCGTTCCCAGCGCATCCTGATGGAGGCAGTGTTCGACAGCGTTCCCGGGTTACTGTACCTGTATTCAGAGCATGGGAAGCTTGTCCGGTGGAACAAACAGTATGAGCATCTCACCGGCTATACTCAAGAGGAACTGTATGGTTTTGCTATCGAAAACTGGTTTGACGAAGAGGACCGTGCGACCCTGGAAAGGGAGTTCTCGAAGGTCTTTACCGAGGGGCGCGCACAGGCCGAGATGAAAGTGACTTACAAAAACGGGAATAAGGTGCCCTATTTTCTGACGGGCGTGAAGGTTATCATTGACGGGGCCCCGCACCTGGTCGGCATAGGCATTGACATCACCGAGCGCAGGATCATGGAACAGAGACTGCAGGCGTCCGAGGAACGGTTCAGGGAATTTTTTCAGAACACGCCGGACTACTGTTATATCATCTCATCTGAAGGGACCATTCTGGACATAAACAGTGCGGCCCTGCGAATGCTGGGTTACGAGCGGGAAGAGCTGCTTGGCAAGCCGGTATCGATGATCTACGCCCCTGACTCACGTGCAAAAATGAACGGGCTTTTTGACCGATGGAAAACAAGCGGTCAGATCAGAAATGAAGAAATGGTCATTATCACCAGGAAGGGCGAGAAACGCATCGTTCTGCTCAATGTCGGCGCTGTGCGGGACAAGGACGGATCGGTCATCCATTCTACCTCTGTTCAGACCGATATCACTGAGTTCAGGCAGATCGAGGTAGCGCGGCTGGAGAACATGGCGCGGTACCAGGCCGTGGTCGAGGCCTTTGACGGGTTCCTGTACATCTGCTCCCCGGATTACCGGGTGGAGTTCATGAACCAGCGCCTGATCGAGCGCACCGGCCGCAATGCGGTCGGAGAGCTGTGCTACAGGGCCCTGCACAATAGTGATTCAGTCTGCGAATGGTGTGTGAACGATAAGATCTTTCAGGGTGAGACCGTGCGCTGGGAAGTGCAGAGCCCGAAGGACCATCGCTGGTACTATGTGGTGAACACCCCCATCCGGCATGCTGACGGGACCATGTCCAAGCAGGCCATGATCATGGATATCACCGAGCGGAAACTGGCAGAAGAGGCGCTCTATAAGAGCGAGGAGCAGATCCTTGCGCTGGTCGAGAACACGAGTGACATGATCTGGTCCGTTGATTCGAAAACGTTCGGCCTCCTCACCTTCAACAGTGCTCTTCGGGATTATCTCTTCTGGGGACGCGGCCTGGAGATATCCGTGGGCATGACCCCGGACCAGCTGCTTTCGCCGGAATATGCTGCCCAGTGGCGTGAATTCTACAGTCGTGCCTTGCGGGAAGGCGCCTTTGTCACGGAATACCTTACCGCGGAAAAGTCCCATGTGCTCCTGCTCTCCTTCAATTGTTTGAAGATGAGGGGAGAGGTGTTCGGGATCTCGGTATTTGGAAGGGACATCACCGAGCGCAAACTGTCGGAAGAGGCGCTGAAGGAGAGCGAGTCTGCCCTCAGGAGCAGCAAGAAGGACCTCCAGAGACTTGCGGGCAGATTGATCTCTGCACAGGAAGAAGAGCTCCGCAGGCTGTCGCGGGAGCTCCATGATGACCTGACCCAGCGGCTGGCAGTGCTCGCGATCGAGGCCGGCAAGCTGGAACTGGACCTGCACAGCATGTCCGGAAACGGCAATGAGAATGCCCGGACAGTCGCGCATATCAAGGACCAGCTCATCAAGGTGTCTGAAGATGTGCATGTGATCTCGCGCCAGCTCCATCCGACCATCCTTGATGATCTGGGGCTTGTCCGTGCCATAGAATCGGAATGCTCGGCGGTCATGCGGAGACATCCTCTTGTGATCATCTTCAGAAAAGAGGATCTGCCTGATGAGATCCCCAACGACACGGCCCTCTGCATCTATCGTGTCATCCAGGAAGGACTGAAGAACATCACTTCCCATTCAGGGGCGGAGAACTGCGAGATCTCTTTGAAGTGCAATGACAACATCCTCAGCCTGACCGTCTCGGATGACGGCATTGGCTTCGACTCCTTGGAGGTGCGGAAAATGCCGGGCCTCGGCATCTCCAGCATGCGCGAACGGGTGCAGCTCATCCAGGGTGAATTTGCGGTACTTTCTGAACCTGAAGGGGGCACGGTGATCACGGTGAGACTGCCGCTTGCTGGAGGGTCCGCATGAAGCGGCCGCGTGTCCTCCTTGCGGACGATCACCGGATCGTTGCCGAGGGACTCCGGAGCCTCCTGGAACCCGAGTTCGAGCTGATCGGGATCGTTGAGGACGGCCGCGCGCTGATCGCTGCGGTCGAAAAGCTGCGGCCCGATGCGATCGTGGTGGATATCTCAATGCCGCTTCTCAACGGCATTGATGCGGTCCGGAAGATCAAAAAAGTTCACGGTGAGATCAAGGTCGTGTTCCTCACGATGCACCCGGATGTGACCTATGCGGTCAGCGCGTTTGAGGCAGGGGCCTCGGGATATGTCCTGAAACATTCGGCCCCGGCAGAACTGGTGACCGCTATTCGCAGCGCCTTGCGGGGAAAGACCTTTGTGACGCCCATCCTGGCCGAAGAAATCATGCAGCATCCAGGCGCAAATGTCAGCCGGCGGGACGAGTCGACCAGTCTCACCGAACGCCAGCGGGAGATCCTGCAGCTGCTCGCTGAAGGGAGATCGGCAAAGGAGATCGCCGCCATCCTCAGGATATCAGCGAGGACCGTAGAGTTCCACAAATACCGGATCATGGATAACCTTGGACTGAAGACGTCTGCTGATCTGATCCAATATGCGATCAAACACAGGATCGTGACCCGGTCGATCATTCCGCCGGCAACCCCGGAGTAAAAAAACCGCTTTTGGCGCTGCAGTCCTTGCTGCCGGCCTCTATCTGAAACAGCTGTCATACCCTCCCACTAGTAAAATTACGAGTAGACATGCCTGCACCACCATAATACTATTTTATGGGAGAGGTTGTTTCTTGTCCCTTTGCCGGTCAAATACATCAACTGCTATACAGGAATTTAGGAGGTCACCATGACGAGCAGCAAAAGATCACCTTTGTTTTCATTCCGCACCCTGTTTTTTCACTTCTTTCTCATGATACTTATTGCTGCTTCAGTCGGCTGCAAAAAGGAGGCGCCCACGGCCACTCCTCCCACCGTCGAGGTGGTGACTGTTGTCCAAAAAGATGTGCCGATCTACAAAGAGTGGGTTGGAGCTCTTGACGGGTTCGTTAACGCTGTCATTCGCGCCCAGGTGACCGGTTACCTCGTCAAGCAGAACTACAAGGAAGGGGATCTGGTCAAAAAGGGACAGATACTCTTTGAAATAGACCCCCGCACATTCCAGGCTGCGCTTGACCAGGCCAAAGGCCAGCTGGCAGCACAGCAGGCGCGTTGGGACACTGCAAAGGCGAACCTCAAACGCATTAAGCCCCTCGCAGAACAGAATGCCGTGAGCCAGAAGGACCTGGACGATGCTACCGGCACTGAGCAGGCTGCCCACGCTGCGGTGATTGCTGCCCAGGCAGTGGTTGACAAGGCAAGTCTTGACCTCGGCTTCACCAGGATCACTTCGCCTGTTGATGGCATTGCCGGAATCGCCAAGGCCCAGCTCGGTAATCTGGTAGGTCCGAACATGCAGGCCGAGCTCACCTCTGTTTCTACCGTGAACCCCATCAAGGCGTATATCAATGTCAGCGAGCAGGAATACCTCTCGGTAAACGCCTCCGGGAGGAGTGCGGCCAATATCCCCCTTGAACTGATCCTGGCAGACGGCAGCGTCTATCCCCATAAAGGGAAGATGGTCCTGGCGGACCGGCAGATCGATCCGACCACCGGCACCCTGAAGGTGGGCTCGGTCTTCGACAATCCCGGTAACAGGCTCCGCCCCGGCGGGTACGGCCAGGTGCGGGCGATCATGTCAATCAAGAAGGGAGCGCTTCTCATTCCCCAGAGATCTGTCACCGATATGCAGGGCAAATACCTGATCGCGGTGGTCGGGGCCGATAACAAGGTCGCTATCCGTCCGGTAAAGGTGGCAGAAAGGATCGGCTCGGACTGGATCATTGAGGACGGTCTGAAGCCGGGCGAGAAGGTGGTTGTCGAGGGAACACAGAAGGTCAAACCAGATATGGTGGTCACCCAGAAGCCTTTCGATCCGGATGCAGCTGCCAAGGCAGCTGCCGCAAAAGCAGCGGCGCCGGCCAAGGGAGCAGACGCCAAGCCTGAGGGGAAACAGGCTGCTCCAGCTTCGGCAGAGAAGAGGTAGCCATTATGTCAAAGTTCTTCATCAACCGTCCCATTGTGGCCATGGTCATCTCGATCTTCATGGTCATTCTCGGCGCTGTGGCCATGTCGGGACTTCCCATTGCCCAGTTCCCCAACATTGTCCCTCCGGCGATCCAGGTTAATGCTGTGTACACCGGCGCCGATGCCGTTACCGTGGAGCAGTCGGTAGCCACCCCGATCGAACAGCAGATGTCCGGTGTTGATAACCTGGACTATATGTATTCCGTAAACGCCAACGACGGGTCAATGACCCTGTACAACTACTTCGAACTGGGTACCAACGCCAACACCGACCAGATCCTCTCCCAGATGCGCCAGAACCAGGCGTCATCGCAGCTGCCGGCCGATGTCAACAACTACGGTGTTACGGTGGCGAAGTCGACCTCGGCGCCGATGATCATGTTCGCCCTCTCCTCTCCCAAGGGCACCTACGACAATGTCTTCCTGGCAAACTACTCGTACATCAACATCAACGACCAGATGACCCGTATCAAGGGCATTGCCAGCGTCTCGGTCTTCGGCGCCGGCCAGTACGCCTTGCGCATCTGGGTCCGGCCTGACCAGCTCGCCAAGCTCAACATCACCATCCCGGAGATCATGAACGCGGTCAAGGCCCAGAATACCGTTAACCCGGCCGGACAGGTAGGGAGCCAGCCGGTGCCGAAAGGGCAGGAGTTCACGTACACGGTTCGCGCTCAGGGGCGCCTGCAGAGCGAGGCAGAGTTCGGCAACATTGTCCTGCGTGCCAATCCGGATGGTTCGATCGTGCGGGTGAAGGACGTTGCCCGCATTGAGCTTGGAGCACAGAACTACAAACAGGAAGGACGCCTCAACGGTAAACCCTGTGCCCTGGTCGCCCTGTATCAGATGCCGGGGACCAACGCCCTGGAATCGGCCAACGCCGCCAAGAAAATGATGGAGGAACTGAAGAAGAGCTTCCCGCCTGACCTGGAGTACACGGTGGCGCTGGACACTACGCTCGCGGTCACCGAGGGTATCAACGAGATCAAGCATACCTTTTTCGAGGCTCTGATACTGGTCATCCTGGTGGTTTTCATCTTCCTCCAGGGATGGCGGGCCACCCTGATCCCGCTTCTGGCAGTGCCTGTGTCACTGGTGGGGACCTTTGCGCTCTTCCCGCTGCTCGGTTTCTCCATAAACACCCTCTCCCTCTTCGGCATGGTCCTTGCCATCGGCCTTGTTGTCGATGACGCCATTGTCGTGGTGGAGGCGGTGGAGCACCATATCGAACATAGCGGCCTGTCGCCCAAGGATGCGGCCTTCAGGGCCATGGAGGAGGTCTCCGGCCCGGTCGTCGCCATCGCCATCATCCTGGCGGCTGTCTTCGTGCCGACCGCCTTCATCCCCGGCATCACCGGCCAGCTGTACCAGCAGTTCGCCGTGACCATCGCCGTCTCGGTCATCATCTCGGCCTTCAACGCCCTCACCCTTTCTCCGGCGCTTTGTGCACTGCTGCTCAAGCCGAAGAAGAGAGGGACCGGCCTGCTGCAGAAGTTCTATGACTGGTTCAACCGGTTTTTCGGCCGCGCCACTGACGGTTACGTCAGCGTCTGCGGCGCTGCAATCAGAAAAAGCAAAATGAGTCTGCTCCTGCTGCTCGGGGTGACCGTCCTTGCCGGGGTAGCGGGCAAGAGCATTCCAACCGGCTTCCTCCCTGACGAGGACCAGGGGTTCATCTTCGCCGCTATCCAGCTCCCCAACTCCGCTTCGCTGCAGCGGACAAGTGAAGTTGCGCGTCAGGCCGAAGATATCATCATGAAAACCCCGGGCGTTCAGTACTGTTCGACGATCCTCGGGTACAGTATGCTGAGCCAGGTCAGTAATACGTACAGCGCCTTTTTCTTCATCTCCCTGAAAGAGTGGAAGGAGCGGAAGGCCCCTGAGGAACAGTACGAGGCGATCAAGGCCTCCCTGACGAAAAAGATGGGTGGGCTTCCGGGTGCCATGGGCTTCCCGTTCCCGCCACCGGCCATCATGGGTATCGGCACCTCAGGCGGGGCCACGTTCATGCTCCAGGACAGGTCCGGCAAGGACGTCGCGTTCCTGGCAGAGAACACGCAGAAATTCATCGAAGCGGCCAAAAAAAGGCCTGAGCTGGCCCGGGTAACCACCACCTTCCTCCCCAACGTACCGCAGTTGTTCGTGGATGTGGACCGGGACAAGGTGCTGAAGCAGGGAGTTGAGATCAGCGACGTGTACAAGGTCCTGCAGAGCTTTATGGGGAGCGGTTTCATCAACTATTTCAACAAATTCGGCCGCCAGTGGCAGACATACGTCCAGGCCGAAGGTGAGTACCGGACCAATATCGAGAATATCGGCCAGTTCTATGTGCGCAACAAAGACGGGCAGTCAGTGCCCCTCTCGGCGCTGACCTCTGTTCGCAACATATCCGGACCGGAATTCACCATGCGTTTCAACCTCTACCGCTCTGCCCAGATCAACGCCACAGCGGCCCCCGGCTTCAGTTCTGCCCAGGCCATGAAGGCGCTGGAAGAGACCTTCAGCCAGACCATGCCGCGTGAGATGGGATACGACTACAGCGGCATGTCTTTCCAGGAGAAGAAGGCCCAGAAGGGTGTCTCGCCGGCAGTGATCTTTGCCTTCTCGTTCCTCTGCGTATTTCTGATCCTGGCTGCCCAGTACGAGAGCTGGTCTCTGCCGTTCTCGGTCCTTCTGGGAACGCCGGTGGCTGTGGCCGGGGCCTTTGTCGGCCTGATCTTCGGAAAATTCGAGAACAACATCTACGCCCAGATCGGTCTGGTCATGCTGATCGGTTTGGCTGCCAAGAATGCCATCCTTATCGTCGAATTCGCCAAGATGGAGTATGAGAAGGGGAAACCTCTCATGGAGGCCACCCTTGAAGGTGCCAAGTTGCGGTTACGGCCGATCCTGATGACCTCCTTTGCCTTCATTCTCGGCTGCGTGCCGCTGGCCATAGCCAGCGGGGCCGGTTCCATCTCCCGGCAGGTCATGGGGTACACCGTCATCTTCGGGATGCTGGCCGCCTCTTTTATTGCCATCTTCCTGATCCCGGTAACCTATTACGTGGTGGAAAAGATCACCCACAAGGGCAACACCGGGGCCAATCCTCCGGCAGGCGAGACGCCAGGACCGACCACAGGCGCAGAAGGAGGTCACCATGCGTAAAATCTTTCTTCTGACACTCTTCACGGTCACCGCTGTTCTTACCGGCTGTATGATGGGTCCGAACTATCAGCGGCCGGAGATCGAGACACCGCAGACATGGCGTTTTGAGGAGAAAGAAGCAAAAGAGCTTGCCAACACCGCATGGTGGGAGCAGTTCAACGATCAGGTCCTCAACGGACTGATACAGGCCGCGCTCAAAGAGAACAAGGATGTAAAGATCGCGGCTGCACGGGTTGAACAGTTCATCGGCCAGTACGGCACCACCCGTGCTGCGCTCTTTCCTCAGATAGGCGTATCCGGGGCCTATGGCAGACAGCGGGTGAGCGAAATGACCGGTTTGACCCCTCTTGAAAATTCTGGGATCAACCCTCATTTCAACAGCTCAGAGCTGTTCCTTAACGCTGCCTGGGAGATCGATATATGGGGAAAACTGCGGCGCGCAACAGAGGCTGCACGTGCAAATATCCTCAGCTCCGAGGAGGCAAGAAAAACGGTAATCCTTACCCTTGTCACCTCAGTGGCGAATTCCTATGTGAACCTGCGCGATCTGGACAGACAGCTCGAGATCTCGAACTCGACCGTGAAGGCGCGTGAGGATTCATACAAGCTCTTCAAGCTCCGCTTTGAAGGCGGCCTCATATCCCAGCTTGAGCTGAACCAGGTCAAATCGGAATATGAGCAGGCATTAGCGACCATCCCCGCCTATGAAAAGGCGATTGCGCAGCAGGAGAACGCGCTCAGTGTCCTCATCGGAAAAAATCCGGGACCGGTCACGCGCGGCAAGAGCATCGACGAGCTTGCCTATCCGTCGGCGCCTGCAGGCATGCCTTCGGCCCTTCTGGCGAACCGGCCGGATATCCGGCAGGCTGAGCAGGACCTGATAGCTGCCAATGCCAACATCGGTGTGGCAAAGGCACTCTACTTCCCGAGCATCTCTCTTACCGGTCTGCTCGGCTGGGCAAGTAATGATCTTTCAGACCTTTTCAAGGGGCCGGCAAAGGCCTGGAGCTGGGCAGCTCCTGTTACCATGCCCATATTTACTGCCGGCGCCATAGCCGGCCAGGTGCAGGCAGCCGAGGCAGTGCAGCAGCAGGCGCTGTTCCGGTACCAGCAGTCCATTCAGAACGGCTTCCGGGAGGCGGAAGATTCCCTTGTTGATCAGAAACGGACAAGAGAACAGCTCGATATTCAGAAGCTGCAGGTTGGATCGCTGGCCACATATGCCCGCATAGCCCGTCTGCGGTATGAGAACGGGTACACGAGCTACATAGAGGTGCTTGATGCCGAGAGGAGCCTCTTTAATGCACAGCTTTCTTATGCCCAGACACAGGGCCTGCTTTTCCAGTCCCTCGTGAATCTGTATAAGGCGATGGGCGGAGGATGGGTTGTTACTGCAGACGACCTGACAAAAGAAACCGCACAGGGCACTTCTGCGGAGGCCCAAGTCCCCCGGAAGAACTAATTGCATCGGCCTGACAACCGATGAAGAAACAACTGACACATTTCTGGAATGAGGAGCGCAGCCTTACGGCGCTGCTCATTCTGCTGATCGTCTGGATGTTCATCATCATACCGACGACCAGGAACGGTTATGTCCTGGACCTGATCAGCACTCTCGTCTTCTCTCTCCTGCTCCTTGCAGGACTGTTCACCATGGCCCGTCACAAAATAGTTCAGTGGATCTCCGGCGGCTTTGTCATCAGTTCAATTATTGTGCGGCTGGCCCGGTTGGTCTTTGGTGTTTCGGGCCTTGCTTCCTGGGACGCCCTGCTCACGGTAATGTCTGTTGTGGGCATGGTGATCGTAGTGCTCTGGCAGGTCTATCGTGACGGCCCGGTGACCGGCCACCGTGTCCGCGGGGCCATAGCTGCCTATCTCCTGATCGCGGTCTTCTTCGCCTTCAGTTATGCCTTCATTTCTCATCTGGCTGCAGGCTCGTTCCAGCTGCCTGCCTGGGTATCCGAGTCAGGCCCTGAGCGTACAGAGGCATTCCTGTATTTCAGCATGGTGGCACTTACAACGGTCGGGTTTGGCGATATCACGGCGATCCATCCGTTTGCCCGTTCTCTGGTGATGCTCGAAGCACTTATCGGACAGCTCTACCCGGCGATACTGATCGCGCGGCTTGTTACTCTTGAGATCGAGACCCGGAGATCCGGGAAAGGATGATACTATTATGACAACGAAAGCCCGCAGTTTTCTTAAACCTTCGATGAACTGGCTTCTTGCATTTATTCCTGTCACGCTGATACTGGAACATACCATGCCGGACAGTTCTGTCCTCATCTTTCTCTCTGCTGCCTTCTCGATCGTCCCGGTTGCAAGTCTCATCGTGCAGGCCACAGAACAGATCGCTATCCGCACCGGGGACGCGATCGGCGGACTGCTCAACGCTACCTTCGGCAATGCCCCTGAGCTGATCATCGCCTTCGTTGCCCTCAGAGCGGGCATGACCGAGATGGTGCGGGCCTCGCTGGTGGGCGCCATTATGGCCAATCTTCTTCTCGGTCTCGGCCTGGCTTTTTTCCTTGGAGGACTTCGCTTTCATACGCAGGAGTTCAATCCAAAAGCTGCAGGCATGCAGGCAAGCATGATGCTGCTGGCAGTCATCAGCCTGATGGTGCCGGGCGGATATCATACCCTCGTGACCGAGCAGACACTTCATTACGAGCGGTACCTGAACATAGGCGTTGCTGTTGTCCTCCTGGTGAGCTATGGGCTTAGCCTCCTGTTCATGATCAGGACCCATCCAGACTTTTTCATCGTTGAGAAGGGCCATGCGGGAGGGGAAGAGGAGCAGAAATGGAGTATAGGAAAGGCTGTCGGCCTTCTCGTTGCTGCATCAGTTTTGGCTGCATGGATGAGCGAGATCCTGGTCGGCGCTGTTGAAGGGGCCTCAGCAGACCTTGGCATATCCAAGACCTTCATAGGCCTTGTCGTGCTGGCGGTGGTGGGCGGGGCTGCAGAGCTCGGCTCTGCCGTCATGATGGGCCGCAAGGACCGGATGGACCTTGCCATGGGCATCGCCATAGGCAGCAGTGTCCAGATCGCCTTATTTGTGGCACCGCTGCTGGTCCTGCTCAGCCTGTTCGCTGCGCCGCAGCCTTTCATGCTGGCCTTTACCCGCGGAGAGCTTACCCTTGTCTTTATGAGCATCCTGATCGCCATCTTTGTCTCGAGCGGTGGAAAGACCCACTGGTTTAAGGGAGTCCAGCTCCTGACGCTCTATCTCATCTTTTCTATCCTCTTTTTCCTGATGCCGGGATAAGAACGATTGAGAAAATTGTTCTCTGTGCTATGCTTGAGATAGAAAAGAGTCCGGCGGAGGAGAGGGATGACCAGCGAAGCAACAGAAACAGCCTTCACCTTTGAGCGGGGCTCCGGCATCCTCCTCCATATCACATCGCTTCCTTCTCAATACGGTATAGGCGATCTGGGACCCGGGGCCTATGCCTTTGCCGATCTTCTTGCAAGTTCCCGTCAGAAGGTCTGGCAGGTCCTGCCGCTCAATCCGACCGACCCTCTGCATGGGAACTCGCCGTACAGCAGCATCTCGGCCTTTGCCGGGAACATGCTCCTTATCAGCCCTGACCTCCTGATCGAAGACGGCCTGCTCTTGAAGACGGACCTTGAGCCGCTGCCGCAGTTTCCGGCGGAGCGCTGCGATTTCCCGGCAGTGATCTCATACAAAAAAAGGCTCCTCGAACTGGCCTGCAGAAGCGCCTGCAAGAGTGGGAAACACAGGGACGCCTTTGAGCAGTTCTGTACAGAGCAGGCCCTCTGGCTTGACGACTTCTCCCTTTTTGTCATCATCAAGAAGAGCCTGTCAGGCCTGCACTGGACCCGCTGGCCCGCAGACCTGAGGGACCGGAGCCTGCAGGCCCTCGAAGCAGTGAGGCAGGAGCATCGAGAAGAGCTCGAAAAGGTGAAGTTCGCGCAGTATCTCTTCTTTGATCAATGGCACCGGCTGAGGCGGTCCTGCACAGAAAAAGGCGTCAAGCTTTTCGGGGACCTCGCGATCTATGTGAATTTCGACAGCAGCGATGTCTGGGCGAATCCGGGCATCTTTAAACTCGACGACGAGAGGCAGCCGATCGCTCTGTCCGGGGTCCCTCCTGACTATTTCAGCGCGACCGGCCAGCTCTGGGGCAATCCTGTGTACCGCTGGGATGTGATCAGGGAAGACGGTTTTTCCTGGTGGGTCGACCGCATCGGCCATTGCCTCAAGCTATTCGATATCCTGCGTATCGACCACTTCCGCGGTCTTGTCGCATACTGGGAAGTACCTGCTGATGAGACCACGGCAATGAACGGAAAGTGGGTGGAAGTTCCAGTGATCGACCTCTTCAACTCGCTCGGCAGCCGGTTCCCCCGGCTTCCGCTTGTTGCAGAAGACCTCGGCACCATTACTGAGGATGTGAAGGAGGTCATGCAGCTTTTCCGTCTGCCGGGCATGAAGGTCCTTCTCTTTGCCTTTGGCGAAGACAATCCGCGCCATCCGTACCTGCCGCACAATTATCAGAAGAACTGCCTTGCCTATACCGGCACCCACGATAACAATACGGTCCGCGGCTGGTTCGAGTCCGAGGCCACGCCTGATGAACGGGCACGGTTCTGCCAATACACCGGACTGGAGGTCCCTGCAGGAGAGGTGCCCTGGGAATTCATCAGGCTCCTTATGACCTCTGCTGCCGACCAGGTGATCGTCCCGCTGCAGGATGTTCTTGGCCTCGGCGAAGAGGCAAGAATGAACCGGCCGTCGATCAGCCATGGCAACTGGGAATGGCGCATGCTTCCGGGTCAGCTCTCGCAGCAGATATCAGAGAGGCTCGCTGAGATAACGACAACTTCAGGCCGGGCGCAGGCAGATTGAGCTGACAGCCGCAGGGCCCTCTTCAGCAGGCTGCCTGCCGGTCAATACACTTCCTGACCTCGTAATTTTACGAGTTCCTTTCGGAAGACAAGTCTGCTATAAATGGGATTAAATTCGTTATGCCTTTCTATGTCCATCAGAACGCGCTGATGCAGTTCATCAAAAGGAGAAAAAATGGAAGAGAAGAACTCACCGTTGATGCAGTTGACAGCGTGTGCCTCGGCAGGCGCCATGCTTATGAGCAGCATTGGCATCTGCGCGGCCCCGGCCATGGCAGCAGACATCGGGAAAGGCGGCTTGTCTGCCAAGGGTCCTGACCGCACGGTGCTGCCGATCCAGGAGCCGAAACGTCCTCTGTATAAAGAACTTGATGCGAGGAACGCTAAGATGCCGCCGAACTTCGAGGTCAAGGCGCCTGCCAAAGCGCCGAACGTGGTCATTATTCTGATCGACGACCTCGGGTTTGGAGCAACGTCCACCTATGGTGGTCCTATTCCGACGCCGACGCTCGAGCGTCTTGCACAAAACGGTCTAAAGTACAATAACTTTCATACCACTGCGCTCTCCTCGCCCACGCGGGCTGCGCTCAAGTCCGGCCGCAATCACCATACCGTGAACATGGGGTTTATCACCGAGATGGGGACCGGATTCCCGGGCGCTACCGGCCAGATACCTAATGCGACGGCACCGGTTGCTGAAACGCTGAGGCTGAACGGGTACAATACGGCAGCCTTCGGCAAGTGGCATGAGACCGCGGCCTGGGAAACCAGCATCTCTGGCCCCTTTGACCGCTGGCCCACACACCAGGGCTTTGACAAGTTCTACGGCTTTATCGGAGGAGAGACGAACCAGTGGGCGCCATATCTCTATGACGGTGTCACGCAGGTCGAGCTGCCGAACGACCCGAACTATCATTTCATGACCGACATGACCGATAAGGCAGCAGCCTGGATCAAGTATCAGAAGGCCATGACCCCGGACAAGCCCTTCTTTGTCTACTTTGCGCCGGGCGCGACCCACGCGCCGCACCACGTACCGCAGGCATGGATCGCCAAATGGAAGGGAAAGTTCGACCAGGGCTGGGACAAGATGCGTGAGGAGACCTTCGCGCAACAGCTCAAGATGGGGATAGTCCCTCCGGGCACCAAGCTGGCCCCGAAGCCTGCTGCGATCAGGGACTGGGACAAGCTCTCTGCTGACGAAAAACGGTTGTATGCCCGCCAGATGGAAGTCTTCGCAGCCTATCTTGATTACACGGACAGCGAGATCGGCCGGATGCTTAAGGCTGTGGAGGACGCCGGACAGGCCGACAACACGCTTGTTTTCTATATTGCCGGCGACAACGGCGCCAGCGCTGAAGGCGGCGAGAATGGCATGTTCAACGAGTACACCTATTTCAACGGCGTGCCTGAAAAGGTGGCAGACATGCTGAAGGTGGCGGACAAGTGGGGCGGCCCTGAGACCTACCCGCACTTTGCCTCGGGATGGGCCGTTGCGATGGACTCGCCGTTCACCTGGACCAAGCAGGTCGCCTCTGACTTTGGCGGCACCCGCAATGGCATGGTCGTCGCTTGGCCCAAGGGGATCAAGGCGAAGAACGAGATGCGTACCCAGTTCACCCATGTGATCGATGTGGCTCCGACCATCCTCGAAGCGGCGAAGCTGCCGGAACCCAAGGTGGTGGACGGCACGCCGCAGATCCCGATGGAGGGCGTGAGCATGGCCTACACCTTTGACAATGCAAAGGCTAAGGAGCGCCATACCACGCAGTATTTCGAGATCGCCGGCAACCGGGCCATTTATCACGACGGCTGGATGGCCCGCGTTATCCATAGGGCTCCGTGGGAGTATAAGCCGCGTACGACGCTGGAAAAAGATGTGTGGGAGCTGTATGACGTGCGCTCTGATTACAGTTTGTCCACGGACCTGGCAGCGAAGAACCCGAAGAAACTTGCGGAGATGCAGGAACTATTCATGAAAGAGGCTGAGGAGCATCATGTGCTGCCGATCGACGATCGGGTGCTTGAGCGTATGAGCGCCGCGATGGTGCATCGCCCCGACCTGATGGGCGGCCGTACCTCATTGACGCTGGCCGAGGGAATGACCGGCATGATGGAGAATGTGTTTATCAACATAAAGAACAAGTCCAAGACCATCACTGCCGAGATCGAGGTGCCTGCGAACGGCGCGAATGGCGCGATCCTTGTCCAGGGTGGCCGCTTCGGCGGCTGGGCACTCTACATGAAGGAAGGAGTCCCTGCGTACGACTATAACTTCCTCGGTCTGCAGCACTATACGATTGCTTCGGCCAAAAAGCTTGCCCCCGGCAAAAATACGATCAGGCTCGACTTTGCCTATGACGGCGGCGGACCCGGCAAGGGCGGCCTTGGAGCGCTTTATGTGAACAACGAGAAGGTCGCGGAAGGCAGGATCGAGCATACGCAGGCCGGGATGTTCTCTGCCGACGAGACGGCAGATGTGGGCATCGACCTCGGCACTCCTGTGGTTGAGGCGATTGGGTCAGAGGCGAGGTCTAAGTTCAACGGCCATATCACGAAGGTGACGGTCGAAGTAAAACCGATGCCTGCTCCACAAAAGGCAGAGGCAGAGAAGGGGCAGAAAGAGGCCGCAAAGAAGAAGACTCTGTCTGACTAAGGAATTACGCACGGATCAGGCAGGGAAGGGCTTAAAGCCTTTTCCTGCCCATCTGTTTTTCTGGTGAATGAATCGTATGACAACTGAACATACAAATTTGATCGACGGCAACCCAACTATTCCGCAGGGCATCCACGTGGTGGCCAAGCCTATCGGGCCGGCCTGCAATCTGAACTGCGAGTACTGCTTCTATCTTGAGAAGCAGGCGCTCTTCGGTCCTGCGGAACATTACCGCATGTCAGACGAGGTCCTTTCCGCTTTCATAACCAACTACATCACTTCCCAGCCGACGCCGATAGCAGAGTTCGTCTGGCAGGGCGGGGAGCCGACCCTGCTCGGGATAGATTTTTTCAAACGCGTTGTCGAACTGCAGAAGCCTTTCTTAGGGACGAAGACCATTACGAACTCGCTGCAGACGAACGGCACGCTGCTTACTGACGAGTGGTGCAGGTTCCTGAAGCAGCATAATTTCATGGTCGGCATCAGCATCGATGGGACTGAAGAGGTCCATGACCGCTACCGCCGCGACCGCGCGGGGAAGGGCACCTTCAAGCAGGTGATGAATGGCCTGAAACTTCTTCAGAAGAACAAGGTCGAATATAATGTGCTGACCGCTATTGCCCGGGAAACAGCGAGGCAGCCACTCGAGGTGTACCGTTTTCTGAAAGACCAGGGTGTGGAGTTCATCCAGTTTTCGCCGGTGGTCGAGCGCATGCCTGATGCATGCAGTTCGCAGCACGGATTGAAGCTTGCCTGCCCTGCTTCACTGAACAAGATTGATCCGCAGACCGAGGTCACTCCCTGGTCGGTTGTTCCCGAGGAATACGGGGATTTCCTGATAGCAATCTACGAGGAGTGGGTGCGCAACGATGTCGGCAAGGTCTTTGTGATGAACTTCGAGTGGGCGCTGAATGCCTGGATCGGCAACCCCTCACCGGTCTGTGTCCATGCGGAGCAGTGCGGCAGGTCGCTCGTGATCGAGCATAATGGCGACGTGTATGCCTGTGACCACTGCGTGTATCCGGAATACAAACTTGGCAACGTCCGCTCTGCTGCCCTGAGCGCAGTGGCTGAGCAATCCCGGCAGTCAGGTTTTGGTGTAGAAAAAGAGACGGCTCTGCCGCGCTGGTGCAGGGAGTGCGATGTGCTGGCCGCCTGCAGGGGGGGCTGCCCCAAGCACCGTTTTGCGATGACCTATTACGATGAACCGGGTCTTCACTATCTCTGCCCCGGGTACAAGAAATTCTTTCTCCAGATCCGAAAGTATCTGCGGGCCATGACGCAATTGCTCGAAAACGATCTTCCCGTATCATATGTCATGGACGCGGTGAAAGGGCCGCTGGTGGTGAAGCTCGATGAGAAATGAAAAAAAGATCTTATTCGCACTGAAGGAATAACCCATGAGTCGAAAAAACGACATATCCGCGGACGAAGCGCTTCAGCGTCTCATCGACGGAAATGAAAGGTTCCTTGCCGGGGCGATGCGAATGTCTGCCCCTACGGCAGAGACCATGTCAAACCTGACCCAGGGGCAGCAACCGTTCGCGACGATACTGGGGTGCAGCGATTCGCGGGTGCCGCCGGAGTGGATCTTCGACGTCGGGCTCGGAGAGTTGTTTGTTGTACGCGTTGCTGGTAATGTGCTTTCGCCGGAAGTGGCAGGCAGCCTGCAATACGCTGTAGCTCACCTGGGCACGCCGTTGATCGTGGTCCTCGGCCACGAGGGGTGCGGTGCGGTTGAGGCAGCCATGGAATCAAAGTTCCAGGGCGTTCACCAGCTTTCGAGGATCCAGTTGCTGGTGGACGATATCCTGCCTGCTCTGCTCGGGATAGATCCGGGGTTGCCGCTGCCATTACAACTGGAACAGGCGGTCGAGAACAATGTCAGACAGACGGTGCGCATGATCATCGAATCCCCTGAAGGCCGGACGCGTCTCAAAGAGGGATGGATGAAAGTTTTCGGGGCCATTTTTGAAATGTGCACCGGCCGGGTGAGGTTTCTTCAAGAGCCTGGGCAGAAAGAAAAGGCCTGTTGAATGTAAAGGAGGTGGGTTCTGATGGCAAAATTTAGCATGGCATGGAACCGTCGGTACAGCATCATGAGTTACGCCCGGTCCTCGCTCTGGATCGTGCCTGTCCTTGCTCTGGTCGCTTCGGTCATCCTGAAGCGCCTGTTTGAACACCTTGGCATCTGGATGGTGAGTCAGGGGTTTTATGATTTGAAAACCGGTTTTTATGCGCTCAACGCATCAGAGGCGCACTTGGTCCTTGATCGTATATTTACCATCTCTCTTTCATGTCTGGTCTTTACGTTCGGCTCTTTGCTTGTTGCAATACAGGTCGCAGGCGGTCAATACACACCGCGGATCATCGCGACAACCCTGCTGCGTGACAATGTGATCCGCTGGATCGTAGGGCTGTTTATTCTTACCATGCTCTGGGTCAATAGAACGATGCTTCAACTCGGCACAATGACTGATGTGCCCCAGTTTCAGGTATTCCTTTGTATTATTCTCGGACTTTTCACCATTGTCGCCTTTATTGTGCTGATCGATTATTCTGCAAAGTTGCTGCGCCCCGTAAGTCTTGTGAAACGCGTCGGTGAGCAGGGGCTTGAAGTGATAGAGAACGTGTACCCTGATCCGACCAGTAATGTGTCGCTGCCTGTCAGAAAGCGCGGCTTGAGATTGCGATCAAAGGGATCACGGAATACTACGGCTAACAGCAAAACGTTGGACACGAAGCGCGGCACCCCTGACCGTGTGATCAACCACGCAGAGCGGTCCGGCATAGTCCTTGCCGTGAACCTTGCGGGGCTGGTGGCCGAGGCAGAACGGGCAGACATCATCATTGAATTCGTGCCCCAGGTAGGCGATTTCCTTGCTGTAGGCGAACCTCTCTTTTATCTGTACGGCAATGCCGATGCAGTCAATGACCGCACGCTGCTGGAGCTGGTTGCCCTTGGCTCGGAGCGCACCATGGAGCAGGACCCGATGTTCGCGTTCCGCATTGAGGTCGATATTGCGCTAAAGGCGCTGTCGCCTGCGATCAACGATCCGACCACGGCGGTACTCGCTATCGACCAGCTGAACCGTCTGCTGCGCAAGGTCGGCGAACGCTCTCTGCACAGCCACGAGATAACCGACAGCTCAGGCAGGCCCCGGGTGGTCTTCCGTACGCCGAACTGGGACAATTTCGTACATATCACGTTCACGGAGATACGGCATTGCGGCGCCGGCAGCATACAGATACCACGGCGGCTGCGCGCCATGGTCATAAACCTTACGCAAACCCTGCCTGAACACCGCCATCCTGAACTGCTCGAGCAGATGGACCTGCTGGACCGCGCAATTGCGCAGCAAAATCTGTTCCCGGAGGACCTGGCGCTGGCCGGCAGCCCGGATTCGCAGGGGTTGGGCGGGGTGTCGTACACGCAGGTGCATGACCAGCCCCGTTAAAAGGCGGCTTATGCAGAGACGATCAATATGGTCTGAAGGAGAAGAAAAATGAGTTCCATCAATAGAGCAACGCGTGCCTTGCTTGTTCTCATGCTATTCGCCCTGTGGGGCTGTGGAGGTCTCGGCTCCCACACGGTTGTCCGCGACCGATTTGATTATACCGGGGCGCTCGGGGATTCCTGGAAAGAGCAGATGCTGATCAACACCGTAAAACTGCGGTATGGCGATACGCCCATCTTCCTTGATGTTGCCTCTGTTATAAGCCAGTATTCGGTCGAAAGCCAGGCTGACCTGAGGCTCTCCTGGGCGCATCCCCTGACCTCGGTCACAACGAACACACAGTCGACGGGCGGCTCAATAAAATATACTGACCGTCCGACCATCACCTACATGCCGCTCAGCGGCGAGAAGTTCGCCCGGAGCCTTATGAAGCCTCTGCCGCCGCCTGCCATATTAAGTCTGATCCAGGCAGGTTATCCGATCGACATTGTGCTTAAGGTCTGCGTGCATTCGCTGAATGGGGTAAGGAACCGTTACGGCGGTGCAGCGCGGGCACGCTCTGCTGACCCTGACTTCTATCCGCTTCTTGCGCGGCTGCGGAGGGTCCAGGACTCTGGTGCCATTGGGCTGAGGGTCCAGAAGACAAGTGAGATGGAAGGGGTGCTGATGAGCTTTCGGGGGAAGGTGGATCCCTCCACTGATGAAGATACCCTGTTCATCCGCAAAACGCTTCGGCTTGATCCTGCTGCCGCTGAATTCAGGGCCGTCTATGGCTCTGTTGCAAAGGACGACAAAGAACTGGCCATGCTGACCCGGTCGATGCTCGAGATCATCATCGATATTGCCTCCTCTATCGATGTTCCGTCCCTGCACGTTGATGAAAAGAGGGTAAGTCCGGCTGTGCCGGAACTGGACCAGCAGGGGGCCCCTGTCCCGCCGCTCATACAGATCCACAGTTCAAAGGACAGGCCGGCTGACTCCTTCATCGCCGTGCCCTACCGCGACTACTGGTTCTGGATCGATGACCGTGACATGCGTTCGAAGACGCTCTTCTCGTTCCTGATGTTCATCTTTTCGCTCACCGAGACAGGCGGCAAGGAAGGCGCTCCGATCATCACAGTGCCTGCAGGGTAGAACGGGGCATCTATGAAGAAACAGGAACAGGGACAGTTGTCAGATATCGTGGAACGTGCAAGGGTGTTTGCGGTCAATGCCCATACCCGCATCGGGCATCTCCGCAAGTATCATAAGTTGCCGTATGCAACGCACCTTGAGAACGTGGCAGCCCTTGCAGCGTCAGTGACCGATGACCCGGCGACCCTTGCCGCAGCCTGGCTGCATGATGTTGTTGAGGATACGCCTGCCACGCTTGAGGATATTGAGAAGACCTTCGGCAGTCCGGTGGCTGCGCTTGTGGAGTCGCTCACTGACGTGAGCAGGCCGGCTGACGGAAACCGTTCAGCGCGCAAGGAGGTGGACCGTCAGCACCTCGCGAAGGCCGGCAGGGAGGCCAAGACGGTCAAGCTTGCGGACCTCATCGATAATTGCCGCGATATCTGCAGGAATGATGAGCGGTTCGGCAGGGTCTATCTGCGTGAGATGGCGAACCTTCTCGAAGTCCTGCAGGAGGGGGATCCTGTCCTGTACCGCCGGGCGATCGAGGTCCATGATGAATATTCGCAGCAGCTTGGCATGCAGTCCGTCCGGGACGATATGACAGAAATGCCGCCTGCGGGGATCATGAATACCAGGATCATACCGATGCATCTGATCCGTCACTTTGCGGGCTCATTTACAGCCCTGGATGTGGCCGATCCGCTGCGCTCTTTTGATACAGAAAAGAACAGTGACGAGGTGCTCAAGGTCATGAGCGATAATTCGCTTGATGTGGTCTGTCTCCGAAGCCACGGGCTGATCCGGGGATATGTCTGCAGAGGCGATCTGACGGGCGGAAGCTGCGGCGAACAGATGAGGCCTTTCCGGACCGGACAGGTCATTGCCGGCGATGATTCACTGACAGAGGTCGTCAGGGTGCTGACGCTGCATGAATATGCGTTTGTCTCTACGCTCGATGAAGTCGTCGGCTGCATCAGCCGGGGATGCGTTAACAAGCCGGTGGCCCGCATGTGGCTTTTCGGCATCATCACGCTTACGGAGATGGAGATGGTGCGGCTCATTGCAGAGTACTTCCCGGATGATACCTGGAAAAGTCATATATCACCCGGCCGCATGGAAAAGGCCGCAACCCTGCAGCAGGAACGGCAGCGGCGGGATCAGCAGAGCAGCCTGATCGACTGCCTTCAGTTCTCTGACAAGGCACAGATCCTTATGCTGAAACCCGAGGTCCGCAGCCTGTTCGGTTTTCCATCGAAGAATGCGGCAGTCGCGGCAATCAAACAGCTCGAGTCGCTGCGCAATAACCTTGCCCATGCCCAGGACATTGTGACACACGACTGGGCCGCCATAGCACGGATAGCCTCGCGGATCGAAGACGCAGCAGTACTCAGGAAAAACCGTCCGGGCATGGCCTGACAACGGTCACTGCCGGACTGATCACCGGGGTGCGACCTGCTTGCGGGCCTTTTCCACTGTTTCGTGCAGCTCGCGCTGAAGCCTGTACGTAACGTAATACTTGTAGATGTTGCGGACGTACGTCGTGGTCTCGATGCCGATCTTCTTTGCGGTAACGACCTCGACGTTATTGAACCATACATCCGGATCGAACCCCTGTTTTTTTGCCTCTGCCCGCATCTTCGCTATATTGCCCGGTCCTGCATTATAGCTGGCAAAGGCAAAGAGTGAGCGGTTGTTCTCATCGAACTTTGCGTCAGAAAAGTACTTTGTCATGAGCTGGTCCATGTACTTTGCGCCGGCATGGATGTTCGGCTCGGTGACCTGTATGTCACCCACCTTCATCTGGCCGCCGGTTGCAGGCATGAGCTGCATGACCCCAACAGCACCTACCCGGCTCTTCGCCTTCTGGTTCAGACGGGATTCCTGGAATCCCTGCGCAGCGAGCATGAGGGGATCGAAGTTGTACTGGTGGCCGTATTTGTCAAAGAGCGCAAGTGTCTGTTCGAACCGTTTCCACTCTTCAGAGCCGGTAGGGTCCTTTATTTCCTTGATGCGTGCCTGATATTGTCTCAGCCGCTGGGTGACGATGCCCTCTTTCTGCAGATACCCTTTCAGGAAGTCCTGTATCTCGGCCTGAAGCTTCGGGCTCTTTTTGCGGACCGCCCAGCCGATCCGGCCGCCTTCCCGGACAACGGCGTTCTCGTTCACCCTGATCTTCGGCAGGACCTGCGCCCAGAGCCGTGCCTTCCAGTCATCGACAATGATCGTCCCGATGAGACCGGCGTTCAGCATCTCCATCATGTCCTCATCCTCAAGCGCATCAGGGACCAGGACGATCCTGATCAGTGCCCTGCCTTCTTTTTTGAAGCGGGTGTTGAGCGCCTCAAGGCTCTCGTAGTAGCTCGAGGCCTTGCGCACATGCACGGTCTTGCCGGAAAGGTCGTCCGCCTTTGCGATCGCAGGGGACTTCGGACCGGTCACGACCAGTTCTTTTGTGTCAGGACGGTCGGTCGGCACGACAAAGTCGACGCTTTTGAGCCGCTCCGTTGTTGCCGTGAGGTTGCCCGCGGCAATATCGCCGAGGCCAGAAACGACCTCAGAGAGCAGCTTGTCGCGCGTCACCGGGACAATATAGATTGTGATAGGCCGCTTGCCGAGTTTCTTTGCATATTTCTTATTGATCCAGTTTTCGAAGTCGCGCACGTTCTCTGCTGCCATGCCGCGTTCGCGGCCCTTGTCGTTGAAATAAAGGGTGCGGCTGTAGGGGACCAGAACGCGGATAGAACGTCGTTCGAACATTGTGTCAAAGTCTCCGGTCCATGTCCTGCGCGCAATGTCCAGCTTGCGGGGCGAGGCCTTGGCCGCTGTTTTTGTCTGTGCGGCACCCGATTCTGCGGCAAGAAGCAATACGGTTACCAGCACAGTAAGCAGCACTCTGGCAATCTGCAAAGAACTCATTTTCATGTATTGACCGCTCCTTGTTCCGATAGTTTGGCTACAGCTGGCATCACACCTGCAGGCTGCTTTAACCATTCGATAATATTAGTAAAAATCGCTCCTGGAATCAATAAAAAAGACCCCAAAGACCAACTTAAAATTCAAACTACTAGTAAAATTACGAGTTGTCATCCTGCCCGCCATGTGATGAAATTGAATAGTCATGACGCCCGAATTGTGCCTCATGGCTTGAGGTTATTGAACTTTGTTGATCGAATCCATCACACATCGGAAGAGGTAAATTATGGCAAAGAAATCAGGAAAAGAGAGTCTTGCAACTGCTGCAGAAGCATCTGGTAATGCCCGGACCGGGACTGACGTTGCCTCATTAAAACAGGCGATCCTCGATAATCTCTGTTATGTCCAGGGCCGCAATCCGGAGCTTGCCACGCCCAATGACTGGTACATGGCTGTTGCGTACACAGTGCGCGACCGGATGCTTGACCGCTTCATCGCCTCACTTCAGGGACTCTGGGACCCGAAGGTGAAGTTCGCCTGCTACCTCTCCGCGGAATTTCTTATGGGGCCGCACCTCGGCAATAACCTCCTGAACCTGGGCATCACCGGCCGGATGCAGGAAGCGGTCAGGGAACTTGACCTTGACCTGAACGACCTGCTCAACCAGGAGGAGGAGCCCGGCTTAGGCAACGGAGGCCTCGGCAGGCTTGCTGCCTGCTATATGGATTCCCTCTCCTCGCTCAGTATCCCGGCCATAGGGTACGGCATACGGTATGAGTTCGGCATCTTTGACCAGGAGATCAGGGACGGGTGGCAGACCGAGATAACCGACAAGTGGCTCCGTCTTGGGAACCCGTGGGAGATCTGCAGACCTGAGGTCGCCTATTATGTGAATTTCGGCGGACGGACCGAGCAGTATTTGGATGGAAACGGCAACTTCAGGGTCCGCTGGGTCCCGCATCGCGTGGTGAGAGGCATTGCCTATGATACGCCGATCTCGTCCTATGGCAACAACCTGGTCGATCTGCTCAGGCTCTGGAAGTCAGAGGCGGTCGAGTCCTTTGACTTTGATGCGTTCAATGTCGGCGACTACTACAAGGCTGTGAACGAGAAGGTCATTTCCGAGACCGTGAGCAAAGTCCTGTACCCCAACGATGATCCGGAGATCGGAAAGACACTGCGCCTTGCGCAGCAGTACTTCTTTGTCTCCTGTTCGCTCCAGGACATGATCCGCATACATCTTATGCGGGAAAGGCCGCTCGAGACCTTTCACGAGAGCTTTGCGGTACAGCTCAACGATACCCACCCGTCGATCGCTGTGGCCGAGCTGATGCGGCTCCTTGTCGATGAACACCAGATGGATTGGGACAAGGCATGGGAAGTTACGCAGAAGACCATGGCGTACACGAACCACACGCTGCTGCCCGAGGCGCTCGAAAAATGGCCCCTGCCGCTCTTCAGCCGCTCGCTTCCCCGCCACCTTGAGATCATCTATGCGATCAACTGGAAGTTCCTTGACGAGGTCCGCCGCAAATACCCGGGTGACGATGCCAGGGCGGCCCGCCTGTCGATCATCGACGAGAGCGGGGAGAAGTATGTGCGCATGGCGCATCTCGCCTCTGTGGGGAGCCATTGCATAAACGGCGTGGCAGCGCTCCACAGCGACCTGCTGACCAAGACCGTTCTGAAGGACCTGTACGACATGTACCCGGACCGTTTTGTGAACGTGACGAACGGTGTGACCCCGCGGCGCTGGATAGCGCTCTCGAATCCGGGACTGACAGAACTGATCACTTCGAAGATCGGCGATGGCTGGGTCAAAAAATTAGAGGATGAGATCAAAAAGATAGAGCCCTTTGCGGACGATCAAAAATTCCTTCAGGAATGGGGGAAGATCAAGCAGGGCAATAAGTCCAGACTTGCCGCTCTTATCAAGGAACGGACCGGCATAGCGACAGACCCGTCCTCACTCTTTGATATCCAGGTGAAGAGGATCCATGAGTACAAGCGCCAGCACCTGAATGTTCTGCATATCATCACCCTCTATAACCGCATCAGGAAAGACCCGAAGAAAAAGATCGTGCCGCGTACGTTCATCTTCGGCGGCAAGGCTGCACCGGGATATTTCATGGCAAAACTGATCATCAAGCTGATCAATTCTGTCGGCGAAGTGGTGAACAACGACCCTGATGTTGCAGGAAGGCTGAAGGTCGTATACTTCCCGGACTTCAATGTGAAGAACGCCCACAATGTGTATCCTGCCGCTGACCTCTCTGAGCAGATATCCACTGCAGGCAAGGAGGCCTCAGGCACCGGCAATATGAAGTTTTCGATGAACGGCGCACTCACCATCGGGACCCTTGACGGCGCCAATGTCGAGATCCGTGAAGAGGTGGGATCCGAGAACTTCTTCCTCTTCGGCCTGACCGCTGATGAGGTCAATGACCTGAGGGCAAAGGGTTACTATCCGCGCAGTTATTATGAGCAGAATCCGCTTCTCAGGGAGGCGATCGATCAGATCGCGTCAGGACATTTCTCAAAAGGTGATGCAGAGCTCTTCAGGCCTGTGGTCGAGAACCTTCTGGACCATGATCCGTATCTCCTCCTGGCCGACTATCAATCGTACATCGACTGTCAGGACAGGGTAAGCGCTGCCTATGGAGATCAGAAGAAGTGGCAGCGCATGTCGATCCTGAATGTGGCCCGCATGGGCAAGTTCTCATCTGACCGCTCGATACGGGACTACTGCGACAAGGTCTGGAAGATAAAACCAATAAAGGTGAAGTAGGGAGTTTGTCTGTTTGATATTACTGATTGTCACTCCGGCTTGCCCGGAGTCTTTCTTCAGATAACAGATGAACCATAGAGGTCGATGATGATCGAAACAACATCAACTGCAGGTGAACATTGTGATTGACGGAACCAGGGGCAGCAGCTCTCCTCTCGGTGCAACCGTTATGCAGGGAGGCGTCAATTTCAGCGTCTTTTCGAAGAACGCTGAGGCGGTCGAACTGCTGCTGTTCGAGCATGCAGCAGAGGCCGCTCCTTTCCGCACGATCATGCTTGACCCAAGAAAGAACAGGACATACCACTACTGGCATGTCTTTGTCCCTGATATCGGTCCGGGACAGATCTACGGGTACCGTGTCCACGGCCCCAATGAGCCGGAGCGTGGCATGCGCTTTGATCCGTCCAAGGTGCTCCTTGATCCCTATGGCAGGGCAGTTGTCGTCCCTGAGACCTATGACCGCATTGCTGCGAGCCGTCCGGGTGACAATTGCGCCACAGCCATGAAAAGCGTGGTGGCAGATACCGGCCACTATGACTGGGAGGGCGACCTGCCGCTGAAACAGCCCTTTACCCGGACGATCATCTATGAGATGCATGTGAAGGGATTTACCGCTCATCCAAATTCCGGTGTTCCTGCAGAAAAGAGAGGGACGTACGCAGGCCTGATCGAAAAGATCCCGTATCTCAAGGACCTCGGCATAACCGCAGTAGAACTGCTTCCGGTATATCATTTCGATGAGCAGGACGCGCCTCAGGGCTTCAAAAACTACTGGGGATATGCGCCCATATCCTTCTTTGCGCCCCATCCGGCATACAGTTCGCGGAAGGACGGGTTCGGACCGGTCAATGAGTTCCGTGACATGGTCAAGGCCCTGCATCGCGCCGGCATCGAGGTGATCCTCGACGTCGTGTACAACCATACGGCAGAAGGCAATCACGAGGGGCCCACGCTTTCTTTCCGGGGTTTTGAAAATGATGCCTATTACATTCTCGAGAGTGACAAGCGGTTCTACGGCAATTATACGGGCTGCGGAAATACCCTTGATGCAAGCAATCCCTTTGTGCGCCGCATGATCATCGACAGCCTTCACTATTGGGTACAGGAGATGCATGTGGACGGTTTCCGTTTTGACCTCGCCTCGATCCTGACCCGCGATGCAGATGGGCAGCCCCTTGCCAACCCGCCTGTACTCTGGGATATAGACACAGACCCTGCACTTGCCGGCGTCAAGCTTATTGCCGAGGCCTGGGACGCTGCCGGGCTCTATCAGGTCGGCAGTTTTGTCGGCGACAGCTGGAAGGAATGGAACGGCAGATTCAGGGACGACATCCGGAGCTTTCTCAAAGGTGACCCCGGAACGGTCTCGAAATTCGCATCCCGCCTGCTCGGCAGTCCGGACATCTACGGATATGAAGAGCGGGAGGCTGAGCAGAGCATCAATTTCGTCACCTGCCATGACGGGTTCACCCTGAACGACCTTGTCTCCTATAACGGCAAGCACAATGACGCCAACGGCGAAGACAACCGCGACGGCAGCAATGACAACATGAGCTGGAACTGCGGGGTCGAGGGCCGTTCGGACGATCCCGCTGTTGAGCGGCTCAGAGGCCGGCAGGTGAAGAACTTCTTTGCGATCACCTTGCTTGCTGCCGGAGCGCCCATGCTCCTGATGGGGGATGAGGTAAGGCGGACGCAGGGCGGCAACAACAATGCGTACGGTCAGGACAATGAGATCAGCTGGCTCGACTGGAGCCTGACAGAAAAACATGCCGGCCTGCTCAGATTTGTGCGGCATCTCATCGCGGACCGCCTGCATAGGGACGTGTCCCTCCATGACCCCGGATTTTCCCTGAACCAGCTCCTGCAGAAGGCAAAAATCGTCTGGCATGGGGTGAAGCTCAACCAGCCGGACTGGGGTGCCGACTCCCGGGCCATTGCGATGACCATGACAAGCCTGAGAGGCAGGCTTGTGTTCCATATGATGGTAAATACGTTCTGGGAAGAGCTGCAGTTCGAGGTCCCAGCCATCACTGAGCCTTCAGACACCGGATGGAAGCGCTGGATCGATACGTCCCGTGAATCACCCGATGACATCTGCTCCTGGGATGATGCAGAAGCGGTCAGTGAAACGGCCTGCAGTCTGCAGCCGAGGTCAGTAGTAATACTGGTCGCCAGAATAAAAAATCAGTGAAAACAATAAACCTGTTCTTGCGGAACAGGTACGGCCGCTGCGGCATTGGTCGGGGGGGGTAATTCTGCTCCGGTAGTGCGTACGCGGCTGGATATATTTTGAAATTAAGGGGGAGCAATGCTCACGACGATCAAGGAAAAGGACCAGGACCGGCTTCTGCAGAGGGCAGCACTGCTTCTTTGCGAAAAGCTCAGGGTCATGCTTGCCGCGCAGAGCCAGGTCAACCTGGCGGTGCCGGGCGGCAGAAATGTCGCGAAGATCTTTCAGGTGATGCAGGGTGAGGATATTGACTGGCAGCGGGTGCAGTTCTTCATCATCGACGAGCGGCTGGTCCCGATCGATCACCCGGACAGTAATTACAAACTGCTGCTGGACCATTTTATCAAACCTCTGGTGAGCGCCGGCAGGATCGGTTTAGGTAATGCCCATCCCTTTATTCTGGATGTATCCAGCCCTGACCGCGGTGCAAAGCAATACGAGGAGGTCCTGGCAATACATGGCTTTCATTACGACATCATCCTTCTCAGTTCCGGGGAGGACGGCCATGTGGGCGCTTTGTACCCAAACCATCACTCCATAACGGACAAACACCATGGCTTTATTGTCATGGACGATTCGCCGAAACCGCCGCCGGAGAGGATGACCTCATCCCTGTCGCTCATGCAGACCGCGAAGGCTGGACTGATCCTCTTTGTGGGTGAGGCAAAACGCGAGGCGTATGAGAGTTTCAACGACGCTGTTCTGCCGCTAACTGCATGTCCGGCCAAGCTGGTCATGTCGCTGCAGGACGCAACCGTCTTTACGGATCTGATCTGAAAATTAATCCGGCAATGTGAAGCCGGCGGCCTTCTGCATAAGAATGGCCTGGAGGATTGTTATGAAACCCTGTGATTTTGTATTGTTTGGCACCCTGGGTGACCTTGCCCGGCGCAAGCTTCTGCCCTCGCTGTACCAGTTGGATAAGGCGGAGCTGATCGCCCCGGAAACCACTATTGTTGGCGTGGCGAGGGGTGAGTCTACAGGCGAACAGTACGTTGCGCTCGCCCGCGAGAGTCTCGAAAAATTTATGAAAGAGCCTATTGAAGCAAACGTCTGGGAACGTTTTGCCCGACGGCTGCATTATGTGAATATCGATCTCACGCAGGCGGACCAGTACAGCCGCCTTCAGGGCAAGATTGATCAGTCCCAACGCGATATGGTCAACTACTTTGCCGTGGCGCCGAGCCTGTTCGGCGCCATCTGCCAGGGGCTTTCAACAGCAGGACTTGCCACAGAGCGGGCCAGAGTGGTGCTCGAAAAGCCGATCGGCAAGGACCTCGCTTCATCCAGGGTCATTAACGATGCAGTGGGTGCCTTCTTCAGCGAAGAGCAGGTGTACCGCATCGACCACTATCTCGGCAAGGAAACCGTGCTGAATCTCCTGGCCCTGCGTTTTGCGAACTCCATCTTCACCACCAACTGGGACCATAACACCATAGACCATGTCCAGATCACCGTGGCTGAAGAGGTTGGGATCGAGGGGCGGTGGGGGTATTTCGACCAATCCGGCCAGCTCCGCGACATGGTGCAGAACCACCTTCTGCAGATCCTGACCCTTGTCGCGATGGAGCCCCCGGTAGCGCTCGACAGCGACAGCATCCGCAATGAAAAGCTGAAGGTGCTGAAGGCGCTCCGGCCGATCACCCGTGACAATGTCGAAGAAAAGACCGTGAGGGGACAGTACACCGCCGGTTTTATTAAGGGAGGACCGGTCCCCGGGTATCTGGAAGAAGAAGGCGGCAATCCCAAAAGCAATACTGAGACGTTCGCTGCCCTGCGCGTGGATATCGACAACTGGCGCTGGGCTGATGTGCCGTTCTATCTGCGGACCGGCAAGCGTGCGACCGCCAAGCGCAGTGAGGTGGTGATCCACTTCAAGCACCTGCCGCATAACATCTTCAAGGAAAGCTACCGGAAGCTGCCCTCAAACCGGCTGATCATCCGGCTTCAGCCTGATGAGGGCGTGGAGATCGAGGTGATGAACAAGGTCCCCGGCCTGCGCAAGGGGCTGCATCTGCAGCGGACCATGCTGGACCTCAGTTTTACCGAGACCTTCAAGAACGAGCGGATTCCTGACGCGTACGAACGTCTGCTGCTCGAGGCAATGCGGGGCAATCCGGCCCTGTTCATCCGGAGGGACGAGGTGGAGCAGGCCTGGACCTGGATCGACACCATCCAGGATGCCTGGGCATCGCAGAACGAGGCGCCAAAGCCCTACGCTGCCGGCACCTGGGGCCCGGTCGCATCGATCGCCCTTCTTGCCAGGGACGGTCGGGAGTGGGACGAATAAGCGGATGGTGTTATTGATCTGCATGAATCATCGCGAGCAGTTTTGAAAGAAGGAGAAGGGCCCTATGAACCAGACAGTCCAGGACGTAACAGAGCGGATCATCAGCAGGAGCCGTAAACACCGCCAGCGGTACCTGCAGAACATGGAGGAACACAGGGTGGACGGCCCAACCCGGCATCGGCTTCCCTGCAGCAACCTCGCACATGCCATGGCAGTCTGCCGGGGGACGGATGCGGAGAGAATACGCGACCAACAGTCGCCCCATATCGCCATTATCACGTCCTACAATGATATGCTTTCGGCCCATCATACCTATGACGGCTATCCCGCTATACTGAAAAAAGCGGTGGCAGCTGCAGGCGGCGTTGGCCAGGTGGCGGCCGGTGTTCCTGCCATGTGCGACGGAGTGACCCAGGGCGAGCCCGGCATGGACCTGAGCCTCATCAGCCGCGACGTTATTGCCATGTCCACGGTGATCGGTCTCTCCCATAACGTATTCGACGGCGCCCTGCTGCTCGGCATCTGCGACAAGATCATGCCAGGGCTGATCATGGGAGCGCTCCAGTACGGACACCTTCCGATGGTCCTGGTGCCCGGCGGGCCGATGCGCACCGGGCTGCCGAACAAGGAGAAGGCGCATGCGCGGGAGCTCTTTGCCGAGGGCAAGATCGGCAGGGATGAGATGCTCGATGTGGAATGCAGGTCCTACCACAGCACCGGGACCTGCACCTTCTATGGAACCGCCAACAGCAACCAGCTCATTGCAGAGTTCCTGGGGCTGCACCTGCCCGGCGCTTCTTTTGTGAATCCCGATGATCCCCTGCGGGAGGTTTTCACTAAAGCTGCCGCTGCGCGTGTCACTGGTATGACCCACCTGGGCAAGGCTTATTCTCCCATCAGCCAGATCGTCAGCGAAAAAGCTGTGGTGAACGCCATTGTCGGGGTGCTGGCCACAGGAGGCTCCACGAACCAGACCATGCATCTGGTGGCCATGGCAAGGGCAGCAGGCATCCGGATCAACTGGGACGATTTCTCTGACCTTTCCCGGGCAGTGCCGCTGCTGGTAAGGATCTATCCGAACGGGCCCGGCGATATCAACACCTTTCAGGACGCAGGAGGCATGGCCGCACTCATCGCGGAACTCCTCGACGGCGGTCTTCTGCACAACGACGTGAAGACCGTTGCGGGAGAGGGCATGGAGGCATATGCCCGGAAGCCGCTCCTCACTGCAGAGGGACTCACCTGGAAGACAGAGCCTGAGCGCTCCACAGACCCGGTAGTCATCGCTTCCATGCAGAAGCCTTTTTCAGCGACAGGCGGACTCAAACTCCTGACCGGCAACGTTGGCCGCTCAGTGATCAAGGTGTCGTCCCTCGCAGACGGCGCAGATACGGTCATCGAGGCTCCTGCAGTGGTCTTTCATACCCAGGAAGAACTGAACACTGCTTTTCATGAGAACAGGCTTAACCGCAATTTCATTGCTGTGGTGCGCTTTCAGGGACCACAGGCAACGGGCATGCCTGAACTCCATAAGCTGATCACACCCTTATCCATTCTGATGGACCAGGGCCATCAGGTGGCCATGGTGACGGACGGCCGTCTTTCCGGCGCCTCAGGAAAGGTGCCTGCTGCCATTCATGTCACGCCGGAGTCGCTCTGCGGCGGCATGCTTGCAAAGGTGCAGGATGGTGATATGATCAGGCTCGATGTCAAAGCCGGGAGGCTCGACCTGCTGGTCAGTAATGATGTCCTCAGGGCACGTGAGTATGCCGACCCTGGGGTGAGGAGCGTGCGTTACGGTGTGGGCCGCCAGATCTTCGCCCCCCTGCGCGGCAACATGATGAGTCCGGAAGAGGGTGCGAGTTCGTTGTTCACCTATGTCAATGAAAAGTGCCACGTGAATATTCCTTTTAAGGAGGAGTGATGGATACAGAGAGAACCTGGCAGAAAGAACCTGAAGAGATACTGCGGCAGGGGCCGGTGGTGCCGGTCATGGTCATTCATACGCTTGAGCATGCAGTGCCGCTCGCAAAGGCCCTGATGGCCGGCGGTATCCGCGTGCTGGAGATCACCCTGCGCACCCCTGTGGCGCTGGAGGCCATCAGGGCGATCAGTCAGGAAGTCCCCGGAGCGATCGTGGGAGCAGGCACGGTGACCAGGCCTGAGGAGCTGACCGCAGTTGCAGAGGCAGGCGCGGTCTTTGCCATCAGCCCCGGCCTGACTCCGGAACTGCTTCAGGCTGCCAATGACGGAAGTATTCCTCTGATCCCCGGCATATCCACGGTCTCGGAGCTGATGACCGGCATGGCGCTTGGATACGACCACTTCAAGTTTTTCCCGGCAGAAGCAGCAGGCGGCATAAAAATGCTGAAGGCGATCGCCGGACCTTTTCCACAGATCACCTTCTGTCCTACGGGAGGGATCACGCCTGACAACTATCGTGACTATCTTGCCCTGCCTAATGTTGCCTGTATCGGCGGTTCATGGATCGCTCCGCAGGCTGCAATGGACCAGGGGGACTGGCAACGGATCACTGCTCTCACCCGTGAGGCGGTAGAGCGGTCAGGACGGCCAACAAGCTGACAGATATGCGGAATATAGTATTGGCAGCAAGAGTGTACCAGCGGGCGCATAAAGGAAGGAGATAGAACATTATGATATTACCACGGAACAGGACAAAGATCGTCTGCACGATAGGTCCGGCCTCGGAATCGCCGGAGATGATGGAGAAGCTCATACGGGCAGGCATGAACGTCGCCCGCCTCAACTTTTCTCACGGCAGTTTCGAAAGTCATGGGGCAGTTGTAAGAAACCTGCGTGCAGCAGCCAGCGCAGCAGGGAAAAGGGTGGCCATCATGGCAGACCTTTCAGGCCCCAAGATGCGCATCGGCATGCTCAGCCAGGAACCGGTGGACCTGAAGCCGGGCGACCCCTTTGTCCTGACGACCGACGATATTATCGGAGATGCGGGAAAGGCTTCGGTCACGTTCAGGAGTCTGCCGCAGGCGGTCAAGCCCGGTGACACGCTCTTCCTGAACGACGGGATCATTCAGCTCGACGTCAAGGAGGTCAAGGGCAATGACGTAAGCTGCACTGTGGTGGTGGGCGGAGAACTGCGGTCCCGCAAGGGCCTGAACCTGCCCGGCATCAAGCTCGGCATAAGCGCCTTCACGGAACGCGACCACGAATGTCTGAAGTTCGCTGCAGAGGCAGGCATCGACGCGGTCAGCCAGTCCTTTGTCGAGACAGGAGAGGACATCAGGACTGTGCGCCGTGCTGCAGATGCACTGGGGTATAAACCTTTCATTATTGCGAAGATCGAACGGTCGAACGCACTCGACCATATGGACGATATCCTCGATGCATCCGACGGGATCATGATCGCCCGCGGAGACCTTGGCGTGGAGGTCCCGATAGAAAAAATAGCGATCATCCAGAAGGACCTCATGAAACAGGCCAACAGGAGGGCAAAACCGGTCATCACCGCCACACAGATGCTTGAGTCCATGACCGAGAACAGGCGGCCGACGCGTGCCGAGGCAACGGACGTTTCGAACGCCATACTCGACGGCACTGACTGCGTCATGCTCTCCGGGGAGTCTGCCATGGGGAAATATCCGGTCGATGCAGTGGAAATGCTGGCAAAGATCGCTGCTGAGGTCGAGGTGCAGAGGCGGCAGGTCTCGGTCCGTGACCTCTATCAGGGGATCGATATCAGGAGCCGGCTCAAACACGCTCACCTGATCGCCATTGCAGTCGAAGCGAGTCTCGAATATGCCGATCCTGCCGCGGTCTTTGCACCGACACACAGCGGGGCGACAGCCCGGAGCCTTTCCATGTTCCGGCTTCCGGAATGGATCATCGGCATAAGCGCGAACGAGGCGACCTGTCAGGGACTGGTATTTTCCTCCGGCGTGTACCCTGTATTCAATGAGGACCATCCGAAGGACTATACCCCGTACGTGAGGGCCTGGATCAAAGAAAACGGGATCCCGGGTGATTTTGCGATGCTCATGGAGGGTCCCTCAGTCAAGCACCCTGATGCAAACCACCGTATGGAGATCATAGATCTCAAACATTCGTAGAAGAGGCGATGACCATGAGCAAGGGCATATATATCACCAGCGCAGAACCGGGCTGCGGGAAATCGGTAGTGGTGCTCGGGATCATGGAGATGCTTGCCGGGTCCATGGGCAGGACAGGGTTCTTCCGGCCTGTCGTTCAGGACGAAAAGAAGCCTGACCATATCACTGATCTTATCATAAAGCGGTTTGGCCTGAAGGTCCCGTATGAGAAGCTGTACGGCTGCACGTACGATACGGCCCGTGAACTGCTTGTCAAGGACAGGGACGACGAACTTCTTAAAATTATCCTCGAAAAATATAAGGCACTCGAAGATGAATACGACCTGATCGTTTGCGCAGGGTCTGACTTTATCGGTGCTGCCACAACTCTTGAGTTCGATGCCAATGCCAAGCTGGCAAACAATCTCGGATGCCCGGTCATGCCAGTTGTAAAAGGGTATGGCAGAGACGCGGTACAGGTCGTCAGGGCAGCGCAGGGCCTCCTGGAGTCGCTTGAGGAGAGGAGGTGCGATCTCCTTGCGCTCGTGATCAACCGGGTCCAGCCCCAGCTTGTCGAAGCGGTCGCGCAAGACCTGCGGAAGGTTATGCCTGCAGACGTTCCATCGTATGTGATCCCGGATCTCCCTGTCCTTGAGAAGCCTACGGTGGGTGAGATAAGGGCCACCCTTGGCGCAGAGCGGCTCAGCGGTCTTGAAGACAGCTACAACCGTGAGGTGAGGAATTTCAAGGTCGCGGCCATGGAGCTTCCCCATTACCTTCAGCATATCGAAGAAGGCAGCCTCATCATAACGCCGGGTGACCGTTCCGATATCATACTCGGCAGCCTGCTTGCGGACGCGTCGCGCACCTTTCCGCACATAGCCGGCATCATACTGACCGGCGGCATCAAGCCTGCGGCCCAGGTGCAGCGGCTCATCGATGGACTGCGGACCTCTCCGGTGCCGGTGATCTCCGTGTCCGATGACACGTATACCACGGCCCTGAAGGTAAGCTCTCTTGAAGGGGTGCTCTCTGCCGACAATCCGCGCAAGATCGCTGCTGCGCTCGGCATTGTAGAGGGAAGGGTCAACGCTGCCGAGATTACGGGCCGCATAGCAGCGGCCCCTTCCAACCGGGTGACGCCGCTCATGTTCGAGTACGAGATCATCCAGCGGGCAAAGTCTGACCGCAAACATATCGTCCTGCCTGAAGGCGCTGAAGACCGCATACTCCAGGCTGCTGAGATCCTTAGGATGCGGCAGGTGGTGGATATCACGCTTCTGGGGAATGAACAGGAGATCAGGCAGAAGGCTGCGGCACTCGGCATCTCCCTTGAGGGCCTGAACATTGTCGATACGCTCACCTCACCTCTCCGCCAGAAATATGCGGATGCCTATTTCGAGCTCCGCAAACATAAGGGTATATCGCCGGAGATGGCCTTTGATACCATTGCGGATGTCAGTTATTTCGGCACCATGATGGTGTACATGGGCGAAGCTGACGGCATGGTGTCGGGCGCTGTCCATACGACCCAGCATACGATCCGTCCGTCGTTCGAGACGATCAAGACAAAGCCGGGATGCTCGATCGTATCGAGTGTCTTCCTGATGTGTCTTGCCGACCACGTTGTTGTCTTTGGGGACTGCGCAGTCAACCCTGACCCGAATCCGGAGCAGCTTGCCGACATCGCGATCAGTTCTGCGGAGACTGCACGCGTGTTCGGTGTCGATCCGCTGATCGCCATGCTCAGCTATTCGACCGGAGAATCAGGCAAGGGCGCTGAAGTTGACAAGGTGCGCGAGGCGACAAAGATCGCGAAGGCACGTCGTCCTGACCTGAAGATCGAGGGTCCGATACAGTACGACGCAGCGGTCGACGCCGGTGTGGCAAAGACAAAACTGCCGGGGAGCAAGGTGGCCGGTCATGCGACCGTATTCATCTTCCCTGACCTGAACACCGGCAACAACACCTATAAGGCTGTCCAGCGTGCTGCGAATGCGGTTGCCGTAGGCCCTGTTCTCCAGGGCCTGAATAAACCGGTCAACGACCTGAGCCGCGGCTGCACCGTGACCGACATCGTCAACACGGTTGCGATCACCGCTATCCAGGCCCAGTCCAAGGGAGGTGCTGTATGAGGGTCATTGTCGTCAACTCCGGAAGTTCGTCGATAAAATATGAGACCTATGTAATGAACAACGGCCTTGTCGTGGCAGCAAAGGGGTTGCTCGAACGCATCGGCGGAAAGGACAGCAGGCTGAAACACCGCTGGCTCACTCCCTCCGGAACATGGGAGGAGATCGTCGAGACACGTCCTGTCCCTGACCACCGCGACGGTTTTTCTTTTATCCTTGAGGTGAGCAGCAGGGCGCGCGCAGGCGCTGAGGTCCCAAAGATCTTTGCCGTGGGCCATCGCGTGGTGCACGGAGGAGAGAAATTCAGTCAACCGGCAATCATCGACGATGCAGTGCTCACTGCCATAGAGGGGCTTATACCGCTGGCACCGCTCCATAACCCTGCGAATGTTACCGGCATCAAAGTCATGCGCGACCTCCTGCCGGGCGTGCCTCAGGTGGCAGTATTCGACACTGCCTTTCATCAGACCATGCCGCCCAAGTCCTTTCATTATGCGCTGCCGTATGACTTCTATCAGACGTATGGCGTCCGCCGGTATGGCTTCCACGGAAGCTCTCACGGGTTTGTGACAAAAGAGGCTGCACGCCATCTTGGCATTCCCCGGGAAGAACTGAACATTATCACACTGCATCTCGGCAATGGTGCCAGTGCTGCTGCTGTCGCAAACGGAAAGAGTGTCGATACCTCGATGGGACTCACCCCGCTGGAGGGGCTTGTTATGGGGACCCGCTGCGGAGACCTGGACCCTGCCGTGCATTTCTATCTGGCAAGAAAGACCAACAGGCCCACGGAAGAGATCGAAGGTGTATTGAACAAGGAGAGCGGGCTCAAGGGCATCTGCGGCGTGAACGACATGCGGGAGATCCAGGACCGGGCCAGGGCCGGGGATGTTCGTGCGGAACTTGCCTTTGAGGTCTTCTGCTACCGGGTCAAGAAATATATCGGTGCCTATTACGCGGTGCTCGGGTCTGTCAATGCCATTGTCTTTACCGGCGGCATCGGCGAGAATTCTGCTGCTGTCCGTGCTGCCTCCTGCAGCGGGCTGGCAGGTCTCGGCATAGCCCTCGATGAAACGAAGAACAATGCGGCCAGAGGCGGCATATCCGAGATACAGGCTGACACCGCCAGGGTGAAGATCCTGGTGATACCGACCAATGAAGAGTACGAGATAGCCCAGCAGACCGTCGAGGTCCTCGGACAGAAGAGAGGACAGACCATATGATCGATGCGAGGAACTACTCTGCCATCGAGACACTCAGGAACGGGCTCGAAGTTACGATCCGTGCCATCAGGCCTGATGACCGCGAGGCGCTCATCGCTGCTCTGAAAGAACTGGATGAGAGGACGCTCTACTACCGCTTCTTCGGGGCGAAAGATAATTTTTCCGAGCAGGAATTGACGGAGGCAACAGACGTGGACTTTGTTCATACCGTAGCACTGGTAACCTGCATACCGGACGGCAGCGCGGAAAAGATCATCGGTGCAGGCCGGTACATTGCGTTTGGGAAGGCCGAGCCTCCTGACCGCGCTGAAGTGGCCTTTATGGTCGAGGAGGACTATCACGGCCTCGGCATCGCAAGCAGGATACTCAAACATCTCGCGGGTATCGCGAAGCAGAAGGGTATTTTGAAATTCCAGGCAGAGGTCCTGCCGGGGAATAAGGCCATGCTTGCGGTCTTCCAGCGGTCCGGGTTTCCTCTGGAACAGGAAAGCTCTGAAGGACTGACGCATATAACGCTGCTGCTTTCGGGCAAGGAACAATAAAAAGGCATACAAATGGGTCTTCGCGTGAGTATGTAAGTAACGTTCCTCTCTTTTGGAGGGGAATCAAGAGGTCTCATCAAGGACAAGAGGTCTTATTTTTGTTCCCCGCCCTTGAGGGGAGGGGATGAAGGGGAGGGTGTTTATATCAGTGGCAAAGGAACTGACGCACCTTGCAAAAAGCCTCAGAAGGAGATCAACAGACGCGGAGCAGTTGGTATGGAGCCGTTTAAGGGCAGGACGTCTTGAGGGTATGAAATTCAGACGGCAGCATCCTGTGGGGCGGTATATCGTAGACTTTGTCTGTCTTGAAAGAAAGTTGATAATCGAACTGGATGGCAGTCAGCATGCGTTACCTGAAGAACAATTGAAAGACAGGCAGCGGTCTGAGTGGCTTGAAAAAGAGGGATACAGTGTTTTGCGTATTTGGGATAATGAAGCACTGACGAATACAGAAGGAGTTCTTGAAGCAATAAGGGAGAGACTATATCGGACACCCGCCCCTCAATCCCCTCCCCTCAAGGGCGGGGAAGTGGGTGTCCATAAAAATGAAAAAAAAGCGGATAAAGCACCCACACACTTACACGAAGATACAAAATATATCTGTGAGGTTTGATATGAAAGGACCGTTGATGAGATCGATCATTCTGATGTTCATTGCAGTTATTTTTCTCGGCACTGCATCTGCGCCCCTGTCATACGGAGAAACAGGACAGGCTGCGCCGCTTCGGGTCGGCATTACTCCTGATTTTCCTCCTGTTGCCTTTACACAGGGCAACCGTCTTGCCGGCATCGAAGTCGACCTTGCCGAGATGCTTGGAAAAGAACTCAACAGACCGGTGAAGTTCGTTGAGCTGAAGTGGGACGCACAGATCCCCGCACTCCTTGAAGGGAGGACAGACATCATCATGTCTTCCATGACAGCGACGCGCGAGCGGCAGGTCAGGATCGCGTTTACCGAACCCTACCTGAAAAGCGGCCTTGTGGCAGGTGTGCGGACAGGAGAGGCGGTCATGTACCCTACCGTGCAAAACATCATGGAGTATTCCGGTCTAATCGGTGTTGTTCCCAACACGACCAGTGAGGCCTTTGTGAAGAAATATTTCCCGTTTGCACAACTGCACTATATCAAGCAACCGCGGCAGTCTGTCGCTGCGCTTGAGCAGAGATGGATAGGCATGTTCGTCTGCGACGCTCCGACCATGATCTGGATCGTTTCGGAGAACGAGTCTATGGAGGGGATCTGGCTGCCCCTGAATGACGAGCAAATTGCCTGGGGCATGAGAAAGGACGATGAGAACCTCAGGGCCAAGGTCAATATTGCCCTTGCCCAGTTCCGGCAGGACGGCAGACTGAACATGGTGCTGCAGAAATGGCTTCCAAAGCAGTATCTTGAGAAGATGAAATAAACAAATCCATTGTATCAAAAGAAGGGGGCAGTTATGGCACAGATCACAAGAGTTATAGGACGGGAGATCCTGGATTCACGCGGCAACCCGACCGTAGAGGCGGATGTCTTTCTTGCTGACGGGAGTATGGGCAGGGCGGCAGTGCCTTCAGGGGCATCTACCGGCGTGCACGAGGCGGTTGAACTGCGGGATGGTGATAAGAAACGGCATCTCGGAAAGGGCACGCTCAAGGCTGCACAGCATGTCAGCAAAGAGATCGCGAAGGCGATAACCGGCATGGAAGCCTCCCTGCAGGAAGAGATCGACAGGAAGATGATCAAACTCGACAACACAAAGAACAAGGGCCGCCTCGGCGCGAACGCAATCCTTGCCGTCTCGATGGCAACAGCACGCGCTGCTGCCCAGTCCCAGATGACACCGTTGTACCGGTATCTCGGCGGCGTGTCTGCCTCTGTGCTTCCTGTGCCGATGATGAATATCCTCAACGGCGGCGCACATTCGGACAATTCCGTGGATTTTCAGGAGTTCATGGTCGCGCCGTTCGGCGCCTCCAGTTTTGCCGAAGCACTCAGGATGGGCGCCGAGGTCTTCCATACGCTCAAGGGCGTGCTTAAAAAGAAAGGATATTCGACCGCGGTCGGGGACGAAGGAGGGTTTGCACCGAACCTGAAGTCCAATGTCGAAGCAATAGAAGTTATCCTGGAGGCGATCGGACTGGCAGGGTACAAGGCAGGCAAAGACATCGGCCTCGCGCTTGATCCTGCTGCAAGCGAATTCTATGACAGCCAGAAGAAAAAATACATTTTCAAAAAGTCGGACAAAAGCGTACACAGCTCGGAAGGTATGGTCAGGTTCTGGGCCGACTGGGTCCGCCAGTATCCTATCATCTCTCTCGAAGACGGCATGGCGGAAGATGATTGGAAAGGCTGGAAACTGCTCACCGACACTCTGGGCAAAAAGATCCAGCTCGTGGGCGACGACCTCTTCGTGACGAACACCGAACGGCTTGCACGCGGCATCAGGGAAGGGATAGCGAACTCGATCCTGATCAAGGTGAACCAGATCGGTTCGCTGACCGAGACGCTCCAGGCCATGAAGATGGCAGCTGATGCCGGGTTCACCTCCATGGTCTCTCATCGCTCCGGAGAGACAGAGGATACGTTCATCGCAGACCTTGTGGTGGCGACCGGGGCCGGGCAGATCAAGAGCGGCTCGGCAAGCCGTACAGACCGCATCGCAAAATACAATCAGTTGCTGCGCATAGAGGAGGAGCTGGGCAGTTCAGCCAGGTTTGCAGGGAAGGGCGCATTCAGGCAGTGATCATGGACATGAACCGTAATGCCGCATTTGGAAAATGGCCTTTCAAAATGTGCAGGCAGCTTTAATGTGGACGACATGCAAATAGAAAGAAAAGAGGGTAAAGATGAAGATACATGAATTTGCCGGGAAACAGGTGCCGCCTTCAATGCTCGCAAATATCCCGAGGCTTATCTCTTTCTATTACACGTATAGGCCTGACATCTCTGAGCCCGGTCAGCGTGTTGCCTTCGGCACCTCAGGCCACAGGGGCTCGTCACTGAAGACCAGCTTTAATGAAGCGCATATCCTCGCGATTAGCCAGGCTATCTGCGAATACAGAAAAGGGCAGAAGATCAGGGGCCCGCTCTTCCTTGGTATGGACACGCATGCCCTGTCTGAGCCGGCCTTTATAAGCGCTATAGAGGTCTTTGCCGCAAACAGGGGCCAGGTGCGGGTCCAGGAGGGATATGGCTATACGCCTACGCCGGTCGTCTCTCATGCGATCCTTACGTACAACAGAAAGGTCCGCGGGGCTACCGGACGCGCTGATGGCGTGGTCATAACTCCTTCGCATAACCCTCCGGAGGACGGAGGGTTCAAATACAACCCGCCCCACGGCGGCCCGGCTGATACGGCGGTGACGAAGATCATAGAGAACAGGGCGAACGAACTTCTCGCCTGCGGCCTCAAGGGCGTCAAAAGGATACCCTTCGAAAAAGCGATGAAGGGTGATTACGTCACACAGCATAATTTTATGAATCCCTATATTGATGATCTTGGGAATGTCGTCGATATGCAGGCCATTGCGTCTGCCGGCCTCCGGATCGGCGTGCATCCGCTCGGCGGGGCTGCGGTCGAATTCTGGAAGCCCATTGCCGAACGCTACGGCCTTAACCTCGAAGTGGTAAATGATGTCGTGGACCCCACATTCTCCTTTATGACCGCTGACAGGGACGGCAGGATCAGAATGGACTGTTCTTCGCCGTATGCGATGGCGAGTCTCATTCAACTGAAGGACCGCTTTGATATCGCCTTTGGCAATGACACGGATGTTGACCGCCACGGCATTGTAACGAAGGGATCGGGCCTCATGAACCCGAATCATTATCTCTCCGCTGCCATCTGGTATCTCTTTCAGAACAGGCCGGGCTGGAGAAAGGACGCAGCCATAGGCAAGACCCTTGTCTCCACATCGATGATCGACCGCGTAGGAGCAGCGCTCAACAGGAAGGTGGCTGAGGTGCCGGTCGGGTTCAAGTGGTTCGTCGACGGACTCGTTGACGGATCGTACGGTTTTGGCGGAGAAGAGAGTGCAGGCGCTTCGTTCCTGAGAAAGGACGGAAAGGTCTGGACAACAGACAAGGACGGCATCATCATGGATCTGCTTGCCTGCGAGATCACTGCACGGACCGGCAAAGACCCGGCTGATATGTACCGGGAGCTGGAAGGCAAATTCGGCAGGGCCTACTACGCGCGGATCGATGCCCCGGCCGCTGCTGCCCAGCGTAGCGTGCTGGCAAAACTCTCGCCTGAAATGGTAACAGCACAGGAACTTGCCGGCGAGCAGATTACAGATAAACTGACCCGCGCACCAGGGAACAATGCCGAGATCGGGGGACTCAAGGTGATCACGAAGAACGGCTGGTTCGCTGCCCGCCCGTCCGGCACAGAGGACATCTACAAGATCTATGCCGAGAGCTTTGTGAGCGAAGCGCATCTGCAGAAGATACAGGAAGAGGCTGTGGCGATCGTCAGCGCTGCATTTGCTGCTGCCGGGGTCTAAAACGTAAGGAGAAAACTATGAGCGCAGAAACTGCACAAATCCTGTCAGCACAGGAACAGGCAATTGAGAGCGGACAAAAGTTCCTCCACGGCACGGTGACCGATCGGGTAATGAGGATGTACGAGGCGATCCGGGCGTACGGTCCGCCGCGTGTTACTCTCGACCGTGCAGTGCTGTTCACCGAATCGTTCAGGGAGACCGAGAACCAGCCGCTGGCCCTGCGCTGGGCAAAGGCGCTGAAGAACTTTGCCGGGAAGGCTCCTGTGACGATCTTCCCTGACGAATTGATAGTCGGACGGCCCAATACCTGGCTTGGCCGTTGGGGCATCGTGTACCCCGAACTCGACGGCAGTGTGATGCCCGCAGGGGTGGAGATGTTCCGCAAGAACAAAGGAAAGCCCGGCGAGGTCTTTGTCACGGACGAGGATGTAAAGATCATTGACGAGGTCCTCACACCCTACTGGGCCGGCAAGGACTACGCGACCAATTTCATCAAGTCTCTGCCCGAAGAAACGCGGTTCATGATGTATGGCCCGGACCCCAACAATCTGATCATGATGACGGTTGTTGTGATGGCGTCGTCTCCCATGCGCCACTCACAGAACTGGACCCCTGATTTTTCGAAGCTCCTCACCCGCGGCGTCAAGGGCATTCGTGAAGAGGCAGAGGCAAAGCTGGCCGGTCTCTCGGAACCGCGTGACATCGCGCACAAGAAACCGTTCCTCGATGCCGTCATAATGACCTGCGACGCCATGACGATCTGGTCGCGCCGTTATGCGCAGCTTGCAGCTGAAATGGCTGCGCAGGAGAACGACCCTCTGCGGAAGAAAGAACTGGAGGAGATCGCTCAGGTCTGCGAATGGGTTCCGGAAAATCCTGCACGCACCTTCCGGGAAGCGCTCCAGGCCCAGTGGTGGGGCCAGATGTTCAACCGCATCGAACAGACTTCGAGCGCCATGGGCCAGGGCCGGTGGGACCAGTATCTCTGGCCGTTCTATCAGAAGGACCTTGCAGAAGGCCGGATCAGCAAAGAGTCCGCAACAGAGCTGCTCCAGTGCGTCTGGCTGCAGATGGCGCAGTGCGTGGAGCTGAAGCTGAACCCCGTGGCTGCGGCAGGCACTGAAGGGTTCTCCAAGTTCGAGGACATCTGCCTTGGCGGCCAGACGACCGACGGTCAGGATGCGACCAATGACCTGACCTATCTCATCCTCGAATCGACCCGCTCACTCCAGATCACCTGCCCGGAGCCGTGCGTGAGGATCCACGCCAGAACGCCCGACCGCCTTCTGCATTATGTCGCAGAGGTGATCAAGGACGGCAAGGGCTTCCCCAAACTGCTGAACGATGAGATGGTCATTCCGTTTTATCTTGCCAACGGCGCGACGCTCAAGGAGGCGCTCGACTGGAACATATCGGGCTGCTGCGAGAACCGCCTGATCAACCGGGAAACGAATGTCACCGGCAATGGCGGCATCAACTACGGATCGGTCACGGAGATGACCTTCCGGAACGGCAGACTGAAGATTTTCAAGGACCTCCAATTTGGCGTAGAGACCGGCGACCCACGGACCTGGAACAACTTTGACGATGCATGGAATGCTTTCTGCCTGCAGCTCGAGCATATGATCAGGCATGCCCTGATCCAGCAGCACATTGCGCTGCGCATGAAGCCTCGATACTTCGCTGCTCCTGCGACTTCCATGCTGCATGACCTTGCGATGGCCGAATGCCGCGACCTGCACAGTCATGGTGACTATTTCCCCGGCGCCATTGACCATGGCTGCCTTGAGGCGATCGGCAAGGCAACTGCGATCGACAGCCTCGCAGCGGTCAAGCATCTCATCTTCGATACAAAGAAGCTTACGTGGGACCGGCTCCTGGAGGCGATCGAGGTCAACTGGGAAGGCCACGAGGCAGTCCGGCAGATGTGTATCAACGCACCCAAATACGGCAACGGTATCGAGTGGGTGGACAAGATAGGGTTCAATATCGAGAGCCGCGTGCTCGACTTCCTGCATAAGCATCCCAAACCCCACGACCAGGCCTTCCTCCTGCGCCAGATCCCTATCACGTTCCATGTTCCGATGGGCAAGGTGACGTGGGCAACCCCCAATGGAAGAAAGGCGAGCGAATACCTTTCCGAAGGGATATCAGCGTCCCACGGCATGGATGTAAAGGGTCCGACCGTGGCACTGAATTCCATGGCCAGGGCGCGCAATCTGAGCTATCGGGAGAAGGGCGGCGACCTGATCAATCTGAAGTTCAGTCCGGCCAACGTGGCCGGTGAGGAGGGAACGCGGCGGCTGATGCAGATCATCCGCTCCTGGTGTGACCTCAAACATTGGCATATCCAGTTCAACATCATCAACAGGGAAACGATGCTTGCAGCGCAGAAGGACCCTGAGAAGTACCGGAACCTGATCGTGCGAATCGCCGGATATTCGGCGTACTTTGTCGACCTCTCGCCTAGCCAGCAGGCTGAGGTGATCGCCAGGACAGAAGAACAGCTCGCGTGAGCGCTATTGATCAACAGAGAATGCGGAGGAGAATACCATGGAACTCAAAGGCAAGACAGCAATAGTGACAGGCTCAGGGAGAGGGATCGGCGAGGGGATCGCACTTGTCCTCGCCCGTGAGGGCGCGAATGTCGTTGTGAATTCGAGAAAGGCGAAGGACTGCGAGGCTGTTGTCCAAAAGATCCTGTCTTCAGGCGGCAAAGCCATCGCCGTTGCTGCGGACGTCAGCAGGAAGGCAGACGCGGCTGCTATGGCTGCGGAGACGATCAAACAGTTTGGATCTATCGACATCCTGGTGAACAACGCCGGGATAGAAAGCCATCCGGTCCTTACGATGGACCTTTCTGAGGAGGCGTGGGACCGGGTGCTCAATGTGAACCTGAAAGGCACGTTCCTCTGCTGCCAGGCGGTGATCCCGCAGATGATGAAACAGGGCAAAGGCCGCATCATAAATATCGGCTCGACCGCGAGCATCAGAATGACCTTCTTCGGAAGCGTGGAATATACGGTCTCCAAGCACGGTCAGGCCGGCCTGGCCCAGCACCTTGCTTGGGAACTTGCGGATTCGAACATTACGGTCAATACCGTATGTCCCGGCGGCGTGCAGACACCGCTGATGGAATCGGCAACCACGCCGGAGTATCGTGCTATGACGATCAAGAGGCTTGTCCCTCTCGGGCGTTTCACAAAGATCGAAGAGATCGGCGAAGCAGTGAGCTTTCTGGCGAGCGACCGAGCCGCCATGATCACGGGCCAGATGCTAGCTGTTGACGGCGGTCTGCTGACAGGCTTCGGAGAGGACCTGCGGGCAGTGGTGAGAAAGAGAATGGAAGACTTGAAGGCCGCCCAAGAAGCGAAGGAATAACAACCAGGAGCAAGGTTATGACAACACAGATAAAACGCATTGCCATCAATGTGGGCGGCGGCTATGTCCCGGGACTGAATTCTGTGATCACGGGCGCGGTACGTGCAGCTCATGAACTGGGTTGGGATGTTGTGGGCATCCGTGACGGTTATGACGGATTGCTTTTTCCTGATCGTTATCCAGAGGGCGGACTGGTGCAACTCACCCCTCTGATGATGGAAGACCTCGCCGGCGTTAACGGCTGCATACTGGGCACCGCTGCCCAGAGTGACCCCTTTCATGTCCGCATTGTGAATGCCGGGAACCAGATCGAAGAGGTGGACCGATCCGATGAACTCCTTGAGATCATCAAAAAAGAGAAGATCGATGCGGTGATTTCCGTTGTTGGTTCCAGAGCTCTCAGCATCCTCTGGAAACTCAGCAAGAAAGGACTTAGGACGGTCTGTGTGCCGCAGTCAGTCGAAAATGCTGTGGCGACCACGATGCTCTCCTTTGGGTTCAACACTGCGCTGAGTTTTGTGGCTGATATCCTTGAACGGGCTCGCCAGGCAGCTCAGTCTGCCCGCAGGATTGCTGTGGTCGAAGTTTTAGGCGAGCACACGGGATGGCTGGCACTGCAGGCCGGGATGGCTGTTTGCGCTGATGTTGTGCTTATCCCGGAAATTCCTTATGACCTCAACAAGGCTGCAACGAAGCTGAAGGAAAAGGCGAAGGCAGGGCGAACGTTCGGACTGGTGGTCGTTGCCGAAGGCGCGAAGCCATTGGCTTGTCTGAATCTGTCTCCTAAGACCTCGGATCAAAAAATAAAAGCCGCACTTTCTCCCGGAGCTGCAGGCAACGAAGGTATCCGTGTCATTGAACGATCCGGTCAGGCTGCAGCGGAGATAGCCCTTGAGCTTCAGCGATTGATTGACCAGGAGACCTATCCACTTGTCCTGGGCCAGCTGGCAAAGGGAGGGTCACCCACGGTCGTGGATCGCCAGCTCGGATTAGGATATGGCGCAGGCGCGGTGCGCGGCCTGAACAACGACCAGAGCGGTGTCATGGTCGTGTTCCAGCCGCCGGACCTGAAGTTCGTGCCGATGACCGAGGCCATCAATACAATAAGGACTGTGCCTGTGGACAGCGAGTTCATCAGGCTCGCGCGATCGCTTGGCATATCACTGGGAAACTAAGGAAGCAAAGCCATGGCCACTCAGCAATCGAAACCCAAAGCTCCGACAGGGATCGTCCTGAACATCCAGCATTTCTGTACCCACGACGGCCCGGGCATCCGAACAAACGTCTTCCTGAAAGGCTGCTCACTTCGCTGCAAGTGGTGCTCCAATCCCGAGAGCATCTACCTGAAGCCGGAACTTGCATACAAACCCGGCCAGTGCATTGGAGAAAAGCAGTGCGGGTTCTGCCTGAAGAATGTCTGCCCGGAAATGGCAATCTTCGTGGTCGGCGCAGGCGACAGACCGGATGATAAAGTCATGATCAACTGGGACCTCTGCACGAACTGCGGCACGTGTGTTGATGTCTGCCCGACAAATGCCCTCTATCTGTTCGGACAGGAGATGACGGTTGACCAGGTGCTCGATGAGGTGGAGCAGGACAGCGCCTTTTATCGCGAATCCGGGGGCGGCATGACGCTCAGCGGCGGCGAATGCCAACTGCAGCCCGATTTTGCCGCAGCACTGCTTGCCGGGGCTCATGAACGCGGGATCAATACGGCTATCGAGACGGCGAGCAATGTGCCATGGGATTTTATGGCAAAGGTCCTGCCTTATGTCGATACGGTGCTTCATGACATCAAGCTGACTGATCCGGAGAGACATAAGAAGTGGACCGGGGTGGATAATCTGCACATTCGGGCAAACCTTTTACGGGCGTATGAGACATTCCCGAACAAGAAATTCATTGCACGCACGCCAGTCATACCGGGCGTTAATGATGATGAAGAACACATTCGGGCAACATTGGCGTTTATCAAACCATACAAGAACGTGGTTGACTACGAACTGCTGCCCTACATGCGTTTCGGCGAGAGCAAGTATGGATTCCTTGGGCGGATCTACGAAATGCAGGATTTCAATCCCCCGCCACCAGAAACCATGCGGCGGCTGCAGGCGCTCATCGACGAGGCCTTCGGCCGGAGTCAGCAGACGGAGAAATCAAACAATGAATGAAATATTGTCAAAGGCATTGAACCCTGTTATCCTGATTTTTCTGGTCAGCACCATGCTGTCGTGCGGCTTGAGTCTGACGCCTGCGCAGATATTCGGCCCGTTCCGTAATGTTCGTCTGGTAATTTCAGCATTGGTGGCGAGCTATATTATTGTGCCGATGATAGCTGTTGTTGTTTCCCGGCTCATCGGCATCGAAGAACCCCTGAGATATGGGCTGGTCCTTTTGGCCATGGCAGCAGGCGCGGAGGCAGGTCCAAAATTAACGACCAATGCAAAGGGAGATGTCGGATTATCCGTGGGACTTCTGGTGGTGTCCCTGGGGATCACGATATGCTACATCCCTCTTATGATTTCCCTTCTTCTGCCTGATGTCCGGATTGACCGCGGCCACCTGCTGATGAAGCTCAGCGTAACCGTGGCACTCCCTATAATCGTGGGACTGTTCCTGAAGGCGCGGCATGAAGGGTTTGCAGACCGGCTGAATCATTATGTGCACAGGATATCATCGCTTTTCATGTTTTTGATGGCAGGGTTCATCATCATGGCCAACTACAGAGAGATGTTCCGGTTGGTTGGTTCGGGTGCACCTCTCGCAGCAGTGCTCTGTATTGTCCTTTCCTTTATTACAGGATATCTGCTTGGATTGCCGGAACGCAGTACACGACTGGCCATGGGATTTATGCATGGCGGCCGCAACGCTAGCGTAGCATTAATGATCGCGAGCCAGGTGTTTGGTGATCAGCCGAAAGTAATGATGATGATAACCGTGACCGTTGTTCTGATGCTGATGACTCTTTTGCCAACGTCTTATTGGATTGGCCGCACGACTACAGGGCAGGTTAAGGTGTAATGACCATCAGATATTTAAAAGATATATGCAGAAAGTTGTCTGGACGAAGCGCATCTGCAGAAGATACAGGAAGTTGCATGCAGACCGATGATGGCAGTGACAGCAGGAGGAGATCATGAAAAAGGTTGTATTGCTCAGACATGGTGAGAGCGTATGGAACAAGGAGAACCGTTTTACCGGATGGACCGATGTGCCGCTCTCCGAAAAAGGGATCGAGGAGGCCCGTGCAGCAGGCCGCCTGCTCCGCGAAGAAGGGTTCACCTTTGATATTGCATACACTTCAGTGCTGAAGCGTGCGATCAAGACCCTCTGTCTGGTGCTGGAGGAAATGGACCTCATGTGGATACCGGTCCTCAAAAACTGGCGGCTTAATGAGCGGCACTATGGTGCCCTGCAGGGGCTGAACAAGAGTGAGGCTGCTGCTGAAATGGGTGAGGAACAGGTGAAGCTCTGGCGCAGAAGCTTTGATGTGCCTCCTCCTGCCCTCAAACTCGACGACTCGCGCCATCCGGCCCACGACCCCAGATATGCCCACTTCCATCCCGGGGACCTGCCTGCGACTGAGTGCCTCAAGGATACGATCGACCGGTTCCTGCCGTATGCGCAGGAAAATATCGGGCCTGCCATGCGATCAGGGAAGAGAGTGCTGATCGTTGCGCATGGGAATACCCTGCGCGGCCTTATCAAATTCGTGGAGAGGATCTCGGACAAGGACATCGCTGATCTGAATATCCCTACGGCAACACCGATGGTATACGAGTTCGAGGACGATATGAGACCGATCAGGAGATACTATCTTGGTGATCAGGAAGCGGTGAAAAAGGCTGCTGAGGCTGTGGCAGCGCAGTCAAAGGCAAAGAAGTAAATAATAGGTAAAGGCAGAGGTAAAGGCAGAGGTAGCGGCGAAGGTAAAGGTGAAGGTAGAGGGGAAAGTGAAGACAGAAGGAAAGGCAGAGATGAAATGATCATGAATTTATCAGCCGTCTGTCATTCCCGCTTGCCGGGAATCCTTCAGATACAAGAGGAGACAACGCCATGAAGATTCTGACCACACCCAGAATGGAACGCTGCATCGGATGCCATTCCTGTTCTCTTGCCTGTGCACGGCTTGTGCACAAACGGCTCTCCTGGGACACGGCCGGGATCCGCATCAGGTCCTCCGGCGGCATCTCGACAGGATTCGAGGCGCGGATATGCATGGCCTGCGATCCTGCACCCTGCGTTGCGGTCTGTCCGACCGGCGCATACTCCCAGAGAAAGGGCGGAGGCGTGATCGTGAAAAAGAAGCTCTGCATCAGATGCGGGGCCTGCGCAAAGGCCTGTCCGGTGAATGCGGTCTACCTCGATGCAGCCGGGGAGCCCTTTGTCTGCATACATTGCGGCAGGTGTGTTGCATACTGCACTCATGACTGCCTGGAGCACGCGGAGATGACAAGAGGCTCAGGCCCTGCAGCAAAAGAGACGGCAGCTGCCGGGGAGGTGGAGTCATGATCAGGGAATATTTCAGGGTCCTTGTTGTCGATCTCGCCGCCGGCCGCAGCAGCATTAATGATATTGACGGCAGAAATACGGTTGCAGGCGGAAGCGGTCTGGCAGCGATGCTCTTCGAAAAATACGGCCTTCTTGACAGACCATGGAATGATCCGGGCCAGCCGCTCATCTTTGCCATAGGTCCGCTGACCGGATATTTTCCGCTGATGAGCAAGACGGTCTGTGCCTTCAAGTCCCCGTACCACGACCAGTATGCAGAAAGCCATGGGGGAGGACGCTCTGCCCTGTCCCTGCGCTTTGCCGACTATGACGCACTGGTTATCACTGGCAAGGCAAAGACGCCTTCTGCTCTCATTGTCGGGTCCCGCCAGATCGAGATCCGGGATGTCCACTACCTCTGGGGCACTGATCTGCAGGTTGCAGGCAAGATGCTGCGGCAGATGTTTCCCGGAGCAGGCCACAGGACGATCCTCAGGATCGGCCCTGCCGGAGAGCGGCAGTCGCCCATGGCGAGTATCACTGCAGACACGTACCGCCATTTCGGCAGGCTCGGAGGCGGCGCTGTGATGGGCTCAAAGAACCTGAAGGCGATCATGATCCACGGTGACAGTTCCTTCCTGCTGCCTGAGGGCAGCGAATATCAGAAGGTCTATGAAAAGGTCTATAAGGACATGACCGACACTGACATGATGTCCAAATACCATAACCTCGGCACGCCCGGCAACGTAAGGCTTATGAACGACCTGAAGGCCCTGCCGATCCGGAACCTTCAGGCGACCACTGACCCTGCGACCGAGGGGATCACCGGAGAAAAGTTTGCCGAGGTGGCGCTCCTGAGGAATGCGGCCTGTGCCGGATGTCCGGTAGGCTGCATCCATATCGGCTTTGTGCGGGAACGCTTCCATGAAGAGAATCGCTATGTGTACCGTCAGATCGCGTATGACCATGAACTGATCTTTGCGGTCGGCTCGATGCTCGGCGTGATGGACTGTTTCGAGGTCCTGAAGCTTATCGATGTGGCCGAGAAGATGGGACTCGACGTTATGTCGCCCGGCGTTGCGCTTGCATGGGCAACAGAGGCGCTTGCCAAAGGCATGATCACCGAGAAGGAGACCCTTGTGCCGCTGGCGTTCGGCAATGGGGCCGCGTATCAGACTGCGCTTCAGCATCTCGCATACGGCACGAATGAGTTTTACCAGATCCTGTCCCAGTCCACTGCAAAGGCGGCCGAACGCTATGGCGGAAGCGATTTCGCGTGCGTGCTCGGTCAGGAAATGGGAGGGTACGCGACCGGCGAAACGTTCTTTGTATCCCAGGCGCTCGGGCTGCGCCACTCGCATCTCGATTCCGGCGGATATTCCTATGACCAGAAGCCGAAAGGAAAGAAGGCCGAGGACGCGGTGAAGTTCATGGTCCAGGACGAAAAGGGCAGGTGCCTGCTCAACTCGATGGTCTCATGCCTCTTTGCGCGAGGTGTGTACTCGGATGAGGTGCTTGCCAATTGCCTGAAGAGCGTCGGGTACAAGACTCTGGCAGATACCATGTCCGGTGTAGCGGCAGAGGTCCAGAAGCTGAGATGGCGGATGCGCATCAGGACGGGATACCGCCCGCAAGACGTCTTGATCCCGAAACGGTTCTCCGAGATTAGCACCTGGAAGGGACCAATCGACACGGCGTTCATGGCAGACCTCAAAGACCAGTACGCAAGCGCTATATTGGAGCTTGCCAAAGCGGATACTGAGAAGGTGTAAGAAGCCATCTCAAAAACCTCTATGCCATACAAAAAGAAAATATTCATAGACCGCCAGGGAAATATCACCCTCCCTCAGTCCCTCCCCTCAAGGGAGGGAAACATTGGGTCCCTCGCCCTGCCTAAGGCACCTACCTCTGGCTGGGGGAGCGGGATATATTACTGCCCCTCCCTTGAGGGGAGGGGATGAAGGGGAGGGTGATAGCTTCTCGTTTTTTATGCCGCAGACCCGGAATCTGCGGATGAACAGTTTGAGCAGAATATTGTGGCCATAGGGTCATGGAAAAAGGAGGTTGTATGCAAAACATGAGTATACGCGTATTGTGCTGTTTTGTCGTTCTTATGCTGGCGCTGCCGTTCGAGGTGATGCCTTCAAAGGTGTCTGCGCAGGAAGAGGCTGCAGCGAAGACGTTCAAACAGGAGGAACTGGACCAGATGCTGGCGCCGATCGCGCTGTACCCCGACTCATTGCTGACCCAGATACTGATGGCCTCAACATACCCGCTTGAGATTGTGCAGGCCGATCGCTGGGCAAAGCAGAACAAGCAGATGAAGGGTGATGCATTGACAAAGGCCCTTGAGGCCCAGCCCTGGGACCCGAGCGTCAAGTCCCTCGTGAACTTTCCCGATATCCTTGCCGCGATGAGCGAGAAGCTCGACTTGACGGTGAAGCTGGGGGATGCGTTCCTCGCCCAGCAAAAAGAGGTGATGGCAACTGTCCAGAAACTTCGGGCAAAGGCCCAGGCAACGGGCAACCTGAAGACGACCAAAGAGCAGAAGGTGGTTGTCGAAAAAGAGGTCATCATCATCGAGTCGGCAAGCCCTGAGGTGATCTATGTGCCGGCGTATAACCCGACCGTAGTGTATGGCTCATGGTGGTACCCCGCGTACCCTCCCTATTACTACTATCCGCCGTATGCGACGCCATACTATTTCGGGGCTGGTATTGCTATGGGCGCTGCGTGGGGCTATGCCTGGGGACATTCCGATTGGCACGGAGGCCATGTAGAACATAACTACAATCAGAATATTGATATCAATAGGAATATTGACCGCGGGAAGTATCAGGGGCAGGGTCAGCCCAAGGGAAACTGGCAGCATAACGCGAGCCACCGGGGCGGCGTAGCTTACCGTGACCAGAAGACTGCGCAACAGTATAACAGGGGAACCGGGAGCGCAGCTGCAAAGTCCCGTGAAAATTTCCGCGGACGTGCTGAGACAGGAAGACAGGACATCGCACGCGGCGGCGCTGACCAATTCAAGGGCGGCGGCCGCGGCAACAGCCCGGGACAGGGTGGCAGCCGGGACTTCTCCGGAAGGGGCGGCGCCTATTCAGGCATGGACCGTGGCGGCAGTGCAACGCGAGACTTCAGCAGTCGCGGCAGTTCAAGCAGGGGCAGCGGAGGCAGCAGTTACAGCGGAGGCAGCCGTGGCAGTGGCAGTGGCAGCGGTTTCAGCGGTGGTAGTGGTTCGCGCGGTGGCGGAGGCTTCAGCGGCGGCGGAGGCGGGTCACGAGGCGGTGGAGGAGGCGGCCGCGGCGGCGGTGGTGGCAGGAGGTAATATGAAAAAATACAGAAGAGCAATCCATGAATATGCAAGGGAGATGAAGACTATGCTTCCGGATATGAGCAATAAGAAAGGCTTTGCGAAGGGTGCAACTCGTTTGCCTGTAATGGGGTTTCTCCTGCTGCTGATCCTTATCGTTACCGGGATGCCGGCAGATGCAGCCGACAAGCAGAAGAGTTTTACCGCCCCCGAGGACGCAGTAAAGGCCTTAATGGCTGCTGCAAGAGCGAATGACGACAAGGAATTGATCGCGATCTACGGGACAGGCGGAAAAGACCTGCTCTTTTCCGGAGACCCTGTCAGCGACAAGGAGAGAAGGAAGAAACTGGTCGAGGCCTTCGAAAAGAAGAACAGCCTTGCCAGAGAAGGCGAGAAGATGGTGATCGTCATAGGGGAAAATGACTGGCCGTTCCCAATCCCTCTTGTGAAAAAGGGTGAAAAATGGATCTTTGATACAAAGGCCGGGAAGGAGGAGGTGCTGAACCGCCGGATCGGCCGGAACGAGCTGTATACGATCCAGACCATGCTTGCAATCGTTGACGCCCAGAGAGAGTATGCCGGGAAAGACTGGGACAACGACGGCTTTTTGGAGTATGCGGAGAAATTTGAGAGCGATCCAGGCAAGAAGAACGGGCTATACTGGGAGGCGAATGAGGGCGAGGAGCCCAGTCCATTAGGTGAACTGGTGGTGCAGGCCCGGGCCGGAGGTTATATGAAGGCAGGCCGCACGCAGAAGAAGCCCATGCCGTATCACGGATACTATTTCCGGATGCTCGGGAAGCAGGGCAAGAATGCTCCCGGAGGGGCCAGCGATTATGTCGTCAAGGGCAATCAGCTCGGCGGGTTTGCTCTTGCAGCCTATCCTGCGCAGTACAGGAACTCCGGTGTGATGACCTTTCTCGTGAACCATGACGGGACTGTGTATCAGAAGGACCTTGGTAAAAATACCGCGGCCAGGGCAAAGGCCATAACACAGTTTGATCCTGACAAGACCTGGAGCAGGGCCGAGGAAAAGCCCGTACAGTAGGACAGGATGACATGAAGAGTTTAGGGAGGGCGTATGCTGATCCTGGCAGGTGACATAGGCGGGACATCCACGCGGCTGGCGTACTTCGACACTGCGGACGGCACGTTGGTCCCTCTTGTCGAAAAGCGCTTTCCAAGCAGGGATGCTGGAAGTCTGACTGAGATCGTCAGACGTTTTGCTGCAGAGCAGGGGCTGGCTGCGAAACAGGCCTGCTTCGGTATCGCCGGGCCGGTCCGTCAGGGACGTGTCAGAACGCCCAATCTCCCCTGGAGCGTGGATGCTGCTGAGCTGGCCCTGACACTGGGACTTCCGTCAGTGCAGCTGGTCAATGACATTGATGCCAATGCCTGCGGTATCGGGCTTCTCGGGCCGGAGGATCTGGCAGTCCTGAATCAGGGTGTGCCGGATCCTGCCGGGCCGATTGCCGTGGTCTCTGCAGGGACTGGCCTTGGCGAGGCCATGGCCTATTGGGACGGCACTGCTCATCGTCCTCTCCCGAGCGAGGGAGGGCACGCAGATTTTGGACCCCGCAACGAAATGGAGACAGAACTGCTTCTTTTTCTGCGCGCTGAACATGGACGCGTCAGCACTGAACGGGTAGTCTCCGGGCCGGGCCTCCGCAATATATACCGTTTCTTTCGGGATGCCCAGCATCTCCCCGAGACCCCGGCTGTTGCCGAGGCGATGCGCCAGGGAGACCCATCGGCTGCGATCACACGGGCTGCCCTGTCAGGCGACTGCAGCCTCTGCAGCCGGGTACTCGATCTTTTCGTCTCTCTGTATGGAGCAGAGGCCGGCAATGTCGCCTTGCGCTCGCTTGCCACCGGCGGGGTATATCTCGGAGGCGGCATCGCGCCGAAGATCGTCGAGCGGCTCAAAGGTCCTGGCTTCATGCTCGCCTTTACGGCCAAGGGCCGCCTCAGTCCGCTCCTGGAGAGAATACCGGTGCAGGTCATCCTCAATGATCGGACTGCCCTGCTCGGCGCCGGTCGCCTGGCAGCCGGTCTTTAACACCTCGTACTTTTACGAGTTCCTTTTATCTGCTTCAGTTGATATAAGAAAAGTGAGCAGGGATTCATCCGTCTTTAAGGCGCCAGATATAGGTCCCGACTGTGGACTGAACAAAAATAAGGAAAGAGGTAGGCCATGAACGCTAACGAAGAAGCAAAACGTCTTGAGGAAGACCGCGCCAAAAAAGCGGCCTGGAAGAAGTGGGGCCCGTACCTGAGTGAGCGGCAGTGGGGCACGGTCCGCGAGGACTACAGCCAGAATGGTGATGCCTGGAACTTCTTCACCCATGAACAGTCCCGTTCCCGTGCTTACCGCTGGGGCGAGGACGGCATTGCCGGCATATCCGACGACAGGCAGCGCCTCTGCTTCAGCCTTGCCCTCTGGAACGGAAAGGACCCGATTCTCAAGGAACGGCTCTTCGGGCTTACGAATAGTGAAGGCAACCACGGTGAGGATGTGAAGGAGTATTATTTTTACCTCGACAGCACGCCGACCCACTCGTATATGAAGTATCTGTACAAATACCCGCAGGCTGCCTTCCCATACGCTGACTTGGTACAGACAAACCGTGGCCGCAGCCGGGAAGAGATGGAGTATGAGCTCCTCGACACCGGCGTGTTCAACGAAGACCGGTACTTCGACATCTTCGTGGAGTATGCCAAGGGCGATGCCGAAGATATCCTGATAAAGATCACGGCAGCCAACCGCGGGCCGGAGGCTGCAGAGCTGCATCTCCTGCCTACGCTCTGGTTCCGGAACGACTGGTCATCGTGGATCGCTGAATCCAACAGGGCTGTTGAGAAGCCAAACCTCAAGCAGATCACCCCCCCTCAATCCCTTGGGGGGATAACTACGGTCGCAGCAACGCATACGCCGCTGGGTGAATTCATCTTTTCATGCGAAGGCGATGTGCCGCTGCTCTTCACCGAGAATGAAACAAACCATGAGCGGCTTTTCGGACAGCCGAACGAAAGCCCGTGCGTCAAGGACGGCATCAACGATTGCGTTGTGGGCGGCAAGTGCGGGGCGGTGAATCCGGGCACTCAAGGGACCAAGGTGGCGGCTCACTACCGGGCCATGGTCGGGGCCGGCAAGAGCGAAGTGATCCGCCTGCGGCTCTCCAGCAGTTCCCCGGACCGGAAAGGCACACCGTTCGGCAAGGGCTTTGATGAAATCTTTGCTGACAGGCTCCGGGAAGCAGATGATTTCTATGCGTCGGTCACACCGCCGTCTGTATCTGCGGACGCTGCCAATGTGATGCGGCAGGCCCTGGCCGGCATGCTCTGGTCCAAGCAGTTCTTCTTCTTCGACGGTGACAACTGGCTGGACGAACACAACTCCAACCCCCTCCATTCCGGCTACCACGCTGCACGAAATTCGGAGTGGTTCCATATGATGAACGAGGACATCATCTCGATGCCCGACAAATGGGAATACCCCTGGTACGCGGCCTGGGACCTGGCTTTTCACTGTCTGCCGCTATCCATTGTCGATCCCGACTTCGCCAAGGAGCAGATGAAACTGATGCTCAAGAATGTGTACCTGCACCCCAGTGGCCAGATGCCGGCGTACGAGTGGAACTTCAGCGACGTGAACCCGCCGGTCCATGCCTTTGCTACGCTCTTCCTCCACCGCACCGAGCTGGCATTGCGCGGCGAGACTGACCTTGAATTTCTTAAGGCGACGTTCAACAAGCTGCTGCTGAACTTCACCTGGTGGGTGAACCGCAAGGACCGCAACGGGAAGAACGTCTTTGAAGGTGGCTTCCTCGGACTTGATAATATCGGCGTCTTTGACCGGAGTGCGCCGCTTCCGACCGGCGGGTATCTGGAACAGGCAGACGGTACTGCCTGGATGGCCTTCTTCAGTCAAAACATGCTGGAACTCGCAGTGGAGCTCGCTGCCCACGACCCCAACTACCAGGACATGGTTGCAAAATTCGCCGAGCATTTCTTCTATATCGCCGCCGGTATGAACAAGCCCGGAGCTGACGGCATGTGGGACGAAGAGGACGGCTTCTACTATGACCTTCTCTGCCTTCCCGACGGCAGTGCCACGCGGCTTAAGGTGCGCTCCATGGTGGGGCTCCTGCCTCTCTGCGCCACAACGGTGATCGAAAAGTGGCAGCGGGAACTCATTCCGCGGACGATGATTCAGATAGAGGAACGGTTGCGCCGGATGCCCGAACTCCGGAATACAATTCATCCCACGGGCCAAGGTCATTTCGGAGTGGCAGAACGGGGGATCATCGCCCTGGTCAACCCGGAGCGGCTCCGCCGGATCCTGATGAAGATGCTTGACGAGAACGAGTTCCTCGGCCCCTGCGGGATCCGTTCGCTCTCGAAGTTCCATGAGAAGAACCCGTTCGTGTTCCATGTGCAGGGGCAGGAATACCGGGTGGACTATCTTCCGGCAGAGTCGAACACCGGCATGTTCGGCGGCAACTCCAACTGGCGCGGGCCGGTCTGGATGCCGGTGAACGTGATGATCCTCCGGGCGCTGCTGAACTTCTATCTATACTACGGGGACAACTTCAAGATCGAATGCCCCACAGGGTCAGGCAAGATGATGAACCTCTTCGACGTGGCCAGGGAGATAGCAGACCGCCTCGCCAGGATCTTCCTGCGCGACGAGAATGGTAAGAGACCGGTGTATGGCGGAACCGAGAAATTCCAGTCAGATCCGCACTGGCGCGACCTTATCCTCTTCTACGAATACTTTCACGGCGACAACGGAGCAGGGCTCGGTGCGAGCCATCAGACCGGCTGGACCGGGCTCGTGGCCAAGACCATCCAGCTTTTCGGACTCCTGGACGCGGAAAAGGCCCTGGCCGGGGGCAAGAGAGGAGCGTTCGAGAAGAGCGCCTCAAAAGCCGGGGACAGAAAGAAATGAAAGGGTGGTCTGCAGGACCTCTCATATACGAGATCAATACCTGGATCTGGCTTAATGAACTGGGCCAACAATACCAGAGGCCGGTGGACCTTGCCACGGTCCCGGAGCAGGAGTGGGATGCGATAGCATCTTATGGCTTTGACGCGGTCTGGTTCATGGGTGTCTGGGAACGGAGCCCTGCCGGCATCGGGATTTCAATGCAGAACGAGGGGCTCCTTGAAGATTTCCGCAGGGCTCTGCCCGATTTCCGGCCCGAGGACAATGTCGGTTCGCCATACTGTGTAAGACGTTACATTGCGGACGAACATCTTGGCGGCCGGACAGGGCTCGCCGCAGCACGTGCAGCTCTTGCAGAACGCGGCTTGAGGCTCATACTCGATTTTGTGCCGAACCATATGGCTCCAGACCACCCCTGGGTCTTTGATCATCCGGAATACTTCATCCGGGGAGATAAGAGCGATATTGAGAAAGATCCTGCGTCCTTCTTCAAAGCAGGATCCAGCGTCTTTGCCTGCGGAAAGGACCCGTACTTCCCTGCCTGGCCGGATGTGCTTCAACTGAATGCATTTGACCGCGGCCTGCGTGAGGCAGTCATCGAAACACTCGACAGCATCGCCGGACAGTGCGACGGTATCCGGTGCGATATGGCCATGCTGATGCTGAACAATGTTTTTGAGCGCACCTGGGGGATTCGTGCAGGCCAACGGCCTGTTGATGATTACTGGACAACGATGATCCCGGCGATCAAGGCAAAGCACCCGGAGTTCAAATTCATGGCTGAAGCTTACTGGGACCTTGAGTGGGAACTGCAGCAGCAGGGATTCGATTATTGCTACGACAAAAAACTCTACGACCGACTGGAGCATGGTCCTGCAGAGAATATCAGGCTGCACCTCTGTGCTGATCCCGCGTATCAGGAGCGGCTGGTCCGTTTCATCGAGAACCATGATGAGCCGAGGGCTGCAGCAGCCTTTTCTCCCCAGAAGGAGCGGGCAGCGGCCGTGATCATCGCAACGGTCCCGGGTGCAAGACTCTTTCATGAAGGACAGTTTGAGGGCAGGAGGATCAGGATACCTGTCTTTCTCGGCCGCCGTCCTTTTGAAGCTGTTGACTCTGACCTTCAGGCTTTCTATAGCACGCTTGTAAAGGCTGCGTCGTCTGACGTGATAAGGAACGGCCGCTGGCAGCTCTGTGACCGGACCGGCTGGCCGGACAATCCAACTTTTCAGAACCTTATTGCCTGGTGTTGGCGCAGCTCTGCTGAACATCTCCTGGTGGTTGTGAATCTTTCTTCCTCTGCTGCCCAGGGGCGGATGCTGCTGCCATGGGATGACCTGAAGGGCAGGAGATGGCATATGACCGACCTCTTTGCCGGAAGTGAATACGCCGTGAGCGGCGATGAGGTCTGTGGTCAGGGATTATATGTGGATCTTTTGCCCTGGGGATACCATGTAATGGGCCGCTGGCTGCCGGAAGACTGACGGGCTGATGAAATGGGGGAATCGTGTCAAACGGCATGCCTGCAGCCAAATCTTCAAGACCTCGTAATTTTACGAGTTCCTTTTGAACCCTATAACTGATATAAACAAGTGAGTAAGGCTTTAAAGTTCGTAAGTTCGGGGTAAAAACCCTTATAGCGCACTTTGTTAATACTGGAATCTGCCGGGATTGCATATAAGGCAGTATACGCCCTTTATACGGGAAAGAGGTGGCAATTGAGAAAAGGCAAGGTTATCCTGGCTGACAATCATCAGAACATGCTGGCAGGGGAGAGGACACTCCTGGAGAGCATCTTCGAGACGGTCTTTATGGTGGCTGATGAGGCCTCGCTTATCGAGGCAGCAGAGAAGCTCACCCCGGACCTTATTGTGGCGGACCTTTCGCTTCCGGTCACACAGGAGATAAATATTGCGCGGCGTTTGAGAAAAGGCTTCCCCGAGATAAAACTGATCATCCTGAGTGTTCATGATGAAGGCTCTGCAGTCGGCGAATGCCTTGTTGCAGGGGCCTCAGGCTTTGTCCTGAAGAGAACGGCAGTGAACGACCTTGTCCCTGCGATCGAAACGGTCATGAAAGGGGATATCTATATGTCGCCTTCCGTGGTGCAGACATCAGATAAGACCAGCAGTGACCTGAAGGGAAAATGATCTGCAGATTTTTCAAGAGGATGCCGCTTTTGGTAATGAGGAATTACCATAAGAATGGATGATCAAAGTATCGGGCGCTGGAACGTTCTAGACCAGAAAAATCGGAAGCAGTATTCACCGAAGCAATCATTATTTACTGGAGACGATCGAGAGACGTAAGGTGAAGACAGGAATTATGCATGAAGAATGAATCATTCAACTGTATTACGCCAGAGGAAACTGCATCAAAGGCTGTAAAGGGAAAGACATTCCCTGCCGTAAAACGTCTGCAGCCCGCAGGATCCATTAATGAGCATTTGCGCTTTGAAAGGCTGATTTCCGACATCTCGGCGCTGTTTGTGAATATCGCTTCTGATCAGATCGATGCAGAAATTGTAGGCGCGCTGGAACAGGTGCTCGAATTTTTCCAGGTGGATCGGTGTGCTCTTCTCGGGTTATCTCCTGACTTGAAACGAGTACAGGTCAGCCATATCGCCTGTAGCGAAGGTGTCGAGCGGGTGTCCGGGGATATAGACCTCAGCAGTCTGTTTCCCTGGCACTATGAAAGACTTGTTCAGCAGAAACAATTCCTTTGCATTAACCGGCTGGAAGAACTGCCGGAAAGTGCTGTACAGGACAGGTTGTCTTGCACTGCCATGGGCATCCGGTCATTCATAAATATCCCTCTGCTTTTTGAAGGCAGGGTCTCGTCCCTCATTGTGCTCAATGCTGTGCGCGAGGAGCGCTCCTGGTCCGCGAAATATATTCCTCGACTTCAACTATTGGGAGAGATCTTCGTGAATGCTCTGGAACGCCGGCGCCTGGCACAGCAGCTGGAGGCGCGCCTGAGCTTCGAGGCACTCTTGTCGGGTCTCTCAGCACGCTTTATCAATATTCCGGCTCACCTTATTGATGCGGAGATAGAAGAAGCCCAGCGCCTGGTCTGCGAAGGCCTCGGGCTGGAGCGGTCTTCGCTCTGGCAGTGGTCAACGGAGAACGCGCGTTTGCTTACGCTTACTCACATTTTCCGATACGCGGGCAGCCCAGCCATTCCCCAGCAATTGAATGCAGCTGAGCAATTCCCCTGGACCCTGTCGCAGGTAAGGGAAGGCAAGGCGCTCGTCATCCCATCCGTGGAGGACTTGCCTGAGGAGGCAGCCCAGGATAAGGAGACCTGGCGCCGTTACGGCGCTAAATCTTCCGTGATCGTTCCCCTATCGGTGGGTGGAGGCCGGCAGATGGGCGTATTGACCTTCGCCACTGTACAGGAGGAATGCGCCTGGCCCGAAGAGGTCCTGAAGCGTCTCGGTCTGGTGGCGCAGATATTTGCCAATGTGCTTGCCCGCAAGTTGGCAGATGACGAGATCTCCAGATTGAAGGACAGGCTCAACGCCGAGAACACGTACCTCAGAGAAGAGATCGACATCTGTAAACAATCAGAGACCATCATCGGTCAAAGCGATCCGATCAAATACGTTCACTATCGCATCAGTCAGGTTGCGTCCCTGGACAGCACGGTGATGATCGTTGGCGAGACCGGAACAGGAAAAGGCCTGGTTGCACGGGCCATTCATGAGAAGAGCTTGCGCAGTGACCGGCCGATGGTCCATCTGAACTGCGCTGTGCTTCCTGCAAACCTGATCGAAAGTGAGCTGTTCGGCAGGGAAAAGGGCGCCTTTACCGGGGCACAGGCAAGACAGATCGGCCGTTTTGAGCTTGCTGATAAATGCACGATTTTTCTCGATGAGATTGGCGAGCTGCCAGTTGAGCTTCAGGCTAAGCTGCTCAGGGTCATTGAGAGCGGTGAGTTCGAGCGGCTCGGCGGTCCGCATACCATCAAGGTGGACGTCCGGATCATCGCTTCGACAAACCGGCAGCTCGATGAAGAGATCAGTAAGGGCAGGTTCCGCGAAGACCTGTTTTACCGGCTGAACGTCTTTCCGATCACGGTGCCGCCCCTGCGGGAACGCTCAGAGGATATTCCACTGCTTGTTGATGCGCTCATCGGCCGTCTGAACAAAAAGTTGGGAAGACGCATTGTCTCGGTCCCTCAAGAGGTCATGCGGGCATTGCAGAGCTATTTCTGGCCTGGCAATGTGCGTGAGCTGGAAAATGTCATCGAGCGGGCAGTCATTATGAGCAATGGACCAATGCTGCAGCTTGCTGATCAGCTTATCGCCGCCTTTCGGCCCACGGCTGGGGCTCGTGAAACAACGCCTTCGAGCCTGGTTGACATGGAGCGGTCCCATATTCAAAAGACCCTCGAAGCACTGAACTGGAAGATAGAAGGTCCAACCGGAGCTGCTTATGCACTCGGCCTGAAGCCCAGCACTCTTCGCTCCCGCATGAAGAAGCTCACTATTCACCAATCGTACATCTCCTGATCCTGTCTTTTTTGCGGCCCGCGACATGTCGTGGTATCTTCGGTATTTCGTGGCTATATTTCGTGGCCTACACCTGCTTCTCTATTTCTACTATGCCCAAGTTTATAATTTAGTGTCAGTACACAAATGTCTCTTGTTTGTCATCCCCGTGAAAACGGGGATCCAGAACCTACTGATAAGACTGGATTCCCGCCTTTGCGGGAATGACGGCCAAAACAAAAACAGACACTAATTCATCAAGGTATTTCAGTCTCATACGCGCATCTCAGGTTCTATCTCTCCTCTGGAGCAGATTTTGCAATACCTCCCTGATTAGATTCAGTGCCATATAGTTCGACTGTTAAGAAATGTCTCTTAGCTTTATCAAAAGGAGAAAACGTGAACACAGTCAATGTGTTGCTTCGAGTCCGTTCCGGAAAGCGTGATGAGTTTCTTCATGCTATGCAGTCCATGCAGGACAGTCTGAAGAAAGAGGCAGAGCTGTCGAAATCAACTCTCTTGCAGGATATGGACGATTCCAGTGTCTTTCACCTGGTCGAAGAGTGGGCCACACAGGACTCAATGGAGCGCTATATCAGGTCCGAGCGGTTCAGTGTGTTTATGGGCATGGTGAAAGTTCTCTGTGCTGAGTCGGAGATAAAGTATCAGTTCGGCGCTGCGAAGCTGGGCACAAGGTTAACGGAAATATAATGTCCTGCGCTTTGTCATTTATGGCTCGTCCGGTCGTCCTCCACGAAGCCGCCTGAGCAGGACAAGCAAAAGTGACAGAAAACGGGTCATGTATTATGCAGGTATCAGTAAATACAAATTTGTAGGGGGAAAACAGATGAAAGTCATTATCATTGGCGGAGTGGCAGGGGGAGCGTCTTGTGCGGCGCGGTTGCGCAGGTTGGATGAAAAAGCGGAAATCCTTATGGTTGAAAAAGGGCCGTATGTTTCGTACGCAAACTGCGGGTTGCCTTACCATATCGGGGGAGTGATTGAAAAAGAGTCCAGTCTTCTCTTATCCAGTGCACAGATGTTCAAGGTCATTTTCAATATTGATGTCCTGACCAATTGCGAGGCCATTAACATTTCGCCTGAAAAGAAGACTGTGGAACTGCGAAATGTCACCACCGGCGAGGTGACGACAGAGTCCTACGACAAGCTGGTACTCTCACCCGGCGCAGCGTCCGTCCGTCCGCCGATGCCGGGGATTGATCTCCCGGGTATCTTCCAGGTGCGGACTGTGCCTGATGCCAAGGCGGTCCGCGAGTGGATCGAACGAGGTTCCCCATTCCTGGCCGGTATGCAAAAATTCTCCGGCTTTCAGGCGGTGAGGCCCAAGACCAGGGCAGTAGTCATCGGCGGTGGATTCATCGGCATTGAGACAGCGGAGAACCTCGTCCATCGCAAGTTCGATGTCACGCTCATCGAGATGTTCGATCAGGTCCTGGCACCGCTCGATAAGGAGATGGCTCGCATTGTAGAGGGTTTCATACAGCAGCATGGTATCCGTCTGGCGCTTAATGACGGGGTGGCCGAATTCAGGCAGAGCTCAAACGGCTCTCTCGAAGTTCTCACGAAGTCCGGCAAGGTCTATCCGGCAGACATCGTGATTCTTTCACTCGGCGTGAAGCCGGAGACTTCACTTGCAAAACAGGCCGGGCTTGAGATCGGCGAACGCGGGGGAATCCGTGTTGACGAACAAATGCGCACGAGCAACCCGGATATCTTTGCAGTCGGCGACGCCGTTGAAGTCAAGGACTTCGTCACCGGCCAGTGGAGCCTTATCGCGCTCGCCGGGCCGGCAAACCGTCAGGGCCGCATCGCAGCCGATGTGATCGCCGGGCGCGACTCGCGTTTCCGCGGCACTCAGGGGACGGCGATCATCGGACTCTTTGGCGCGGCGGCCGCCTGGACAGGGGCCAGCGAAAAGACGCTCAATCGCATTGGCGAGAAGGATTTCGAGAAGATCTATTTCTACCCGAATTCACACGCCGGGTACTACCCTGGCTCCAAGCCTATCGCGCTTAAAGTCATATTCAGGAAATCCGACGGACGCCTCCTCGGCGCGCAGGCTCTCGGACTGGATGGTGTGGACAAGAGGATGGACGCTCTTGCCATGGCGATCCAGATGGGCGGAACAATCTACGATCTCGAAGAAGCAGAGTTGTGCTATGCGCCCCAATTTAGTAGCGCGAAGGACCCTGTCAACTTCGCGGGGATGATTGCTGCCGATGTCCTGCGCGGCGATATGCCGATCAGTCACTGGGATTCAGACCAAGAGGGATTCCTCCTCGATGTGCGCGAGCCTGTGGAACTTATCGTTGAGGATGCAGAAGGTGCTGTCAATATTCCGCTGGGCCAGCTCCGGGAGCGTCTCAACGAACTCCCCCGCGATCAGGAGATACATGTCATCTGCCGTTCAGGCGGCCGCGCCTATTATGCAACGCGCATCCTTCTGCAGAACGGGTTCAAAGCCCGGAATGTCTCCGGAGGTTTGCTGGCGCGCACTCATTGTAATACCTTCTGGGAGAGCTGAAGTAATGGATTCGACCATCAAATAACATCATTTAAATAAAAGGAGAAAGCAAAAATGCCAAAGACAAAGGAAACAAAGAAGAGTTCCACAGCAAAGGTAACAGTCGATAACGCACGGATAGATCGGCTAAAAGAGCAGCACATGAGCACACCTCAGACCCTCGACAACGAGCGTGTCAGGATAATGGCAGAGATTTACGAAAGTACCGCCGGATACCAGCAGATTCTCCGGAGGGCTAAATTCTTTGAACAAGTAATTGAAAGGAAGAAGTTGTATATCGACGAGAATATAATTGTGGGTAGTATGGCAAGTACCGTTAATGGTGTTTACACTTACCCTGAATGGAATGTGCAATGGATGAAAGAAGAGAATACCGTTGAAAACTCCAAGACCGAAGAAGACCGGAAGGCTAATAAATGGGCGCTTGAATACTGGGACAAGTGGGCATTAAGGCCACGGGCTGACGAAATCTTCATTAAAAAATATGGTTATGACCCGGACCCTGTGTACAAAGCAGGGCTTGTTGCTGAATTTATGTCGTGGCCGGGCGGCGGTGGTAACCTCAATTACCCCAGGGTTTATAACGAAGGACTTGCCAGCATGATGGCGGAAGTGAAAGAAAGGCAGATGGCCCTCGACATGCGTTTGCCGAATGCGTCAAAGTTTTATTTCTACGAAGCAAGCCTCATCACCATGCAGGCTGTTATCAGGTTAGCGCATCGTTATGCCGAACTGGCCCGGGAAATGGCAGCAAATGAAAAAAGCGAAACCCGCAAAGCCGAACTTTTAGCCATTGCCGAAACCTGCGAATGGGTTCCGGAACACCCGGCACGCAACCTGCGCGAAGCCATTCAGTGCCATTTCCTCTGCCACATCTGTGCCGAAATCGAACAGGTGGGATGCGGGTATTCCGAGGCTTACCTGGGCCAGAACCTGGAGCCTTTCTATAAAAAAGATATGGAAGCCGGTTTAACAAGCCCCGAAGAGGCTACCTATTTATTGAAACTTCTTTTTATAAAGCTGAACGAAATAGGTTATTACTACGGAGCAAAAGTCGCGCTGGCGAACTCAGCCGACCTGGGTCAGAGCATTTCCCTCGGAGGTTATACCATTGATGGTGAGGATGCCACTGCCGAAATGGATTACCATGTGCTGGATGCCGCAAACTATCTTCATTTGCCACAGCCCCCGCTTACCTGCATTTACACCGAAAAGATGAGTGGTAAATTTCTGGAAAAGGTCCTCGATGTAATAGGCACAGGTATCGGAATGCCCCAGTTTGTAAATGGCAATTTGATGATGTTGCGTGCTTTAAATCTTTTTGCAGACTCAAAGAAAGGGCTTACCCTCGAAAAAGCAAGGCGCACCTGTATCGGGGCTTGTGTCGGAAGTTATATCCCTTATGAAACCGGGCACCCCGTAGAAGGGCAGCCAAATCTCGGCAAAGTACTTGAACTAACCCTGAACGATGGCTTCGATCCACGCCTGAAACAACAGATTGGACCCAAAACCGGAAATCCGGCGAATTTTAAAAATTTCGAAGAATTGTATGCAGCCTTCGAGAAACAACTCCAGTTCTGTGAAGATACGCTGCGAAGGGAAGCATGGATTGCCAGTATTCTGTGCGCCGAATACCTGCCTGTTACCTGGCGCTCGCTTCTTACCGGAGGCTGCATTGAAACAGGCACCGAAGTTTGGAATGGAGGGGCCAATTACTACACCGTAGCCCAGATTGTTGTGGGCGGGATTGATGCCGCAAACGGCTTAATGGCTGTTAAAAAACTGGTTTTCGACGATAAAAAAACAACCATGCCGGAGTTGTTGAAAGCCCTGGCAGCCAACTTTGAAGGTGAATATGAAAAAATAGGGAAAATGTGTTACGAAGCTCCAAAGCATGGTAACGATATTCCTGAAATGAACCGGTTCACCCGCAGGGTATATAACTCCATTTATCAGGCATTTCAAAATGTAGAAGGAGGAGGTAATTACATCAGCAAAGACATCAAGTCGGCGCCCGATGCTTATACCAAGAGTATTCACAACATGATGGGTATGGTAACCGGAGCATTGCCCACCGGTAAAAAAGCAGGTGTTGCACTTTCCGATGGGAGTTTGTCGGCCATGCCGGGCACCGATGTAAACGGACCTACCGCGCTGGTGATGTCCGCGGCAAAAAGTATGGATTCCATCAAGTTCACCGCAACGCACATGAACATGAAACTCCCTCCTGATCAGCTGAAAACACGCAAGGGTAGAGAAAATGTTCTGAATCTGGTTAAAACCTATTTCGACAATGAAGGCTATCACATTCAGTTCAATGTTCTGGACACCGCAATACTCAGGGACGCACAGAAGCATCCTGAAAAATACCGCGATCTCGTGGTTCGGGTGGCGGGTTTCAGTGCCTTCTTCACCAAGTTGCACGTCGGCGTGCAGAATGAGGTTATCGAGCGCACCTTGCAGAGTTTCAAATAGTGCAGAGATTCAACTAATCCGGTACGGTGTGGCGCTCCGTCACGCCGTACCGGAAGTTCTCCGATAAACAACACAACACGCCAGGATGAAAGGCCATGAATACAGGAACAAAAAAATTAACAAGGGAGATGCATTATGGATATAGATAATAGACGCATTGCTATCAATGTTGGCGCCGGCTTTGTCCCGGGGATGAATTCCGTGATTATGGGTGTTGCCATGGCAGCCGGTAAATTGGGATGGGAGGTCGTCGGCATCCGGGACGGGTTTGAAGGGGTGCTGCATCCGGAGCGCTATCCCGATGGCGGACTGGTGACCCTCAGCCCCCAACTGGTTGAGAACCTGGATCCGGCCGGCGGTGGTATCCTGGGCCAATCAGTCCGCATCGACCCGTTTAATGTCCGCACAATAAATAAAGACGATATGGTCGAGGAACTGGATATGTCGGATGAACTGTTGAAAAGGCTGAAGGCAGAAAAGATTGACGCCCTGATTTCCGTTGTGGGTGGCCAGGGACTGAGCATCCTCTATAAACTTCATCGCAAGGGACTCAAAACAGTCTGCATTCCACGTTCGATCGAGAATGACATTGCCGCCACCATGGTCTCCTTCGGGTTCAACAGCGCGCTCAGCGTCACCATCGAAATGCTCGACAAAGCCCGTCAGGCGGCCCAATCTGCCCGGAAGATTGCCGTGGTGGAGGTCCTTGGAGACCAGGCCGGATGGATTGCGCTGCAGGCCGGCATTGCAGTCTGTGCCGATGCGGTGCTGATTCCTGAGATCCCCTGCGATCTTAAAATGGTGGCAGAGAGGTTGAAGGAAAAGATATCACCCCGGAGGCCTTACGGGCTGGTTGTGGTGGCCGAAGGCGCGAAGTTCATTAATAACCCTGAAAAAAAGGAATCTGTATCCTCCCTCAAAGCTTCTCTGTCGCCGCTGGCAACAGGTGAGGCAAGCGAACACGTCATTCATAGCTCTGGGCAGGCAGCTGAGACTGTGGCGACCAGGCTGCAGCTTCTGATTGCCGAGGAAACCTATCCGCTCGTCATTGGTCCATGGGTAAGGGGCGGCGACCCTACAGCTGTGGACCGGCAACTGGGCCTGGGTTACGGTGCCGGGGCAGTAAGGGCCCTGAATGCAGGCAAAAATGGGGAGATGGTGGCTTTTGTTCCACCAGACATGAAGTTCGTGCCGCTGGCTGATGCGATCAACAAAGTCAGAACAGTGCCCGCAGAGAGCGAATTCCTGAAGATCGCCCAATCGCTTGGCATCTTTCTGGGGAGGGAAGTATGAAAAACCAATCCAGCAACCCATCTTCTCCGACAGGAACAGTCCTGAATATCCAGCGCTATTGCAGCCATGACGGTCCGGGCATCCGCACCAATGTTTTTCTGAAGGGCTGCTCGCTGCGCTGTAAATGGTGCGGCAATCCCGAAAGCATCCGGGCGAAGCCTGAAATTGCATACGACCCGAAAAAGTGCACTGGCAAGAAGTGCGGCCTCTGTCTGAAGTCACCCTTTCCTGAAGGCGCCTTTTATTTTGTGGAGGGCGACGATGAAAAAGTGAAAGTCAACTGGCACCTGGCCATGGACTGCGATGAGACACACGCTTCGCTATGCCCGACAGGAGCGCTCGAAATGTTCGGCAAAACAATGACCGTAGACGAGGTGCTCGACGAGGTGGAGAAGGACAGCTCCTTCTACCGTAATACCGGGGGGGGTATGTCAATGAGTGGCGGTGAACTTATGCTGCAAGCTGACTTCAGTGCAGCCTTGCTGGAAGGAGCGCACAAACGCGGTATTAATACTGCAATCGAAACAGCCTGCAATGTGCCATGGGCGAACATAGAAAAGGTGCTGCCGCACGTTGACACGATGCTGCACGACCACAAACTGACTATTTCTGAGAGGCATAAGAAATGGACCGGAGTGGGCAATGAGCGGATCCTGGCGAATTTCAAGAAAGCCTATGAAACATTCCCCGACATCGACTTCATCGCCCGTACGCCGCTTATTCCCGGTGTCAATGCCGATGAGGAGCATATCCGGGCTGTACTGGCGTTCATAAGGCCTCACAAGAATGTTATTGACTATGAGCTTCTGCCGTATCACCGCTTCGGCCTCGGCAAGTACGAGAGCCTGGGCGTTGTGTATCAACTGGATGACTACAAGACACCGTCCGCTGACCTGGTAGCACACCTCCAGGCCATTATCGATGAAGCCTTTGGACGGACTGACAAAAAGGCGGGGCAACAATGAGCAGTACAGACAAATCAACAGATATCTATGAACGCCTGGCGAATGCGCTGGAAGCGCTTCCGCATGGCTTTCCCCGGACGCCATCCGGAGTGGAAATGAAACTGATAAGGATGGCGTTCACGCCCGAGGAGGTCTCGCTTGCCGGCCAGCTGACCCGTTTCCCTGAAACTGCAGCCGAAATCGCGAAGCGTGTCGGCATGGATGTAGCCGAGGCAACTGTTTTATTGGAGAGCCTGATTCCCCGGCGACTGGTCCGTCTCGACTCAAAAGGAATGGCAGCTCCCGGGATGATGCCTACAGCCGAAGGCGAGAAGAAGTACCGGCTGGCCCCGTTCCTGGTTGGCTGGTATGAAGCCAATATGCGGCTGCTGGGCAAGGAATTTGCCGAACTTTTCGAGCAATACGTGATCGAGGGCGGGGGCGAGAAAATCCTGGCTCCACGGCCCGGCGTGCTCGGCGTTGTACCGGTGCGCGGTTCGCTCAAGCCCGAGCAGATGAAGGTGATGGAATCCCACCTGGATATCGATGCCCATTTCAAGCGGCACGAGCGTTTCCTGGTGATTGATTGCGTTTGTAAAAGGGAGCAGGAGCTTCAGGGTCATCATGACTGCAAGCTGCCGATGAAACGTTGCGGATTCGTGGGTCTGCCGCCTCAGACCCCGCTTGGCGAAAACGTGCTTGACCGGGAGGAGGCTTCAAAGCTCCTGGGTGAGCTCGGGCAACTGGGGCACGTTAACCTGGCGTTCTACGGCTTTACGATGGGAGCGGACACTCCCCAGTTCGTCGGTACGTGCAACTGCTGCTCGTGCTGCTGTGGAATTCTTCACGGCCAGAAGATCTCCGGTGTGGCGGAAGGGCCGCAGAGATCGAACTACCGCGCCGTCATTGATACAGAAGGGTGTATTGCCTGCGGCGCATGCATCGAGCGTTGCCCGGTAGACGCCATCGCTGCGGATGAAAATGGCAAGTCGAAGGTTGAACGGGCAAAGTGTATCGGCTGCGGAGTGTGCGTGATTGGATGCCCAACTGATGCTATCGAATTGGTGCCGGTATCGGCAGAGGAGTGGTTCCATAATCCCGCCAGTATGGCGGAATGGGAAGAGATGCGTCTGAAGAATATGGCAGAGGAGAAGTAGCGCATGACCCGACGGCCCCTGGTGTCAAATGACTTCGTATCCTCGGCCATGATAGCCCATGAGATGACTGGACTAATCGCAGAGAAAGAGGAATAAAACAATGATTGAATTTATCACGAAGGCATTGGACCCCATCATTATTATTTTCTTGACGAGCACTATGCTGGCGTGCGGCTTAGGCCTGACAGTAAGACAAATTTTCGCCCCCTTTCGCAATGTCCGGCTGGCAATCTCGGCAGTGCTGCTGAACTTTCTCGTTGTACCTTTTATCGCAATTGCTGCTTCACGCCTTTTGGGTCTCGAGGAATCCCTGCGATATGGGTTGGTTCTGATTGCGATGACCGCGGCAGCCGAGGTGAGCCCGAAGTTCACCGGCAGCGCAAAGGGGGACGTGGGGCTTTCCGTAGGGTTCCTGGCCCTGTCCCTGGGTATTGCAGTAGTCTACCTCCCTATGATGCTTTCCGTGCTTCTGCCCGACGTTAGCGTTGACAGGGGGCGCTTGCTGGTCAAGCTTTGCCTGACGCTTGCACTTCCAATAATCCTGGGTCTGTTTGTGAAGGCCCGTTGGGATAGGTTTGCCGACCGCCTGGGTCATTATGTGCACAAGATATCCTCTGTTGTCATGATGTTGCTGGCCGTCTTACTGGTCATCCTGTACCATAATGATTTCCTCCATCTCATCGGTTCCGGGTCGATCGGCGCCGCTCTGACCTTCATAGTTGTTTCCTTCATTGCCGGGTATCTGCTTGGCTGGCCGGACCGTGGCGCCCGAGTGGCAATGGCATTCGCCGCCTCAGCACGCAACGTTGGCATGGCAATGATGGTTGCCACCGGGACTTTCGGTGACCGCCCTCAAGTGATCGTGATGATAGTTCTGACAGTTGTCCTCACGTTGATAGTCCTTCTGCCGTTATCTGCCCTTCTCGGTCGGAGGGCCTCAGGGCAGGAAATTGCAGCCCAATGAATCGGGAGTCAAGTGTTGGGACAGGACAAAATACGGGCTCTTTTTTTCAGGAAAGAGCAACCCAGGGATCAGAGCAAAAGGAGAATTGATGTATGAGTGCTGCATATAAGTTTCAATGGCCTACTATGTTTTCGGGTTTGCAGGGAATGACGTGGGCCGATTTGCCCCGCGAGATCTCTGCCGGAGTCACCCTGGCGGCCCTGATGATCCCCCTGAATATAGGATATGCACAGGTGGCCGGACTGCCTCCGGTGTTCGGCCTCTATGCAGGCATTATCCCCCTTGTGATATTTGCGATCTTCACCAGCTCGCGCCATGTCGTGGGAAGCCCGGATGCACCGATTGCCGCAATCATGGGAGCAATGCTTATCGGCTTTGCCCCGATAGGAGACCCTCTGCGCGTGCAATATGCCCTGGCCCTTGCTTTGTTGTGCGGTCTGCTGTTCTTTTTGTTCTGGTTTTTCCGGCTGGCGTTTCTTGCCAATTTTCTCTCCCGGGCCGTGTTGGCCGGCTTCATCACTGGCCTTGGGATTGAGGTGTTGACCAACCAGGTCAGGCGGATGCTTGGAGCTGCGCATGGTGAATTGTCGGGCTTGGCGGCGGTCGCCGAACATCTCCATGGTGCGATGGCAACTTCTGTTGATACCACGGGTTATTTTGTGGAACTCGTCGCCCTGGTTGAGTCCGTACCTCACGCGAATATTTACTCGGTTGCGATCGGGCTTGGCACTTTCGCTATCGTGCGTTTAATGAAGAAATACGCTCCCAAAGTACCAGCAGCACTCATAGCTTTGGTCTTGATGACGGTCATTGCAGGAGTGCTCGGCCTTGACCAAAAAGGGGTAAAAGTGCTGGGGGCCATGCCGTCGGGACTGCCATCCCTGACATTGCCCGATGTGCCGTTAGCAGACTATATGCGCCTGCTGCCGGGCGCTCTGGCAGTGGTCGGCATCACCCTGTGTGAGGCCTTGCTGCTGGTCCGCAGCTGCAGCCGAAAGAATAACACCAGGGCGGACGGCAACCAGGTGTTGTTTGCCTACGGCATGGCCAGCATAGCCAGCGGGTTTACCGGCTCGCTGGTCTCCGGCCCAAGTGCCTCGCGCACCGCTGCAATGGACGCTGCTGGGTCCCGCACTCAACTGTCGAGTTTGATCGCGGCTGCGACGGTGGCGCTGGTCATGGTCTTCTTTACCGACCAGCTTGCGTATCTTCCCACCGCGGCCCTGGCCGGGGTTGTGGCCAGTGCTGTGTTGAATTTGATCGAAGTCAGGGAGCTTCAAGAATTTTGGCATATGCGCCGGTCTGAATTCTGGGTTGCTGCTGTCTGTCTGCTCAGCGTTCTTGTGTTTGGGCCGCTGCAGGCTGTTGTCATTGCCTTTTTGCTTGCTACGATCGATCTGCTCCGGCGGGCGTCCCGGCCCGGCACCTGGGTGCTGAAGGAAGCGCCTGACGGCAGCCATTTTATCCCTGAGGGAACAGACCATGCCCCTGATACTCCGGGGATAATCTTTTATCGTTTTGGCGCACCGCTTTATTTCGCAAACGCCACTCTTTTTGAAGAAGAGGTCGAAAAACTGGTCACGCAGGCCGCCACACCCGTTAAATGGTTTGTGCTGGATGCGGAAGCGATGGTTGATATTGACACCACCGGATTAGAAACACTGCATCAGGTCCTGACGATGCTGTCGAAACGCGGCGTGACCGTTGCCGTCAGCCGCGCCAATCAGTCCACTGCTGCTTTGTTGGCAAATTATCATCTGATGCACCTGATCGGAGAGAATCGCCTTTACCCGACCAACCGCCATGCGATCGCCGCATTCCGCAAGGAGAAGGGGTAAACGACGCAGGAAACTACAGCGTAGAGTGAGATGCATCCGGTAATATCGGGTTGGGGTAAGTCCATAATTTTTATAGGGAGAACGTTGTGAAAGAAAAACGCCTTAGTTACTTTGTCTGCATTGCAGCATTGCTGATTGCAGCACCTCTATGGGCTGCTGAAGGCGTGGATGAGCAGGCCGAGCTGGCCAAGGAACTCAATAACCCGATTGCCAGCCTTATCAGCGTGCCGCTTCAATCCAACTGGGATTTCGGCCTCAAGGCTCCGGATGATGCGAAAAGAATCCCCGGCCTTCATTTTCAGAATGCCTATCGCTATACGCTGAACGTTCAGCCAGTTATTCCAATTTCGATCAGCAAAGACTGGAATGTTATCATCAGGACCATCGTGCCGTTTATCCATGCTGAATCTCCGATAAAGGAACTTGATGACAGAGACGGGCTCGGCGACATAGTGCAGAGTTTCTTTTTCTCGCCGAAGGCACCGACGAGTGGCGGCTGGATCTGGGGAGCAGGGCCGGTGTTTCTTTATCCCAGTGGGACTGACGGGCTCAGTGCTCGTAAATGGGGTGCAGGTCCGACTGCAGTTCTTCTAAAGCAGGAGAGCGGCTGGACATACGGCTTTCTGGGAAACCATATCTGGTCCTTTTCAGGGCCCGGTCTGAATAACATCAGCGCCACATTTCTTCAGCCTTTTGTCGGTTATACGACAAAGACATACACAACCTTCATGTTAAACACGGAATCTACCTATGATTGGGAGGATAGCCAGTGGACTGTGCCGATTAATCTTATGGTTTCACAACTCTTGAAGATCGGAGGGAAGCCGATTCAATTTCAGGTCGGCGGCAGATACTATGCTGAAAAGCCTGACGGCGGGCCGGACTGGGGTCTTCGTTTTGCCATGATCTTCCTCTTCCCGAGGAAGTGACCAGACCAATCAATTATAGGTGGGGAGAACGATGAAAATAACCTTGACATGAACCATCCTGACCGCCTCGCTCATCGGAGGTCTGGCAGAGTGGGAAATAAATTTTAAGAATATGGGAATCATAATGAACCAGGTCAAAAAGGAGGAAATGAAAATGGGTTATATGTAATTAATCAGGTTCAATCAGGAGACCGGACCTGTCTTATAAAAAACTGCCATCACCTCCTGTCCGTTGATGAGAAACCACATTAAAAGGAGAGACACGATCATGGCTGACGAAAAGAAGATAAAAGAGACGACGTTTGAGAACACGAAATTGAACGTGGTGAAGTTGGACTGGAAAGAGGTCTATTACACCAACTGCCCGCTTGTCTCCGCGTCCAATGTGGACGAGGGACTGGGCCTGACCAAGAAGGAATTCAAGAAAATCGGCGTGAAGTTTGCCTACATGCGCTCAACCCCTCTGACCGACTGGTATCCGCACTACATCCACAACCAGGAAAACCTCATCCGCTTCGGCGGGCTGTTCCCACCCATCGAAGTGCACGCAGACATCCGCCGAACCTGCTTGCTGGGGGTGACGCAGATGCCGGCCGAAGGTGGTGTAATGATGGTGCGCTCCAGGGACGATATCTACCGGATGGCCGATTTGAAAGGCAAGAAGATCGGCATTTCGAAGAGTATGAACAAGATCAAGAACGATTGGTGGCGCATTCAGGAGCATCAGGGGATCGAACTCATGCTCCGGATGAACGGCATGACCATGGACGACATCCAACTCGTCGAGTTCCCTTACGCAGATGACTGGTACAACCTGCCGGAAATGATGAAAGCAACCATGGAGCTCTCGATTGATCTGTGGCTGAAACGCGACCACAAGCGCGACCTGGCCTTCCGTCCGCTGGAGACTGCGCTGGAAAAGGGGATCATCGATGCGATGTACATGCAGACCAAGCCGCTCCAGCAGGTCTCCGAGGCGACGGGCAAGTTCGCGGCAATCGAGGACCTCTCCCGCTATCCGGACTGGCGCCTGCAGGTGGCCAACATCCCCGCCGCCATCACCTGCACCGACGTCATGGCCAAGGAGCACCCCGAACTCGCCGTCACGTTCATGAAGGGCATGATCCGGGCTGGTCGCTGGGCCAATGAGAATAAGCGCGCCGCGGCGGAAATTCTCGACCAGCAGACCTTCTACCGCGACATTGAGCACACCTACCAGGGCATCAGGGACGTGGATCTTGTGCCTAACCTGTCACCCCTGAACCTGGCCGCTGTTGAAATTGGCAAGAACTTCATGCTGAGCCACGGGTACATCAAGAATGACTTCGATGTGCAGAAATGGGCCGCTCCGGAGTTTCTCGAAAAGGCAGCCAGGGAACTGCTGGAAGAAGAATGGAAGAAAAGAACCACTTCAAAGCTTCCCCAGGCAGCTGGGACATTGGAATCAGGCGGCCGAATCGGATAGCCAAGGATTATAACTGAACGTACGTATCCATGTGATGCACGAAGAATCAGATATTGGGATCGCGGGAGGGGCCCGGATTGCAGGGCCTCTTCCCCGGCGAGCGAGCTGGTCCTGAACTTTGCGATCTTTGCCTTTTTCGATACTTTTGCCGGCCCACATGGTCACCTTCTCAATATGTAACGGGTTTTTGCCTGCAGGGTGGCGGTCATGGCAGGGCAGATTACGAAAAATGTGATTTATTGATAGGTTAGCGGACTAAAAATCTGTCAAACCTCGTAATTTTACGAGTTCCTTTAATGGTATGAATATGATAAAAATTAGCTATCTTTTTGCGATAATTCGGTTTTTTTGACCTGAGACTGCCATTAGGCGGCCCCTCGGGTCAGCGATGTTACAAGAATAGAGCATTGCCTTGCATAGCAAGTGGAGGGGAAGAATAAGGAACGCCTCAAGAATAAATTAATAAAGGAGAAAGAAATGAAACTGACAAGACTTATGATGTTCGCGCTGGCTGTTGTAATGGTATTTACACTGGGGAACGGGACTGCACTTGCAGCCTCCAAGGCAGCGATCGATGCTGATGCTGACGCTGCACTCGAAAAACTCTATGAATTACAGCCTGTTGCAAAGATGCTTTCTGAAAAGGCCTCTGCCATCCTGGTCTTCCCGAATATCGTCAAGGCCGGGTTTATGGTCGGCGGCCAGTACGGCCAGGGCGCACTCAGGAAAAACGGCAAGACCGTTGGTTATTACAGTTCTACAGCAGGCTCGTATGGACTGCAGGCAGGCGCTCAGAGCTTCGGGTACGCGCTCTTCCTGATGAACGATTCCACGGTGAAGTATCTCGACCGGAGCAAGGGCTGGGAGATCGGCGTGGGGCCGAGCATTGTCGTTGTGGATGAGGGCATTGCCCGTTCGCTCACGACCACGACCCTGAAGAGCAATGTGTATGCCTTTATCTTCGACCAGAAGGGGCTGATGGCAGGCATCGGACTGCAGGGCTCGAAGATCACCAGGATAAAGAGATAAGGAGAGGTGAAAAGTTTTATTTCATGTAAGAAGAGGTAAATGATGAAAGTGAAAAAAAATCTTCTGTACGGTCTTGTTGTCGGACTGTTTTCAGTCCTGCTGCCGGCGGTTGCGCTTGCCGGCGGTCTTTTTCTTTCCGAGATCAGCGGGCCTGAGGTTGGACTTGCTTCTGCGGGCTGGGCTGCCCGCGCACAGAACGCCTCGACGGTCTTTACGAATCCGGCGGGTATGACAAGGTTCAGCAAGTCCGAGGTCGAGGCCGGCCTGCAGCCGATCTATCTGAATATGAAGTTTAGCGCGGACTCTGACACTACGGTTAAGGGCAAGGATGGAGATGCGAGCAGCTGGCTGCCTGCCGGCGGGACATACATAGTCCACAGTTTCACCCCTGATTTCAAGATGGGACTCGGAGTGCTCGGTTATTTTGGGCTCGTTCTCGATTTCAATGATGACTGGGTAGGGAAATATTCTGCCCAGTTTGAAAAGCTCCAGGGAATGTCGATCATGCCGGCAGCTGCCTATAAAGTGAATGACTGGCTCTCGATCGGCGCCGGCATGAATTTCATGTATGGGATGTTTGAGACGAAAATGGCGATCAACAATATCCGGGAAAAGGACGGTTCTCTTGAACTTAAGGACAATGAATGGGGATTTGGATATACCTTTGGCATAATGGCAGAACCGTCCAAGCGGACGCGTTTTGGCATAACGTATCTTTCTAAAGTGAAGCTGGATTTTGAGGCAAATCCGAAGGTTGGCGGACCGGACACCGAAATCAAGCATCTCCTTGACAGGATACAGTCCATTGATCTCGGGATAACCGTTCCCCAGAGCGTTATGGGCAGCTTCTATCACGAGTTCAATGACCAGTGGGCTCTCATGGGCAATCTGGGTTGGCAGGAGTGGTCCAAGTTCGGGAAAGTCGATTTTGATGTCGAAGCTGTTCGCGCCGGGAAGAGCGGCACTACAGCCTTGCCGTACAAGGACACCTGGCATGGCGCGCTCGGTCTTCAGTTCAAGCCGACGAACCCATGGCTCCTCTCTTTTGGCATCTCCTATGACAGCTCCTGTATTGACGATGAAGACAGGTCTCTTATCCTCCCGGTGGGAGAGTCATGGAAATTCGGCACCGGCGCCCGTTACCGCATGAAGGAAAATCTTGAGTTCACCATGGCATATGAATTCGCCTGGGGAGGTGACATGCCGGTGAAGGATGTTGTTCGTCCGGCGGGCACAGTTTCCGGACAGTATGAGAATGCGTCCCTGCAATTTATCAATCTTGGACTGACCTGGAAATTTTAAGCAGAATGCTTGAGTTTAGTGAATGTAATGAAAGTATGCTGATTGGATCCAATAAGCATTGTTTGAACTAAAGGAGGAGCTATGAAGATCAAGAGTCTCGCTGCAATGATGTTAACAGTCTTTCTTGCATTGCTTATCGCAGTGCCGCCGGCTGTTTTTTCGCAGGACGCCGGTGCAAAACCGGCTTTCAAACAGGAGGAGCTGGACCAGATGCTGGCGCCGGTTGCGCTGTACCCTGATTCCCTGCTGACCCAGATACTGATGGCCTCTACATACCCGCTTGAGGTTGTGCAGGCAGACCGCTGGGCAAAGCAGAACAAGGACATGAAGGCTGATGCCCTGACAAAGGCCCTTGAGGCGCAGCCTTGGGACCCGAGCGTCAAGTCACTGGTGAACTTTCCCCAGGTGCTGTCCATGATGAGCGAGAAGCTCGACTGGACCCAGAAGGTGGGAGATGCGTTCCTCGCCCAGCAAAAGGACGTGATGGGGAGCATCCAGAAGCTGCGGGCAAAGGCCAAGGCATCGGGCAACCTGAAGACGACCAAGGAGCAGAAGGTAGTTGTCGATCAGGAGGTCATTGTCATCGAGTCGGCAAGCCCGACCGTTGTCTATGTGCCGACCTATAACCCGACTGTTGTATATGGCTCATGGCCCTATCCTTCGTATCCTCCCGCTCCTGTCTATCCTCCTGGTTATTATGCCCCTGTTGCAACGCCGTATGCCTTTGCAGCCGGTGTTGCTGTCGGCGCAGCCTGGGGATATGCCTGGGGACATTCGGACTGGCATGGCGGCGATGTGAAGGTCAATTACAACCAGAATGTGAATATCAACAACAACATTAACCGCCAGAATTATCAGGGAAAAGGGCAGGCCGGACAGGGCAGCTGGAAGCATGATGCCAGCCATCGAGGCGGCGCAGCGTACAGGGACCAGAAGACTGCGCAGCAGTACAACCGGGGAGCCGGCGGTGATGCTGCCAAGTCCAGGGATGCCTATCGCGGACGTGCAGAACAGGGGCAGGCTGGCGGTGACCGCTCCGGACAGGGTAAGCAGGACCGGGGCCAGGTCAGCGATCGCTCCGGCGGCAAACAGGGCGGCGGCGCCTTCGAGGGAATGGACCGCGGCGGCAGTTCGGCGAGGGATGCCAGCTCACGCGGAGGCAGCAGTCGTGAGAGCATGTCCGGTTCACGCGGCGGAGGCGGCAGCAGCAGCTTCGGTGGCGGTGGCGGCTCACGCGGCGGAGGCGGATTCAGCGGCGGTGGTGGTGGCTCACGCGGTGGTGGTGGCGGCGGCGGCGGTTCACGTGGTGGCGGCGGTGGCGGCGGCCGCAGATAAGCAGCCAAAACCTATGACATCATCACAGATTCTATAAGGAGGAATAATAATGATTTTCACTACAAAGGGAAAAAATATATCGGTCCTGGCCAGCCTGCTGGTTGTTGCTATCATGCTGACAGCGGGCATGGCATTCGGTGCAGCAGCAAAGGCAGCACAGAAGCAGAAGATGTTCTCTTCTGCAGAGGATGCAATGAAGGCGGCAATTACTGCTGCAAAGAATAATGACGACAAGGAACTTATAGCGATCTTCGGACCTTCGGCAAAAGAGCTGATCTTTTCGGGAGATCCTGTTGCGGACAAGCAGCGGCGCGAGAAGTTTCTCGGTCTCTATGACGAAAAGCACAGCCTTGTTGCAGACAAGGAGAACATGGTCATTGTGGTCGGGAATAAAGACTGGCCGTTCCCGATCCCTATCGTGAAAAAAGGAGATGCCTGGTTCTTCGATACGGACAAGGGGAAGAATGAGGTCCTGAACCGCCGCATCGGAGATAATGAACTCTATACCATACAGAGTCTGCTCGCTGTTGTAGATGCACAGCGTGAATATGCGATGTTCGATCGTGACGGCAACGGTGTTACTGACTATGCACAAAAGTTCCTGAGCGATGCGGGGAAGAAGAACGGCCTGTACTGGAAGACCAAGGAAGGCGAGGCCCTCAGCCCGCTCGGAGAATTCATGTCGGGTGCACAACTGAACACGTATGAAAAGGCAAAAACGAAGCACACCCCTATACCCTATCATGGTTACTACTATCGAATACTCACGAAGCAGGGGAAAAATGCGAACGGCGGAGCCTTTGATTATATGGTGAAAGGCAAGATGATCGGCGGCTTTGCGGTTGTTGCGTCACCGGCAAAATACGGCAACTCCGGCGTGATGACCTTTATGGTCAATCATGACGGCGTGGTCTATGAAAAGAACCTCGGGAAGAACACCGGCACGGCTGCCAAGGCGATAAAGTCGTTCGATCCTGATAACACCTGGAAGAAGGTGCCCGAGCCTTCTGCAAAGTAAGGAGCGGCGCGATCGGGCAGCAAGAACGATCAGCTGCCCCTCCCTGGCGTAAGCCCCTGCTGTAGGTGAGGGGAGGGTGACGAAAGGCAACCTTAGCGGCCTTGTAGTTCTATGAAAAGGAGAAGACGTATGAGAGGAAACGCAGTTGAGAAGATGCTGTTCAGTCTTATGATCATGCTGCTCGCAGGCGTAGCTGTTATCGGCGAGGCTTCAGCTCAATCATTGTCATCTAACCTGGGGCTTGTGACCTATCCCTCGAAGGGACAGTCCGGACAGCAGCAGGACAGAGATGAGGTGGATTGCTATAGCTGGGCAAAGCAGAAGACCGGGATCGACCCTGTGGCAGTGGCGAACCAGCCTACAGCGCAGGACGGACCTGCGGTCGGCGGCGGTGAACGGGTGCAGGGCGCTGCGCGCGGTGCTGTCGGTGGTCTTGCGATCGGCGCCATAGCAGGTGATGCCGGAAAGGGTGCTGCCATCGGTGCCGTAGCCGGGACCATGGTCGGCGGACACCGGGCCAGAAAGAACAAGGCAGCCCAGGAACAGCAGGCTGAGCAGGCGAAAGCCGGAACCCTGCAGCATTTCAACAAGGCCTTTGGCGTATGCATGGAAGGCCGCGGCTATATTGTTAAATAAGGAGGAAGAATAGATGAGAGTCATTGCAGGGTTTTTCGTATTCGCCTTATTGGCCGTGGTCTCTCCTGCCCTGGCCGGAGATCTTATGGACACCACAAAGCCGCTGCTCTGCGCAAGCATAGAGGCCCTTGATTGTGACCCCGGGGAGCCATGTGACAGAGGTATCCCGGACAATATGGGTGCCCCTCAGTTCCTGCGCATCGATTTTGCAAAGAATGAGATCATAGGCCCTCTGAGGACAACAAAGATCCGGTCTACGGACAAAGATGATGACCAGATCGTTCTTCAGGGATATGAGATCGGGCTCGGCTGGACCCTTGCCATAGACCGCTATACCGGACATATGAGGGCAACCTTTGCCGGAGGTAATGCATCGTTCATCATCTTCGGAGCCTGTATGATCTATCCGTAAGGTTAACGGGAGATAGCGGAATTGCCCTCTAACATGAAAACAGTTTTATATGCTGTTTATATCTGTGAAACGAAAAGGAGATAGTATGCTGAGAGTGATCGGACTGTTAGTTGTTTTGGGACTGCTGATGTTTTCGGGAGTTGTTTCTGCTGCAGAGAAAGGGATCGTCGAGACCTTTTCAGAGGGCTGCAAGGTCGAGCTTGAGAAGTTCTGCAAGAACGTGAAGCCGGGCGACGGCCGTGTTCTGGCCTGTCTGTATTCACACAGTGAAGAGATCTCGCCGCGGTGCGAATATGCGGTGTATGATGCGGCGTCACAGCTCGAACGGGCGCTGAATGCCCTGTCCTTTGTTGCGAATGAGTGCCGTGATGACCTGAAAGCGAATTGCTCAAACATCAAGCCGGGTGAGGGCAGGCTTCTCGCCTGTCTGGACAAGAACGCAGCGAAAGTGAGCAGCCGCTGCAAGCAGGCGCTGAAGGACGTGGGCCTGAAGAAGTAATAAGGAGTTCAATAGGACGAAGAGATTCAATTATTAAATCCCTCCTCTCCTCCCTTTGCTAAAGGGAGGGAAATACCCCTCTTTGGCAAAGAGGGGTTACCAGAAGTAGGTGCCTTAAGCAGGGGGGATTTTTTTGTGGATGATATATAACCGAAGCTCTTAATTCAGTAAAAGGTAAATTTGTCAAATCGAATTAAAAAGGAGAAAACGAATGATCACAAAGAATCTGAAACAATGTCTGGTAATACTGCCTGTGCTGTTCCTGCTGCTGACCGGATGTGCTTCCACCTCTGGATCGAAAGAGGAGACCGGACCGCACTATTCCGGTTTTCTGAGCGACTATTCAAAGCTGGAGCCGGACACGGACGGCTCAAAGGCGATGCATTATATCAATCCTGAAGCAACCCTGAAGAAATACAATAAGGTCATGATCGACCATATCGTTATTTCACTCAAGAGCGATGCGGAATACAAGGCCATTGATCCTGACGAGATGAAAAAGCTGACCGACTATTTCCGCGAGGCGATCGTAAGGGAACTCGGCACCGACTATCCTGTTGTGGATCAGCCTGGTCCTGGCGTGCTGCGTGCGAGGATCGCGATCACTGACCTTGTGCCGACCAAGACCGCCGTTACCGTGCTTGTTCTGGTAACTCCTTACGCGACTGTTGCCGATCTCGCATCGAGCGCAGGCTCAAAGGGCGGCGCAGGCAGCCCTCCCTATCTCGGCCATTCGGCGGTAGAAGTTGAGGGTATCGACAGCGAGACGCTGCAGCCGGTATTTTCGTATGTTGAGCAGAAGTTCTCGAAAAAATATGATGCCGAGAAACCGACCGCATATTTTGATGCCTATTCATCATGGGCGTATGTGAAGAACAACTTCGATTATTGGGCGAAGAAGTTCCGCACCCGCATGGATGAAGCACATGGCATCAAGAAGGCGGAAGACAAGAAATAACTCCCTCTGTTTCCCTGATGTTCCGCAGGAGCGGGACATCAGGGAGCATTGAGAGGGAATCAGCAAGGGAGGCTCTATGAAAAAGATCTTCATGGGATTGACCGTTCTGGCAATGAGCGCAGTGTTACTGTCCGCCTGCGCACCATCAACATCACTGAAGACCGTCTGGATGGACGAGGCCTATAAAGGCGGGGCACTGAAAACAGTCCTTGTGATGGGGGTGTCGAGCAAGCCGAACGTGAGGCGCTTCTTTGAGGATGAATTTGTGCGTGAACTGAAGGCGCACGGGACCTCGGCCACAGCGAGTTATACGGTCATACCTGACGACAAGGTGAGTGACAAGGATTTTGTTGCTGCGCAAAGCAGGAAGCTCGGTGTCGATTCGGTGCTGCTGACAAAGCTGGTCGACAAGAAGACAGTGCAGACCTCATACCCGTCTGAGATCAGAGACTCCAGCCTCAACTATCGCGGCGGGTGGCACGGAGATGCTTCGCGGGGATATTCAAGCGTTACGCCGGGCATGGTCATCCAGAACACCGTAGTTGTCCTGGACACGAGTGTGTACGAACTGAATGCAGACAAGCCTATCTTCACTGCTTCATCAGAAACATACCTGGAAAATTCGCCTGAGCCGCTTATCAGGTCTTTTGTTCAGAACATGATCAAGGAACTCGCAGAGAAGAAATTGATAAAGCCTTAGAGCGAATATGCTGCAGGGGACCTGCGGCCATCTCAGGGCGTGCAGTGCGAGGGGTACAGGAAGAATGCCTTTGTCCGGCGGGCAAAGGCATTCCGGCATGTCTGGACGTATGATGCGGGAAGAGGGCGGGAAACAATAAGGATTCCCGGAGCATGAGAGGGCATTATTACGCTGATGGACAAAAAAGTTGCGAGATCTCCCGTAAGAGGCATGGCTGAGGGCCTGCGATGCTGAAACCAGACACTGCTTCTGCCCGCGGCGGCCGTTTGCGGCTGCCCCTCCTGGCCAGGATGCTGCTCCTGCTTCTGCCTGTGGTCGTAGTGCCTTTGATCATCGTGGGAGCGGTGAGTATCCGCCGGGGCACTGATGCCGTAGAACAGACCGCAGAGCAGACACTCCAGGTCATCGCCTCGACTGCAGGGTCGCGGCTGGATCAGGTGCTGGCAGAGGTGCAAAAGCTTCAGGTCGTCCTTGCCACGACAGAAACCGTGGTGAAGGCATGTTCTGCCCCGCCTGCCAGGCGGAAGGAACTGCTGTCCGGTCTGGAGCAATGGCTGACGCAGATGCTGTCTGCGGACCCTGACATTGCTTTGGCATATGTGGCTGATGACCAGGGCGTCTGTATTGTCTCCACCAGCCCGAACATGGTCGGCCGCGACTACAAGACAACACGCGAATACATGCGGCGTGCGCTCAAGGGCGAAAACAATATCTCCGACCTTGCCGTCGGCATCACTACGCGCGAACCAGGCGTATTCCTTGCCGGGCCGGTCAGGAACCAGAGCGGCAGCCTGATCGGTGTCATCGTCCTCAAACTCAAAGGCGCAGTGATCGACCGCGTCAACCTTGAGGTGAGCAGCCAGACAGAGAAGGGCTTTGCCGTGGTGATCGACGCCAACGGCGTTGTCATCTCTCATCCGGACCCGGGGAAACTGTACCACAGTCTCGGCACGCTCTCCCCCGAGGTCCTGCAGAAGATCGATCCAAAATTGATGTACGGAATAGAGCGCATCGAATCAGGCGGCCTGGATGACCTTGCAAGATCCTTGTCGCAGGGACAGAGCCGCGGGTATCTGACATTCATCGGGGCTGACGGCCTTCCCAGGGTGGCCGGGTACTCACGCATGACCCGCCGTCCGTGGACCGTGGCTGTGGTGCAGCCGAGGTCGCAGTTCGACCGGCCGATGAGCGCGCTTGCTGCGGCACAGAGATGGTGGATCGCCGGTATGGCACTGCTCGCTGCTCTTGGCGCTGTCTGGATAACGTACAGACTGCTCCGGCCGATCAGGGCGCTGGGTGCTGCAGCGACAAAAGCGGCAGAAGGCGACTGGTCTGCACGGGCCGAGGTGTACAGCAACGACGAGTTCGGCGATCTTGCCCGCACCTTCAACGCGATGATGCCGGCCATCCAGGAGCGGTCCCGCATCGAGGAGGACCTGCGGCTGGCGAATGAGGTCCAGCGCAAGACGCAGGAGCATGCAGACCAGCTCCTGCAGCAGAAGGAAGCACTCTCAATTGCCGAAGAGCGGGTCCGGCAGATCCTCGAGTCAGCAGCAGAGGGCATATTCGGGGTCGACACCGAGGGCACGATCACGTTCGTGAACCCGTCGGCCTGCAGATCGCTCGGGTTTACTGCTGAGGAGATGATCGGGCAGCCTTCACACCAGCTCATCCATCATCATCATAAAGACGGCAGCGAATACCGCCGGGAAGACTGTCCGATGTATGCAGCGTACACCCGCGGCGAAGCGAGCCGGGTTGACAACGAATTTCTCTGGCGCAAGGACGGCTCCGGCATGCCGGCCGAGTACGGCGCTACACCGATCCGGAAGGACGGCAGGGTTGTGGGCGCAGTGATCAGTTTCTTTAACATCACGCTGAGGAAGAAGGCCGAAGAGGCCCTGGCTGCGAGTGAGCGAAAGACCCGCCGGATCCTCGAGACCTCGGCAGAGGGCTTCTGGCTGATCGACAACAGCACTGCCACGGTCGACGTCAATCCGGCCATGTGCGTGATACTCGGACGGCCGCGGGAAGAGGTCCTCGGCAAGAGCATCTTCGCGTTCACGGACGAGGAGAACACCCGGATCTTCAAGGATAACATCGCCCGCCGCGCACGGGGCGAAAGCGGCAGTTACGAGGTCAGCCTGAGCCGCCCCGACGGGACCCTGATCCCCTGCCAGGTGAGCGCAACGCCTCTTATGGACGACCACGGCGTCAAGGTCGGCTCGTTCGCGCTGTTTACCGACATCACGGAGCGGAAAAAAATGGAAATGGAGCTGAAGGAAAAAATGGCTGACCTGGAACGGTTCAACCGTTTGGTCATCGGCAGGGAAGAAAGGATGATCCAGCTCAAGGAAGAGATCAATGGGCTGCTGGAGAAACTGGGACAGGAAGGGAAATACAAGATCCCGCAATAGAAGCAGAAGGAGGACACCGTGTTCAAGGAAGAAAGAACAGAACCCAGGTTCGACTGGAGCATGATCGGCAATATCGGAGAGGGCCGGCCGAATCTCGGGCCGACCATGGACGTGGCAGCGTACCGGCTCATGCAGTTCACTCTGCGTGACATCCTGATCACGGAGTTTGACGTTGAAACGGCAGATCGGATATTCCGCAGGGCCGGTGAACTGGCAGGGCGTCATTTCTGCAGGCAGCTGCTCGACAAGAACAAAGACTTCAGCGGATTTATCCAGGAGACCCAGGAGCTTTTGAGCCGGCTGAAGATCGGCATACTGCGCATAGAAAAGGCGGATATGGAAAAACTTGAATTCATCGTGACAGTGGCTGAGGACCTGGACTGCTCCGGTCTGCCGGTCTGCGGGGAAACCGTCTGCACGTACGACGAGGGCTTCATTGCCGGCCTGCTTGCGGAATACACCGGACACGAGTTCTCTGCCAGGGAGATCGACTGCTGGTGTTCAGGAGACAGGGTCTGCCGGTTTGATGTGAAAGGGGCTGCAAAAGAGTGAACGGGATGCCTGACATCGATGTGAAGAACATCGATCAGATATCGGAAGTCTTCTACTCGATATTGAAGGGGAAGAAACCGAACGCGATCCGTCTGCCCGATGATCATCCTGACAATGAGTTCAAACAGATGGTCGGGTTCATCAATCAGTTCATCGACGAGTACAACGGCATGACCGACCTGATGTTCTCCCTGTCAAAGGGGGATATTCAGTTCGAGGCCCCCAAAGGGAGTACGAGGATCATGCAGTCCCTGAAAAGTCTTCAGGCCAGCCTGAAGAATCTGACCTGGACCACCCAGCAGATCGCCAGGGGGGAATTCGATCACCGTGTCGATTTCATGGGTGAATTTTCAGAGGCCTTCAACCGCATGACCCAGCAGCTGAAGATGTCCTTCCAGGAGCGGGAAAAGACAACGAGTGAACTGCATGATCAGCTGGAAGAGCTGGCCAGGTCGCGGCGGGCCATGCTCAATATCATGGAGGACCTTGAAGAAGCCAGAAAAACGGCCGAATCGGCCACAAAAGCAAAGAGCGACTTCCTTGCCAACATGAGCCATGAGATCCGCACGCCGATGAATGCCATCCTCGGCATGACGCACCTCGCGCTCAAGACCGAACTCACGTCCAAGCAGAAGGACTACCTGCACAAGGTGCAGGTCTCGGCGCAGTCCCTGCTCGGGATCATCAACGACATCCTGGACTTCTCGAAGATCGAGGCCGGGAAGCTGGATATGGAGTCGATCGCCTTTAACCTCGATGAGGTCCTCGACAACCTGGCCACCCTTGTGACGGTCAAGGCCCAGGAAAAGGAGGGCCTCGAGGTGCTCTTCAGCACAGCCCCGGACGTGCCCCGCTCTCTGATGGGCGACCCGCTGCGGCTCGGGCAGGTCCTGATCAACCTTACCAACAACGCTGTAAAATTTACCCAGCAGGGCGAGATCGTTGTTGCCGCGGAGCTGGTCAGTCTCAGCGAAAAGACCGCTGAGATCAGGTTCTCTGTGCGGGACTCCGGCATCGGACTGACCGCAGAGCAGCAGGCCCGGCTCTTCACCTCCTTCAGCCAGGCAGACGCCTCGACCACCCGCAAATACGGCGGCACCGGCCTCGGACTGGCCATCAGCAAAAAACTGGTCGAGATGATGCACGGCGCGATCGGGGTCGAGAGCACTCCCGGCGTCGGCAGCACGTTCTTCTTCACTGCAGCCTTCGGCATCGGCCAGGAAGGTGCAGGTCCCAGGAATGTGGCCCCGGCTGACCTGCATGGCCTCCGCGTCCTGGTCGTGGATGACAATCCGAGCTCGCGTGAGATCCTCGAAGAGATGCTGAAATCTTTCTCCTTCGAGGTCACGCTTGCGGCTTGCGGCGAGGAAGGGCTCGACGAAATAGCGAAGTCCATCGGATGCAGGCCGTACGGCCTTGTGGTCATGGACTGGAAGATGCCGGGTATCGACGGCATAGAGGCCGCGCGGAGGATCAAGCACGACCCGCGTCTGGAAAAAAAGCCGGCGATCATCCTGGTGACTGCATACGGCCGCGAAGAGATCCTGATGCAGGCTGAGGCTGCCGGGCTGGACGGTTTTCTGGTAAAACCGGTGAGCCCCTCGGTGATGTTCGACACCATCATGCAGGCCATGGCAAAGGACGTGCCGCGCGCGGCACGCCCGGTTGATAAAAAGGAAAAAGAGGCGGAACTGCTGAAGACCCTCGCAGGCGCACGGGTGCTGCTTGTGGAGGACAACGAGATCAACCAGCAGGTCGCCATGGAGATCCTCTCCGGCGCAGGTCTTGTGGTATCGGTCGTGAACAACGGCCAGGAGGCAGTGGATGCGGTTGCGACCGCACCGTATGATGCCGTATTGATGGATGTGCAGATGCCGGTCATGGACGGGTACACCGCGACCGGGATCATCCGACGGGAAGAACGTTTCAAAGACCTGCCGATCATTGCCATGACCGCGCATGCCATGGCGGGCGATATGGAGAAGAGTGCTGCGGCCGGCATGAACGATCATGTCACAAAACCGATCGATCCGGACAAGCTCTTTGCCACCCTTGCAAAATGGACCTGTGCCCGTAAGTCCCCGGGCCCGGTTACCGGGAACCAGGAGAGTGTTCTGCCGCCGGATGTTTCTAAACAGGGCACTGCATCTGCAGCGCCTCCTCCGGAGCCTGTTCCTGACCTGCCCGAGATCGAAGGTATAGACGCGGCCGGCGGGCTTACCCGTGTGGCAGGCAATAAGAAGCTGTACAGAAAACTCCTGAAGCAGTTTGCCGAAGAGTATGCTGATTCAGCAGATCAGGTGGGTAAGGCATTGTCAGCGGGCGACGCTGCAACGGCAGGGCGTCTGGCCCATACGGTTAAAGGTGTGGCTGCAAATCTCGGCGCAGGAGCTGTTCAGGCAGCAGCGGCTGAACTCGAGATCGCGATCCGGCAGAACAATGCTCCGGAGAACATCGAGTCTCTGCGCATTCGTCTGGCAGAGCTGCTTGCACCGCTTACGGCCAGGCTGCGCGCGGCCCTGACTGAAGCGCCGGCCGCACCGCCTTCCGGTTCTGTGCCGGCCGGTGACCAGGTCAGGATGAAGGCTGCTGCCGAAGAGATGCTGAAATATCTCGCTGACTTTGACGCTGCTGCCGGAGACTGTCTTGAAGCGAACCGGGAGCTGCTCCGGCCCCTTTTCAACGCCGGAGGGTTTGCACAGTTCGAAAAATCTGTCGAATCGTTTGCCTTCAGCGAGGCAGAGACGCAGTTGACCCGGGCCATCAGGGAATTGCGATGAAGAGCCTGTCTGACTGCCGCGTGCTGATCGTGGACGACGCCAAGACCAACCTCGATATCCTGGTCGAGGGATTGAAGGCGGACCACAAGCTCAGCCTTGCCATGAACGGCGAGACCGCTCTGCAGATCGCCGCACGCACGCCGCCTGACTTGGTGCTGCTCGATATCCTGATGCCCGGCATCGACGGGTATGAGGTCTGCCGCAGGCTGCGCCAAATGCCGGAGACGGCCGAGGTGCCGATCATGTTCCTCTCTTCGCTTGAGGAAGTCCAGAACAAGATGCGCGGCTTTGAGGCGGGCGCCAACGATTACCTGACCAAGCCGTTTGAGATGCTTGAGGTGAAGGCCCGCGTGCGTTCTCTTCTCAAGGCCAAGGCGTACAACGATGAGGTGAAAGAGCAGATCGCCGGAGAATTGCGGATTGCGCGTGAGATCCAGATGGGCATGCTGCCCCATGACTTTTCGGGTTTCGAGCAGACCTACGGCGTCGAGTTCGGTGCACTGCTCGAACCGGCACGTGAGGTGGGCGGCGATCTGTACGGCGTCTGCGCTGCTGCAAAGGACCGCATGGTACTCTTCCTCGGCGATGTATCAGGCAAGGGCATACCTGCCTCGATGTTCATGGTCAGGGCGATAAGCCTGGCCCGGCTGCTTGCGCGTGAGATCGTGGAGCCTGAACGCATTATCGCCAGGCTGAACGATGAACTCGCGGTGGACAATCCTTCCTGCATGTTCGTCACGTTTCAGTGCGCAGTCTTTGAGCCTGGTTCAGGACGCATAACCATGGCCAATGCCGGCCATTGTCGTCCGGTGCTGCTCCGCCGCAACGAACCGCCCTGCTGGGCGGTTGCAGACCTTGGCACGGCAGTCGGTTTCGAGCCGGGCCTCGAATTCAGGCGCACTGAGCTGACGCTTCAGAACGGCGACGCCCTGGTCTTTTACACGGACGGTGTGAGCGAGGCATTTAATCCGCAGGAAGAATGCTACGGCAGCGAGCGGCTCCTCGACGATGCCGGCCATTTTGCTGGTCAATCAGCGCCCCAGATCACGGATGGCCTGCTGCGAAAGGTCCGCGCGTTTGCGGCCGGTGCGGCCCAGTCCGATGACATCGCGATCCTTACCCTGAGGGTAAACAGCAGTTCAGGGGGCAGCGCATGAAGCTGGAACTGCAGGCAACACCAAGGGATGTCATGCGTTCTGTCGAAGCACTGCAGCAGCTGGGCCGGGAGCAGCAGGTCCCGGAGAAGGTCCTTTTCGGGCTGGCGCTGGCGCTGGAGGAATGCGCCAGCAATATCGTCAAATATGCGCTGCAATATGATGCGAGCCGTAAATTTGTCGCCGCCTTTGAATATTCCGGAAGCACAATCGTTATTGAACTGCGCGATCAGGGACCGGAGTTCGATCCGACAAAGGTGCCCTTGAGTGAAAAGGAAGAGGCCGGTGATGACAGGCCGCCGGGCGGCTGGGGGATAAGGCTTGCCCGCTCCCATACAGATGAGATGCACTATGCCCGGGAAGGCAGGGAGAATGTACTCCGCCTTGTCAGCAGATTCGGCCTTATGAAGCAATCAGTCCTGTCCAATTACACACTACAAGGAGGGAATAGTACCATGAAACTTGACATTCAGATCCAGGAGAACACCAGCAGCAAACTGCCCGGGACCATCACGGTGAGGCTTGCCGGCAGCCTCGATACTGCCACCTCGCCCGAGTTGGAGCGCAAGCTCACACCCGTGCTTGCCGGTCCGGTCAAAGGCCTTGTATTTGATCTGGCCCAGCTGAGGTTCATCAGCAGTGCCGGGCTGAGGGTGATCTCGATCGCCCGCAAAAAACTCTGGGAAAAGGGCGGCACTACGGTTGTCGTGAACATGCAGCCACAGATCAAGGAAGTCTTTGATATTGTAAGGTCGCTCCCGGGCATGAACATCTTCGAAAATGTTGCTGAGTTCGACGAGTATATCACTGCCCGGCAGCGCATGCATGAGGAGGAGGGACGGTAGGACGACAGGTCTGCCCCGGGCAGGCCGGTCCGGTATCGCATGAATAACCGCATCCTTATCGTTGACGACGTTCCGGCGAACATCCAGGTCCTGGTAAGCGTTCTGAAAGAGGACGGATACCAGATCAGTGTTGCGACCAGCGGCAGGCAGGCGCTTGAACTGGTCGGGAAGGTACGCCCCGACCTGCTGCTGCTGGATATCATGATGCCGGAGATGGATGGGTACGAGGTCTGCAGCCGCTTGAAGGCAGAGGAGGCCACACGACATATACCGGTCCTGTTCATCACCGCGCTTGCAGATGCGGAGGACGAAGCCAAGGGGCTCGCCCTCGGTGCGGTCGACTACATCACCAAGCCGATCCACCCTGAGCTGGTGCGTGCCCGCGTGCGGAACCATCTGGAGCTGAAGCAATATCAGAACCAGCTGGAAGAGACGGTCAGTCTGCGCACACGTGAGCTTCAGCTGACCCAGGCCGTGATGATAGAGAGCCTTGCGACCCTTGCAGAATACCGTGACCCTGAGACCGGCGGCCATATCAAACGCACGCAGAACTATGTTAAGGTCCTCGCCACAAAACTGAAGGATCATCCGCGTTTCTCAGGCGAGCTTGATGACGCGACCATAGAGATGCTGTATCAGTCTGCGCCGCTCCACGATATCGGCAAGGTCGGCGTGCGCGACGTTGTGCTGCTCAAGAACGGAAAGCTGAGCGACGATGAATTCAGCATCATGAAGAAGCATACCGAGTTCGGCAACGAGGCGCTGCGTATCACCGAGCAGAAGCTTGGCAAGAGCACCTTTCTGCACCACGCCCGGGAGTTCGCGTACACGCACCAGGAAAAATGGGACGGTTCCGGGTATCCCCGCGGGCTGAAGGGTGACGAGATACCGGTCTCCGGCCGGCTCATGGCTGTGGCGGATGTGTATGACGCCTTGATTAGCAAGAGGATCTATAAGCCTCCCATGCCCCACGAGAAGGCGGTGCAGATCATTGCGGAAGGCAAAGGCAGCCATTTTGACCCTGATGTGGTTGATGCCTTCCTCGCGCTTGAGGCGGTATTCAGGAACATTGCACTCACCTTTGCCGACCATGAAGAGGAGCGGCAGATGCTTCGTGCTGCGCCTGCCGGAGCGCCGGGAGGCGATGCAGCTCAGCCGCGCAGGGTGCTGCTTGCAGAGGACAACCCGATCAACCGGGAGATCATGTCCAGCCAGCTGACAGCAGGTGGCTATCTCGTTGATGCTGCTGCAGACGGCAAAGAGGCGCTCAATCATTACCGCGAAGGCAGATACGATCTCATCCTGACGGACATCGAGATGCCGGAGATGGACGGGTACGAACTGACCGGGGAGATCAGGAGGCTTGAAGCAGGTGCAACGCGTCAGACGCCGGTCTTTGCCATTACGGCAAGCGAATTCGATCTGAACGCGGAAAAGGCCAGGGAACGCGGTTTTACCGATTACATGCTCAAACCGCTCGATCTCGATCTTTTGGATAGAAAGCTCGCAGAGCTTTATAATGAACAGCCATGAGGAGCACTATATGAAATTGAAAAAGATCTTTTCCCTGATGACGGTCACTATTGTGGCTGCTTATCTTCTGCTCATGATCCCCGAAGGTGCGGGTCAGGAGACCCCGATCCAGTCCCCGCCTGCAGTAAAGCAGGCCTTTGCCTGGAACCAGGACGCGTACTAGAACGCACTCGAGGCAACGTATCAGGAACTCCTGAGGTCAGGCTGTGCAGGAGCAGAAGGCGATATCAGCACGCGGCTTGCAGGTCTGCGGGAACTTCTCCAGCGCATCAAAGAACGCGAGCTCCCGCCTGATGCCCCTGAGTTCAGCGACCTGGAACGCCGCATGTTCGAGGTCGGTCCGCTGGTGAGCGCCTGTAAAACCGGGCTTGCGGACTATCTGGCCCTTGCGGTTGATATGCGGACAGCCGTAAAGCAGCAGTCAGAACACTGGGATATGAAGAACGACGCTGCACGGACCACACTGTACCGTCTTCTCTATGGGTCGCGCGGGGCAGTTGAGGAGATCATGATGCAGGCGCCTGCAGGAGCATTTCCTGCACTGCTCAAGGGGACCGACGAGCCCTCTGCAACACCTTCGGCAAAAGTCCGGAACGCTGTCCTGCACAGCGGCGATATCCTTGTCTCCCGCGGCGGCGCGCCCACGTCGGCGCTCATTGCCAGGGGAAGCGATTTCCCTGGCAACTTTTCCCATATCGCCTTTGTCTATGTTGACCCGAAGACCAAAGAGGCGAAGATAGTCGAGGCGCATATCGAAGCCGGCGTTGTGGTTTCGACTGCTGATCAATATCTCTCGGACAAGAAACTGCGCGTTATGCTGCTCCGGCCGAGGGCAGATCTTCCCGCCATGATAAAAGACCCGATGCTGCCTCACAAGGCTGCTGAATATGCATACAAACGGGCAACCGAAGGCCATGTGGCCTATGATTTTCCGATGGACTATAAGGATCATTCGAAGCTCTTCTGCTCTGAAGTGGCATCAGAGGCGTATGAGCGCTTTGGCATCAATCTCTGGGCAGGCATATCTCATATCTCTTCCCCCGGGCTGCGCAGATGGCTGGGGGCCTTCGGCGTCACGCATTTTGAGACGCAGGAACCCTCTGACCTCGAATATGACCCGCAGCTGCGCGTTGTGGCAGAGTGGCGCGAACCTGAAACGCTCAAGAAGGACCGCATTGATAATGCGGTGACGGAAGTGATGCTGGAGGGGGCAGAGAAGGGCGATAATATCACCTATCCGCTGTACCAGCTGCCGCTTGCGCGCATTGCCAAGGCGTACAGCATGCTTCTGAATAAATTCGGCAAGGCCGGACCGATCCCGGAGGGCATGTCTGCGGCCACTGCGCTCCGCACCCAGGACTATATGCGTAAGCATGAGGCGATAGGAAAACGCCTTGAGAAAAAGGCAGAACAGTATAAAAAAGACCACCAGTATGAGGCCCCGTACTGGGCACTGGTAAAAATGGCGCGGGAGGCTAAGGAGGAAAGATGAGACGAAAAGAAATTATCGCTGCAGGCATCCGAATCATATTGCTGGTTTTGATGTTCATGCCGCTGGATACCTCTGCAGCAGAGACTCCGGAGCCGAAGCAGCCCAATCGTCCGAAGATCGGTGTCGTATTCGGCGGCGGAGGGGCAAAAGGCGCAGCGCATATCGGCGTGCTGAAGGTGCTCGAGGAACTCAGGATCCCGGTCGATTATGTGGCCGGCACCAGCATGGGCGCCATCGTCGGGGCCCTGTACGCCTCAGGCCTGTCTGCCGCTGAGCTTGAGCAGGTGATCACCTCGATCGACTGGAAGGACGTCTTTTCGGGCGACCCTGCCCGTCAGGATATCGATTTCCGCAGGAAGCGGGAGGACTACACGATCCTCTCCGGGCTTGCCGTCGGGATCAAGGACGGCAAACTGGCGTTGCCCAAAGGTCTTATCAAGGACCAGAAGGTGAATGTGCTGTTCGAAATGCTGATGCTGCATACGGCTGATACCACTGATTTTGACAAGCTGCCGATCCCGTACCGCGCGATTGCCTCAGACCTCGAGACCGGAGAGATGGTCGTGCTCAGGAGCGGCAGACTGGCCGATGCTGCGCGTGCCAGCATGTCAGTCCCGGGCGCCTTCCCCCCTATAGAACTGGACGGCAGGCTCCTTATTGACGGCGGCATAGTCCGGAACGTGCCGGTCGATATTGTCCGTGGTATGGGGGCCGACATCATCATCTGTGTTGATGTAGGGAAACCGCTTGCGACCCGCAAGGACCTAGCCAGGCCCGGCCCGATCATGAACCAGATGCTCGATATTATGATGAACAAGAATGTCGCGGACCAGATAAAGACCCTTGGGCCGAAGGATGTGTACATCAATCCGGTGCTCGGTGAGCTCGGCTCCGGTGACTTTGACAAGGCCGCAGAGATCGCCGCTATCGGTGAAGAGGCTGCCCGGCTGAAGCTCGACAGCCTGAAACGCTATTCTGTTTCTGATGCAGAATATGCGGCCTTCAAGGCGCACCATCACGCAGAGCAGGTGAAAGAGGTGAAGATCAACTCGATCGCGATCGAGATGGAGAGCACTTCAAAGATCTCTTCTGAAGTCGTGGCGAACAAACTTTCGATCAAGCCGGGCGAAACGGTCAATATCGACAGACTGAAGGAAGAGGCAGGTATTGTGTATGGGACCGGTGATTTCGAGCGCGTTGACCTGCAGGTAAAAAGGCAGCGGGACGGGTACGAGCTTGTGGTGAAGGCCAGGGAAAGGTCCTGGGGACCGAACTATCTCCGCTTTGGGTTTGCTGTTGAAAGTGACTTTAAAGGCATGAGCAGATACAACATGCTTTTTGACTATACTCGCCGGTGGGTGAACAGTCTCGGCGCAGAATGGAAGGTCCAGATCGATATCGGAACGCCCAGCGGCGTGTACTCTGAATTCTATCAGCCGTTTACGACCAAAGGTCTCTTTTTTGTATCGCCGTATGTGCGCTATAAACGGGAACCCTACACGGTCTTTTCCGGCGACAGGAGGGTTGCCGAGTTCGATGTAACACAGTACCTCGCAGGCATAGACCTGGGTTTTCAGCCGGGGAGATATGGTGAGGCAAGGATAGGCGTTCAGTATGGTGAATTCAGGGCAGACCAGAGGATCGGGGACATTAACGTCCCCAGAGACACGGTCGCCCGCGGAGCCATCATCGCCCGCGGCATACTCGATCAGCTTGACAATGTCAACTTCCCGAACAAGGGATACAAGGCGAACTTTAATGCGATCTCATCGCTGGAAGGCCTTGGGTCAGATGACAATTACAATAAGGTAGAAGCGAGCATCGGGGGTGCATTTACCTTCAGAAAGCAGACCATCCTCGCGCAGGTCAAGGCAGGCTCGCATATCGGCAATGAGATCCCGTATTACGATTCGTTTAATCTCGGCGGATTTCTTAACCTTTCAGGCCTCACGGCCAACCAGCTGCATGGCCAGCATATGGCCTTCGGCAAGGTGATCTCATACCACAAGATCGGCGAATCGTTCATAGGCTCCCTCTATTTTGGCGGGTCCATTGAGGCAGGCAATGTCTGGCAGAAGGACTTTGATCTTGGTGATATTGAGGTCGCCGGGAGCGTATTTGTCGGGTACGACACGCTCCTCGGACCGCTGTACATCGGCCTTGGTCACGCCGGAGAGGGACGGACTGCAGGGTATTTCTACCTTGGCAGGGCATTCTGATTATTGTTAACCTTACCGTTGCATAAAACTGATGAACAAGAGAGGCATGATGACAGAAAAAAGCATTACCTGCGACACCGTTCGTCATTGTAAAGATTTTATTGCCATTATGCCTCTTGGGTTTGCAACGTTAGGGTAAAGGAGGATCTATGATACGGCTGATCACCTGCATACGGAAAAAAGAAGGGCTGTCACAGGACCAGTTCAGAAAGCACTGGAGCGATCCGAAATTCCTGGAGTGTTTTGACAGACTCGTTTCGATACTGAAGCCGATACGCCATTCCCGGAACCTCACGCTCCAGATCCCGGTAAACGAGACGCTGATGAAGTCCCGGGGGAGCGCTGAACCGTATGACGCCATCGTCGAATGGTGGTGGCAGAGTGCTGCTGAGCTTGCGGGGTCGTTCGAGACTGCAGAAGCGCAGGCAGCGCTGCTTGAGATGCAGGCCTACCAGGGTCTCTTTGTGGACTTTGAGTCGTCGCCCTCGTTTTTTACCGAGGCCTGAGGCGCTATTCTCAAGATACTACGAAATTGTGACGATTATTGCAGAGGAGAAGAATGATGAACGTAAAAGACCCGAACACCAGCGATATTACGCGCACGACACTGGCGGTGCTGTTCATCGGCATCCTCATAGCAGCGAGCTTCTGGGTAATGCGGCCCTTTATCACGGCGATCGTCTGGGCTGCGATCATTGTTGTGGCAACATGGCCGATCTTTCTCAAGGTGCAGTCTCTGCTCTGGAACAGACGCGGGCTGGCTGTGGCTGTGATGACGCTGGCGCTCCTGCTGATCATTGTGGTGCCGCTGGTCTTCGCGATCATCGCGATCGCCGACAAGGCAGTTGATATTACTGCACAGGTGAGATCATTGTCTGTGGTAACGTTTCCGCCTATGCCGGAATGGCTCAACAGTATCCCGGTGGCCGGAAGGATGATAGGCGAGCGGTGGCAGGAGGTCGCCGGGCTCAACCGTGAAGAGATCATTGCCCGGATCACGCCCTATGCGCAGACTGCCGGGCGCTGGTTCGCTGCCCAGGCAGGCAGCATTGCTGCCATGCTGCTCCAGTTCCTGGTGACCGTGATCATTGCCGCGATCATGTACTCCCAAGGGGAAACTGCTGCAGCAGGTGTCCGAAGCTTTGCGAGACGACTTGCCGGAGACCGGGGCGAAGATACTGCAATTCTTTCGGCAAAGGCTGTCCGGGGCGTGGCCTTGGGCATTGTAGTGACCGCCATCCTTCAGGCCGGCATCGGCGGCATCGGGCTGGCTGTCACCGGCGTGCCTGCAGCCGCATTCCTGACAGCGGTCACGTTCATTCTCTGCCTTGCCCAGATCGGAGGGGGCCCTGTGCTGATCCCTGCGGTGATCTGGCTTTACTGGAAGGACAGCGCAGTCATGGGAACGGTCATGCTCGTCTTTGCGTTCTTTGCGCTCACGCTGGACAATGTTGTCCGTCCCCTGCTGATCAAGAAAGGCGCAGACCTGCCCCTGATCATGATCTTTGCCGGTGTGATCGGAGGGCTCATGTCCTTCGGCGTTATTGGCCTCTTTATCGGGCCGGTGGTGCTGGCGGTCACGTTCACGCTTCTGCAGGCATGGGTAGTGGACGGTAATGAGAAGAAAACAGCTTGCCCTGAGGAGAAGTGAACTGAGGGAATATTTCAGAGATAAAAAATAGACAGGAGGAACAATTGTTATGACGATGGTATTAAGGAAGGGGTTATTTATCGGGTTGGTGGTCATGCTGTTTACTGCGTGTGCCCCGACCAAAACGCTGCAAGTATGGAAGGATGAGGGGCAGACCCGGAAACTGGGGAAGACAATAGTCTTCGCCATAGGGGACCAGGAACGCATGCGCGATCATATGGAGAACATGCTTGCCTGGCGGCTGAAGGATCTCGGCATCGATGCGACCGCAAGCAATAAGGTCATGCCTAATCCGGGAGCCAAGCCTGACCGCGAGGCGATCGCCGCAAAGGTCAGAGAAATGGGCATGGCGAATGTTCTGGTAGTGAGGCTTGTCAGCAAGAAAGAGTATTCGCAGCTCATGGAGGGCGGCGTCTACGTTGTGCCGGCGAGCTATTATGTCGGCTGGAATGATTTCTATATGGATTCATTCACCTATTTTGCAGCCCCCGGCAGTGCCTATGATGTCGAATATTTTACCCTGGTCACGAATATCTACGATGTCCGTACCGAAAAACTTGTCTGGTCGTATCTTTCACGCACCAAGGTAGAGACGTCAGTGGAAGGGGCCATCAACCCGTTCATCGAAACGATCATAAAGCAGCTCGAAAACAGCAAAATGCTCTGATCAACAGAAAAGGGAATGGTCAGTATTTGCGTTGACAGCCTTGTGACCGGAAATGCTGACCTTTCCTTTCATTGAAATTCCTCTGCCTGGCACAAGGAGAGATGAGTGATATGAACAACAAAGACCTGACCATCCTGCATGTGGAGGATGACGCCCTGTTGTCCAAAAGCGTTCAGGCAGCCTTTAAGAAGTTCGGGTTCCCCGGTGTTATGCTAACGGCTGAATCTGTGCGCGAAGCCCTGGACCTGCTGCACGATAGAGAAGAAAGAGATGAACCTCTGGGCCTTATCATCTCGGACATGCAGCTCCCTGACGGGACCGGGCTGGACCTGATCCGGGAGGTGAAGACCTGTCCTGCCTGGCGCAATACGCCTGTCATTGTCCTTTCCGGTGAAGACGACTCCGCAGTGATCAATACAGCCTATGCGCTCGGTGCCAACTGTTATATGCCTAAAGTTCCCCGGTCGTTCAGGATAATTGAGTCATTGGAGCGCATTTACAAATACTGGCTTGAGGAGGCATATCTTCCTGTGAATGGCGTGAGCGACCGGCTTCAGGCGGCAGTGGAAAGGGCCATCTGCCTGAGGACAAGGAGTGCAGAATTTTATCTCGGCCTTGCCAGGGTTTCTCAGGAAGGGTCTGATGAAATAACGTTTTGGCTGGACCGTGCGTTGAACGAAGGAAATCTGTCGAACCTTCTGGCATTTTTCCGTAATAAGCTCAAGGCAGCAGATGTGCCTTCCGAAGTCATTGACCGGTTGTCAGGTATGCAGACCCAGGTCAGCAACGCATTGAGAACAGCTGAAGCGCGGCTGAAGGATATTCCTGCGCCTGATCCGACAGAATGCTATCAGTGGGCATGTGAACTCACTGAAGCCGTTAATGAGGAGATCTTTGCAGAGGCCCTCGCCTATCTGTTCCCGGTGAGTTCCACCGCTGCGGCAGCCCTCAAGGCACGCGCGGCCGCACAGCTAAAGTCATTGGCCCTCCACGTCATTGAGAGGACCGAAGAATTATCTCTCCGTCAGAAGGCAGTATCATTGCTCGAATGGTCTCACCGGCTGGGGCAGGAAGGGCAGCGGGTGTTGGATACGCAATGTTAATTTTTTACTTTCTTCTCAATCTGCGTCAGTATCCCATGGATCATATTCAGCTCCCAGTCGGTAAGGCCCGCACGGGCGATGAAATGCTTCAGGTTCTGCATGATCTTTGCCTCAAGGTCGCGGTCGCCGCGCGGGATATATTCAAGCAGTTTCAGTGTCTCTGTCATGCGGTTATAGAGTGTGCTGATCTCTTCATAGCTGACGAGCTGCGTGCCGAACTCCCCTGATTCAAACATCCTTGGCGACGGCTTCTGATTCTCACCCCTGACCCTTCGTCTCTTGCCCTTTGAGTCAGTTTCACCCTTCGCCTTTAGCCCTTCACCTTTCGCCGCTTCGCCATGCTCTTCGCCCTTTGCCTTCTCCTCATATCCCGCCTTGAGCAGCTCGTACGCAACGATCATTACTGCCTGGCTGAGGTTCAGCGACCTATGTTCTTTGCTCGTCGGGATCGTAAGCAGGAGGCCGCATTCGTCCACCTCTTCGTTAAGAAGCCCTTTGGCCTCCCTGCCGAAAAGTATGGCGACCTTGCCGGCCTTTGCTTTCTCGATGATCTTTCTTGCGCCCTGTTCGAGCGGCAGGATCATGCCCCTGCGCTTGCCTGTCCTCCTGCTTGTGCCGACCACAATGGACTTGTCCGCGATCGCGCTTTTAAAGTCAGGATATGACCTCGCAGTCTCCAGCACATCAAGGGCATTGCAGGCGAACCAGCGGGCCTCGTCAGTGAGCTGTGATGGAGGGTTCACCATGCAGAGGTTCATAAAACCCATGTTCTTGATCGCACGCGCAGAAGCGCCGATATTGCCTGATTCCTTCGGCTCGACAAGTACGAACGAGACATTGTCCTTCCAGTTTTCCATGCCGTAGTTTATCAATTATTCGCACATAAGTGTATGCGGACTGATCGGGTTGTCTGCATGCAGAGCATACAATTTTCCGGCCATATTTTCAGGGATTCTCATTCTTTACAAAGGCCCTGCTATGCTTTATTATGTAGCTATGCTGCTAAGGATTTTCGCATGAAAACGCTCCGTATTGCGCTTGCGCAGATGAACCCGATCGTTGGTGACCTGAAGGGAAATTCCCGCAAGATCCTTTCTTTTATCAGCAGGGCAAAGAAGCAGAAGGCTGATGTCGTTGCCTTCCCCGAGCTTGCCATCACCGGGTACCCGCCCGAAGACCTGTTGCTGAAGCCCCGGTTCATTGACGATTCCATTGCTGCCATAAAGACGATCAGTGCAAAGACGACCGGCATTGCCGCGGTCGTCGGGTTTGTAGACAGGGACAGGGGCGGACTCTATAATGCCGCGGCCATGATCTCTGAGGGCAGGATACGGGACATCTACCACAAGATCCGGCTGCCGAACTACGGCGTCTTTGACGAGGTGAGGTATTTCAGACCGGGAAACCGCTTTCCGGTATACAGCCTGAACAACGTCAAGGTCGGTCTGAATATCTGCGAGGACATCTGGCACAAAGAGGGCCCGGCGCGCATACAGGCGCGTGCAGGCGCAGAGCTGATCATCAATATCAATGCATCACCCTATGAGATGGGCAAGCCTGCAGTGAGAGAACAGATCCTCCATGAACGTTCACGGGAAAACCGTGTCATGATCGCGTATCTGAATGCAGTCGGCGGCCAGGACGAGCTTGTCTTTGACGGGTGCAGTCTGGTATTTGACCATGAAGGGAACCGCATCGCACGTGCTGTGCAGTTCGAGGAGACCCTCATGGTCCTTGATCTTGATATCAGCGCAGTGCGAAAGAGCAGAAAGGCCGGGAGCCGGCGTGATGCTGGAAAAACGCATTCCAGTGTGACCTCTGTCCCTGTTTCTGCCCTTGCTGACAGGAAGCCTCTGAGTCCAATCATGCAGCCGATGCTGAACAGGGAAGATGAGGTCTACAAGGCCCTGGTGCTCGGCACTGCTGACTATGTCAAGAAGAACGGGTTTCAGGGCGTTGTGATAGGGTTGAGCGGCGGCATCGACTCATCTCTCGTTGCTGCCATTGCTGTGGACGCATTGGGCAAGGAACAGGTGACCGGTATCTTTATGCCTTCGCCCTATACCTCGAAGGCAAGCAGGGAAGATGCTGAGCATCTTGCGAAGAACCTCGGCATCAGGTTCATCGATCTGCCGATCAGGAATATCATGGAGAGCTATACCAAGGTGCTTGAGCCCTGGTTCGCAGGGAAGGAAAAGGACACCACAGAAGAGAACCTCCAGGCGCGCATCAGGGGAAACCTGCTGATGGCCTTTTCGAACAAGTTCGGCTGGCTGGTGCTGACCACGGGCAACAAGTCAGAAATGAGCGTGGGGTATGCAACACTTTACGGCGATATGGCAGGCGGCTTTGCGGTGATCAAGGATGTGCCGAAGACCCTGGTATACGATATCTGCGGATGGCGGAACAGTGTGGGCAGCACGGAGATCATCCCCAGGAGGGTAATGACAAAAGAACCGACCGCAGAGCTCAGGCCGAACCAGAAGGACACGGATTCCCTGCCTCCGTATGAACAGCTCGACCCGATCCTGAAGGCCTACATTGAGTGTGAACTGAGCTTCAGCCATATGGTCAGCTTGGGCTGCAGCGCTGAACAGACCAGACGGGTGATCAAGATGGTAGACCGGAGCGAGTATAAGAGAAGACAGTCGCCTCCGGGCGTCAAGATAACAGCGCGGGCCTTTGGACGGGACTGGCGGTTCCCGATAACGAACAGGTACAGGAGTTACTGATGCGCGTATATTCTCTTTTGATCGCAGTTATGCTCCTGATCCCGGTCGCTGTCCCGGCTGCGGAGAAGGAAGGCTTTCAGTTCAAAAAGCAGCCTGAGCTCCAGCAGATAAAGCCGAAAAAACCGGTCAGGATCAAGCTGAGACGGTCACCCAAGGACGAATACACCTGGGAACTCGCGGGCGATGATGCTGACGAGATCGTGAAGACCGACCGCAGGCTGCGAAAGATGCTGAACGTGCAGTGAAGATCCTCTGCCCCGGAAGAACCGCATGACGAAAGGCACGCTCTATATAGTCTCGACGCCTATCGGCAACCTGGAGGATATTACGCTGCGCGCCCTGCGCATCCTCAAAGAGGTTGACCTGATTGCAGCAGAGGACACGCGCCATTCACTTAAGCTGCTGAACCACTTTAATATTAGAAAGCCGCTCGTCAGCTACTGGGGAGAGAAAGAGAAGGTCAAGGCTGAAGAGACGCTCCGGCGGCTGAAGGATGGCCTTTCTGTTGCCCTCATATCGGACGCAGGCACTCCCGGCATTTCAGATCCCGGGACCGTGCTGATAAAGAAGGCGGTTGAAGAGGGCATTCGCGTTGTCCCTGTGCCCGGCCCGTCTGCAGTGATCACCGCACTCTCTCTTTCGGGGTTCCCGACCGAGGAGTTCACCTTCTGCGGATTTCTTCCTGCAAAGGAGACGCAGAGGAGAAAGATGCTTGAGCGGGTCAGTCTTGAACAGCGGACGCTCATTTTCTATGAGGCGCCGCACCGCATCCTTGAAACGATCGCAGACATTGCTGCCGTGATCGGCGAGCGGAATATCGTGGTGATACGGGAGTTGACCAAGCTCCATGAGGAGGTCTTTCGCGGCACAGTATCCGTTGTAATGGAAGCTCTTGAGCATTCGACCATTGCAGGGGAATATGTGATCATCCTTGAGGGCAGGCCTGAAAAGGGTGAGCTGCATATGGACGATGCCTTAAAAGAGGTCAGAGAATTGATGAGAAAAGGGATGGGCAGAAAGGAATCAACAAAAAAGATCGGTGAGGAATACGGCTTCAGCAAGAAAGAACTGTATGACAGGAGCCTTGAAGGATAAAGAGGAGAAATACTATGGCAAAGGTTTATTTTGCATCAGCGCGTGCCAGAAAATGGAAATATGATGACAGCATGCCGGGGAAGCTCGAACAGCTCCTGAAGGAGATAGGGCTGATGAACTATTTCAGCCCGGAAGAATGGATCGCGGTGAAGACCCATTTCGGTTCTGAGGGTGCGCACCGGATCGTGAGGCCTGTCTTTCTCCGAAAGGTCGTTGATGCGCTCAAAAGGATCGGCGCAAAGCCCTTTGTTACTGATACCGTCAGGATAAAGGGACTGGATTATCTTGAGGTCGCGAACCAGAACGGCATCAACCATTTGAGCGTCGGCGCCCCGGTGGTGATCGCTGACGGGCTGTACGGCAATGACAGCATTATGGTCAAGGCAGGCGAGATTCTCGGCCAGATAGCGGTCGCGTCTCTGGTCCACGATGTGCCAGCCATGGTCGTCTGTTCACATGTAAAAGGCCATATCAATGCGGGGTACGCAGGAGCGATAAAGAACCTCGCCATGGGAGGTGTGAGCAGTTCTCACCGCACCTGCGGATGGAAATGCGGCAGAGGCGCAATGCATACAATCGGCGAAGGAGAGCTTGTCTGGGATTCTGATAAATGTGAACTCTGCCTTCAGTGCAAGGAGGTATGTCCGCTGGATGCCATCACTTTCAAGGATGATGAGATCGTCTGGAACCGCGATGTCTGCTGGCGGTGCGGACGGTGCGAGCGGGTCTGCCAGAACGAATCCCTTATCCTGCCTGGCGATGATCAGCGGTTCATGCGCTCTCTGGCAGAGGCTGCAAAAGCGGTCATCGGTACTTTCGAGCCGAGGAAGATCTTGTACGTCAATTTTCTGACCGAGATACAGCCCGAGTGCGACTGTATGCCCTGCGCAGATGTGCCGGTAATTCAGGATTTAGGTATTATGATATCTGAGGATATTGTTGCCATCGAACAGGCAAGTATTGACATGCTCTTGAAGTCAGGTCCTCTTGAGCAATCTCTTGCCTCTGACCGCAACCTTCAGAAGGGTGATGATATCCTGATGAAACTGCATGACAAACCCTATATGCTGCAGGTTGAGGCGGCTGAAAGGCTCGGTCTCGGGTCACGGCAGTATGAGCTGGCAGAAATTTGACAAAAAAATGCTGCTGTCCGTGGAATATGGACAGCAGCTTAGGGGAGGTAACGAGGCGCTTACTGGTTATATGTAACCAGATTATGAATTGGTTGTCAAGAAAAATAATCAGGTTGGCTGTTAATTATAATTATAAAACGAATACGGAGGGTAGAGTGCCATGTTTGACATAAAAAAAGTCTCTATTTTCAATACGTTAAGCGCTGATGACCTGAAAGAGCTCTCCCGGTATTTGCAGGGAGAGACGTTTGTAAAAAAGGAGTTTATCTTTGCCGAGGGTGACCCTTCCGAGTGGCTTTACATCGTAAAGACCGGCAAGGTCAAGATCACCAAGCTCTCGAATGAGGGCAAGGAGATCATTCTCGAGATCATCGCGCCTCATGACATGTTCGGGGGCATTGCGGTTGTTCGCGGCTTCCCATACCCTGCCAATGCTGTGGCCATGGAGGACAGCGAGGTGGTGAAGATCTCGCGGAAGAACATCCTTTCGCTCATGGACAAACTGCCGAACCTTATGTACTGCATGGCGATGAATATCGGCGACCGGATCAAGGACACGCATGAAACGCTCAAGAGCATTGCCCTTGAAAAGGTGGAGTCGAGGATCGCATCCCTTCTTATCAAGCTTTCCGAAAAATCCGGGGAAAAAGTCCCTGAAGGCATTGCGATCAACATGAAGCTCACCAAGCAGGATATCGCAGAGATGGTCGGCACAACGGTCGAGACCTCTATCCGGACCATGAGCAAGCTTACCAAGGCAGGCCTGGTCGTTTCGAAGGCAGGGAAGATCATCATCAGGGACCTCGAAACGCTGAGGTCCCTGACGTAAGAAGTATCTCATAAGACTATTCACCATCACCCTCTCCCCAACCCTCCCCCCTCAATGGGGAGGGAGTAAGCATTCCCCGCCCTGGTTTAAGGCCACTACTTGTTGTTGACGGGCGATCATCCTCATGTATGGTTTCCTCCCTTGAAAGTAGGGAGTAATCATCTCCGCTCTGGCTTAAGGCAACTACTACTGTTGATGACGGCGGGCATTCTCATGTATGACCCCCTCCCTTGAGGGGAGGGGCTGAAGGGGCGGGTGTCCAATAGTATTTTCAATTAAAAAACTGATCGTTATCTCGGAGGCGGTGGTGCAGCAGGCAGAAGGGTCGCCAGCATGTTGTAGAAGAAGATGGCGATCGAAAAGGCATGGGCGACGCCCGCAAGCGTTGCGATCGTGATATAGCTTGAGGTTGGGTTCAGCACATTCATGCTATAGAAGAGCAGCATTACGATCAGGCTCGCATTGGCGATCCAGAACTGCAGTTCTCCGAGTTTGGGCGATTTGAGAAACTTTCCGGCGAATTTCGGCAGGATGTGATAACCGACACCGTAGATCATCATCGATACCCAGCCGAGCATATTGAGATGCGAGTGCACAAACTTGAAGGCAAGCGCCTGCGGATGATGCAGCATTACGATGCCGAGTACGGTCGAGACCGCCAGGTACACAATGCTCATGATGATGAAATTCTTTACAAATCTGTCCATAGTTCCTCCTCAGGATACTTGTTATGATTTCTGCTTCCATCATAAAACAGAATGAGCAGGGTGTCTATGATGAACGTCATACACCAGGAGTCATGCTGGTCCCTGCATTGACTTCACGACTGCGCTCTGTTATAAATTCCCTACCCATGCCGTGCATGCATAAAGAAAGATCGTGTCTGTTCGCGAGGTCCCTATGGCTGACGCAGTAATACTCTGCAACGGAGAGGGAGGGGTCGGTCTGCAGACCGCTGTTGACACCCTGGCGAGGACCGGGTCTGCGCTTGATGCGCTTGAGGCAGGGATCCGTGTCGTGGAGAGCGATCCGTCAGTGAGAAGCGTCGGGTTCGGCGGCGCGCCGAACATCCTTGGTGAGATGGAATGCGATGCCTCTATTATGTGCGGCGATACGCTGATGACCGGTGCAGTAGGCGCACTGAAACACTATCTGCATGCCATATCCGTTGCCCGTCAGGTCATGCTGCGCACCCCCCATGTGATGCTGGTCGGCGCGGGAGCAGAACGCTTTGCTGCCGAGACAGGAGAATGCAGAAGTGATCTGCTTTCAGATGAAGCACGGGCTGACCATGAACGCTGGCTATTGCAGCATGTCAGCGAAAAGGAAAGGGCGCATTTGACAGAGCTGGAGCTTGCACCCCTTATTCCCCGGACTATGGATCCTGCTGCTGCCCACGGGACCACGATATTTCTTGTCCGGACGGAGAAGGGCAATTTTGCAGGCGGCGTAAGCACCTCGGGCTGGTCTTATAAATACCCCGGCCGTCTTGGAGACTCGGCAGTTATCGGGGCAGGGCTCTATGTGGATGACTGCTATGGGGCTGCCGCATGCACGCATACCGGCGAGATGACCATTCGCTGCAGCACCTCCCGTTCCATCGTCCTCTATATGAAGAAAGGTGCGGCTGTTGCAGAAGCCTGCCACGAGGCGCTCAGAGACCTCGAACATTTAAAGGGCGGGTATCTCGGTCCGGTTGTCATGCACGCAATGGATGCTGAGGGCGGTCACTATGTGTTAAGCAGGGGGAGCAGGGACGCGGTACCGTATTGGTGCTGGAAGCAGGGCACGAACAGGATCGCGCAGGGCCTGTCTGTTGCCTGCTGATGGCCCGGCTGCAGGCAGTATCTGTCTGTATGATGAAGGTCATAGTATGCGCCTGTTCCCTGATGTAGAATAAGGATAGAAAAACGCAAAACCATCAGGGAGGATAAAGGAATGACAACAACGGATAAGAAGGTCGTAACAAAGGATTCACTCATTGGAGACGTGATCAGGGACGTGCCGGGAGCAAAGGACATCATACAGAAGTATTTCGGCGGCGGCTGCTTCACCTGCCCCGGTATTAATGTGGAGTCGCTCTCATTCGGGGCCATGATGCACAATCTGGACCCGGACAAGATCGTAAATGAGATTAACGGGCTGGAGGGATAACCATGACACAATGTTTTTTATGCAATGCAACTGATAAGGAAAGAGTTCTTCTGCCATGCCTGCATGAGGGAAGCGAGAAATATGTTTGCGTGAGGTGCCTGCCTGCGCTGATCCACGGCGGCCACTAGGCGGACAACGCATTAACGCGTAATTGCCGAGCCCTCTGGTTCAGGACCAGGGGGCTTTTTTTGTTATGATAGATCATGGAACGGAGGATCGGTGTTCATGTCTCTATTGCAGGCGGCCTTGATAAAGGCCTTGAACGGGCCGGTGGACTCGGCTGTTCAACGGTCCAGCTTTTTTCGCACAACCCTCGCGGATGGGGAATCGGCAGGAGAGACCCCATGGAGATCGCGAGGTTCAGGGCATTAAAAAAAGAATTGGACATCCGGCCGGTCGTTATCCATACCTCGTATCTGATCAATCTTGCATCTGCCCGGCCGGACCTGCTAATCAGGTCCGTTGATATGATCAGGGCAGAACTGGATATTGCCGATGAGATCGATGCCGACTTTGTGGTACTGCACACCGGGAGTGCATCAGGAGACTTGCCTGAAGCTGCGCGTGCGCGTGCAGTTGAAGCGCTAAAACAGGTGGCTGATCAGGGCAGGTGGAATGCCGGCCTTCTGCTCGAAAATACCGCAGGCGAGCGGGGGGACATTACATCGCGGATCGCAGAGATCGCGGCGATCAGGGAAAAGGCGCCATCCGGCCTTATTGCCGGCCTCTGCCTCGACACCTGCCATGCATTTTCTGCTGGATATGACATTGCTGCTGAAGACGGGATCAATGCCCTGGCTGAAGAGATCGGGCAGTATATTGGCAGAGAAGACCTCAGGCTTCTCCATCTCAATGATTCAAAAAAGACCATGGGTTCAGGCGTTGACAGGCATGAGCATATTGGGGAAGGCTCCATAGGCAGCGAGGGGCTGAAGAAATTTCTGCAGCATCCTTTTTTCCTTGATGTCCCTCTGATCCTGGAGACGCCAAAGAAGTCCGAGGAGGACGATATAAGGAACCTGGCCAATGTCCGGCTGCTTCTCGTATAATTTTTTTAGTTGCTAAACTTATTGACTATGGGTATAATAAAAATCATACGTTTGAGGAGGAAAACATGGCAAAGACTACATTGGATCTGAAGGGAATGAGCTGTCCCATGCCTATCATGAAGATAGCCGTAGCAGTAAAGAAGGGTGCATCAGGCGACACATTTGAGGCTACAAGCGATGATGCCGGCTTTGAGCCCGATATCATTGCCTGGGCCAAGGAGACTGGTAATACCATGTCCGGCATTACTAAGTCCGGCAAGGATATTACGGTTACCATTACAAAGAAGTAGGGAGGGGGAACATAATGGCTACAGATGCTGTCCAGGATAAGATTAAGGAGCTTGAGGAGCGGCTGGAGAAGGTTGAGGCCAACAGGTCAAATCTTACCATGGTGCTTTTCAGCGGTGATTTTGACAAGGCCATGGCAGCGCTTATCATAGCGAATGGCGCCCTTGCCATGGGCAAGGAAGTGACGATCTTTGTTACGTTCTGGGGGCTTGATGTGCTCAAGAAGCCGACCATGACCGGTGCAGGAAAGAATGTGCTTGAGAAGATGGTTACCATGATGAGGCCGAAGGGAACTGCGAGTCTCCCGACCTCCAAGATGAATTTTGCGGGGATTGGACCGAAGCTCTTTACCTATATGATGGGCAAGAAGAATGTGAGTTCGCTTCAGAGCCTGCTGGATACGGCTATTGAATTTGGCGTCAGGATCGTTGCATGCCAGATGTCCATGGATGTTATGGGCATCAAACAGGAAGACCTTATTGACGGCATAGAGTTTGGCGGTGTTGCTGCCTTTCTCGGCAGTTCTTTTAATTCAAATACAACGCTTTTTGTGTAGTTTTCAATAAGGGCAGGCAACCGGGGTCAAAGACCTTGGCTGCCTGCCCTTATTATTGTTCAGCAGAATAGTATCCTCATTTATCCCCAATCTCCTGTTTATCCCCATAAATAGTAGCCGCAGATTTTTTACCCCAATATATAGATTATGCATGAATGCAGGTGTTTCCAGCACTTCACTGCAACAAAGCATGCAGTCCTGACAATGATCGTTGTTTGTTTGGTAATGGTCATATAATAAAAAAGACCGTTTGTTCTAACAAGCAGCAGAATCGTTTATTTGTAAGTAATGGTCTGTTTCTCTTTTTGAAGATTCTGTTATTTTTTGTCATTTTTTTGTTGACAAGAGAGATACTGCTGTTGTATAAATATACACAAGACATGAGCAAGCAGGCACGAGATACACTCAAGAGTCTTTTTTCATCAGCAATAAGAGCTGATGTTCTGGCGTTGCTGCTTAATAATGCTGACGAAAGGTTTTATGTCAGGGAAATTGCCACGCTTCTGAGAAAAAATCCCTCCGGAGTCAAGAGAGAGCTCGACAATCTTGAAAATATGGGAATCCTTCTGAGCAAGAAAGTTGCAAATCTTAAATATTTTCAGGCTGACAAAAAATCCCCTTTCTTTTCTGAGCTGAAGAGCATCATTGCAAAATCATTGGGCGTGACAGGTGCGCTCAAGGCGATGCTGAAGGCAACAGGGGTAAAGATCGCTTTCATATTCGGTCCCTATACAGAAAGTGAGGAGGCGGATACTGTCAATGTTCTGATAGTCGGGTCAGTCTCGCTTGAGGGTCTTAAGGATATCGAAGAGCGCTTCATCAAGAAGATCAGCGTGACCATGATCGATGAGGCCGAGTTCAAGAGCAAAAAGGAAAACGGAGACCCAGAGCTTGAAAAGCTCCTGTCAGGAGAGAAGATCATCCTGATGGGGAAGCTTTAATCTCAACATCCCCCAACACGTGGGGTAAAGAAAGGTGGTGACCAACATGGCAGCAGCAAAGAAGCCCGCAGCTAAGAAGGCAGCAACAAAGAAGGCAGCTCCGAAGAAGGCAGCAGCAAAGAAGAAGAAATAAGTAAGAGATACTTGGTTACTATGGCTGGGGAACGGCAATTCCCCAGCTTTTTTTTGTCTTTTTATAATAGCACAAGCCTGGCAAATTTGGGAAAAGTTTTTTTCTGATGATAACTTGCTGTTTTTAAAGGCTTATCTGTAATTCGTGGACAGGAGACAGCTGCTCTTCAGTGATAATATCCCAGGTCTCCGGCGCTGACATAAGCTTCCTGAGAAACTTGACATGGCTTGAGTGGCCTGATTTGCTCGCAACAATATGACCATAGATCGGGAAACCGATCAAAGAAAAATCTCCAATAGAATCAAGGACTTTATGGCGAACAAACTCATCCTTGAACCTGAGTCCTGAGGCATTCATAACGCCGTCTTCTCCCATTACAACTGCATTATCCAGCGAACCGCCCTTTGCGAGGCCGTTGCTGCGCAGATACTCAATATCTTTCAGAAAGCCGAACGTCCTTGCTGGAGCGATCTCTGTCACAAAATTTTCTTCATTAATATCAATGCTGATCCTCTGCTCGCCGATACCGTGGTGGTGGAAAGAGATGCTATGCGTCATCTTGGATCCGCTATACGGGAACACAGCTATATGCGCATGGCCATCTTCAAAGATAAAGGGCTTTCTGATCCGTAAATACGGCCTCTTCTTCCCCTGCTTTGCAATGCCGGCTTTGAGGATAATGCTGATAAGCTCTGTTGAACTGCCGTCAAGGATCGGCATCTCCGGCCCGGCCACCTCGATGACAAGATTGTCGATCCCGAGTCCGGCAAGTGCTGCAAGCATATGCTCTACTGTCCGGATCTTTACGCCATTGCTCCCGATCGTCGTAGCAAAGGCCGTATCAACAACCGCCCCGACATGGGCCTTGATGACTGCCGGTTTGTCGGTTCTTATGAACGTTATGCCTGCATCCCGCGAAGCAGGCTTGAGGGTCACGCGTGAATGCCTGCCTGTATGAAGGCCTATGCCTTCAAACGTCACCTCATTTTTTATGGTTCTCTGTGCACGCATAGCAGGTTTATTTATGCAAGTATGGTGCCACTAAATATATTGTTTATTTTCAATAGGAAGGATGTAACGTTGCGTGGATAAATAACAATAACTGTCTTATTTTTGCATCACTAATTAATCTTATAATTGAGGTTATTCATGCGCCCCGCCTACAACTATTTCTGGTATTCTGATGGTCGGCATTGCATCGGTCACCGGTACTCCCTGTGAATCTTTGCCGCATGTCCCGATAGAGAAACCGAGGTCGCTGCCGACCATGTCGATCGCTTTGAGGACTTCAGGCCCATTACCTGCCAGGGTTGCCCCTCTTACCAGTTCGTCTTTCTCTCCGTTCCTGATAAGATAACCCTCCTGAACGTCAAAGACAAAGTCACCGGTAACCGTATTGACCTGACCTCCCCCCATTTTTACGACAAGCAGGCCCTGGTCAACGGAACGGAGAATGTCCTCAGGGTCGCCGGCGAGCGGTGCGATGAATGTGTTGGTCATTCTCGGTATCGGCCTGCTCTCATATGATTCCCGCCTGCCATTGCCTGTGGACTGCGTCCTGTCCTTCATGGCAGTCAGTTTGTCATACATAAAGCTCTTCAGTATGCCTTTTTCAACCAGGACCGTGCGCTGCGAGGGTGTCCCCTCATCGTCGAACCTGAACGATCCCCTTCTGCCCGGGAGCGTTGCGTCATCAATGACCGTGACCAGCTCTGATGCTACCCGCTGCCCCAGCTTTCCGGAAAAGACCGAAAGACCCTGCTGGGCAAGATCTGCCTCAAGGCCATGGCCGATAGCCTCGTGTATCATGGTGCCGCCTGCGCAGGATGAAATGACGACCGGCATTCTCCCTGCCGGGGCCTTCCGTGCAGTGAGCATCCTGATTGCGCGCTCCGCAGCCTTGCGGCTGAGGTCGTGGATATTCTCTTTTTCGAAGAATTCGAAGCCGGCAAAACCGCCTGCTGCTTCATATCCTGTCTGCATTATTCCGTCGGCCCCTGCAATGACCTGCACCATGAGCAGCGTATAGACCCTTTTATCCTCAGCCAGGAAGCCGTCAGAGTTCGCTGTCTGAACATCCTGGACAGAATCCCTGTATATGACCGTGACCTGCCTGATCCGCGGATCAACTGATCTGGCGATCTTTTCGGCGTTTCTGATCAGATCTATCTTTTCCTGAAGAGGTATGCTCTCCGGCATGGAACGTATGTCGAACTGAACGAGAGGGTCGCAGGCTGCAAGAGATGTAACGGTCTTATCCGGTGTTGCTGCGGCCATTTTGCCTGCATCCGAGGCTGACTGCAGCAATGCACGCGGGGAAAGATCATTGCTGTATGCATAAGAGGTTTTGCCGTTCCTGAGCAGGCGAATGCCAGCTCCTGCCTCTGTACCGGCAATGATCTTCTCAAGCCGGCTGTCCTCCATGACCAGGGACGTCATTTTTCGTGATTCAACGAAGATGTCGGCATATTCGCCTCCGCAGGAGAGGACCTTCTTCAGGAGGTCAAGATGCAGTTCTTTCTCGATCATTTTCTGTTCCCCATTTTTGCCAAGTAGGTTATTATACCACTATTGTATTGCGGGGCTGCTGAAGCGGCCCGGTGAACAGAAGGAGATCGCATGCCGGAGTTCGGCGTCATAGCGGGAAGCGGTATCTACAATATCCCTGGGCTTGAGATCATCGATTCCGTGAAGGTGAGCTCACCCTATGGCGATCCTTCTGATCAGTATCGGATAGGCAGACTGTCGGGCAGGGAGGTAGCGTTCCTGCCGAGGCATGGCTCCCTGCATCATATCCCGCCGCACCGGATAAACTACCGCGCGAACATCTGGGGCTTCAGGGAACTGGGTGTAAAGAGGATCATATCTGTCAATGCAACGGGGGGGATCAGCAGGGAGATGAAGCCCGGTTCTCTTGTCCTGCCTGATCAGATCATTGACAGGACCAGCGGCAGGGCAGGAACCTTTTATGATGAGAACGAGGTTGTGCATATCGACTTTACAGAACCCTTCTGCCCTGATCTGAGAAAGGCCCTCCTTGCTTCCGCCTCACAGACAGGTCTCCGTGTTCTGGGAAAAGCGACCTATATTGCGGTGAATGGTCCAAGACTTGAAACAGCGGCGGAGATCAGGGAGTTTGCATCTCTTGGTGCTGACGTTGTCGGCATGACCGGCATGCCCGAGGCTGTTCTTGCCCGTGAACTGGAGTTATGCTTTGCCAGCCTGGCAGTTGTCACGAACACGGCAGCAGGCATAGCAGAAGGAAGACTGACCACCGCAGAGGTTGTCGATATGATGAAAGCGTCTGCGGAGCAGATAAAGACCCTGCTCATGACACTGTTCGGACTCAGCCGTCAGGAGCCTGTCTGTTCCTGCGGCAGCAGTCTGAAATACGCGAGGATATGAGCCTGATATGACACCTGAAGCGATGCCGACCATTCTGATCGTTGAGGACAAAGATTCCATGGCGCAGATGCTGAAGGAAACCCTGGAAGCCGAAGGATATCTTGTTGTGCTTGCAGGCGATGGCAAGGAGGGCATCCGTCAGATCAGGGCCGGCCGCTTTGATCTTATTCTTTCTGACCTGAAACTGCCGGGCAGGGACGGTATCGAGGTGCTGAAGGCAGCAAGGGCGGAAAGTCTTTTGACGCCGGTTATCATGATGACCGCCTTCGGCACGGTAGAGACCGCCGTAACCGCAATGAAAGAGGGTGCCTTTGATTTTATTACCAAGCCCTTTGATACGGACCATCTCCTCATCCTGATCAGGAGGGCGCTCGAAAACCAGCGGCTGGTGACCGAGAACATCCTGCTGAAGGATGAGCTTACCGGAAAGCTCGGCCTGCCGAAGATCATAGGTATAAGCCGGGAGATCACGGACGTTGCCCAGAAGGTGCAGAAGGTCGCTCCGGCAAAGACGACTGTCCTGCTCCTCGGCGAGAGCGGTACGGGCAAGGAACTTTTCGCGCGGGCCATTCACAATCTGAGCAGTCGAAGAGAACATCCGTTCGTTGCGATCAATTGTGCTGCCATACCGAGGGAACTTCTCGAAACAGAGCTTTTCGGGCATGAAAAAGGCTCTTTTACGGGTGCCGATGCGCGGAAGATAGGCAAGTTCGAACTGGCTGACAAAGGCACGATCTTTCTTGACGAGATCGCAGAGATGGACCTGCTGCTTCAGGCAAAGATCCTGCGGGTCATCCAGGAAGGCGAGATCGAGCGGGTGGGCGGCATCAAGGCTATCAGGATCGACGTGAGGATCATTGCTGCAAGCAACAGGGACATTGAGGGTGCTGTTGAGGAGAAGCTCTTCAGGGAAGACCTTTATTACCGTCTGAACGTTTTCCCGATCGTGATACCGCCCCTGCGAGACCGGAAGGACGATATTCCTCTTCTGGTCGATTTTTTCATGGATAAATACTGCCGTGAACTCAAAAAACCGAATCTGCAGATTACCCGGAGCGCCCTTGACCTGCTCATCAGCTATCCCTGGAAGGGAAATGTGCGTGAACTCGAGAACTGCATTGAACGCGGCATTATCCTTTGTGAGGGAGATACCCTTACCGATGACCATATTGTGCTTAACCGGCAGATGACCCTTGAGAGTTCCTTGAGGAACCTTCCAGCTGACGGCAGCCTTGAAGAGGTGATGAAGGAGGCGACCCGCATTGTCGAGACGCAGCGCATCACAAAGGCGCTGAAGGATACCAAAGGGAATAAGACAAAGGCGGCAGAACTCCTTCAGGTGAGCTACAAGACCCTTCTTACCAAGGTCAGGGATTACGGCATTGAGAATTCCTGATACCTGTTCATGAGATCAGGATCCTGTCCGGGTTCCTTGACAGCCTGAACTGCTTGCCATTATTATAAAAAGCATGAAAAAATCCCTGATTTTGTTACTTCTGCTCCTGATTGTTGTTATTTTGGCAGTACCGTTATCTGAGCTGCAGGCCGCGGATGACAAGCAAGGCACTGCGGAACTGAGTGTTGACGAGCAGAACAAGAAGGCTCTTGAGGCCTTCAATGAGATCCTCGATCTCTCCGAGAGCGGTGACCGTCAGAAAGTCCTGCCGCAGCTTGAGGCTGCCTATTATCAGATAATTACATCGTATCCGAAGGCATATCTGGTGCAGGAAATATACTGGCGGCTGGTCCAGATATACGTGAATGAGCATGTCCCGCCTGCTTTTGAGAAGGCAGAAGGACTTCGCCGCGAATTCAACAAGAAGTATTCCGGTTCCAAGATAGGAGATCTTATTGACCGCTCTATTGCAGACGGTTATTACAAGAACAGCATGTGGGATAAACTGTTGGCGTTCTTTGCGCCGTCCATAAAACAGTCTGTTGAAACCGGAACATTCACAAAAGTTTACGATCTTTTCATGTTCACCGAGGCAAAGTTCAACCTTAATGACCTTGTGGAGGCTGAAAAAGGCTACAAGCTCATCATTAACAAGTTCCCTGAGTTCAGGGAAAGCAAGATCGCAAAGAAGCGGCTTGAAGAAATAGCGCAGAAGCGGCAGAAGCAACCATAACTACTTTTCAGGGGGATTCGTGTCAGGACATTCGAAGTGGGCATCAATAAAGCACAAGAAAGCGATTACCGACGCCAAGAGAGGAAAGGCCTTCACCAAGATCGTGAAGGAAATAAGTACAGCGGCCAGACTGGGAGGCGGAGACGCTGACAGCAACCCTCGCCTGCGTACTGCCATAGACGCTGCCAAAGAAGTGAATATGCCTCACGATAATATAAAAAAGGCGATCATGAAGGGAACAGGAGCGCTTCCGGGCATGTCGTATGAGGAGTATCTGTACGAAGGGTACGGCCCGGCAGGTGTTGCGGTCATGGTTGAGGTGATGACGGATAACAAGAACAGGACCGTTCCGGAGATCCGTTTCATCATGTCAAAGAACGGGGGAAGTCTCGGCGAGTCCGGATGTGTTTCCTGGATGTTCGACAAGAAGGGGTATATCCTGGTCAACAAATCGGGTGCGTCTGAAGATGCGGTCATGAATGCCGCACTGGATGCCGGTGCAGAGGATATGAAGACCGACCCCGAGGAAGACAATTTTGAGGTCATCACTGCTCCCGAAGACCTTATCACCGTGAAAGAGGCGCTGGAGAAGGCAGGCATTGCCCTTGAGTCTGCAGAAGTTACGATGCTCCCGAAGAATTATATTGTCCTTGATCAGAAGGCGGCAGAGCAGATGCTGCGGCTCATTGATGCACTTGAGGACAATGATGACGTGCAGAATGTGTATGCCAATTTTGACATCCCGGATGATGTTGCGGAGAAGATCAATAAGTGAGCCGGTGCCGGTGAGGTCGGATACGGGAATTGTGTATGTCAGAAGAGCAATCTGCAGGGGTTCATGGTAGGGCGTAATATGACCGCAACCTCGATCAGGGTTACGTTCAAAAGAAAATTCATCGCCGGGCTTTTCATCTCGATCCCCGCTATTATCACAATCCTTGTGATCGCCTGGTTCTTCCGGTTTGTGGACGGCCTGCTGGAGCCCATGTATTACCGGATCCTGGGGTATCACACGCCTGGTCTCGGCTTCATCTCTGCGATCGTTCTCATCTTCATAGTCGGCATTGTCTCAACGAATGTCTTCGGCAAAAAGATCATTCTCTTTTTTGAGCGCATATTTCTCAATATCCCCGTGTTCAAGAGCTTCTACACGGCAATAAAACAGCTGGTGGATGCCTTCTCGCCGGAGAGCAAGACCTCATCATTCAAGAAGGTCGTGGTCATCGAGTATCCGCGGAAGGGCGCCTATGCCTTCGGGTTCCTTACCAAAGAACGCACGGTCCTGACAGACAGCAGCGGCAAGGAATCAAACCTCAGGGCCGTGTATGTGCCGACGAACAACCTGTACATGGGAGATATTGTGCTGGTGCCTGAAGGGGAGGTCTTTGCTACGGATATCCCGGTTGATGAGGGCATGAAGATCATCCTTTCGGGAGGGATAGCAGCGCCTCACCGGATAGGGGAATCCAGGGAATGAGGATCGCCTGCGTCATCCTCGCCGCAGGTCAGGGCAAGAGAATGAAGTCTTCTCTGCCGAAGGTGCTCCACAGGGTCTGCGGCATGCCGATGCTGCAGTCAGTCATTGACACTGCCGTGAAACTGAAACCCGAACGCGTGATCGTTGTTGCCGGCAAACAGATCGATCTCCTCAAAAAAGAGATTGCTGCGTCCGGCATTCAGTTCATGCTCCAGAAAGAACCGAAAGGGACGGGCGACGCGCTGAAGAGCGCCATGCCGGCACTGAAAGGTTTCCGCGGAACAGTGATCGTCCTGAACGGTGATGCCCCTCTGATCGAGCCGCAGACGATCAGGCGCCTTCTTTTGCTGCATCAGAAGAACAGGAATGTCGTTTCCGTGCTGTCGTTCCATGCTGAAGACCCAAGGGGATATGGCAGGATAGTCAGGGACAGGACGGGCAAATTCCTTGCTATCGTGGAGGAGAAGGATGCGGACAGCAGTCAGAAGAAGATCCATGAAGTGAACAGCGGCGTATATGCCATTAACCATGACGCCTGTTCTCTTCTTGGCCGGCTTGTTCTGAACAGACAGAAAGGCGAATATTACCTGACCGACATCGTAGCTCTTTCGCTCAGGCAGGGCCTGCGGACATCTGCTTTTGACCTGGGCCGGGAGGAAGAGTTCATGGGCGTTAACACAAGGGAAGAACTGCTCAGGGCATCCGAGATCATGCGGCAGGGCATTGTCCGGAACTGTATCGCACGGGGAGTAAGCTTCCTTGATCCGGCCTCGGCATTTATCCATCCCCGTGCTACGGTCGGCAGGGACACGGTCATCTATCCGAATGTTCTTATTGAGGCGGGTACCACTATAGGAAGCGGCGTGACCATTTATCCAAATGTACGTATCATCCGCAGCAGGATCGATAATTTTGCCGTGATCAAGGACTCGACGGTGATCGAAGATTCACATGTCAGCACCGGCGCATGCGTCGGACCCTTTGCACATATACGGCCCGGCTCAGAGATCGGGGCCTTTGCAAAGATCGGGAATTTTGTTGAGCTGAAAAAGGCGCTCATCGGGAAGGGTGCAAAGGCGTCTCATCTCAGTTATCTCGGGGATGCGGTGATCGGCCGTGATGTGAACATCGGTGCAGGCACCATAACCTGTAATTATGACGGAGAGAAAAAACATCAGACGATCATCGGTGACCAGGTCTTTGTCGGAAGCGACACGCAGTTCGTTGCACCGGTGAAGGTCGGCAAAGGTGCTTATATCGGCGCAGGATCAACGATCACCAGAGACGTTCTGCCGGGCGCTCTTGCAGTCAGCAGGACAGAACAAAAAAATATATCCGGATGGGCTGAAAAGCGAAATGCCAAGATCCGGCTCAAGGCGAAGGGTAAAGAGCAAAAGGCAGGCAGATCAAAGAAGAATATAGCCGGAGGGGCGAACATATGAAACCTGTCTTTATTTTTTCACTCTTTACGCTTCACGCTTCACGAGTTTGATATGTGCGGGATAATCGGCTATATCGGGAACCAAAATGCTGTTTCCCTCATGCTTGAGGGTCTGAAGCGGCTCGAATACCGCGGGTATGATTCAGCGGGCATAGCCTTCCATACCGATAAGGGCCTTGAGGTCGTGCGGTGCAAGGGCAAGATCAAGGAGCTCGCTGCGGTCGTCGAGCAAAGGAATCTTTCCAGCACCGCAGGCATAGGTCACACACGCTGGGCAACGCATGGGAAGCCCTCTGAGGAGAATGCCCATCCTCACCGCTCCGACGGCATTGTCATTGTGCATAACGGCATTATCGAAAACTATCTGTCCCTCAGGAAGAAACTTCTGAACAAGGGATATGTCTTTACCTCTGATACGGATACCGAGGTGCTTTGTCATCTCATCAGGGATTATGCAGATGTTCTGCCCCTTGAAGAGGCTGTCAGGGCCGCACTCAGGGAAGTGAAGGGCGCGTATGCCATTGCCGTGGTCAGCGAAAAAGAACCGCACAAGATCGTGGGTGTGCGCAAGGACAGTCCCCTTGTTGTCGGTCTTGGCAAGGGCGAATTCTTTATTGCTTCGGACGTCCCGGCATTTCTGAGCCACACAAGGAACGTGATGTTCCTTGACGACGAGGAGATGGTGGTGATCACGCCGGAGGGGGTGTTGGTCACGACCCTTGAGGGCACCATGATCCAGAAGGAAGTGACGGCAATAACCTGGAGTCCTTCCATGGCCGAAAAGGGCGGATACCGACACTTTATGCTTAAGGAGATCTTTGAGCAGCCGCGCGCGGTCGGCGATACGATGCGCGGACGCTTCTCTGCCGAGACCGGCGAGGTGAACCTTGAAGAGTTCGGCCTCTCGCCGGAGATCCTGTCAGGGATAAAGAAGGTCTATGTCGTTGCCTGCGGAACGTCGTGGCATGCAGGACTGATAGCCAAATATATGATCGAGGACCTGGCGCGCGTGCCGGTGGAAGTCGATATAGCCTCAGAGTTCAGGTACCGGGACCCTCTCATTAACAGCGACAACCTTATGATCGTGATAACCCAGTCCGGAGAAACCGCGGACACGCTTGCTGCGCAGCGGGAGGCGAAGAGCAGGGGTGCCCGGACGCTCACGATCTGCAATGTCGTGGGAAGCACGTCTGCACGTGAGGCAGACGCTGTTTTCTATACGCACTCGGGGCCGGAAATAGGTGTTGCCTCGACCAAGGCGTTTCTGACCCAGGTCATGTCGCTCTATCTCCTTGCAATAGCCCTCGGTCAGACCGTGGGGACCCTGAGCAGGGAAAGGTCGAAGGAACTCCTGCAGGAGCTGCTTATGCTGCCGGGCAAGATAGAGAGGGCTCTTACTGCGGAGGAGAAGATCATGGCGATCGCGCGCGATTATTTCAAAGCACGCGGTTTTATCTATCTTGGCAGGGGGATCAATTTTCCGGTGGCTCTCGAAGGCGCGCTCAAGCTTAAGGAAATATCCTATATTCATGCCGAGGGATATCCTGCCGGCGAGATGAAGCACGGCCCGATCGCGCTCATCGATGAAGAACTGCCGGTTGTGGTGCTTGCGTCCGGGGACAAGCTCCAGGAAAAGATCATTACGAATATTCAGGAGGTGAACAGCAGGGGCGGCCAGGTGATCGCCATTGCGAATGAAAGCAACGGTGAGGTCATTGATATCTCCCGGACCTGCATTATGGTGCCTGACACCAATCCCTATCTTCAGCCCATGCTTCTCGTTATTCCTCTCCAGATCCTTGCCTATCACATTGGGGTGCTCAGGGGATGCGATGTTGACCAGCCCAGGAACCTTGCCAAGAGTGTTACGGTTGAGTAGGCAAGTGCCCGGAAAGCCCGTGGTAAGTGGATTTGGAGAGGTCATATCTGGTATTCTATATCGTGCGGCAAATCGATGTATAAAGAGGTCCTCATGCAAGATTTGAATCCCCAGCAAAAACAGGCTTTGGAAATCACGGATGGTCCGATCCTTGTCCTGGCAGGTGCGGGCAGCGGAAAGACCCGGGTTATCACCCATAAGTTTGCCCATCTGGTAAAGAGCAAAAAGCTGTCTTCCGATTCCATCCTCAGCGTGACCTTTACGAACAAGGCTGCCAACGAGATGAAGGAACGGGTGAGGGCCCTGCTGGGCAAGGAGATGAGATCATCCTGGATCGGAACGCTCCATTCGCAATGCAGCAGGATGCTGCGCAAGGATATCAATGCCCTTGGTTACGGCAATGACTTTTCGATCTATGATGAGGATGACCGCTGCACGCTCATCAGGCATATTCTCAAGGAGTTCAAGATCTATGAAGCGTTGTACAAGGGTGTTTCTTCCCGGATGAACCTTCTGAAGGCGGCACTCGTAGGTCCGGAGGAATTCCTCTCTGCGGGCGAAGGTTTTGGTTTTGACGAAAAGCTGGCCAAGGTCTATGTACGCTATCAGGACGAACTGAAACGGTCGAATGCCGTTGATTTTGATGACCTCATCATGCTGACGGTCAAGATGCTTAAAGAGAATCCCAAGATACTCGAGCGCTATCAGGAACAATTCCCCTATGTGCTGGTTGATGAGTTCCAGGACCTTAATTATGCCCAGTATCAGCTGGTAAAACTGCTGGCGCAGAAGAACAGGAACATCTGTGCTGTCGGCGACGACGACCAGAGCATCTATAAGTTCAGGGGCGCTGATGTCAAGCATATCCTCAATTTTGAGAAGGACTTCCCCAAGACCAGGGTAGTGCGGCTGGAAAGGAACTACCGCTCCACGCAGAACATCCTTGATGTTTCCCATGCGATCATTTCGATGATCGACAACCGGAAAAGCAAGAAGCTCTGGACAGAGCGCGGGACCGGCGAGATGGTCAATTTCTGCTGGCTTACCTCGGAAGAGGAGGAGGCAAAGCATATTGCCAAGGTCATCAAGGAGCTGTATCTCAAGGGGTCCTACGCGTACAAGGACATAGGCATCCTGTACCGGGTGAACCTCCAGTCGCGTGCCATTGAAGACGCGCTTCGTGAGGCAGGGCTGCCCTATCATATTGTCGGCGGCGTCAGTTTTTATCAGAGAAAAGAGGTCAAGGACCTCATCGCGTACATGCGTCTTGTGCTGAACCATGAGGACAATGTAAGCCTGAGAAGGATCATCAATACCCCTGCGCGGGGCATCGGCGCCGCAACTCTGACGAAGATAGAGAACGAGGCCAGGAAGAAGTCAATCTGTCTGTATGATGCCATAAAGATCGGCATCAAGGGCAATGGCATCATTGCCTCCACCCGGGAAAAACTGAGCTCATTCGTTACGCTCATAGACAAACTTTCTTCCGTGCATTACAAGAACGCGGGCGACCTGCTTAAGGCGATCACGGAAAAGATCGATTGTCTGGGCCGGCTTGACGACGAGAGAAAGCAAAACGTGGTCGAACTGATTGCATCCGGCGAAGGGCGGGACATGCAGGATTTTCTTGATAAGGTCTCGCTCATGTCCAGCCATGAGCAGTCTTCCGGCGGCAATCTTATTTCGCTGATGACGCTGCATAATGCAAAGGGTCTTGAGTTCCCCGTGGTCTTTCTTTCCGGCATGGAAGAAGGTCTGCTTCCCTACTTCAAGTCGATCGGGAACCCTGAAGAGGTTGCGGAGGAAAGAAGGCTCTGTTACGTCGGCATGACGAGAGCGAAGGATGTTCTTTTCCTGTCCGGCGCACGGAAGAGGAAGCTCTATGCAAAGCTGCAGGAACAGGAACCGTCCCGCTTTCTGAAAGACCTGCCGAAAGAATCCTGCAGATGGATCGAGAAGATATCCGCACCCCAGACGATCAAGGTTGTCTGCGACAACCGGAAGAAATACGAGGTCAAGAAGACGCATGTTCCTTTTGCCGCCGGCTGCAGGGTCAAACATCCTGTTTGGGGCGTTGGTGTTGTACGCGACTGTTATGGAGACGGCGAGGAGCAGAAGGTCATGGTCAACTTTCCCCAGATCGGGCTAAAGCGGTTGTCGCTTAAAATGGCAAACCTGACCAAGATCTGATTCCCATGAACATTTCGATCGAACATCTCTCCCGGCTGGCACGGCTGGCACTTACCGAAGAGGAAAAATCCCGGTATGAAAGCCAGCTTGACAATATCCTGCGGTACGTGGAAAAACTGAACGAGCTCGATACCGCCGGTATCGAACCCACCTCACATGTTATCGCGATCAGCAATGTCATGCGGGAGGACCGGGTGAGGCCGTCTCTGAACAGGGAGGCTGCCCTGATGAACGCGCCGGACAAAACAGACGCTTTTTACCGCGTACCGAAGATAATAGAATAGGAGAATCATGTTCAACGTTCAAATTTCAACGTTCAACGTTCGTCAAGTGCTGTGCCCTTCGCTCTTTGTTTTCCGTGACGTAGTTATTTCTCCACTCATTACGCGTCACGCGTCTCGCATCACGGTATGTATTGCGGAGGCAGCATGCTGAGGTGTATGCTCAGGACAAAGATCCATATGGCAACGGTCACGGAATCCAACCTTGCCTATGTGGGGAGCATCACGATCGACCAATCGATCCTCAGGGAGACCGATATCCTTCCCTACGAACAGGTGATGATCAGCAATATGAATAACGGCGAACGGTTCGAGACCTATGTCATCCCCGGCAAGAAGAAAGGCGAGATCTGTCTGAACGGCCCTACTGCCCGCAAAGGGGCTGTCGGTGATAAGATAATTATTTTTTGCTACAGCTACTTTGACGATGTCCGGGCGAAAGAGCTCAAGCCGAGGATCGTTTTTCTCGATGCGAAGAACCGGATCGCGAAGAAGATAAAAAAGTAGCAGGGACATTTTTCCCGGATATTGCTGCGGCATGTCTCAAAGAAAAAGGGCCGCTCGGCTTTCCCGAGCGGCCCTTTTTTTGATCACACGACCCTATTTCTGTGAAAGCGTTATGAAGAGGGAGGTCCCTGCCCGGTAAATGAGCAGGAGAACAGACTCGTCCTTCTTGATCTTGCTGACCACGTCCTTATAGCTCTTCACATCGGTTATCCTCTTCCGGTTGATCTCCTGGATCACATCTCCCGGCGTCAGCGCGCCTGCAGCGATACTGCCCTCTTCAATGTCACTGACGATAACCCCCTTGATCTTGTCAGGGACTCGCAGTTTTTTTGCCAGCTCCGGGCTCATATCCTGGACAGAGACTCCCTTGAGCGCATTCAGAACATCTGCGGCTTCTATGGGCTGCTGGGTATCAGACGGCAGTTCGCCGATGGTGATCATCATGGTCATTGCCTTGCCGTCCCGTAATACCTTTATCGTATGCTGTTCACCGGGTTGCGTATTTGCGACCATATTTCTGAGGACATAGGGTTCTTCGATCTTTTTGCCTTCATACTCGAAAATAATGTCGCCCCTCTGCAGTCCGGCCTTTTCAGCAGGACCGTTCTCGGCAACATCTCCGACCAGTGCACCGACCTCATCCTTCAGGTTAAACTGCTTTGCCAGTTCCGGCGTCACCTTCTGGATCGAAACGCCGAGCCAGCCTCTGACAACCTTGCCTTTTGCAATAAGACTCTCCATGATCGACTTCACCATGTTGCTCGGAATAGCAAAGCCGATTCCCTGATACCCGCCGCTTGTGCTGTATATCGCGGTATTGATGCCTATGACCTCGCCTCTGACATTGACGAGAGCCCCGCCTGAGTTGCCGGGGTTGATGGCCGCGTCTGTCTGTATAAAGTCCTCGTAATCAGCGATGCCGACATTTGCCCTTCCGAGGGCGCTTACGATGCCCATGGTAACCGTTTGATTGAGGCCGAAAGGATTGCCGACAGCAAGGACCACCTCGCCTACCTTCAGTCTGTCCGAGTTTCCCCACGGCACAGTAGGCAGGTCCTTTGCGTCGATCTTTACAACTGCTATCTCGGTCTTCAGATCAGATCCGATCACCCGTCCGATGAATTCTCTCTTGTCTGTCAGGGTCACCTTGATCTCATCCGCATCCTTGACAACATGTGAATTGGTGATGATATAACCTTCAGAAGATACGATAACGCCGGAGCCGAGGCCTGATGACTTCTGCTCCCTGGGCTGCTGTCTCTGATGCCCGAACTGGTCACCGAAGAACCGTTTGAAGAAGGGGTCATCAAGAAAAGGGTCCTGAGCACTGCCGACCTTGACCGTTCTGGTCGTCAGAATATTTACAATCCCCGGCTTTACCGAGGCGGTGACCTCTGCCATAGCCGTGCCTGTCCTGGTCAGCAGGTCAACAGACTGTTCGGATATCCCGGGTCCCTGGGCATCGGACACGGTGGCCTGGACCATAGGTGTCAGCGCCAGAACGGCTATGAATAAGGGAAAATAGCGCGCTGCTCTGTTCGAGATTGCTGAATAAAAAGACATGAAAACCTCCTCATACTGGTTCATACCATGAAACGCTTTACGGGCAGAAAAGTTTCGGTTCTTCCTGCCGCCTGGAACGGTACAAATAGGAAAAAACCGTCAAAAGTCAGCCGGAACATCCGTGGCACTTTTCGCCGCAAAAACGGGCGGAGTATAGCTGCTCCCTATTAAGAAAATATATAACATCCCTGCCCTGTTAGTCAAAAAACACAATTTGTAGTAGAATAGCACGTACAAGGATTTTAAAAACTATTTGAAAAGGCCGGTAACCCGTATGAAAAGAAATAAGAGATTAAATTTGCCATTTATCACATTCCTGGTAGTCTGCCTGTTCTTTATGGTGGGATCTTCCCGTCTGCTTCATGCGGCAGAACCAGTCATTGAGGTCAACGCTGCGAACGTACCTGCCGCTCCTGCAGCAGCGCAGGATGATCTGTCGGCCGCGCCCGAGGTTTCTGCACAATCCTATTATGTCGTTAATGACGATCTCTATCTCCTTATGCAGAAACCGATGGCAAAGGCATACGGCGCTTTTGCCATAGTGCCGGTAATGGTTTCCGATGCTGCCGGCCCCAATGCCACGGATGCAGACATTGCAGGACTCGCACCTGAAGAAGCCGGGCATGCTGACGCAGGCTTTGACCCTGAGAGTGCGGATAAGGGGCGCGGGGGCCTTCAGGGAACAGAGATAGCGATGAATTTGAATTTCAAGGGCGAAGACGAAACAAAAGAGGATCTCGCTCCGGTCATTGAAGCTCCCCAGGAAAATAATGATATCGCTGACCCGCTTGAACCTTTGAACCGCGTCTTTTTTACCTTTAATGATAAATTCTATTTCTGGGCACTGAAGCCGGTTGCCAGTGCCTATGGTTTCATCGTGCCGGAATGGGGACGGACGAGAGTAAAAAATGTATTTGAGAACATACAGGCCCCCATACGGCTGGTCAATGCGCTCCTGCAGCTCAAAATGCACAAGTTTGGAGCAGAATTCGCAAAGTTCGTTCTGAACAGCACGGTCGGCATTGGCGGTTTATTTGATATCGCTTCCAGGCACCCTGAGCTCAAGACGAAAGGGGAGGACCTGGGCCAGACATTCGGCTCTTATGGCATTGGGGAAGGGTTCTATCTTGTTTTGCCGTTCCTGGGGCCGTCTTCCCTGCGGGATGCGGTAGGCACAGTCGGTGACAGTTTCCTTGACCCGATATCGTATATAACGCCGCTGCGGGATGCGGTTGCCGTGCGCTCCGGCGATCTTGTCAATGATACTTCATTCAAGATCGGCGACTATGAAGACATCAAGGAATCTGCATTGGACCCCTATCTTGCGATCCGGGATATCTATAAGCAGCTCAGAAGAACCAGGGTCCGCGAGTAATGCCGGGTCCCTACTGCTCTACTGCTTGTCGGCTTTTTCCTTCAGACGCTTTACCAGGTCGCTGTAAGAACCTGACCGTATGATCTGAGTGAACTGTGTCCTGTAGTTATTCACCAGGCTTACGCCCTCAATGACAATGTCGTACACTTCCCATTTTTCATTTTTCTTGATGATCCGGTATTCAACCGGGATGCTGAGCCCATTTTTGCCGACGACCTTTGTCTTTACCACGGCGTAATCACCGTCCAGTCTCTCGTCAGCATATACAACCTTTTCATTCTCGTACCGTTCAATTTTCCTTATATAGGTATTTTCGAGAAGGTCCGAATAAAGGGCAACGAACTCCTTCTGCTCTGCAGCAGTCCGGTCTTTCCAATAGGTTGAGAGGGACCGTTTTGCCATCTCCTCAAAGTCGAAGCGCTTTGCTATGGTCTGGCGGATGGCGGTGCGTCGCGCTTTTTCTTTTCCCGGCTTTTTGAATTCCTTGTCATTGAGAATAGAGACAACAGCATCAACAGTTTCTTTTACCTGATCGGTCGGTGCGCCCGCGTGAGCGCGGAGCGGGAAGCAGGTGAGAGCGATCACGGCAATGACAGTAACAAGGGTCAGGGAGATTACGCTTTTTTTCATGGCACTATACCTTTCCGAACACGAATTTTGAGATTAATTCTTCTATATCAACAGCTGATTCCGTGTCTCTGATCTTTCCGCCGCTCGGCAGTATATTGTCCGAGCCGCCGGGCGTTATCTGTATGAATTTTTCGCCGATAAGCCCTTTTGTTTTGATCGAGGCAATTGCGTCATCATGGATCTTTACGGTGTCATCAAGGGTGAGTTCAACTAATGCAGCATTATTATTAAGGCGTATGTTCTTGATCGAGCCGATTTCCACGCCTGCTATCTCGACAACAGCACCTGCTTTTATTCCCCCGGCTTTTTCGAACTCGGCATGGAGGGTGTAGCCTCTCTTGCCGGTGAGGTCAAGGTGGCCGAGCTTCACCGAAAGATAGCCGATCGAAAGTATGCCTATCAGCAGGAAAATGCCCACGGCAAGTTCAAGATCGAATTTTTTCATCGCTGTTCTCCTCGTGCATTAAGATAAAATATCTATAGGCCCTTCGAGAGAGCCGGTAATGAACTGCTTAACGACAGGGTTTGTCGAACTGCTGATCTCCTCGGGAGTCCCTGCCTGTTCAATGACCCCATTGTGCAATACTGCCACCTTATCAACAATACTGAAGATGCCGGGTACTTCGTGGCTTATGATCACGGCCGTAAAGCCGTGTTTGTCATGGGTAGTCTTTATGAGTTTATGGATCGAACTTGTTATGACCGGGTCCAATCCGGTCGTGGGCTCGTCAAAGATCACCAGAGAAGGTTCCGTAACGAGCGCCCGTGCAAGGGCGGCACGTTTTTTCATTCCTCCACTCAATTCTTCCGGAAATTTGCTCCCCCGGTCTCCCAGGCCCACATCCTCAAGCGCGCGCATGACCCGGTCATGGATCTCTGCCTTGCTCATCCGGGTCTTTTCTTTCAGGGGAAATGCCACATTCTCCTCCACGGTCATGGAATCGAACAATGCGCCGCCCTGAAAAAGAACACCCAGTTTTTCCCGTATCCGGTCGAGTTCAGCCAGACCGAGTTTTGTGATATCCACACCGTCTATCAGGACCTGTCCTGCGTCCGGCTTCAGAAGACCCATAATGTGTTTGACAAGGACGCTCTTGCCGCATCCGCTCTTGCCCACGACCGTAACGATCTTGCCGGTCGGGATGAGCAGGTCTGCGCCTTTCAGCACGCCCTGACCTTTGAATGATTTATAAAGACCGATGAGTTCGATCATGGTTTTTCTTTTCTTCTCCCCTGCCTTCTATATCAGGAATGATCCGAGCACATAGTCCCATACAAGGATCAATATCGATGACAGAACAACCGCCTCTGTTGTTGCCTTGCTTACACCTGCAGCCCCGAATCCGGAGTTGAAGCCCTTATAGCAGGAGATCCACGCAACAATCAGACCGAAGCTGATGGATTTATAGAGTCCCAGGAGGATGTCTTTCATCTCCACGTAATCCTCCATAAGGGAAAAATACGTGCCGCCGCTGATGCCGAGAAGTTTTACGCCGACAAGATATCCGCCAAAAATACCAATAACGTCAAACACTGCCGTAATCAGGGGAAAGACGATCAGCGCTGCCGCAATATTCGGGACTATGAGATACCGGATCGGATTGAGGGCCATGGCAGTAAGTGCGTCTATCTGCTCGGATATTCTCATCATGCCTATTTCTGCTGTCAAAGCTGAGCCGGCCCTGCCGGTCACCATAAGGGCTGAAAGCACAGGGCCCAGTTCGCGGATAAGACTGAGTGCAATGCCGGGACCGAGGAGGGCATCGGAGCCGAACTTTCTGAGAATATAGTACAGCTGGAGCGCCAGAACCATGCCGGTAAAAGAGCCTGTCAGAAGAATGACGAGCATCGACTTATTTCCGAAGAATCGTATCTGCCTCAGCAGCTGCCTGAACTTAAAGGGCGGTCTGAATATCATCTCAAGCGCGCTCAGGAGAAAGAGGAACATTCGTCCCATTTCCCTGACCGTGGACAATGCGTACCCGCCGATAATTCTCAATAATTTCGTCATATTAACGCTGTATTATACAGGAAAGGTCCAAAAAGATGCATCGGAGAGGAGGGTGTCAGCAACGCTTTTTCTTTCCCGGCTTGCTCCCCTGCATATCCGTATACTATTCTTAAGACTGCGTATCGAATCACGATCCTGATTATCAGGGAAGGCAGGTGATCTTATGAATACCGAGCAGATAAAGAATATTCTTCAGGCGGTAAGCGAGGGCAAGCTGGCAGTAGAGGCAGCAGTCAAAAAGATGCAGCATCTCCCCTGCGAAGATATCTCCTATGCCGTGATCGACCACCACCGCCATCTGCGACAGGGCGTGCCTGAGGTGATCTTCGCTGCCGGAAAGACCGAAAAACAGGTGGTCGGCATAGCAAGGACAATGTATAAGAAGAGCAAAAGCTTTCTCATTACCCGGGCAACGGAAAAGATATACCGGTCCCTGAAGATCAGGGGAGCTGTTTTTCATCCATTGTCAGGGGTCATCTCTGTCGGCGGCCAGAAGAAGGAAGCCGGCAATGTGCTTGTTCTTACAGCCGGGACTTCGGACATCCCGGTTGCTGAAGAGGCCGCAGTAACAGCAGCGTTCCTCGGGAGTAAGGTAACAACAGTCTATGACGTCGGCGTTGCCGGCCTTCACCGTCTGATGGACAGAAAGGACGAACTCGGCAAGGCGCGCGTGATCATCGTTGCTGCCGGCATGGAGGGTGCATTGCCATCTGTTGTCGGCGGTATGACAGACCGTCCGATCATTGCGGTGCCGACCTCAACAGGGTACGGCACCAGTTTCAGCGGCCTGACAGCCCTTTTTGCCATGCTCAATTCCTGCGTCCCGGGCATAGCGGTGATGAATATCGACAATGGCTTTGGCGCCGGCTGCCTTGGGCATAAGATAAATACCATTCGTTGACTTTGCGCAGAGCGCTTCACTATACTTACATTAACCCTTGGGGGAGGCCAATGAGGCCTGAGAGTCTCTCGATAATACGGGAGAGACCCCTTGAACCTGATACGGATAATTCCGACGGAGGAAACAGGGAATTGATCAGAAAAGGCGACCGTATCCTGAATGGGATGCGGTTTTTTGTTCTATGCGGTTGAAGATAAACGGAGAAGATGTCGATAATATCAGAGCAGCGACCGTACAGGAGCTGCTTGAGGAACTGAAGATCACGGTCGGCAGGGTCGCTGTTGAGGTGAACATGGTGATCGTGAAAAGAACTGACTATGCACAGTTCAAACTCAGCGACGGCGATGTGGTCGAGATCGTCAATTTTGTTGGCGGCGGATAGTAAGGCCGTAAAGCGTAATGCGTAAAGCGTGAAGTGTAATGAGTGATGCGCAAGAAAATGAGACTGAGGTGATGGTATGGATGACACATTGATCATAAGAGGCATAGAGTTCAAGTCCCGGCTCTGGGTCGGGACAGGCAAGTATAAGGATTTTGAGGAGACGAAGAGGGCAATAGAGGCCTCGGGCGCTGATGTGGTGACCGTAGCAGTCAGGCGCACGAATATCACGGACAGGAAGTCCGAGAACCTTCTCGATTTCATCGACCCCAAGAAATATAAGATCCTGCCGAACACGGCAGGGTGCTATACGGTGGAGGATGCCCTCCGGTATTCAAGGCTTGCACGCGAGGCAGGCGTATCAGACCTGATCAAGATAGAAGTGATCGGCGACGAAAAGACACTCTTCCCGGATGTGATCGGCCTTCTGAAGGCGACTGAGATCCTTGCAAAAGAAGGCTTTATCGTATTGCCATATACCAATGATGATCCGGTCATGGCGAAGAGGCTTGTGGACGCTGGTGCTGCTGCGGTCATGCCTCTGGCTGCGCCGATCGGCTCCGGCCTTGGGATCAGGAACCCGTACAATCTCAAAATTATTCTTGAGCAGGCAACCGTCCCGATCATCGTCGATGCAGGCGTAGGCACGGCATCGGATGTGGCCTTCGCCATGGAGCTTGGCTGCGATGCAGTTTTGCTCAATACTGCCATAGCCGGTGCAAAGGACCCGATCGCCATGGCGTCGGCCATGAAGCATGGGGTGATCGCAGGCCGACTGGCGTACAAGGCAGGCAGGATCCCGAAGAAGCTCTATGCAACTGCAAGCAGCCCCTTTGACGGCATGCTGTAGAGGCCGTGATTCGTGATCAGTAATGAGTGATGAGGCCTTGTAACCTACTGATAAAGATTCCCCTCCCTACCAAGGAGGGATGTGGGGGAGGTTATGATGGTTACTTATCTTTACCCCACCCAGCCTCCCCTTGGAAAGGGGAGGAGTCGGTACGTGCGTAAGTAGTCATGGCATCACCGGATTTCAGGCTATATCTCATAACAGACCGGAAGCTCTTTGCGTCAAGGGACGCGTTGCTGAAGGCCGTTGAGAAGGCGCTCAGGGGAGGCCTGAAGGCCGTTCAGTTGAGGGAAAAGGACCTTGCAACCAGAGAGCTTCTTGATCTGGCGTATAGAATGAGGGTCTTGACCGCCGCTTATGGAGCAAAGCTCTTTATCAATGACCGGGTCGATATTGCGCTGTCTGTTGGTGCGGATGGCGTGCATCTCGGCAACAAGGGCATTCCGGTGCAGGCAGCTCGTAAGGCCTCAGAGGGAAGATTGATGGTCGGCGTTTCAACACATAGTCTGCAGGAGGCGCAGCAGGCTCAGACAGAAGGGGCTGATTTCATGACCCTTGGTCCTGTGTATGAAACGCCTTCAAAAATGCAGTACGGCAGACCGGTTGGTTTGTCTGCTTTGGGCGAGGTAGCAGGAACAAGTGGTCTTCCGGTCTTTGCCATAGGCGGCATCACCATCGGAAGGATAAAGGAAGTCTTAGATCAGGGAGCATACGGGGCAGCGCTTATCTCGGCTGTCCTGACAGCAGAAGATATTCAAAAAACTACAGAAGATTTTATGAGGGAACTATCATGACAAGACTTGAACTGGCAAAAAAAGGGACGATCACGGACGAGGTAAGGCTTGTTGCTGCATCCGAAGGCCTGACCCCTGAACAGCTTTCTGAGGACATTGCAGCAGGCGTGAGCGTGATCCCGATCAACCGCAACCATCCGATTACGCCTATCGGGATCGGCAGGAACATGCGCACCAAGATCAACGCGAACATCGGCACGTCAAAGGACAGGATCTCGATAGACGAAGAGATGGAGAAGCTGGCAGTGCTGGTGAAGTATGGCGCTGATGCGGTGATGGATCTTTCTACCGGCGGACCGATCAGGGAGCTCCGGCAGATGATGCTGAAGAAATCTCCGGTGGCTGTCGGCACGGTGCCTATCTATGAGACGATCGTGAGAACGGTTGCACAGAAAGGCTCTATCGCAAAGATGACCGCAGACGACCTCTTTGCCGTTATTGAGGAGCATGCAGCAGACGGTGTTGACTTTGTTACGGCACATGCAGGCCTTACCATGAAGGCGATCGAGCGGCTAAAAAGCGAGGGAAGGATCCTTGATGTGGTCAGCAGGGGAGGGTCCTTCCTTGTTGAGTGGATCATTTACAATGAGAAGGAAAATCCGCTGTATGAACAGTATGACCGTCTCTGCGACATTGCATATAAGTATGACATGACCCTGAGCCTCGGTGACGGCATGCGGCCGGGATGCCTCGCCGATGCGACTGACCGCACCCAGCTTGAGGAGCTGCTCACATTGGGTGAGCTGCGCGACAGGGCAGTGGAAAGGAATGTGCAGGTCATTATCGAAGGGCCGGGCCATGTGCCGCTGAATCAGGTAGAGCTGAACGTAAAGATCGAAAAAGAGATCTGCAAGGGAGCGCCGTTCTATGTGCTCGGCCCTCTTGTCACGGATATCGGCATGGGATACGACCACATTACCGCTGCGATCGGCGGAGCAGTTGCCGGGGCTGCAGGGGCGGATTTTCTCTGCTACGTGACCCCGTCTGAGCATATCAGGCTCCCGACCATTGAAGACGTGAAAGAAGGCGTTATCGTATCAAAACTTGCAGCACATGCTGCGGATATTGCGAAGGGTGTTAAAGGCGCCATGGATGCTGACATGAAGATGGCAAAGGCGAGGAAGGCATTGGACTGGAACGGACAGATAGCCTGCAGTCTGAACCCTGACAAGGTGAGGGAGTGGAGGGCCGAGGTCCCGCCTACCGAGACCGAGGTATGCAGTATGTGCGGAGAGTTCTGCGCCATCAGAACGGTCGAAAGGGCGCTGCATAAGAACTAGGTGCTGGTAAGTTAAAGGGTTTGAGAGGACAGATACCGTTTCCCTCAAAGCCGGTCAAGGCGATCACAGTTTTCAGGGCATTGCACGAGTGCATCGTGGGTCTTTGGTTATGCCAATTCCTGAGCGGTTGCCAGACGTGGCTCCCGATGCGTTCAGGAATCGCTGCGACCGGTTTTTCAGGCTACGCACCTGTCTCCCCGGAAAGCGGGAGCTGTGATATATGACGACGAACGATAGGTCGAAACCTGCAGAGGCCGTACTGCTGATAGGGCCTACCGGCTCAGGGAAAACCCCTCTTGGCAATCATATCGAACAACACGGTTTGTTTGGCCGGAGATGCCATCACTTTGATTTTGGTCATCAACTTCGGACTATTGCTGATGCAGAATCTGCCCCTGAGGGTTTTACCGAAACAGAACATCATTTCCTGCAGGATGTATTAAGCAAAGGGCTGCTTCTTGAAGATCAGCATTTCCCCCTTGCAAAGAAGATCGTCAGAGATTTTCTTGCTGACCGCTGTTTCGATGAATCCGACATGCTTCTTCTCAACGGTCTTCCCCGCCATGCAGGACAGGCGCGCAATATGTCAGAACTGGTGAATGTTACCTGCCTGCTTGTGCTGGAATGTACAGCTGAAGACGTCCGTGCACGGATACAAGGGAACACAGGTGGCGACAGAACTGATCGGATCGATGACACAGAGGAGATGATCCGGAAGAAGCTCGAGATATTCCGCGGCCGCACAGCGCCACTTATTGATCACTATGCTGAACAGGGCAGCAGGCTGGTGAAGCTGCCGGTGCATGCCGCATCGACCGTTGAAACGGTCTATGCCCGACTGGTCTCACAGTTTTCAGAATAGCTGTTTTTGTCTGATCAGCAGCAAAAGGCTATAATTGATCATGTCGGCCTTTTTTATGAAATGCCTTACTTCAAGGAGAATTCTGATCAATGAACCGGATACAAGCATTTGTCTTTTCCGTGCTTTTTTTTGTAATTCCTGCACTTTCAGGGGCTGAAGACCTTATGCCCCTTCATACCCTGCAGGTGCGGTTTGATCTTGAGAAGAACAGGCTTGCGGGGAGATCGAGCATAGACCTTCCGCCAGGCAAGGCCTGGACCGTTCATGTCGAAGGCCTGACCGTAACGTCTGCCCTTGTGCATGGCAAGCCGCTCGTTATAGAGAAAGATGCGAAGGCCATCAGTCTGAAGGCCGCGTCCTCACCAACAGTGCTGACTCTTGAGTATGAGGCATCGTATGCACCGGTCCAGAAGAGCGGCCGGGAAGACGGCATCGAAACTGCCAATCTTGTCGGTCCGGAGGGGATCGCCCTGGTCAATGCCTGGTATCCGTCCATTGAAGGTCTGGTACGCTACAGGCTCTCTGCGCATGTGCCGCAGGGGTTCGAGGCCATGTCTGAGGCTGATGAGATCGTGGTCAGGGAGCAGACTGGCGGGGTGAAGGAATTCACTTTTCTGTTCGACCATCCTCTGGACAATATCAATCTCATTGCCGGGCCTTATGCGGTCAGCAGGGAGCAACACCGGGCGGTTGAGGTATACACGTATTTCTTTCCTGAAGACAGGGAGCTGGCAGGCAACTATCTGGAGCAGGCAAAAAAATATATTGCGATGTATGAAGACCTGATCGGTCCGTTCCCGTTCAAACGGTTTTCTATTGTTGAAAATATCCTGCCGACAGGCTATTCCATGCCGACATACACCCTTCTGGGACGGGATGTTGTGAGGCTTCCGTTTATCGTCGAAACTTCATTGGGCCATGAGATCCTGCATCAATGGTTCGGCAACTCGGTCTATATCGATCATCAAAGTGGAAACTGGTCTGAAGGTCTGACAACCTATCTTGCCGACCATCAGTATGAGGAGTTGAAGGGCAAGGGCGCTGAATATCGGAAGCAGATACTGGTCGGATATCAGAGCGCCATAACGCCGGAAAAGGATTTCGCCCTGAAAGACTTTATCTCGCGGACTGACAAGGCTACCGCTTCTGTCGGGTACGGCAAAACCGCCATGGTCTTCCATGCGCTTAAGGGCCTGCTCGGCCAGGACGTGTTTCAGAGATCGCTGCAGGAGTTCTACGAAAAAAACAGGTTCCGGCAGGCCTCCTGGGGCGACCTGCAGAATGCCTTTGAGGCAGTATCCGCTAAAAAGCTCGACTGGTTCTTCACGCAGTGGGTTGCGGGAAAAGGCGCCCTGGATTTTGATCTGAAGGATATCATGGTGCGGTATGAGGGTTCAAAGGCGCTCATATCATTTGACGTCGCGCAGGAGACAGCCAGGAGGTTTCAGCTCCCTGTACTGCTCAGGACTGACAAGGGAACTGTTCGCAAGATCTTCGATGTGGAAAAAGAGTCCGGATCCTTTGAAATGGAGACTTCGGATATCCCGCTTGAACTGGTCTTTGATGAACAGTATGACCTCTTCAGAAAACTGACGAACGATGAGATCGCACCAGTCGTCGCAAGGCTCCTTGGCGACCCGAGCAGGATATTCGTTCTTCCCAAAGGCCGTGAGAAGTCTTATGAGGATCTGGGAGATTTCCTGAAGGCTAACGGGTTTACTGAAAAGAAGGAAGAGGACCTGAAGCATGAGGACATAAAAGGGTCATCACTGCTTATTCCTCATGATGCAGAACTCCTGAAAAGATTATATGCAAAGGTTGAACTGCTGGAAGGCGACTTTGCGCTTGTTATGAAGCAGAATCCGTACAGCAGAAAAAGTGTCGTTGCCATTTTCAGCGCTGCATCAGCAGCGGAAACAGGCAAGTATCTCCAGCGGGTCACCCACTATGGGAAATACAGCACCCTGGTCTTCAAGGGCGGCCGCAATAGTACCAAGACGATCCATGCGAGTGAACAGGGTATGCGGATCTTACTGGCCAATGAAATTCCGGCAGTCGAAGTGCCGCATATCACAACTGCAGCCCAGATCATCGAAAAGGCGGGCGCAAAGGACATTGTCTATGTCGGTGAATTGCACGATCGTTTTGATCATCACCGCATCCAGTATCAGGTGATCCGGTCGCTGTACAAGAAGAACAAAAAGCTTGCCATAGGCATGGAGATGTTTCAGAAGCCTTTTCAGAAGGCGCTTGATGATTATATCGCAGGAACGATCGATGAAAAGAGTTTCCTGAAAAAGTCGGAGTACTTCAAACGCTGGGGGTTTGATTACAACCTTTACCGCGAGATCCTGCTCTTTGCCCATGAGAACAAGATCCCGGTCATCGCCCTGAACATACAGAAAGAGATCGTGTCAAAGGTCTCGAAGGACGGACTGCAGGCACTGAGCAAGGAGGACATGAAAGACGTGCCTGAGGACATGGACCTCGCTGACCTGGATTATCAGAAAAGGCTCAGGGAAGTCTTTGAAAAGCATGCGGGCTCAGAGTCAAGGAACTTTGACTTCTTCTATCAGTCGCAGGTGCTCTGGGACGAGTCCATGGCCCACAACCTGAACGACTTCATGACAAAGAATCCCGGATATCAGGTTGTGGTGCTGGCCGGAGTGGGTCATATGGCATTCGGATCTGGCATCCCGAAGCGTGCGCACAGGATCAATGGGAAGGACTACTCGGTGATCCTGAACTCGGACGATGTTGAAAAGGATGTTGCCGATTATATCCTGTATCCCACGCCGCTGCCCTTTAACGAGTCACCGAAGCTCGGCGTAATGCTGAAAGAGGATAACAAGACCGTCAGCATCAGCGGATTATCTCCTGAAGGCATTGCTGAAAAGGCAGGACTTGAGGCCGATGACCTTATCATTGCGCTGGACGGCGAGAAGATCGAAACTGTCGAGGACATCAAGATCCATCTCTTCTATAAGAAGAAGGGCGATACGGTTATCGTGAAAGTTGCAAGAAAAAGCTTTTTCTTCGGGGTTAACGAGCGGGAGTTCAAGGTCACGTTGTAGACTGCTTTCTTGGATTTTGGCGGGCCTTCTATGTGTGTAATGAGGATAGAACTTGCCAGCCTCTCTTTAATACGGTATCCTTATAGTAAGGAGGTAAGGAAAAATGCTTGCTAAAAAAACATCGAAGAACCAGTTGACCCTGCCGAAGGAGATCGTGAAAGCTTTTCCTGATACGGATTATTATGACGTTTCGGTCAAGGACAGAAAGATCATCCTTGCGCCAGTGAAGATCACGTCTGAAGCTGCGACCCTTGAAGGCATACGCGATAAAATGGAGAGGCTCGGCATTTGCAGCGAAGAGGTTGCCGGAGCGGTGGCGTGGGCAAGAAAGAAAAGCCGCCGCTAAAGATCGTTCTTGATACGAACATCCTGATCTCCGCACTGCTCTTTCAGGGAGAGCTGGCTGGCGTTGTCGATCTCTGGAAAACCGGCAGAATTGTTCCTGCTGTGACGAAGGAGACATTTGATGAATTCAGGGCTGTGCTCGAATATCCCAAGTTCAGGCTAAAAAAGGAAGAGATCAGAGTTCTTATAGAGGAAGAGACCCTGCCATTCTTTGAGGTTGTTGACTCTCTGCCGTCACATGGGGATAGTTGCAGGGATCCGGAAGATGAAAAGTTCCTTGCCTGTGCATCTGCGGCATCTGCGGATTTTATCGTAAGCGGAGACAAGGATCTGTGCGATATGGGGGTGAAATCAAAATGTCCTGTTATTACTGCATCAAAGCTCCTGGAGATGTGCAAGACATAGTTCGTTTATTGATACCTTTGTTGATTTGATTCTTTGTATTCAACGCAGAGATATAAATAACCAAAGCAAAGATGTAAGCGATCAAGCTTTGATAGACCGACTACTCGAAATCCGCGTAGATCTCGCCGAAGTTGATGCCTGCAATAGTTGATTTCTCGAACTTGCTGCGGATCGAGAGCTTTGCCTCCACAAGCCCCTGGCTGGTGCTGCCATTGCGAATGGCTACTGCTGCTTCTATGAAAGCTGCCAGGGAGTCGGCAGCCTTTACCAGTTCCCCGTCACGGGGATTGAACTGATTGTCATTATATTTATCATTGATCTCGTCGCTGGTGACCGTCAGCGTCTCGCCATTCACGGTCACGATGCTGTTGAACTCATCCTCGGTAAAACTCCTGATGTCTGCATGCCATGCCCTGGGTATCAGGCTGTACACCTCCTGCTCCATCTGCTCTTTCTCATAATCCTTGATCAGCTCGGAAAGTCCTTCGATGGACCGTTTTACCGGAGAGATGATGTCCCTTGTCAGCACCTCAGGCAGGTCATGGAACAGGCCGGTAAAATAATTGTTCACGCACCGTTTTGAGCAGGCGAGATTCTCGAGCGAGAAGAAATAGGAGAGTATCGCGACAAAGAGCGAGTGGCCCATGACCGACGTCTTGGGAACACGGTGAAGGTTTGCCCATCGAATCTGGAACCGCAGCTGTCCGCACATGTCGAGAAAGTGCCTGTACCGCTCGCTCCGCGAAAGCTGACCCATGCCCTTCAGGTCGCTGAACTCACTCTGTTTCTCCTGGAGCCGCTTCTTGATCGCCTCCATCTCAAAGCTCTGGGGATGGATCTTCTCTATGATGTCGAATTCCCACTTGGTAGCGTAGAAATGCGCAGCATTCAGGATCCGACGGTTTATATTTTCGGTCTCGTCAGAGAAGTAGTCCTGGAAGAGTGAGCAGAAGTCCTTGCCGAGCGGGGAAAGCACCGGCTCAAGCTCCTGATAGACCCACTCGTTCAGCTTGCGGTATTTGGCCTTGTCTTCCTTGATCCGGTAGAAGATCGGCGGTTTCAGATCAGTGAGAACGATTCGCTGCAGGAGTTCGAAGATGCCGCCTTCAATGATCTCGATCCAGCTGAACCTGGGGTTGTCTTCCTCGAACTTTCCGAGAAAATAGGCGATGACCATTTTTTGCGCCTGTTTGTCGAGTTCGACGAACTCGACCGGCCGCACGCGGTCGTTCCAGCGCTGGATGTATGCTGCATCAAAAAGTTTTAAAAGCAGTGATTTTCTTATCATGGCCAGGTTCCCCGTGCTGCTGATTGGTATTATACCTTATCGAAGAGGCTTTGGCGTCTGAAAAAGATGGGGGAAATGAGCAATAAAAAGGGCCCGATTAAGGGCCCTTTTTACGGTAATGATTCTCTGGTTTACCTTACTTCTTAGGAGCCTCAGCAGGCTTAGGAGCCTCAGCCGGTGCTGCTGCAGGAGCAGGAGCCGGTGCAGGAGCAGGAGCTTCAGCCTTCGGGGCCTCCTTCGGAGCCTCAGGCTTCTTCTGCTCACAGCCAACGGTGAGAGCAAGCGCAAGAACCATGAGAACTGAAAGTGCAAGTGCGAAGATCTTCTTCATAATTTAAAACACCTCCTTTCGTCAAAGAATATTGTTCAAAATAGCCGTACTAGGGATATTTTTTACTACCGCAAATTTTATACGTTATCCAAACTTCTGTCAATATAAATATATAACTAAAATTGTAAAGTTATTGCTTGATAAGTATACGCTGCCTGAAGGGAGCCCTTAGTTGAGAATAAGCCTATGACGGTATATAATGCATTTTATGAAAAAAGCCCTTACTATCGCCGGGTTTGACCCCTCCGGCGGCGCAGGACTCCAGGCAGACCTCAAGGTGTTTCAGGCCCTTGGCGTGTATGGCCTTTCAGCAGTTGCCGCCCTGACTGCTCAAAATACCAAGGGCGTTGCAGCTGTCGAGCCGGTCAGCAGAGTCTTCCTGAAGAAGCAGCTGGATGTGCTCCTGACCGACCTGAGACCTGATGCTACAAAGATCGGCATGCTTCTTTCGGAAGACAATGCGAAAACTGTTGTACAGATCATCAGAAAATATCGTCTGAAGAACGTGGTCCTCGACCCGGTGATCATCTCATCTTCAGGGAAGAGACTCGCAGACCCTGGCGTGCCGGATCTCATCAGAAAGAAGCTGCTGCCTCTCTGTAAGGTGATCACGCCGAATATGCATGAGGCGTCTGTAATGAGTGGCATAAAGGTCACGTCACAAAAGGAGATGGAGAAGGCTGCGGTCCTCTTGCGTAATGCCGGACCCGATACCGTCATTATAACAGGCGGTCATTTCGAGGGCCTTGCCCTCGATGTCATATACGATGGTTCATTCCATTACCTGAGGGCCAGGAAAAGACGGGGAGAGTTCCACGGCACCGGCTGTACCTTTTCTGCGGCGATCGCGGCCTTTCTGGCCCAGGGATATCCCAGCCCTGATGCTGCAGGCAAGGCCAAGGAGTTTATGGCAATGGCCTTTCAAAAGGCCGTCCGAGCCGGCAGCGGCATGAAACTTTTTGCGATCTGATCCGTTTGGAGGGACAATGAAAAAACGATTCTCTGCCATTATTTTGCTCCTGCTATTTTGCGCGCTCCCGTCTTTCATCACGGCCGAGGAGATCAAGCAGCCTCCAGTTCCTGTGCCTGTCATCGTGCCGACAGCAAAGGTCGAGATATTTTCCCCGCAGGGAGAGGTGAAGAATGTCAGGCAGGTTTCGGTTCGCTTTTCCGAGCAGATGGTCGCTTTCGGCGACCCCCGCATGGTCGATCCCTTTGATATCCAATGCGCGGAAAAAGGGAACGGCCGCTGGGCTGACGGGAAGAATTGGGCGTACGATTTCGAGAGAGATCTTCCGGCCGGTGTTGTCTGTGACTTTTCCCTCAAAGCTGACCTCAGGAGCCTTTCGAACATGGCCATGTCCGGTCAGCAAAAATATTCCTTCTCCACTGGCGGACCTGCGATCAAAGAGGCGGTCCCCGGCGAGGGGAGCGAAAATATCAGTGAAGACCAGATCTTCATCCTGAAGCTCGACGCAGAGGCAGACGAACAGTCGATACTGGCGAATGTCTCCTGCGCAATAGAGGGCATACAGGAGAGGGTCAGGATAAGACTGATCACAGGAGAGGAAAAAGAGAGGATAGAAAGAGAGCAATACCACCTCAAGAACATTCCTCATATTCTGGTCCGGTGTGTCCAGAATTTTCCGAACCATGCAGTGGTAAAGCTGATATGGGGGAAGGGGATTACCTCGATCAGCGGAGTGAAGACAACGGCTGATCAGGTATTGAGCTTCAGGGTCCGCGATCCCTTTAAGGCCACCTTCAGATGCAAAAGGGAGAATGCAAAGGCCAACTGCATACCCATTCTGCCGATGCAGCTCAATTTCTCTGCACCTGTTTCCTGGGACTTTGCAAGGAAGATTATCATGAAGGCAGAGGGAAGGACCTATAAGCCGGAAAAAGCGGCCTCTTATGGATATGAAGATGAAGAGTCCGAAGGAGAGGCTGAGGGGCCGGCGCCTGGAGAGACAGATGAGAACACTGTGTATGGTGTTACGTTCAAAGGCCCCTTCCCGGAGAACAGCTCTTTTTCGGTCGTCCTGCCGCAGGACCTGAAGGACGATGCAGGCAGGAGCCTTGAGAATAAGGACCGCTTTCCTCTTGCGGTGAAGACCGATGCCTTCCCCCCGCTTGCCAAGTTCGCTGCCCGTTTTGGCATCATCGAACTGAAAGGGGATGTAACCCTGCCGGTCACGCTCAGGAACCTCGAGAAAGAAGTTGCGGCGCGGATTGTGGCAGTTGACCGGGAGAAAGATGGCCCTGCAGGACAGGAGAAGAAGGCTGATAGCGTAAAAGGCCTGAAGGGCAGAATGCAGAAGGTCAGTGCGCTGCGGGAAGAAAAGATCATCTCGTGGCTCAGAAAAGTTGCCGCAGCTCGCAGGGATGCATCGATCCTGAATGCTGAGGCTGGGGCGCAGGAATTTTTTGTGCCAAAGCCTGAAGGCGCCAGGGCCTTCGAAGTTGTCGGCATCCCTCTCAGGGACCCGGGCCTTTATGTTGTCGAGATGGAGAGCCAGATCCTCGGCGCCTCGCTCCTTGGCCAGCAGGCTCCGCTGTATGTTCCGACTGCAGCGCTTGTTACGAATCTGTCCGCACATTTCAAATGGGGCAGGGAATCTTCCCTGGTATGGGTCACGACACTGGACAAGGCAGGTCCGGTCAGGGATGCTGATATCTCGATACGGGACTGCAACGGCAAAGAGCTCTGGAAGGGAAAGACCAATGCAGAGGGTATCGCGGCAATAAAGAAGCATCTGCCTTCGGAGAGCGAACTGCCGCGGTGTAATGGGGATATCAATCACAGCGAAGCAGCTTCGGCACTGCAGGGCATTGACAGCGGTCTTTTCGTCTTTGCGAAGAGCAAAAATGATATGACCATTGTCCACTCAAACTGGGATGAGGGCATTGAGCCTTGGCGGTTCAATCTCCCGGGGCCGGATTACCGCGGACCAATAAAGGCGCATACGATATTTGACCGCAGTCTGCTGAGGGCCGGTGAGACGGTCCATATGAAGCACCTCATCCGCAAGCATGTCATGGCAGGTTTTTCCCAGGTCGACGAACTGCCGAAGGCCCTGCTGATCCAACACAGCGGCAGCTCGCAGCGGTACGAATTCCCGCTGAAGTGGGACAACCAGGGCATTGCCGAGACCGAATGGGTGGTCCCGAAAGATGCGAAGCTCGGCATGTACGAGGTTTCTTTTCTGAAGAAGCCTTCAGAAAAGAAACAGGAGAGGACTGCTGTCGGCGGGTACGAAGCAGGCGATGAGTCCTATTATTTCCCTGACGGCTGGGTCTCTGGCTCTTTCCGGGTCGAGGAGTTCAGAGTTCCGTTGATGAAGGCGATCATACAGCCGCCGAAAGAACCGCTGGTCAGGGCAAAGAAGGCAGAGCTCGATCTGTACGTTTCCTATCTTTCAGGCGGCGGCGCGGGTGCCATGTCTGTCAAACTGCGGAGTCAGGTGCTGCGCAAATATCTGAACTATCCTGATTACGAGGATTTCTTTTTCTCGAACGGAGAGGTGAAGGAAGAGGTCCTGAGGCGGGGACGGTACGACTCTGAGGAAGAGGCACAGCGGAGCAAACCAAAGATCCAGACGAAAGAGCTTGTCCTGGAGAAGACCGGAAGTCTGAGAACAACGATAGAGGATCTGCCGGCCGTAACACAGCCCCACGACGTACAGACAGAACTTGAGTTCAGGGACCCCAACGGCGAGGTCCAGACTGTTTCGCAGAGGATACCGCTCTGGCCGTCAAGTCTGAATATCGGCATCAAGCCTGATTCATGGGCAGCTGCAGAGGAGTCCTTTAAATTCCATGTTGCGGTTTTGGACATTGGAGGTGAGCCTGCTGCTGACCGCGATGTAAAGGTCGACCTCTTCCAGAAGAAGTTCTTCTCGCACAGGAAGAGGCTTGTGGGCGGGTTCTATTCCTATGAACATGTTTCAGAGACAAAGAAGCTCAAACAGATCTGCGAGGGCAGGACAGATGCAAAGGGGTTCCTGGTCTGCGAGGTGCAGTCGCCGGTGACCGGCAATGTCATTCTTCAGGCAAAGACCGCGGATGATGCAGGAAATATTTCGGCTGCGCACAGGGAAGTTTGGATCGCAGGAAAGGGGCAGTGGTGGTTCGATGTCTCTGACAATGACAGGATCGACCTGTTGCCTGAAAAGAAGCGGTATGAGCCGGGTGACATTGCCAGATTCCAGGTGCGCATGCCGTTCAGGGACGCGACCGCGTTGGTCACAATCGAACGTGAAGGTATTGTCGAGACCTATCTGAAGAAACTTTCTGGTGAATCTCCCATGATCGAAGTACCGATCAGGGACAACTATGCGCCGAATGTCTTTGTCTCTGCGCTGATCGTCAGGGGCAGGGTCTCTGATCTGCAGCCGACTGCCATGGTCGATCTCGGCAAGCCTGCTTTTAAACTCGGCATAGCAGAGATCAATGTCGGCTGGAAGGCCCATGAGCTGAATGTCGCGGTCGTGCCGGAGCGGGAGGTCTATAAGGTAAGGGAAAAGGCGCGCGTTCGCATCAAGGTCAAGCGGGCAGATGGAAAGGCCCTGCCGAAGAACAGTGAGGTCGCAATTGCTGCTGTTGATGAAGGGCTCCTTGAACTGATGCCGAACCAGAGCTGGAAACTGCTCGACTCAATGATGGGCAGACGCGGTTATGAAGTCAGCACAGCCACAGCGCAGATGCAGGTTGTGGGCAAGAGGCATTACGGCCTCAAGGCCCTGCCGCAGGGCGGCGGCGGAGGCAGGCAGTCAACGCGTGAACTCTTTGATACGCTGCTGCTCTGGAAGGGACGGGTGAAGCTCAATGATAAGGGCGAGGCCTCAGTAGAGATTCCGCTCAATGACTCGCTCACCGGATTCAGGATCGTTGCTGTCGCGAACAGCGGCAACGGCCTCTTCGGCACCGGCCAGGCAGGCATACGGACAACGCAGGAGATCATGCTCCTCTCCGGTATCCCGCAGGTCGTTCGCGAAGGGGATGTTTTCAATGCCGGCTTTACGGTCAGGAATGCCTCTGACCGGAAGATGGATATCGAGGTCAGCGGCGTAATGAAGGGATATGAGGACAAGGTCCTGGACCCTATAACCGAATCGCTTGCCGCAGGTGAGGCAAAGGAGGTCGCATGGGAGGTCAAGGTCCCCCTGCGCATCCCGGGCCTGAGCTATGAAATATCGGTAAAGGAAAAAGGCGGCACTGCTGCAGACAGCATGAAGGTGAAACAGACGGTTGCAGAGGCAGTCCCTGTCCGGGTATTCCAGTCAACGCTTGCGCAGGTCGAGACATTCCTCGACATGGACGTTGAGCGGCCAAAGGATTCGATGCCGGGCAAGGGCGGGGTCACGGTTTCACTCAAGCCGAAACTATCGAACGGCCTCGGCGGTGTTGCCTGGTACATGAAACAGTACCCTTACACCTGCATGGAACAGAAGACATCCAAGGCAATCGCACTGCGGGATGAGGAACTCTGGAAGAAGGTCCTGGCCGAACTTCCGGCGCATCTCGACGGGGACGGCCTCGTGAAATATTTCCCGATCATGTCCCGCGGAAGCGACAGTCTTACTACATATATGCTTGCCATATCCGATGAGGCAGGCTGGCCCATTCCTCAGGAGATACGGGAAAGGATGGAAGAAGGGCTCAAGGGTTTTGTCGAAGGCCGTGTGATCCGATATTCATCGCTGCCGACTGCTGACCTTTCGATACGCAAGCTTGCAGCGGTCGAGGCGCTCTCCAGGACCGGCAAGGCTGAACCGAAGATGCTCGGTTCTATCATGCTTGAGCCGAACCTCTGGCCGACCTCTGCAGTGCTCGACTGGACGAACCTGCTTTCCCGGATAAAGGATATTCCTGACCGTGAAAAGAGGCTGAAGGAGGCTGAGCAGATCATCAGGTCGCGGCTGAATTTCCAGGGAACTGTCATGGGCTTTTCGACAGAGAGCAGCGACAACCTCTGGTGGCTTATGCTCTCTGCAGATGTGAATGCGGTGAAGAGCGTACTCACCTTCCTGAACAGGGAGTCATGGAAAGAAGATATGCCGCGGCTGGTGCGCGGCGCTTTGGGCAGACAGCACAGGGGTTACTGGGGTCTGACGACTGCCAATGCCTGGGGTGTGCTTGCGATGGAAAAGTTCTCGAAAAAGTTCGAGGCAGTGGCACCGACAGGCTCAACGTCAGCGACACTGGACCAGATCACCAGAAAGGTCGACTGGACAGGAAATGACGAGGGATTGAGCCTCAGGTTCAGCTGGCCCAAGGACAGGGAACTGCTGAGCGTGCACCACGACGGCAGGGGCAAGCCATGGGTCATGCTCCAGAGTCTTGCTGCCATTCAGCTCAAGGAACCGCTGTCGAGCGGGTACAAGATAAAAAAATCTCTCCTGCCTGTTGAACAGAAGAACAAAGGAAAATGGTCAAAGGGCGATGTGGTGCGGGTGCGGCTCGAGATAGAGGCGCAGGCTGATATGACATGGGTCGTGGTGCAGGACCCGATACCGGCGGGCTCAAACATCCTCGGCACAGGGCTCGGCAGGGATTCGCAGATCATGACATCAGGAGAGAAGCAAGAGGGCTGGGTCTGGCCTGCGTTTGAAGAGCGTTCGTTCGAGGCGTTCAGGGCGTATTATGAATTTGTGCCGAAGGGGTCATGGACGGTTGAATACACGGTAAGGCTGAACAACAGCGGGACATTCTCCCTGCCGACAACACGCGCTGAAGCGCTGTACGCTCCTGAGATGTTCGGCGAACTGCCGAATAAGAAGATCGAGGTGGGAGAGTAAGGGCAAGAAAGAAGTTGTTTTTGCTGGAGGGTAGAGACGGTGAAAAGCCCTGCAATGCGACATTATTTTAGGTGAGAGCGATGAACGATATTTTTGTGAGAAATGAATTACTGACACGCATCGTCTCTTGTTATACGAAGGCTGCTTCGGTGTCGCAGGCAGTGCATTCTCACCGTCTCTACACCTCCTGTCAGTGCTTTCGTACCAACGTCAGGACTAATTCAGAATGAAGAAGCAGATTGCGGTCTTGGTCATTCTTCTTATGACAGGGAGTTACGCATATGCCCTGCCCTCATTTGAGGATGTAAGAAAGTCGTACAAAAAATCGGATGCAGTGCTGCTGGACAGGCACGGCAAGGTGATCCATGAGCTCAGGGTCGATGCCAAAGGCAGGAGGCTCGACTGGAAAGAACTGAAGGATATCTCTCCTGCATTGATCGCGGCCGTACTCCATACCGAGGACAAGCGCTTCTATGAACATCACGGCGTTGACTGGAAGGCTGCCGGCGCTGCAGCCATAAAAAATATCTTCAGCAATACTCAGCGCGGTGCAAGTACGATCAGCATGCAGGTAGCTGCCATGCTCAATAAAGAGCTGAGGCCAAAGGCAAAGAAGCGGAGCATCGGTCAGAAATGGGACCAGATGCAGGCTGCGCGTGAGCTTGAGGGGACATGGAAGAAAGATGAGGTCCTCGATGCCTATCTCAATCTCGTCACCTTCAGGGGAGAGCTTCAGGGCATTGCAGCTTCAGCTCAGGGGCTTTTTGATAAGGACGCAACCGGTCTTGATGAACAGGAATCAGTCGTCCTCGCCTCCCTGATCAGGAGTCCGAATGCAGCTCCGAATGCGGTTGCCAACCGCGCCTGTATGCTTGCCGAATCCATGGGCCACAAGACAACGTGCGAAGACCTGAAGCTCCTTGCAGCGAAGACCCTTGTCGGCCCCTATGGCGTGAAGCAGGGAACAGGACTTGCCCCGCAGGTTGCGCAGAAACTTCTGAAGAACGGCATGACATCAGCATTCTCTACTCTTGACACAGGACTTCAGCGCTTTGCCTCGGACACGCTTCAATATCATCTTGCTGCCGTGAAAAAGCAGAATGTGCATGATGGTGCCGTGCTTGTTGCTGACAACAGGACAGGAGAGATACTTGCCTATGTGGCCAACAGCGGCGACCTTTCAAGCGCACGCTATGTGGACGGCATTGTCGCTCGCAGACAGGCAGGTTCCACGCTCAAGCCCTTTCTGTATGGACTCGCCTTTGACCGCCGTTTGCTGAACCCCTCGTCAGTTCTCATCGACAGTCCCCTTGATGTCCCTACTGCCTATGGCGTGTACAGGCCGGAAAATTATGACAATGACTTTAAGGGGCCTGTTCAGGCGCGTGATGCCCTTGCCTCGTCATTGAACGTGCCTGCGGTCAAGACACTCACACTTGTGGGGGTCGGGGCCTTTGTGTCCAAACTGGGCGAGGCCGGATTCGGTCAGCTCGAATCCGAAGAGCAGTATGGCTTTTCGATCGCGCTCGGCACAGCCGATGTAACGCTGTATGAACTGGTGAATGCATACAGGACGCTTGCCAATCGCGGCGTATGGTCAGAGCTGAAAATAACGTCAGTAAAAAGTACTGCAAAAAAGCGGAGGGTCTATTCTGAAGAGGCTGCCCTGCTTGTATCCGATATCCTGTCAGACAGGGAGGCGCGGAGCATCACTTTCGGCCTTGAAAATCCTCTGTCCACAAAATTCTGGACCGCGGTGAAGACCGGCACGTCCAAGGACATGCGGGACAACTGGTGCATCGGCTACTCCGAACGGTACACGGTCGGCGTATGGGTCGGCAATTTCAGCGGTGAGCCGATGTGGAATGTGTCAGGCATGACCGGTGCTGCACCGGTCTGGCACGAGGTGATGGGGTATCTGCATGCAAAGGTCCCGAGCAGGCCCATGAAGATGCCAAAATATATGGTCCTGCAGGCAGGAAATGCCCGAACGTTTGATCTGCAGAAGAAGGAATTTGCCATCAAAGGCGCTGAGACAGTTTCCCAGCAGTCGGAACCGGTAGTTACTTCAGGGACGTCTTCTTCCCTGCAGAGGATCATCTACCCTGCCCAGGGCATGATCATCGCCCTGGACCCTGATATACCGGAAGACCGTCAGCGGGTCTTCTTTGAAGCGGATGTGCAGGGCGATCTTCTCCGCTGGAGACTGAACAGCACTGAGATAGGCAGGGCATCAGAAACGATTTCGTGGAAACCTCTGCCCGGAACATATACAATATCACTTATAGACGCTGATGATGCGGTCATCGATTCCGTCAATTTTTATGTGAAGGGCAACAACTAGATCATGTCCAAAACGAAAACCTTCTATCAGTGCCAATCCTGCGGTTACGGCAGCCCCAAGTGGCTCGGCAAATGTCCTGACTGCAATGCATGGAACAGCTTTGTGGAAGAGCGGGAAGCCCCGTCCAGCCGCAAGGGCTCTCTCCAGCCTTCGATGAAAACCGAGCCTATCCTGCTGCAGGAGATAGAGGGCATATCCGAGAAGAGGATCTCGACCGGCATTCAGGAGTTCGACCGGGTATTGGGCGGCGGTGTTGTTGCAGGCTCGGTAATCCTTGTGGGCGGCGACCCGGGCATCGGTAAATCAACGCTTCTGCTCCAGGCCTTTGCCGGCCTTTCCCGAAAGACCGGGAAACTGCTTTACGTCTCTGGTGAGGAATCGCCGCAGCAGATCAAGATGCGGGCAGAGAGGCTTTCGGTGGATGCTGAGAATATCATCCTGCTGCCCGAGACATCGCTTGAAGGCATTCTGGATGCGGCTAAAAAAATAAAGCCTGATGCCATGGTGGTCGATTCCATCCAGACCGTCTTTACGCAGGAACTCATGTCTGCCCCCGGGTCCGTGGGCCAGGTGCGGGAATGCGCTGCAAAGCTGATGCTCCATGCAAAACGGACCCATCTGCCGGTCTTCCTTGTCGGCCATGTCACGAAAGAGGGCACGATCGCAGGACCGCGCGTTCTTGAGCATATTGTGGACACAGTGCTCTATTTTGAAGGGGACCGCGGACACTCCTATCGTGTCCTGCGTACCATGAAGAACCGCTTCGGTTCGACCAATGAGATCGGTATTTTCGAGATGTCTGATGCAGGCCTCAGGGAAGTGGACAACCCTTCAGAGCTTTTTCTTTCGGAGCGGCCCAGGAATGTATCCGGCTCGACCGTTGTCGCCTGCCTGGAAGGCACGCGGCCGCTCATGGTCGAGATACAGGCACTGGTATCCCAGACGAACTTCGGTATGCCGAGGCGGACATCGATCGGTGTTGACTTCAACAGGGTGAACCTCCTGATCGCAGTCCTCGAAAAGCGGGCCGGCCTGCATCTCGGCGGCATGGACATCTTTATCAATATTGTCGGCGGCCTGAAGATCATCGAACCGGCAGTCGATCTCGGCATTATCGCAACCATCGCATCTTCGGGCCGGGAAAAACCGATCGGGCCCGGCATCTGCGTATTTGGCGAGGTCGGGCTTTCCGGCGAGATCCGGGCGGTTGCACAGGCAGAGACGCGTCTGAAAGAGGCGGCAAAGATCGGGTTTGAACGGGCTGTTATACCCGCAGGCAATGCGGAAAAGATGAAGGGAAAACAGGAGATCGATATCATAGGAGTAAGGAACTGTGACGAATTTCTTAAAGCTGTTCTTCGTTAGCATGCTTGTGGCTGTCTCAGCCTGCGCACCGCAGAGGGTCGAACTGCCCTTTGAGCAGCGGAGCCTTGATGCTGTTCTTGCAGACCGTAAGGGCATCGAAAAAATAGATGCGGCCATGTCAGTGGTCTTCGAGAAGACCGACTCTGAGATGCATGGCGACGCAGTTGTCGATATTGCACAGGGCGGAGACATGCATATGAAGGTCTATACGCTCGGCATACTTGCCATGGATATTGCTTCCAGGGATGGCAGGGTGAAAAGCACGCCGAAACTCGACAGGAGCAAGACCGCTATCCTGACCCGGGGGTTGAGGGACAGCCTCTTCTGGTGGGACCTGGCCGATTTTACGGTCCAGGAGGAGAACGATCAGCTTGTCCTGCAGAATGCCACCAGGCAGGTCGTGCTCGACAGGAAGACCATGCTTCCCCAAAAACAGCGAATCTCTTTTGATGACGGCAAGCAGGTGACCGTGTTCTACGACATGCCTGCGCAGGCAAAGGGCGTCTGGTATCAGTCGAGGATGAGGATAGAACTTTCCCGCTATGTTGTTACGCTGACCGTGCGGGAGATCACGTTTACCGGGCGGATCTAGTTCTCAAGACCGAGGTCGATAGCGACGGTCTTGATGATCGTATCGTCTACCGCTTCCTTCTTGAACAAAAACCCCTCAAGAAGCGCATTATCACAGATCGTATTGATCAGCCGGGGCGTGCCGTTTGAATATTTGTATATCAGGGATATGGCTTTGTCGGTGAATATCTGGCCGACAGCTCCTGCCACTTTCAGCCGGTGTTCGATATAGTCCCTGGTGTCAGCTTCCGAATACGCATTCAGTTTTATCCTGATCGCGACCCTCTGCTTGAGCGGCTCATCAAGGGAAAGCACCTGGTCGAGATCAGGAAGGCCGAAGAATACAAAGTTGACCATCTTGCCCTCCGTTGTCTCCATGTTCAGGAGGCCCCTGAATTCTTCCATGATCTCGCGGGAATTCAGCATCTGTACCTCATCCATCAGTACGACCGCTCTCTTGCCCTGCTCATTGATCTCGTGGAGTCTGCGGTATATCTCGCTCAGTATCTCAATTTTACTTTCAGGTACGTTCTTGACGCCGAGCTGGATCGCAAATTTCTTGAAGAGCCACTCCGAGCTTACAGAAGAGTGAATGATCACGAGAAGTGCTGCTTCGTAGTGATCCTCGTCGAGTTCCTCAAGCATCTTGCGTGCGAGGGTGGTCTTGCCTGCGCCGATATTGCCGATCACGACTGCGAGGCCCTTCTTCGTATCAATGGCGTATTTCAGCTTGGTAAGAGCCTGTACCTGTTCAGGGCTGTTGTAATAGAACCTGCTGTCCACGACATTCGAGAACGGATGTTCTGCAAGTTTAAAATATTCGAGATAGTCCATGCATTAGAGGTAGGATACCCGATCCTTCCTTTCTTTAGGCTTTTCTTTCACCTGTTCTTTTTCCTTTTCGACAACCGGCGGGGCCTGGGCCCTCAACTGACTCATTTTATCAGAAACATCCCGGAATTTGGCACTCCAGCCGTACACGCCGGTGTACAGCTCAAGGGCCTCCTGCAGATTATTGTTCTTCTCGTGTGCCTCTGCAAGCTCATAAATAAGCGCCCAGTAGGAGTCATCCCTCTCTTTCATCTCCTTTGCCGCTTTGCTCAGGACATCAATGGCAAGGGGGTACAGGCCTTTTTCCATGTAACAGACGCCCAGCATGGTAGATGACTGGATGAACCGTGACGGGTCATCCCGCGATGTCTGGAACTCCTTGATGGCATCGTCAACAAGGCCCATCTCTTTGTAAGCAATGCCGAGGTTGTAATGGGTCTCGGAATCTGCTTCACCAAGCTCCCGTTCGATACCCTTTTTGAACTCCTGAAATATCTCCAGCACGTCATTATCAAGCGCAGGCTCAGGCATTTCCTGGGCATCGACCAGCTCTTCGTCAAAAAGGGCGAATGTCTCGAACTCACTTTCTTTGGCAGGTTCCGGAACAGAGCGTTCCGGCTGCGGCATTTCTTCCTGCAGAGGAGCTTCCGTGATTGGTGCCGGCTCTTCGAAGATCGTTTCTTCAGGCTGGGCTGAAGCCGGTTCCTGAAAAGCCGGTTTTTCGATGACAGCTTCTTCTGCCGGCAACGCTCTCTGCCCGGACTCTTCAAAGCGATCGAACATCTCATTTTGGCCGGGTAGCTCAAACGTCTCCTGATCTTCGCTTCTTCCGGCCAGGCCTGACTCTTCGTCTGTTCCGAATGCTCCTGGCCTTTCGAACTCAACCGGCTCTTCAACGGTTTCAGGGAGTTCGAACGTGTCCTGCATGTCCAGGCTGCTTGACATTTCGCCGGCTGAAAGGCCTTGGTCTGTCTGCCCCAGAGCGGCCAGTCGTTCGCTGACATCACTGTTCTCAGGGAAAAGCTTCTGCAGTCTCTCCAGGATCTTGACAGCCTCTGTCGCCAGACCCTGGCGGGTATAAAAATCAGCCTCAGCTATCTCTTCCTCGTAGTCATCGATATCGGGTTCCTTTGACAGAACAGCTTCAGCAAAGCCGGCCGGTTGAGCGGCAGCGAAGGTGGCCTGCTCGACCTGTGCCCCGGAGGATATAATATGGTCAATACCCTGGTCAGCAAGCCGCGGATCTTCAGGATTGATATCGTAGGCATCTTTCATTGCCTGCGCGGCATTTGCTTCATCGCCATTGCGCTTGTACAGTTCATTCAGGATAATGCATTCGCTCACCGCAGCCTTTCTGTCGTGCGTGTCCGTGTACACGGACTTAAGCCGCAGGTGAACATCAATATGGTCGGGAAATCTCTGTTTCAGACCTTCGAGCAGACGCTGCGCTTCGCTGAGCAGTCCGTAACGGGAGAAGATATCTGCCTCGGTGATCACCTCGTCAAAGGCCTTTTCGGCCCTGATCGTAATGCTCTCCGGAGCTGCTGCCTTCTCGAATACCGGGGCCTCGAACTGTTCCACGACCGGTTCTTCAGGCGTCTCCTCCGGTGCAGTGTACACGGGCTCTCTGGTCTCGATGGTCTCCGGCTGGAATGATGATCCTTCAAATATATTGATCTCAGGCACGGACGGTATTTCGGGCTCAATAACCGTCTTCTCCATTTCAGGTTCATGCATCAGGATGTCGGGCAGCTCTATTTCAGGGACAGGTGGTTCCTCCATGACAGGCGCAGGTTCCGGCTCAGGAGGCGCAAGCCTTTTCCTGACCCCAGCATCCAATGGGTTGAGCTGCTCCGCTTCGCCATAGCAGGCGCGGGCGTCATCTTCCAGGCCCTGCGCAGCATACAGATCGCCGACTGACAGCAATTCTGCCACTGCCAGGTCATTTTCATTAAGCTGCTTATAGAGTGAAATAAGCCGCTTGCCTGTTTCGAGCGGTTCGACCTGCCTGAAGGTGTTGAGAAACGCGATGGCATCCTCAAACTTCTGGTCAAGGAGGACCTCATCAAGGATCGGCAGATACTGTTCCCAGGCCATTTCCGTTTCCCCGGCCTTAAGATGCAGTTCACCCAGCATCCTGTGTGCCTTGATGTTCTTCGGCTCTTTCTCGGTTATCTTCTGCAGGCATTTCTTACCCAGGGCCAGGTCATTCGTGGTGATGGCCAGATCTGCACAGCGGAAGAGGATATCCAGGTCTTCGGCAAAGAGCACTACCGCATCCCTCATCTGCTCGAGAGCCTGCTTCATCTCGCCGGTCTTTTCATAGATGTGGCTGAGACCGAGCGCAGCGTCCTTGTTCAGGGGCTGCAGATCGAGGGTCTTCTGGAAGAATTCCCTGGCTTTCTGAACATCTCCTTTTTCATCATGGATCCTGGCGATATGCACGTATTCGCCCGCTGCATCGGACTTGAGACCTTCTTTGATATAGATATCAGCGACTTTTACCCTGAGCGGGATGTTTGCAGGAGAAAGGGACAGGATCTTTGTATACACATCGAGGATCTTATCTTTCCTGCCTTCCTTGGCAAGGAGATCAGCAACAACCAGATAATATTTGATCGCTTCTGCCAGCATGCCCTTTTCTTCGCAGATCTCGCCAAAGGCGATGAGGGCGTCCGTATCAGCAGGGTTGATGTTCAATACCTTCTTGTACAGCGCCTGTGCCTTCTGGGAGAAGCCTTCCTGCCTGAAGAAGAAAGCGGCCTTTGAGTAATACTCGATGGCAGATTTTTGGGTCCCTTTTCTCAGATATATGTCACCTATCATGTTGTAAGTGTTGCCGTCCGGGCTTTCTTTGACAAGTTTCTCCAGTTCGGAAATGGCCTTGTCGACCGCACCTTTGGCTAATTGCTTCTGGGCTTCTTTCAATATGGCTGTTTTATCCAGCATGTAGGTAGCTTTAATATTATCGCAGGCAAATGAAAAGTGTCAATTAAAACAATAGGTTATTTGTTTTTTATGCGGTTTCGGATGCTTAAGAAGATTTCATGGATACAGTTTCGAAATTGCTGATCATTGAGGTGCGGTGATCCGTTATATTCCGCAGTATTTTCATGAAGTTTCTGTATTCTTCTGCTGACGCCTGCTGCATGATCTGATCCAGCAACGCTGAGCAGAAGAACCAGGTGCAGCGATATGGCCTTTCCGAGCGCTTTCGGACACAACCCCTGCTGCCCAGAAACCTGCAGGCATCTGTTTCGGCAGTGCAGGGATCGTCCTCAGGGATATCTTTTCCAAGCGCCGTCATGAAAATAATGTCGCTCCGGTCAAAGCGGGAATGCCTGTTGATGCAGCAGACCGAGGTACACTGAGGACAGACTGCCGACGTATATACTTCAATCAGCGGGCTGATCGTCTCGATGAGGGTCTCTGCCTGTCGGGCTGAGCGGGTCACCTCAGCGAACGCATCTCTCTGGGCTGAAAAGACGGAGCGTATGCTGTTCTGCATGTGGTCCTGCCTATTATCGGGAAGGCATGAAGGGATTTGACCGTATTTCGGCGCCTATGGTCGTCTCCTCATCATGGCCGCAGAACACCCTGGTTGAGGGTTCGAGCCGGGCAAGCTTCACGAGCGACCTGAGAAGATCGGATGTACTCCCCCCAGGCAGGTCTGTCCGTCCCACTGAACCGCGGAAGAGCGTGTCGCCCGCAAAAAGAAGGTCCTCACCATAGATACATATGCCTCCGGGTGTATGTCCCGGCGTATGGATGATCCTGAAGCATGCCTTTCCGACCTGCAGGCTGTCATCCTCCTTCACGATCAGATCAGGACGCGGAAAATCGGTCGCTTCATATCCCCATGCCATGCAGCGTTTCTTTGTCTCATCGTACGTCCGGGCTTCAGCCTCATGCATCACGATCTTTGCCTGATACCTGTCTTTCAGTTCCCTGACAGCGCAGACATGGTCATAGTGGGCATGGGTGAATACGATGTAGATGGGCTGAAGTTTCCTGGCGTCGATAATGGCCCTGATCCTGTCAGGTTCATCACCCGGATCAATGACCATCGCCTCCCTGCTTTCTTCATCAAAGACGAGATAGCAGTTGGTATCAAGCTGGCCCACAGGCACGGTTTCGATCTGCATAGTTCATTATACGTGATGCAGGGAGGTTTCAAAAAGCCTGCGCTATTGGATAGAATAAAGGCGTGAAAGACACGAATCTCAAATGCCGCGAATGCAGCGGAAGGATCGTCCTGCACATTGGTTGAAGGGCGATAAGCCTGCGCTGCATGGACTGCGGCAAACGATACAACATAGCGGATTATGTGGATGAACTGGACCAGGAGACCTGGGACATTATCTCAACGCGGTCCTGCAACAGGGCATGAGCATCTTCTCGCCTCTCCTCACTGCTGACAGAAATATCACCGACACTTCTTTTGAAAAGATGCGGGACCTGTACGACCGCATGGGCAGAGCATATGCCAGGTCTGCTTCGTGCTACGGGTTTTCATGCAACGGCTGCGACGAGAACTGCTGCGAAGAGCGCTTTTATCATCATACCCTTTCCGAGTTCCTGTACCTGCTTCGAGGGATGCAGTCTCTGGGTCAGGAGAAGAGGGCAGAGGTCTTTGACAAGGCCAGAGAGGTGACTGAGCTGTACAGGATGCATGACAGGGAGGGGCAGGCCAGGCGGATCATGTGCCCGCTCAACCAGGACAACCTCTGCAGCCTCTATGAATACCGTCTGATGATCTGCAGGCTGCACGGGGTGCCGTATAAGATGCGCAGGCCTGACAACACCGAGACGCAGGGCATCGGCTGCCACAGAATAGACTGGGACATGTCCCCTGAAAAGAGCGCGGAATGCATGTTCGACCGGACAGACCTGTACCGGGAGCTGTCCGGCATCGAGATAGAACTGCGGCAGAGGCTCGGTTTCGGCCACCGGATAAAGATGACCATTGCCGAGATGATCGCAGAGATCGGGAGATTGCTGAAGGTGTAGATGCGTGCATGCGAAGGACGTTCAAGTCAGGGATATAATGGTCCTCCCCTTTCCAAGGGGAGGTTTGGAGGGGTATAGATAAAATTACCAAAACCTCCCCAACCCCCTCCTTGGTAAGGAGGGGGTAATCCGCTGCTTAAGGACACGGTGCGCGGGATATTTTTTGTTGTATGATAAATTTCAAGAATACTGCATTACAGGGGGAACTATGAGCATCAGAGAAAATATCCACCAGGTCATTGACCTCATTAAACCGGAGCATATCCTCGTCAGTGTCTTTGACAAGACCGGGCTTGAAGAGCTGATAAGAGGCATTCTTGCCGCGAATCCGGCTGCCAGGTTTTACTCCACCGGCGGCACCGGCAAGAAGATCGCAGAGCTCCTCGGGTCAGACGCCGTAAAGAACTATGTCTCTGTCGAAGAGTTCACCGGTGCGCCCGAAATGGAAGGCGGCCTGGTCAAGACGCTCCACCCGAAGATCCATGCAGGCCTTCTTGCAGAGAGAGGCAATCCTGCGCATGAGGAATATCTCTATAAGACGCTCGCAGCAGGGAGCAACTACGCCGGCGTATATTTTGATATCTTTGTCGGAAACCTCTATCCTTTTACTGCGGTGATAGCAAAAGAAGGCACAACCGCTGAGACCGCGCGGGTGAACATCGATATCGGCGGGCCTGCCATGACCATGGCATCCGCAAAGAACTGGCACAGCATCGCTGCCCTTACTGCGCCGTCCCAGTATGCGGCCTTTATCGCGCAGCTGAAAAACAACGGGGGAAGAATAAGTCTTCAGCAGAGGTTCGATCTCGCCACGCAGGCAATGAAGTCCATCGGCGATTACCGTTCAGCCATCGGCGCTTATTTCACAAAGCTCGATTTTCATAAAGACGTGAAACCGCATCTGGACGTGAAGTAGCCGGCATGTGGCAATGTATTTGAAGATCGCATTTTTTGATTGTTTTTCCGGGATCAGCGGGGACATGTGCCTCGGCGCCCTTGTTGATGCGGGTGTGCCGCTCAGGGAGATCGAACGAGGACTCAGGAAGCTCGGGATCAGTGGCTATGTCCTCAGTGAAAAGAAGGTGCTCAGGGCAGGGATCGTGGCGACGAAGGTGGATGTTGAACTGACGGCTAAGGGCAAAGGGCAAGAGGCAAAGGGCAGGCGATGGAAAGATATTCAGGGGATCATAAAAAAGTCAACGCTGCCTGAGAAGATAAAGAAACAGGGCCTTGAGGTATTCAAAAATCTTTTTGAGGCAGAGGCAAAAGTCCATGGAAGCACGATCGAAAAGACCCACCTGCATGAGCTTGGCTGTGTTGACTGCCTTGTGGATATCTTCGGCACGCTGATCGGTCTCGCGCATCTGGGTATCGATGAGGTCTGTTCCTCGCCTGTCAACCTCGGCAGCGGCAGCACCAGGACCTCTCACGGCATCATGCCTGTGCCTGCGCCGGCAACAGCAGAACTGCTGAAAGGAATTCCCTGCTATTCTTCCGGCCCTGCATTCGAGATGACAACGCCGACCGGCGCTGTTCTCCTGAAAACGCTCTCATCCGGATCCGGCAGCATGCCTTTCTTCTCTCCTGAAACGATCGGCACAGGTGCAGGGAGCAAGGACCCGGAAGATCGTCCGAATATCCTCAGACTCATGGTCGGTCAGGCATATGAGGACATGCATCAGGAGGCCATAACAGTTATCGAGGCGAACATAGATGACATGAATCCCCAGGTCTATGAATATGTGATGGAGAGGCTTTTTGAACGGGGGGCTCTTGACGTATTCCTGACGCAGGTGATCATGAAAAAATCGCGGCCAGGGGTTCTTCTTACGGTGCTTTGCTATAATGAGCAGAGAAACAGGATGAGCGAGATCATACTGAGGGAGACCACAACCATTGGCGTCCGCTTTTACGAGACCGATAGGGTGACCATGCAGCGCGAGATGAGGCAGGTCAAGACACGGTATGGCACGGTCAGGGTCAAGCAGTCAGGATCCGGTGATATCCTGCGCTGCACCCCTGAATATGAGGACTGTAAAAAAATTGCTCAACAGCAAAATGTACCGCTTCAGGACATTCTTGCAGAGACGCAGCGGGCTGCGCAGCCGCAGACCGGGAAGGGCAAGAGGAGGAATTCCCCGTGAGCGGCATAACGGTCAGGGTACTCGGCGACTATGGCCCCTTTTCCCGCATGGGCAAGAGCATCGGGTATCTGATAACAATGGGTAATTCACAGTATATACTCGACTGCGGCACCCCGCTCTTCCAGCAGATCGGCGGCCACGGCCTCAAGAATATCAGGGGCATGATCATCACCCACTGCCACGATGACCACAAGAGATGGTTCTCCGATCTTGCGCTTTTCAATATGTATGCCCCTGACTTTCTGTCCAGGCTCTTTCTCCTTACGACCGAGCAGATCAATGAAGAATTGAAGCGGGCATCAGGTCCTGCGCTTGAGAGGAGTCTTTCTGCCGATGCAAAAAGCGTGATCGATATCCCCTATGAAAACTATATAGAACACCAGGTACTCGGGCCGAGGCCGAAATACAGGATCGTTCGGAAAGTGAAAGGGGGCGGGGAAACAGGTCTCTGCATCGAGGACAGTGCCAACAGGACGGTCGGCCCTGAGCGCGCCAAGATCATTATCAGCCGGGCGACGGGTCTTCCACGGATGCTCTTTCTGGACCCTGACTATAACGAATGGGTCGAACCGGAGTCTTTTTATTCCTTTTCCTCTGAGACCTTTTACGAAAAAGAGAAGAATGTCTTTGTTGATCCGGACGGTTTTACCATAGAGGCCTTTAATGCGCCGGTCTGGCACGGTCTCGCGAACATTGGCCTGAAGTTCAGCACCAAAAAGGAATCGCTCCTCTTCAGTTCCGATACCGTGCATGACCTTGACGTCTGGAAGGCGCTCGCCAATGAAAAGCGGCAGCAGAAACATAACCTGTCGGGTCAGCTCTTTGAGTCGTCATCCGTCCTGTACGGCAACATCAATGACTTTATTGAACGGGTCTGGAGCAGGGAGCGGTATGAGGATGCGGTCCATGCCTTTGATTCCGGGAACGTGGTCCATGACATTGCCGCGAAAAAGAGCGGGGTCCATACTGACTATGTGCGTCTCGGGCATACGGTGCTGAAGAAGGAGAAGGCCATCCTGACCCATAGTCCTGATACGATAACGTCCGAGTGGGTACTCAGCAAGACCGATAAATTATTCAGGGTCATCGGCGATGATTTCTTCGAGGTCGTGGGAGATCTGCTCTATCCCCTGAACGCGGACATCTATCATAAGGAAGGCGGACGCTATTATGTAGGGTACAAAAATCCGCAGGGTGCCTTTGCCGTATATGACCAGGAGGGGCTGCTCAGCCTCGGCATTCAAGGCGGTCAGGGCAAGGTACTTTTCCGCGTTGACCTTTATGAGGACATTTCCGGCAGGTATTTCCCGATCCTTGACAGCGAAGAGGACATATACTTTGAACGAAAGGATGGCAGGGTCGAGCGGATCGTCTTTTCTGAAAAAGGGAGCGAGGGGATAATAGTCAGTTGCCAGAGGGAGAGGCTCTCGAAAAAGGTCTCTTAGGCAAGGCAGCAGCGCCTGACCGTGTCCGGCAACCTGAAACTGGTGGACGGTAGGGGATTCGAACCCCCGACTTCCACGTTGCGAACGTGGCGCTCTCCCAGCTGAGCTAACCGCCCGTCCAAGGTTCTGCGCATGTCAGCGAATGACCTCATAATAGTAATACAGGCAGCCCTCTGCGTCAACGAATTCTTGACACACTTTCCAGTGAGTTCTTATAATCATAACTCGCTGTTCTCTTTATGCGCCTGTAGCTCAGTTGGATAGAGCAACTGCCTTCTAAGCAGTAGGCCGCCCGTTCGAGTCGGGCCAGGCGTACCAATTATATCAATAGGTTACACCCCCTGCTCTTTTTGGTCGTGGGGGATTTGGTGGGGGATTATCTCTCCCAGCTCATCCATAGCCCTTGTGACAGTGCCTCGCAACTCCTGTAAATAGATGTCTGTAGTGCTGGCCCTTTCGTGTCCTAAGAGTTTTTGAATGGTGGTCAAAGGTACGTTTTTACTGTCCAGTAATGAGGCAGTGAAATGACGAATGGCGTGAAACGTGAACGCTTTAACCTTGCTTTTTAAGCATAACCCTTTCAATAACCGCTTCCGATACACATAGGGCTTCCCGGTTTTGGGGTTAATAAAGACATATTCCCCCACCACGGGCAACTGCTTAATCGTCTCTCGCAGAACATTGTTCATCGGGATGATTATCTCTTTGACATCTGAGTTACGCGCCTTGCGGGTATAAAGCGAAATGTGGTTCTCCCGGATATCTTCCCAGCGTAACTGATTGATTGCATTGACTCTGCCCATACTGTGCGCCAAACACATCAGATACAAACGGTCTAAGGGTTTCGCAGCGGTTAAGACAGCCCGGACGTCTTCAATGGTCGGAATGTACTTGCGTTTTTTCGCCACGGGAAACTTCTTTATCTTGGCGGTGGGGTCGGCTGACCAGATTTCCCTTTCCTGACCGTGTTTGAAGAGCGCTTTAATCATTTTGAGCTGGGCGTTGGCGTTGGTCCTGGAAGTCAATGAAGTTTCATTGATAACATCTTCAACGTCTTTGCGGGTTACCTCCTTTTTCTTGCCCCATAATTGAACCAGCTTTTCAATTAAGAGCTTGTTTTCCTTGAACCATTTGGGGGTTCGTCGGGTCTCAAGTTCTTTTAGGCGACTCTCGCATAAGCCTATGAAGTCCGTATTCATCCCCTTGAGGTTTTTTCTTGCCAGTACCTCCGCGATAGCTGCGTCCTGTTTGGTCTTGAATCCTCCCTGGCGGTGTCTCGCTCCGCTCTTCATGAAGTCGTACATCCACTTGCCGTGGTTCTTGTATAGCATTGCTCACCTCCTTTAGTTTGTTAAACAACTGTTCTTTGTCGAAGCGCACAAGTGCGCCGATCTTAAAGCCTCCTAATGTCTCGTAATGCTTGTAGACGAAACATCGGGACGCCTTAAGAATCTTGGCGACTTCTGCGGCGGTTAAGAGTTCCACCGGGGGCTAACCCCGAGGCGGACACTGCCGCCCCAGGGTTTCAGTCCTTTGCCTGTGAACATCAGCATGGGTAGGACTCCAAGGGAAACCAGCCTTTTGACTTCCTTGGGGGTTCTCCTCTTTTGACTTCCAATTTCTTGAACAGCGGCGGACGGAGGGCCTTGGCAATCCCCTTGATTTTTGGGGTCATAAACGCCAGGTGGTATTTCTCCAAATTCTGCAGCTCAGTTTTGGTGTCAAAAGTTGTTACTTTTTCACTCAAGTTATCGCCTTTCCAGACCTGTTCTATCAGGTCTGCTTTCACCTTCCCCATTTCATTGGCAATAACCTGCGCTTCGCGACTGCCTACCCGATAGGAAAGAAGTGTCCCGACGTTGCACATCACTCTGGCCAGCTTTTCGTCGATAGTGGCGAAATCCTGAGTCGCCATGACCACTCCCAGTTTAAATTTCCTCCCTTCCTTGAGAATGTCCATAAAGTTAAAGTTCACGAACAACTGGCATTCATCGACATACAGGGATAGAGGTTTGTACACTTTGGGCCGCTCATACCGGAAATAGTTTTTGATGCCCTGCGAGATGATGTTCCCGGTAAAGATCATTTTCTCGCGACTCATTCCAAAAGCGTCCAGGATGAAGGTCTGCCCTTTCTCGATGAACTCGCCCCATTTGATCGAATTATTGCCGCACAAAATGGGTTGCATCCTTTCGTCATTGAGCAGAAAGTTCAAGCGCTGAATTATCCCGTCGCGAGTTTCTCCATCACCCCTTAAATTCTGAATGTGGTCTCGGACGTGAAGCAGACTCCGACGATTATTGCCCAAACACCATTTAACCGAAGTGTCCAGAATGCCCCGCATCTTAACCGTAAAGGTACTATTGGGAGTGGTTAAGGCAATAACCTGGTTAAGAGCTTCTGCCACGTTATCCGAAATCTGATTCGGGTCATAGGGGGTCTGCATCGGGTTGATCGAAACCGGAGTGTCTAAGGAACAGTACAGGGCCTTACCTTTGGAAATGCTGTAACAATCCTGCGCTAGAAATCCGCTTGGTTCAAGCAGGATCTTGGCAAACGGGTAATAACAGTCCTGCTGCCACCAGTTAGTGATGGTAGCGCTCTTGCCGGTACCGCTCTTGCCTAACAACAGGATGCCCGTGTAGCGGTCGGAGGTGTATACGGGAATATACTCCGTGCTGAGACCGATTTTCAGCCTACTGAGATCCATTTAACAATTCCTCCATTTCCTTTAACTTATTTTTGAGTTCCACCTCGTTCAGTCTGACCTCACCCTGCAGCAGCATGTTTTTCAACTGTTGTTCAATGAGACGAGATTTAGCCAAATTCAGGTCAACGTCCATCATTTCTTTCTCGGTGTTAATCCGCTTAAATTCCAGCTCCAGTTTTCCGCTGAAGGTGGTTATCTGCATGATGGTGTCTAAATTGGCCTTGACCAGCCTGTTCTTGCCCTCAGCGATATTTGCCTCTCTCGTGGTGGCTCGTTCTACCCGCAGCAGTTTCCAGTTATGCAAAAAATCCTGCAAGATACCCGATTGCCATTCCATTTGCGGAACGGGAACGGGCATAGCGTTAGCCAACAGGTCGGGAAACATCGGCATGATCGGAGAGGGCATGTTGGGTTGTCTTACTGCAGGCGTTGCATCCTGTGTTCCGTTATCGTTCGACATTGTGTCCTCCTACAACCTTGCTGATTGATTCGGTCCACAGACGGGTAGCTTCCATTTTTTGCTGCTGGTACAGCATATCCAGCATAGCTTTACGTCTGCCTAACGAATTACCAATAATCATTCCGAAAATAAACGATCCGACAATAGCAACGAGAATCCAGTTGATGTTAGTAAGCATAGCCATGATCTTTCCTCCATTCTGAACAGAGATTTTCTACACCGAAAAAATTCGGCTTCTTCAGATCGCAGACATAATCAACATTCACTTTTGCTTCTTTTTTGGTATTTGGTTCTCTCCTTTCTTCCTGGTATGGGATTTCGTAGGTGGCGTAATACGCCCTAGCTCTTGGCTGCTCGTAACTGATCGGCTGGCGATAACGAATGGGCGGGTCTTCCCTAACCACAAAGATCTTCTCTGTGGTCTTTTCAACTATCTGCGGCTCGGTAACTACAACTTGCTTCTCGACATAGACCGGTTTTTCAATCGTACGGATGACCTCGTGGGGTTCTTTTTGCAGCAACTGGAACAGGGCGAACAGCACAACGGCAAAAACAACGACCTCTTTCATAAGACCTCCTTGAGAAAAGACGTAAAACCGTCAAGGACGGTTATCGGGACAATCTCGTAATGGGGGATTTTGTGAGCAAATAATTTGGAAAGGTACTCGGTGTCTCCCGGCCAGTTATTCCAGACATTGAGCTTGGACTGGAGGTATTCGGGTGTTTCGTTATTGCAGACTTCGAGGACAAGGCAGAGTCCCTGGTTATCCTTGGTTAACAAACAGATAGCGTCAGGACGCAGTCCGACTTCCGGGATGGTTATTTCTCTGAAAATGGTTGATTGGACTTCGAGTTTAAGAACTTCGGCGAGGGCTTTAGTGATTAACTGGGCATGTTCTTTGTATTCGCTGCGGCAGTCGAGCGTGCGGTAAAATCCGGTGCCTTTTTCAAGAAGACTGAGCGCTACAAGTTCGTTGAGTTTTTTCTGGGCGTTGACGCGGGCGGAATGGAGATTGGAATACAGTTTCTTGGCTAAGAGGATTTCGCCGACAGTGAGAGGATCGGCAATGCGGAGAGACTGCATAATGACATTGGCAACTGAATACATATAATACCTCCTTGCCTGCCTTCTCTCGCAAAAGAGAAGCAGCTTTGGAGATATCACTGTATCCAGTCAGCAACACCACTATATCAGGTGATCTATTCCCCGATGGGAACCGTCTGCTGACGGAATCACCCACACTGACGCTCATGCACACGTGAAATTGTCTGGATAAAACAATCATTCACAAACACGAAGTATCAGCTTTTTTTATTTAAACCAGAATAAATGCAAAAGTCAATAAAAAAGTTGCTGGCGGATCAGTTTGATCTTTTCAGAACAAAATTGATTCAAGAATTTATACTGCACATTGATCCCTCGTGCCTGCCCGCAGTTCCAAAAATTCTGAGGCAGCGCATAACCAACTCTTTCTTTGAAAATCAGCAGCTTACCCCCCGGTTACGCTCTCATTCTTAGCTTAGTAATTCATGAACGCATTAATAATCTGAAGAGGGTGGTTTCTGGGTAAAAGGGGTATGTCAGTCAGACCTTGACAGGAGAAAGGTGGACGCTACAATGGAAGAGGGAAGGAAAGCCCATTTCCTTTTTAGGCTTGCTGCTATTTCCTACAAGCCTGTTTGTAACATCTCCTGAAGATGTCTTGAGCCACGGTCAGTCCTGAGTGGATGCCTTCGAGGTAATCATCTGTCAATGGTCCCTTGAAGTCATCTGCTATTCTGATGTCATCAGCCATCTTGTCCATAAAGTCCTGGTAGAGCTCTACAAGGGCTTGTTTTTTAATATACATACGTATCACCTGCCTTTCTAGGCGAAGGGCCTTCCTTCACTCTAAAAAGGAAAGCGGACGGTCCCTTTCTCCTGTCAAGGTGGAGCCGAGTGGAGAAAAAAGACAAAATAGCGGGGTTTATCCTTGATGTTATTGATAAGAGGATGGGCGACTCTCTTTTCCCTGAAGGGAGATGAGAACAGACTCTTATCGTCTGTTTAGGCAAACCCCGCTGTTTTGGATTTTTTCGGAGCGAGGAGACCACCTATCCGATCCAATGGGGTTGTAGGGGGAACCCCTACTTTTAGTCTAAATAATAAATAACCTATCTTGGGTATTGATGACTTGTATCAGCTCATACGGCGTATGTATTTTCTCGTATTTTAAGTATCGGCCCTATCAAACTTCCGGCATTCTTCTCTTCTTGGTTCAAGTTGCTCTGTCGCGGCTTTGATTAAAAAAGGGTGGGGAGAATCCGATTGTGATCCTCCCCGTTTGCTTAATCTAAACCGACGATATCCCAGAAGAAGTTCATTTCTTCCCTGGCATAGTCGTGTGCGTCATTGAAGGTGTCAAAGAGCATCACGGTCCCATCCTCTTCTCTGACCAGCTCCACGTCTGCTGCTGTTGACCAGGTGACTATGATGTGCATGTCAGTTCTCCGTAATCAGCGCATGGAGTTGGATATGCTTCTCCATGATAGCGATAGGCGGCGTTGATTTGAGTGCTTCCGTCGCCGCGTTGTAGAAGCTCCAAACATTTCTTGGCTGAAAATCATCATGTGCCGGGTTCAGCCATTGTTCCTTGACCACCGGCAGTTGCCTGGGGGAAAGGATGCCGTGTCCGAATAACAGCCCGATCATTCTGAACGCTTCGTCGTCTCCGATTTCGACACCTCTCATTGCTTCACTGTCGGAGCAGATTTGTTCAAAATTCTTGATGCTCCGGTATAGGGTAGAGATTGCGGCGTCTTCCAGACCTTGCCAGACATTCCGGGTGTGTTTCTTCATAATGGTAATGTCGCCGGTTAAAGCGAGATTATCACAGACAAAAACTTCAGCGCCGATGGCAATGCCGATACTCATGCTCTTGTCATATGAGTTGCGAAAGCCGACAGACAGCCCCAGTTCGGTGTGGCTACTTTTGAAAACGTGGACGCCGAACATCTGCAGTCCTTCCCTGCTCACGGCATACTGCTCCTTGTGGAATGTAAACCCCTGGAGGATATCCCGCCCGATTGTGGCCAAGGTATCCGCCAAATGGTTGTGCGGCACCGGCAGATAGCTTTCTGTCGATTCCGGCACCGCAATCAAAGCTAAATCATCTCTGGTCACAAGGTGACCGCCTCTGTGGACTAATAGGCTCATAAATCCTCCTTTCATTTTTCAAACTATTCATTCCAAATCATCAGGTAAACATGCACGAGTCATAGTCGGTCTGCTCCAATGCCTTGTGCTGGATTGCTATAGATAGCCCTTTTCTTTAAGGGAAACATAGCCCTCACCGATAATCACGTGGTCCAAGACCGCAATCCCCATCAGCTCACCGGCTCTTTTAAGTTTTTCCGTTATCGAAATATCGTCACGGCTGGGACTTGGGTCTCCGGATGGATGGTTGTGGATCAGCAGCAGGGAAGCTGCCGAAGAGAGCAAGGCGGTTTTAAACACCTCTCTTGGATGAATAACAGAACTGGTCATTGAGCCTGTTGATACTCTATCGATGCAGAGTATCCTGTTTTTAACGTCAAGGTGCAGGGCAAGGAAGTGTTCTTTGGTTTCCTGTTGCAAGAAGCTGAACAAAGCGCAAACTGCGTGGGCATCACGGATGCTCTGCGTGACATATTCCTCTGTTCCCTCCCGGACAGTTAATCTCTCATAGACGGCTCGGATCACTTTGAAGCGGACAATACGGTCGTGTTCCAAAATAGCTTTCGGCATATTGACCTCCCCTAATGGCAGGAATGGCACCAGGTTTCGACTCTGCCGCCGCCCAGAGAATAGATTATTAACGTGTTGGCGAAATTGTGGCCCACCGTGCAGCGATGGCCGCAATCCAGCCTTACCCTTTTACCCGAGAGCAGAAATTGAATGTCTTTGCTGGTAAGTTCCGAAGATCCTCCTTTCTTGTCTGTTTTTCCAACGACCATCCTTTGGCTGTTGCGCTGAGCATGCATACTCTTTCCTCCTTGAATTGTTAAGGTGCCGGCATATCCTCAGTATAGGAAGACAGGTGGAAGGAGAAAGGCGGGTGAATTTGCTTTTTGCAGTAAGTTCGCGATAGTGAGGATAGTGCGGTTAAGTCTTGCAGGTGTGTGGGCTCTAATACGGGAATTCTCCTCCATGGAGCCAGTCATTGAACCGTTCGGCTATCGGCATCGACACTTTCTTTTCGTCGACGGTCGCGCTATATTGCTGCCAGCCCTCATAGCACGCCACGATCTTGACGACCGCACCGTTTGAAAGACCAACTTTGACCATTCTGTCATGTTTCTTTGTCTGCCCGATGAACTTAAGGTATCTGATGTAGAGTTTCATCGCGATCAGTTTCCGATAAGCGTGGTATGCAGCGAGATCATCCATAGTGACAACTTCTTCTCAGTGTGGACAATTAGACTCATTTCAAACCTCCTTTTTGGTTTTGTTCTGTTTCGTGAGCTCAAGTTCCTGGTGCTGTGCCAGTGCCTCTTTCAGTAACTCGTTCACAACGACCGTCATTGGCTTTTTGAGTTTCTTTCCGAGTTGATAAAGAACCGGGATGTGCTCTTCATTGATCTTTGGGCTGTACATTGAGACCTCCTTTTTAAAGTGCTGGCAGAATGAACTGTCTTCAGTTTAGGAGGCCTAAGGAATATCGAAAGGAGGGGGAAATTGTCGCTGGAGTAAACTTTATGATATAGGTTTTTCAGGGATGGCTATTTGTTGCAGTCTCAGAAGTTAGACTTCAACTTAGGCTGTAGTTGTACCGTTTTGACCTAGTTCTTAATTATCTGGTTATTGATTGTGTTAGTTGTTTTTCAATATAATGTTGTATATGTTATGGAAGGTTTATTCTTAGCACAAAGTTAATTATATAAAGGGGCTACAGAATTCTTGGAAAACTTACCTCTATCAAAATTTCAAAAAGAGCTATTAATCAACAAACCCCTTGAATCTTCAATAATTGCGCTAACTCTGGAAGAAGGCCAAGACCGAATTAAGCCTTGCTCGAACAATGCTACTATCATGCCTGCTCTTTATAGAATAATAGCGAGTGTTTTTGAGGAACACTCGATTACTAATGTCAAAAATGCAGAAGTTGCTGTGCGCATAGGTGTGCCCATCCATCTTATTCAGTTTGTGCTAGCTCTTGAGGATAAGCGTTTCTGGGCTCATCCTGGGATTGATCTCATTAGCATTAATCGAGCCTTATTGATGAAAATAATGCGACGCGGATGTAAACAAGGAGCAAGTACAATTCCAGAACAACTCATAAAGGTTAGGCGATGTAGTCCCAGACGGGCAAGTCTAGTAGAACGGACTCGTCGAGCGGGCGCAAGTCTGCGTCTATGCTTGAAAGAAACAAAAATAGATATTTTATCTGAGTATTTGGAACGAGTTTATATGGGCAAATCTTCTTACGGTATTACGTCGGCGACTAGAGCCTATTTCCATTGTTCACCGTCTGAATTGACGCCAGCGCAATCATTTTTCCTTTCTGAGCGCTTAGCCCTGCCGAATAAATGGAGGCCTGCTCGCATAGCAAACATCCTTCGTAGAAAACTGATTCGCAACCTTCTTGATGGTCATCTTGTAAATCTATCGCCTATCTATGGAGCATTTTTTGGTGCTCGTGCCAAAGCGGAAGTTGACAAGATTATTTGTCAAATAGAGGATGATTGTCATGAAAGCTGAAGAAGCCCATGAGGTGGGGCGTCAGGGCGTAATGCGAGCTAAGCAGTTGCTGTGGCAGATACTTGGAGAGGCAATTGATCTCCCTTTTAATGCTTATGATCATAGAGATAAGCTGACATTTATGGGGCTAAATGGTAAGGATAAAGAGTTTTCTTTCGATCTTAAAGGTATATTGCGCAAGAAGGATACCTCGCGTGCAATGGGAGATGAGACTGTTGAGGTATTTGTAGAGGTTAAGCATACTCAATCAGGCGACGACCTGTTAGGAGAATATCGCGAATTCCTGAAACGATCAGCGACAGTTTCTCTAAAGAAAGATCACAGTGATAGCTGGTTCATATTTATAGCAAGCGTGCCCTTTGGAACTACATGTGGTATTACGCTCTGTGATGGTTCTATTCTGTCAGAGCTTCAGAAAAATTGGACTGGGGACTTGGAAGCAACATCCCCGCAACTTCACCAAAGAATTTGTTTGGTAATCGCGACTCGTTCTTTTGAAAGGCTACTTAAAAAATGGGGGCGTGATGTCTGACTTTTTATCGTGTGTCAAACAAACAAATAATTGGCAAGAATATTATGACACATACAAACAGGCTTATAAGTATTTGCTTGAAGCTAAATGGGCTTTTGGATCGGCAGCATTTGCGAACCAACTTCATCACACTGCGATACCTGATGTTTCTGGAACTATAGCTGGAACCTTGAACTGGACAGTGTATTCTCAGCCCTCTGCACATTCCCTAGACGCTTTTCTGTCTGTCTTCAGAGACCTGTTACAAATCGAGCCTCATCGCATTAGGAACAATCGCTATCTCTTTTTTGTAACTGAAGGGGAGCCATTATCGCGAGAAGATATCAAGAAGGTTTTTGGAGATATCGGCAATCTCGTAGACTTTTGGTGTGGTTCTCTTGATGAAGCGCTGCAGGTTCCTGAACCCCTCGCGCTTGTGCAAGGCCTTGATGCTCTTCTTGGCGCGGGAAACTTACTGGTTGATTTTTTAGCGAGTCATCCACTATCCCCAGAGAAAAATACGGTAGAGTTCTTGCAATCAGTTCGTGCAATCTCTCTCGATCGGCTTCCTGTTAAGGTTTCTGTTGCACCACAAGCCGTTCAGCAGCTTCTTGTTGAATCCTTCTTTATTCTGATTGCTAATAAATTGAATATTTCTCCCGAAGTAACTGTTGACGTTGTTGGGGAGCATGCTGGGTTAGCGGCTTATGTCGCAGCTAACAGAGCTCGCGAATCAATGTGGAAGAAGGAGACAGTTGCTTACTGCGAACTTATTTTAAAGCGATGTCCCCCACGTGTAGTGGAGTATGTAGTTGAACCGGGCGATATGCTTTCGAGAATTGTGCGGAGACACTTTGAGACATCTTTCGACCGATTATGGCCTCTTATTAGAGCGTTGAATCCTGATATTTCAAATCCAAATCGTATTATGGTAGGGCAGAAAATTAATCTCCCTTTGCTTTAAAGTTGAAGTGGATCATTTCACTTATTGTGATTAACCTTATAAATGGCACGAGAATCACTATCAAGATGAGACCTTACAAATTGAGGTCAAAACATTTGAAGAATTAGCTGCTTTATACCCGCAGAAAGTTACCTATCGTGATCGACTGATAGAGGCCAAAAAAGAATTTTCTGAAATGGTTGGGATAGTTGGCTATACCGAATTGCTCTTATTCTTAGCATATTTCTCCCTCGATAACTGAATAATCTCGTCCCGGCAAGATGTCCGTCCTTTCGGCAGCTCCAACGTCATTGCACTGAAAGCTTTTGAGGCAACTCCATCAATCATTAATTTGAGATATATTTGATAGTTAGGCAGATTAATAAAGTCAGTTTCCTTGAATTCCGGTTTAAATTCCCTGGCCAGGTAGCTCGCGTCTTTCGCCCCAATCCTGAACGCAATCAGGGTGCCCACGTTACCGAATACCGCCGCCCGGATTTCGCTGTCCAACTGCTCGATGTATTGATGCGCCAGGGTCAAGCTCAAACCGTATTTTCGGGCTTCCGAAAGAATATCGGCAAAAGAGAGGGTGATAAAATTATGCATTTCATCAACATAGAGGTAGAAGGAGTCTCGCTGACCTTCCGGCAGGTTGGCCCGGCTCATGGCGGCCAACTGCAGGCGGGTCACCAGCATGGCGCCAAGTAAAGCACAATTATCTTCACCGATCTTGCCCTTCGCCAAATTCACCAGCAGGATTTTCTTTTCGTCCATCACGGTACGCAGTTTGAAAGTGTTGTTCCGCTGACCGACGATATTCCGCAGCGGAATACTGACCAGGAATTGCCCGATCTTGTTCAAAATTGGAGCAATAGCGCTGGAGCGCATCCAGGCAGAATACTTGTCATATTCGGAATGCCAAAAGGCTTTAACTTGCGGATGGGTAACTTTGCCCAAGACAGTTTTGCGGAAATCCGCGTCGGTCAGCAGCCGGGGGATATCCAAAAGGGTGCTGCCGGGATATTCGAGTAGCGTCATGATCGAATAGCGCAGGATATGCTCCAAACGAGGTCCCCAGAAATCAGCCCAGATTTTCTTGAAAACCGCGATGAGCCCTGAAGCTACCAGATCGTGAAAATCGGAATGAATTTGCTCCAATGGATTAAAGGCGATGGGATAGTCTATGTCTGCTGGATTGAAATAGATGACATCGTTTATCCGCTCGCGCGGAATCAAGGCTAAGATATTTTCCGCCAAATCGCCATGGGGATCGATCAGCGCCACACCGTTTCCGTCCTTGATGTCCGAAATCACCATGTTTTCGATCAAGGTGGATTTTCCGGTTCCGGTTTTGCCAATAATGTAGATGTGAGCGCGACGGTTCTTTTCCTTGATCCCAAACAGCTTGCGGATATCCCGGTAATTGGTGACGGCGAAGTAGGTGATCTTGTCCGGATCATTGTTTGTTTGGTTCATCTACCCATCGTAACGCCAGAAAAAGGTCGAAGTAAGGGAGGTATTAGTGACTTTGAAGGCAAGATGTCAGCTTAGATCATTCATGACAGCTATCAATGTTTGATGGTATTTCTCTATAGATCCAGAACTCCATGGCGATGAAGGAACTCCGCCGATTGAAAATGGTTCGGCTCAGAAGAATCTCTTGGGCATTATCACAAAGTTGATTGCTCACAGTAACTAACCTTATCTCAATTAGACTGAAGAGTTTAAGTCGGATTGCTTTGCCAAAATACTACAATCCAAGCCTGCGCCCACCATTGTTTTCTCCATCGTCTCTTGACTCCATATTGCCTCGTCTCTATTTATGCTTAGGCAAAAGTTGCTCCGCTGTAACATGTACGTCATAAATGCCAAGTTGTCCCTTAACCGGGAATGGCTCGATTGCGCGAATGTTCGTAAGAACCCAGGCAACTGCGTTGGGATACACTGGACACTTAGCTGCCTCTTCGTCTGACTTTACCATCGGTCGACAATCGATGAGGTCAGCCACAGCAACAGCACATCCCGCAGGTTCAATTCTTGGGCTCTTCGATGACGCCAAAAGTATTTCACCACGATAAGGAGTTGACCAAGTCCGCGTTTCGATGGTTTTTTTGCCAGAGGCTATTAGGTTGGCCCACGGCTGCTTTATTGAGATAGTCTTCATATTCTATCGAGATTATTGAATTCCGAGTTCACGCTTTGTCTGCAAGGATGCCATCACATTTAGCTTCTGAAGAAAATCTATTGACCACCTCAATAGCATATCGCCCCAGATGCTAAATGAAGTTGCTCTGCTGTAGCCGAACCTCTCAGCAGCAGCAAGTGGGAAATATCCGTTCGAGACCACGATTATGTCTCGTTCCACAGATGTGGCAGCTACAACGCGGCGTGCAAATGAGACGAGCGCTCGAAAGTCAATCTGTTTTGCCAATTCGACCGAGCTAATGTTTTCAAAAAGCCTGAACCCGTAATCGCTCGGCAAATCGAGACCTGCTTCAGCCATGGCTACCCTTCGATAAATGCATGGTACGCAGTATCCACAATGGCGAACGTTTAGGTGTTTGTAGCGACTGGGCCTTGCACAGGATACGGAGCGGAGCATAGAAGGTCTAAGTTTTGCGCTGATGTCGCGCAGCATATCGGTCTTACTGTCGAATAGAAATGGATTCTTTATGCTGCCCGAAAAAATGTCGGTTGCGTGCAGAAAATCAGCGAGCTCTGTTAGGTATTTTGGATGTGCGGTGCGGGTGCTCAGAGTTCCTAGTCGGCTCTTCCCGAGCGGTGGATTTAGAGCGATTAGACCATTCTCCGGCATGTAGATTGTATCGAGTTTTGCGGCATTGGCTAAGGCGATTGCAAGCGCAAGAAAGAGGAACGATCGTGGGCGATGCGTTTCCTCGCATTTTTCGGGGAGTGTGAATCGATGGGTTGTTGCAACCGACCTTGCAACTCGACATTGGATGAGCCTGAATTGACCGGGGAATTCCCTACCAAGAGCCTCAGCGAGTGCCTTTTGTGCGGATGCAGCCGTACCATCAGCCTGATGACCGCAAAGTAGGAGCTTTTTCCCCTGAGTGAGTAAGTGGTACGCACCCAAGAATGAATCAATGCCGCCAGAAAAAAGACACACAGCGTCATACCCACGCGGTATGCGTTGACGGTGAGCGCCGAACCCAGGTAGGCGAGGTCTCTTGCACCAACTAAAATTGTAATCGTCACCGGCCAGAGTCCGAAGCATTTGGGCCAGTCCACCGTTATTTGTAGCCCAAAGAGATGGATCTTTAACCGGAAAGAATACATCAAACTGACGTGTCCAATAGTCTCGGGTATTCTTTCGAGGCTCTATTTCGTCAATGATGTATACCAGCGTAGCGAGGTCAAGGAAATCGCGTGTGAGTGGGTCGTGTATTACCTCGAGCGGTTTTCCGTCAATGGTTAGTCTTAATGTGACGTTTGCTCCCCCCGGGAGAGAGTCGACAACCGCACAGTTCGATTCAGGCGTGAGTCTTTTGGCATAATCAACGGGTAGAGAATTTGCCTTTCCAACATAGCGAACAGCTTTCATACACAATACCTTATCACAGTACTCTGAGCCTGCCTTCAAGCTCCGAAATGAGCTCATTCCCGAGTTTAATTCCGGCTTGGCCAAACCAGTCAATTTTTTCAAACCGACCCTCCTCCTTGACATCGCGAATCAGAGACTCAACGTGTGAGCGGCAGGCCTGCCCAACTGCAATTCCGAGTGCTTCTACCGCTGACCCTTCGGCCTTTAACTGAGCATGGTTTTCGACAGCCATCCAGACGCGGTCGAAAACGAAGTTCGTGAGGAACAACTCCACAAGACCCTCCACGCCGTTCTTGTCGAGGTAAGACTGGAGAGCGGCTTCAAGATCCTTGTATTCTCCTTCTTCCTCGAGGGCTGCCGCCTCGACAAGGGCGTCCTTGAGGGCATCACTCAAGATGTCACTCTGCAACCCGTCAGCTCCTTCCGCCAAATGCTCTGCGATGACAGAGATGACTTCTGCTGCGGGTCTTCCCTTAAGCTTTTCAAGCCCAAGCGCACCCAGCGCGTCATCAAGGCCTCCACGCTGGAATGCTCCTCCAAATCCTCCCAAGCGGGACATGGCTCTGACAATGGAAGTGCGTCCTCCTCCTCCACTACCTCCTCCGGTTCCACCGGCAGGAGATGTGCGTATTCCCGGAGACGGACCCCCAAGGCCATCAAGAGCGCGGACAGTTCCGCCAACTATTTGAGTTGGGGTAACTCTTTCGTCGCCACCCAAATAATTGGTGACGTTGTTTTTAAGCGGCGTCCATTGGCCACCGCTCGGTGTCGGAAAGCTCTTTGACGTTCCCATTATTTGCTGCCGCCCCGGCGAGAGTCTGAACGTGGCTTTGCCAAGGCGTTGGCAATTGATGACGCCTTGCTGAATTTATTAGTTACGGTCTCGGGTACGTCGGTTCCCATCTCTTTTGCCTTTTGAAGAAGTGTTAGCACGGCCAAGGCTACGGCATGTTTACCCCCATCAAGTTCGCTAACTGGCTTCACCATCGTTTTGAACAGTTCTTTGTGTACATTGCCAATTTGGGAAAGGCCCCCCAGCATATTTGTAATTGCTGTAGCATCTTTTGCTGACGGCAAGTCCGCCAACAGTTGTCTGGCAACAGCAGATGCTACAGCCGCTTCCTGCGCAGCAGCTCGCTTCGCAGCAGCTCGCGACATGAGCGGGTCACTTCCCTCGATAGTGCGGACAAGCTGCTTTGTCTTCTCGTCCACAGAGACAATGCCAATCTGCTGTCCACGGCTGAGCGACGTTTGAGCGAGGAAGAGGTAAGGAGCCAAGCTGGTCTCACCATCTACGCGGGGTTCAGAGGTAATGAACTCCGAAAGACCAGGCTCACCCAAGAATGATGTCAAAGTGGGAGACTGTTCTGTGGCAATCTCTCCAGCTGCCGTCCGAGCAATCTGATCAAGCAACTCACTTGTGCCGCTCACAGGGTCAACAGTTTCTGCGATGGTATTAAAGAATTCACTCCATACGTATTCGAGAACTGCAAACTTCACGAGGAGTTCAGGCTTCACGTCGTCGAGTTTATTGACATCAGCGAGTTGTCGACGTAGCGAAAGAATATTTAGAAAGCGCTTTATCTGTCTTGGATTCCCTCGGAGCCCGCGTGCCAACGTATCAACGTATGGAATGACAGCATTCAATTCATCCTCGACAGTTGTCTGAGTTGTCGCCATGACCATTTTATTGTCCGCCACCCATTTGCAGAACACGTCCACGAGGCTGCCCTTAGGACTGTAGAATTGAGGCCTAGACTCGGCAAGTTTATTCCACGCCTCCTCGGTCAGGTGCCTGCCAACAATAAGCATCCCCACATAGCATCCGATATCGCGAATGTCCTGTGCGGGAATGCTAAAGGGTATCTGAACGATTTTCTCAAGATAGTCCTTCTGCCGTTTGATGTCGTTGACTTGATACACCTCACCAACAGCTTGCTGAATCTTCTCGGCATCAGCACCAATCACAAAAGTGCATGCGGGCGTGTTGAGAAACAACTTAATGGTCTCGAAGGTTTCAATGACCTTCACACTGGAACACCGGTCGAGGTCATCAATAAAGACCACAATCCTGTCAATTCCAACGAGATCGAGTAGCTTTTTGAAGTCGCTCTCGAAAGACTCCATGGTGTTGACAACATTTTCAGACTCATTCTTGAAACAATTGGCAAACTCTTCTATATTTGGTGTCATCGTAATGGCGCTCTTCATGATGAACTTCCCGAGTTTCAAAACGCTGGCACCTTCCTTGAGCTTGTCGACTAGCTGCTTGACCTCGCCTCCAAGCGTAACGTCCTTCTGAATGTTTGCGAGGATTGCGTGAATGAGAGCACTTTGTGCTTCCTCTCGTCCCTCATACATCCATGCGTTGAACCAAAGCGTCTTTCGTTTATTTTCACTCTTGGTCGTCTCAATGTAATTCATTAGCATCTGCATAAGGCTTGTCTTGCCACTGCCCCATGGACCGAATATGCCCAAAGTGAGCGGTGCCAAGTCCTTGTGAGTGCATACATTGGCGAGTACCGTCACATAGGTACTATAGCCAAGGCAGTCCTGATGAGTTTCGCGGTCAGACCACATTTAAAGCACCTATTGACAGCATATTTTTCCTGCAGTTTGTATTCTCAGCCTGAGTAATTACATTACATTTTTCGCAGATTTTCTGACCCATGGTTATATTGAACTGCTTTGGACCTTCAAGGAAGTTCATCAAATTCAACTCGTGAGCAATAATGCGTCCACTGGGCTTTCTAACGTAATTAACGGCATGAGCTATCATTTGATTAATTTTATCCCTCCCCTTCAAAAATCAATCAATGATAGTACGCTATACCTGTGAAAGGCAAGAACTTTTTTTATTCTGTGTCAGACCAAAGCCTTTTCTCAGTTAGTACCGGAAATCAACGACCTTGACGAGTTTTTCAAAGTGAGGGTTATTAGGTGTTCATCACAAAATGACTTGCTCACAGAATTTTGCAAAGATTTCCAGCCTTACGCTTGCACTGTTCTCATTGTAACCCTCAATTTTCAAAATCTAAATATTAGTGTGAGTTATTTGTGATAATTAACTTTTTGCATTGACACATAATTTCCTGCTTGATATATTAGCCCCAGTTCTTTTGGAGGGGCCGAAATGAATGGGGAGACAACTAGGACTTTCAGAAACAAAATCCAGCCGCTGCGTCAATTCCAGAGCCTGAGAACAGTAATGGAAATGCATGTACAGATAGATGCTTGTATCTATATATATGCGTGTTTGTAACTACATAATAACTGGTTGGGCGGCAACAGTTCCGAGCGGCCCACGGAGAAATTGATAATGTGGGTGTTTGGCTACGGGTCGCTGATGTGGGATGGCTGGGAAACGAAGCTCGGCTGTATCCGCCGAGTCGTGGCCGACCTTCCTGGTTATTGCCGCAGGTTCGACAAAGCATCTGTGCGAAATTGGGGCACGAAAGCCGCTCCATGTCCAACGCTCAATCTCTCGAAGGTACCCTCTGGTATCTGTCGAGGCATTGCTTTTCAATTCCCAGACGCGCACAATGCGGAGATTCTGTCCTACCTTGAAAAGCGAGAGGGAAAGTCATTCCCGCTTTATGAAATGTTGGTGCGCATTGAGGATCAATCCGAAGTATCAGCGTTCGTGCCGTTTTATAACGGCAAAAACGTCATTGACGGAAAGACTCTCGATGCAGTCGCCGAAATGGTATTGGCTGCATCAGGAACCGACGGCAAATGCTTAGACTACGTCAATGGCCTCGCCAAAGAACTCTACGACTTAGGCATTAACGACCCCGCAGTAACCGAGCTCAGGAAGGCGGTAAACAACCATGCGTAGTTGCCGCCACACCCATCATTCCACCGAACCTGAGCGAAAAGCCGCGCAGGCAGGTGAATTCAGACATTGGTGGAGGATTATTGATGCTCGAAATTATAATAAAATGCGAAATACATATCAGGCATTGAGCAAGTAATGATGGAGTAACCTATGACGATCAATCCATTTACTGAGCTCTTGAATGTGACAAACCGTGATGATCTTGCAGAGGTCGGCGGCAGCCATAATCAGAAGGGCGTCGAATTTCAACGACACTGGGCAGTTATGCGTATGTTCGAGCTTGAAGAAGCTGGAGCAAAAGATTTCTTGTTCCTTTTTGAAGCAATCCAAGATGTGTCCATCGTAGACTCTTGTATTTCTCCTACGACAATCTGTATTTATCAAATCAAGAAAAAAGAGCGCAAGGAATGGACTTGGGCAGACTTGACGGCGCTACATCAACCCAAAGACCCAAGCAAACCTCTACGTGGCGGGAAAATAAAAACCAAGCCACTGACTGATATACATAACAGCCCAATAGGAAAGCTTTACGCAGCTATTCTCGCCTTTAAAGAGTTGCAATGTACTGGGCGATTTGTCTCAAACGCCGGCTTTGACCTGCAATTGGCTGATGGTTCGAATTCTGCCACTTCTCAACCGTGTGCGCTTTCGGCCCTGTCCACTCATCACCTTGAGTTGCTAACAAAAGGGCTTGAGACACTTCATGAAGCAGGTGCAGCAGTCCCAGATTTATCACGCATACATTTAGAGCGTGTATCTTTACCGGTCGATGATCCAGGAACATACATAATCGGACTTGTACACAAATTTCTTGAAAAACGTAGCCCTCGTCATGCTGGCCAAGCTCGCTCCTTATTAGAATCGCTTCTGGCTAAAATTGGGCCGCTCGGCGCAAAAACGGCCATTTGCAAAACGTTCGACGATTTGCAGAATCAGCGAGGCTATTCGAGGAGTGAGTTCACGGCTGCTTTGGGCATGCTTGAAAATATGCCGGATCTAAGCGAACATCTGGAAACTTGGTTAAATAAACTTACCCAAGAGGGAATGAGTTTTCTTGAAATAACGGCAATTCGAGCTGCGGCCGCTTCGATATTCCGTCGCCAAGTCATGGGCAAAAGATCAAATGATGAAGAGAAGTTGGTGCTTGCCTGCGATGCATGGTTGACCGCTCATCCAGATCCTATACAATTGAAGCCTTTTTTTCAGGCAGCTTACGACGATCTTCAAAGCACGTATTCCTCAATAAAAAAACCGGAGCTACTTGCTTACTTTGCACTGAGGGCGATAATAAAATGCGTGGACCAGATTTAAAAAAACTTGTCAGAAGCCTAAGGACTAAATCTTATGAAAAACTTCTTATTCGAAAACATTTGGCTACTATCGCACAAAGACCAGAGAGCTCGGGCGATTCAGTTCCATCCAAACAAGAACTTAATTGTCGGCAGGAACCACACGGGGAAGTCAAGCCTGATTAAGACACTCTTCCGTACTCTTGGGGCCAGACCACAAGGTAAGTTGGAACAATGGGATGACAACACGATCTCTGTAGTTGGGTTCATCATCGACCAAAAGAGATTCCGTGCTATTCATCAACGTGGCCACCGGGCATTATTTGATGAATATAGTAATCTGCTTGCAGCTACGAGCAATCACGAAGAGTGGACCGAAGCCTTTGCAAATGTTGTTGGATTCAACCTTGTTCTCACTGACAAGAAATCAGAAACTGTACGTGCCGATCCTCGCTGCTTTTTCCTGCCATTCTATATAAATCAAGATGGCAGTTGGCAGGCTAAATGGGATACTTTTACCGGATTGCAACAGTATCGAGAACCAATTGGGGCTATTCTCGAATACTTCTCGGGGATTAAACCTCCAGAATACTATGAGCAGGATTCAAAGCGAACCCAGTCGCAGAGAGCCCTTGAGGATCTGCAAAGAGAACATCGCTTTCTGGAAAAAGCACGAGAACGATTTAGCAAGTCGATGTCTTTGTCCGGGCCTAAAGTTCAGCCAGATAATTTCAAGTATGAAATCGCTCATTTGGCCACCGAGGTAACTGAGTTAAATCGCCAACAAGAAAAATTGAGGGATAATGCTGTCCGTGAACAAGAGCTTCTATCCAACATTCACCTTCAAATCCAGCTTGCTGTTGATGCCTTGGCAACATATGAAAGCGACGCATCATACCTGCAAAATGAACCGAGGGAGAAATTAACTTGTCCAACGTGTGGAGCTGAACATGCTGAGTCCTTTTTGGAACTTCTGAATTATGCGGAGGATGCCCGTGTCCTTCGAGAGCTTGTCGCCAGGTTGCGCGGTGACGCCACCAAGGCCGCCGAACAATATCGCAAGACACAGACACAACTTCGCGAACTCGAAAGCAATTACCAACGTGTGGCAGACATCTTAGAAATACGAAGAGGTGAACTCAAATTCGGCGACGTAGTAAATAGCATGGGGGCTGAAAGTGCATTCAGTGCATTCGAGATTGAAAGCGCAGCACTGAAACTGGACATTGATCAACGACTTAGCGAGATTGAGACCCTAACTTCACGACTGAAAGAACTGACAAACCCCAATCGCTCTAAGGAAATCCTGAATAGTTTTCGCGAGGCCTACGCTTCTGCTTTGATAAGCTTAAACCTTCCGCCGATAGAAACCAGTAAATTGAGATTGACAAGTCGCCCAGCCCTGTCCGGAAGCGGTGGCCCTCGTTCAATTCTGGCTTATTATGGAGCACTCTGGCGGACTTGCCTTGGCAAATATGCTTCTTTTTCTATTCCATTGGTGGTTGACTCCCCAAATCAGCAGGGCCAAGACGATATCAACCTACCAAAGGTGTTAAAATTCATCGCCAACGATTTACCGACAGGCACGCAGATTATAGTTGGCACAGAGATGGAAACAGATCATATTTTTGATAATACGATTGTGTGCGATCAGCCATATAAATTTCTCAACGATAATGAATTTACTGCGGTTAGTGGAGTCATTGAACCTTTGGCGAAGCTGATGTATGATGAACTTCAAAAACAATCCTTATAATTGAGGACACTTTTGGTAGCACAAGAGGAGCCTTGAGATAAGACTATGGTAGTAAATCATCAGTTGAACAAGATATGCTGAAAGAAGGGATTTTGCCAATTTAACCAACTTGCATTATGACAGAGAGCAATGGTTTTAAGCAGTTGTTTAAATGTGAACTCGCTTAACTCGACGTTATGCATTTCATAGAGGGAGCGTTATAGTGATGTCAGCCAATTGGCAATCGTTGGTCCACATGGTCAATGAAATTAAGCGCTGTGATACAAACAACATCACAACGGCATCAATAGCCATGTCTTACATTTGCATCGACGCTCTTGCTAATCTCTCTCGTTCCGTCGAAAAACCCAAAGTTACTCGCCAAGACTTCATCGATTGGGTAAATATCTATTTGACTGCTCACCCTGACCAACAATATAATTACCGGGGCAAGGACGTATACGCAGCTCGTTGCGCATTGTTTCATACGTTCAGTGCGGAAGCAGAGTTGCACGAATCTGACCCCGACACAATCAAGTTTGTTTATCACGATGGTGGAAAGCACTACTTCAATCTCGAAGTCGATCCTCGGCTGACGCTTATAGGCGCAAAGTCGTTTACGAATGATGTAGTTATCGGTGTCGGGAAATTCATGGATGCGTGCGGCGCGGATCCAGTTCTAATGGGATTAGTAGAGTCGCGCTTAGATAAGCTTTTCAACAAAGTGCCCGTCCTGCGGGAGGCAACAGATAATGAATAGCAGGGCGTTCGTGTGGGACTGTCGCTACGTTGCCCGTTACGCAATGGTGTTTATTATCAGGTGGGAATCTGTCGGATCAATTTTGAGGCAATAAATTATCTACGTTGCCTTGTTTTTTTGTCTCATTCAGTTTTCTTGAGAGTATTTAGAATTATCCAACTGATGAAAGCAAATTGCGCCCAATGCAACAGCCTCGAACATTCTGAGATGATAGGGATTCCTATTGTGTTTCTCCTGATTCAGTTCGCCATGCAAAATGGGATACTCAGAAGCAATTATTTCAGCCATTTTCCTTTTGTTGTTTTTTCCTTCTGAACAAAAGAAAGCTTCAAGTTCCTTGATTCCATACTGATAAACCCTTATTTCTTTTTTCTCTGACAACGCAATGATCTTTTGAGCCAGCCTGTCGAGACCGACAGAACTGCGGGCAGGGTTGAGTCTTTTGACTGAAATAGCATCCGGACTATACCGTTCGATAAATTCTGACAGGATGTCCATTGTCTTTCGGTATTTCTCACCCGACCACTGGCCTTTCGTCACTTTTATTCTCCATTCCCGCAGTTCGGGACCGCGAAAGACGGCGATGCCCAGGTATTTGGCTCCGGGATTGATTCCGAGAATTGTTATAGGTTTCTTTGGCATATTCGTAAATTAGTTGTTTAAAGAACTTTGCACGGCGTGATTTTATTTTCTTCAGCTCTGTCTCGATGGTCTTAGCCAAAGCTTTTCGGACGCATGATTCCGGATAGCGGTTGCAACAGGTGATATAGAAAGGTAACATTTCAGTGTCGTATAATTTTTCAGCAACATATCGGGCAAGTGCTTCTGTCTTTCTTGAGGGACGAAATTGACTGCTGCGGTAACTTCTTTGTTTCATTCTTTTTGTTATTTATTCTTATTAACTGATCTATTATTAGTGACCACTTTTTTCACCTCCAAAGTGCAGTAATCGCATCGTGGGACTCTCTTTTTTTCACCTGGATGTATTCGAGTAGTTGATAGATACTCTGCCCTTCTTGCCTTTCGCGGCGAATTAGTTTCAACTTTTCCAATTGCTGTATTTTTTCACTGACAGTCCGCTTGCTTGTGCCGGCAATTTTAGCAATGGTCTTGTGCGTGGGAAAACAGCTCTGGGTTTTCGAATTGGCAAAAGAGGCCAACACGTTGTAGACGGCGATTCCGGAGGGCTTCAGCGCCCGCCCATGGGTTAGCAAAACGGCACGGCTGATCCAGTACCAGTCGCCGCCGTTCAAATTCCTTGTTACGGTTTTTACATCGGCATGTTCCATAAGATTAAAATTAATAATTACAACGTTTAATGGAAACGGGACACATTTAAAAAGACATTTTGAGTATTGTTCTCGTTTCCTTAGCTTTTGGTCTTTTCATCAGCACCTTGCTTCGCTTTTAGAACCTCTTCCTCCTTCTTTAGAAGATCCTCCCTCAGATTTCTCACGAGGTCGATATACAGGGCTTCCGCCATGGTGCGGTAGAGCACCGTGAGCCTGATCACATTGAGGGTCTCCGGCAGGCATATGCCTTTTTCCCACCGCGAGATCATCCCTGTGCTCTTAAGCTCCAGAATATCGGCCACATCCTTTTGCCTAAGACCCCTCAGCCTCCTGTATTTCCTAAGGCAGTTATTTAGACTTTCGTGATGTTTGTTCATTTATTTAAGTAATGTTTCTATTCTCAGGATATACCAGCCGCAGATAGGGACAAGGATGGAATATTTGCCGGTAGAGGCAAATCACAAATAAGGTATCTGAAAAGTATGATGCGGAAAGTTAAAATAAACCAAATTATACGAAATCAGAACGAACAGTACATTTCCTATTACGAATTAAAGAGATTACTGAATTTGTTGTTTTGTGAGGAGGGTTGGTAAGTAGTTCCCCCGATCATTACAATTTTCATAATTTCCTTGACGGTGCCCCTGTTTGCTCCTATAATGACGAAAAAGTCTCCTCTGATATGAAGAATGTTGGGCACTAGCGACGCTTGGTGATCCCACTGGCCTTGATAATGAAACTTTTGTCTAAATAATGACTCTGAGGAGAACAAAATGAAAATGTTGATTGCAGCAATTTTGATGTTAGCTGTTTTGCTGCCTGCGAGCTCTCAGGCGGCCAGTCCACAGAGCGATGCCCAAGCGGCACTTGATCAGATCACCGCGCAATTGAAAGCGACCCTGGTCGAGCTCACCGCCATAGACGAGTCTGACAAGAAACTGGCGATCTCAAACCAGGTCCAGATCGATACAACCCAAATGTTGAATCGATCCGAAAGAAAAATCAAGACTGAAGATATTCCTCCCCTCCAGATGAGAGCCAATGCAGCTGATGAAATGCGTCAGCGGATCATTAACATGGGATGTCCTCCTGAAGGTGGTGTGGGACCTATCGACCTTGTAAACAGATGTAACCCGCTGGTCGGTGAGCATAGAGCTAAAGTCGAACAGATTATGAAGGATATGGAAGTAATCAAAGGCAATCTGGCAACCATTGAGAAAACGCGCCAGGCTGTCAGTGACACAACTCTCGCCAACGCTAAACAGCAAAAAGACAACAATAATCGTCGTGAGCAGTTGCAAGCGACCAAACTGCAACTCTACGGCGATATGATCAGGCGATCATTAGCCATCATAAAGAATAGGGCCGTAGCCAGCAAAGCGTGCAAAGCTCTGCCCAAGCTGGAAGAAGCGCATTGCTGCCTTTCAGTAATTTCGGACGGCGTAAACCCAAATCAGTGTGGTGTCGAGTTGATTTACCAGGTATTTGAAAAATCTGGTGTTTTTGGGACTCGCGAGGTAAAGCCGGCCAGGTAAAAGATGCCCAATCATCATTCCTGACGACTATGATCTGATCCAAGTGAGCGTGACAGTATGGAGCCGACGCATTATCTGGAGTCCTAGGCTTGTAGACCATGGCAGATATTTTGTGGATATGCAGGGTGATGTCTATTCAATTTGCAGTGGATGCCACAAAATTTGTATAAGCTACCTAATATTTTGTCTGCTGTTCCGGTAGCACCGACTAATGCTCAGGTATCAGAAATTGAAACTGTTGCGTGTTCCCGAGTGAAATGAGCCGGATGAATGCGGCGCGAAGCGCGGGACACGCCGCAAAGCGAGTCGATGTCGACCGGCTGGTTGGACTTGCAATTGTAGATGCTTCAAAGCGTCGCCAAGCTGCTTGATTAGCGTTGGAGAGTATATCAATTGTCACTATACGGCACGCAGTCATGAGTCAATATTGGCCACTTCTTTCTTGCTTCCTTCTCTGACACATTTTCTTCTGACAAAACATATGGGCATACAATCATGACATTCGGTCTACTACTAGAAAGGCCTGTCCACGTTCCAGAATATGCGCCGTCTTTCTTTTTCAAAAAATAGTACCCTACCGACTTATTGGTTGGAGTACCAGTAATATAACTTAGCGAAATCCTATCCCCGCTATCAAATCCCGTAGCGGGCCATTTTTTGCCTTCATCTTCTGCTGTTGTTCCCTGGGACTCCCACGAAATTTTATCGTCACCCCTCGTGATAATCTTTACTGTCTCTTTTTTTATGCTGGTTTTTCTGTCAGCATTCCAGTCCCCGTAATACCCGGTTTGGATGCGAACACCTGCGCTCCTAATTAATGGCAAAAACTTTTTGTTATAAAAATCTTTTACATATATATAGCCCAAGTGGTCACGGTCCTTAGGCTTAACAGCTTCAAAATGATCCAATCCTCCCAGCTTACGTGCTTCAAAATACCGATTGGCTGACTCGAAGGGTACGACGAAGTCGTCACTTAACAATGGGAACAATTTTCGGTGAATGACAAAATGACCCTCCGTCATCTCCTCGCCTATCATATTCGGTATACGCTTTTCATCTATCAATGATCGAAACCTAGCATCTAAATCCTCTAGCTCCCAGCTTCCCCATTTGAGCTCTTGTCCCATTCGCTGACTGTAGAGCCTCGAAAGAGGATCCAAATAATTAGAGATTTTTGATCCCCAAGAGGGAGACGCGATCAGTATAAGTCCGATATTTTTATCTGCAAACGCGCCAGAATATCTCTCCAACATATAACGAACAACTACACCACCTGTACTATGCGTGACGAACAACATATTTGCTTTTTCGATTGGTGGGAAATTGCCCTTGTTGTCCTGATTACGGAGTGCCGAAAATATTTCATCCGCAGCATTACGGATTCCATACAATCCGCTATCCACTTTTGTGTAAAATCCTGCCAAGTATATAGACGAGCGGTTGAAATCCGATTGAGGGTCTGTCTTAATCAGTTTTGGCCAATATGCACGGCTATCTTCATTTAACCATGCGGTCCTGCTGTCGGAGAATATGCCATGGACAAATATGATAACGGTGTTGGAATCCGTAACCGAATACCACAAGTTGTTTTGACCTTTCTCAGGCAATTTGTCGTCTGTGAACAAGTCATGCGCTTGTACTGCGCTTACGGTGGTCGCCAACCCGAGTACGATTGCACAAGTCAACACTAAGAACAACATTTGAAATGTAATACGTGCATCATATTCTTCTTTCATAGAAATTCGCCCCTCGCGATTAAAATGAATATTGCTACGATTGATTCCAAGCAGTTTTTTGATAGTTTCTCGATAATACGGCATTAATTATGCTCCGCAATTCCTCACAGATAGCCTATTTTTGGTAAGCACTTAACTTTATAATATATTGACTCCTGGCTAATATTACTTTTGAAGTGTTAGCGAGTTTTCTGTCTAACATGCATCCCCTCCCACTGATTGACTCTTTTATACTCCTTCAATCGGATCACTGTCAAGAGGATATAATTTCTGGCAGTAGGGAAGACTCGCTGACAAATGCGAGCACAGCAAGCTTACAGGAAGCGAGTCAAAATCTCACTTTGCATGTTGTGAGAAAAAGTCGCGAAATGCCTCCACCGGCTTGTTGAAAGTCAGATGCGTTGGATTGCCAATAGAACTATGCATGTCTTCATGCACGAGTCACCCCAGATCCCTCTGCCGCATGTTTCGATCCGAAGTCTTCAACAGGTGCATCAGCTGAGAACTGCGGGCTATCAGGTGATATGCGTAGCACGCGATGAAGACATAGCTCAGCTTCTTTTTGGGACCGTCGACACTCAAGGTTTCTACCGTTATTCTGTAGAAAGTGATAAGTCTAATAAAGTATCTTGATCTGAGAACTTCGTGGCTACTGCCAGAGTACGCCGTCGTGTTACAGGACACACTCCTCAGTTAAGACAAATTGAACCCCGCATCGATTTCTGTGAGTAAGTCATTGTCGGTTTTTGGAATGACTGACAAATAACCGAACGGTTTTTAGAAACGATTTTGCTCACGATATGCATCGTAAGTCGCTTTCCCAAATAACCAGGCTATTGCAAAAATCACAAGCGGCAACAGATAAAGGAACCAGCCAAACGACTCGGTCAGATTCCCCAGCAAAGGAGAGGCTGCAAGCGTAATATTTCGGACAACAACCCAACGCAAAGCTATTAGGGCAAGAATTATGAGAAGCCCAGTTATAACTGCACCGACTTGCCATATCATTCCCGTTAACTCAAAGAGCAGGTCAAAAAGGTCCTTTTTATTTGACTGACGTCGACGCCCCATTTCAATGCCTCCTTACGTTTCTATAACATTATCATCAGGTTAGTGGCAACTGCAATTTAGATTTAGCCTACTTCCCCTTCATGCTCTTCATCGCCTGAATGATACCTGTGTCACGGCCTCCTGCTTGGTCTTCTTTTTCGTCTCCTTGACAGCCTGATAATTGACTTTGACCTTGTATCCCTTGACCAGTTCCTCCTTTTTCATTTCTCCGGCTGACCCTGTTTCAAGGAAGAACAAAAGCTCCTCTGGCTCAAGGAGTAGGACATGTTCCTGATCAGATGCACTCATATGTTCAGAAACGATTGCGCCGATATTCTTCAAATTCTTTTTCTCAGGCGAACAGACAACAACCTTATCGTAACCGGCAGCAAGGCATTTCTCGATGCTTTAAGCTCCTGATCGTCTGTTGAGGTCAGGGAGATCTCGCAGGCGATCCTTTTGCCGTCTCTTTCAATAGCCACATCAACGAATCCGGTTCCATCCGGTGTGGGCTGCTTGACAATGGCCCGGTATCCTTTATCTTCTGCCATGCGCTTGAATAAGAGATTGAAGATACCTATGTTGGGAGCCGCCTGTTGACGCTGTCAAATAATGCTGGGGTATAATCACATAGTCAAAAAGAATAACAGAAAAGATTCCCTGCGCCTGTTCTGGGAATACTCTTTCAAAGACGGTACGGGGTAATTACATATCAAGTATAGTTTTATCTCACATTTGAGGGAGGTTTCTACGGCATGTTTTTACGCAAAAAATGGGATCATAATTTTCCGAATGGCCGCTGGAATATCCTCAAAAAATACCGCAGTTAAAGCCTGAGGCATTATTAAGAAGAAAATGAATTCAGAAAGCGGATATAATCAAGGAGTGATTTAGCTTTGTTTTACAAAGCGGAGCTTAAGAATCCGTTATAAGTTTAGACATGATATTGCAATTATAATAATCATGTCAAGCTTCGACAATGTAGAGAATGGTTGTAATATTGACATTCACATTAAATTTGGTATATATATATTCCATTTCTGCAAAGAGGGGATATTGCAGAGACCATAAATCAAGGTTGATAAATTAGACACTGAGCGCACATCTATTTTAATTTTGGCTTTTAATTTGGACAAGAAAGTAGGGCTATCTTTATAATGAGTCTAACATTTAAGGCAAATCTTCCCTTTTTTAATTCTGAGGAATTAACTCGTCTTATTTCATCAGTTTACAAAGGAGCTATTAGCGGAGATAAGATAGAGATTAATATCGACTTAGGGGCATATAAATATCTTGGGCTTAATGAAACCCTAATATTATTGTTAATGCTGCGTGATTTGACAGGGAGGATTTTATCAAAGAAACACCTGAAGCTCCCTTTATCTGAGGGTCCCCTTAAGTTTCTTGAGAGATGGAATTTCTTTGATGAGATTTTTAGATTTCGAGAGGAATATTTTATTAACAGCATGAGCGTTGGCAATAGCATGATTGATCAAGCGCTCGTGGATTTGAAAAAACATAGGCGATCCGAGGAAACTGTATCAATGAGGATGTTAGAAATAAATCGAATAAAAGAAATGAACAATGTTTTTAGTTATATAAAAGACCTTCATCAACCATCGATGAAATCAATTCTTGTGAATCAATTAAGAAAATCGCCTGATGAAGTTACGAATTTTGTTGAGAAAATTATGTTTGAATTATTAACTAATATTATTCACCACGTTATTGCTTATGAAGAAAATAGAAATATCGAAGATGCTGAGCCAACTTTATTTGAGAAATATAATCGAAGGGTTGGATTTGTAGCTTTACAAACTCACACCAAAGAATTCATTGATAAAAACGGGATGGAATATTATCAGGCAATTTGGCCGGATTTTATAAGATCCTTCATTAGTAAATGTGCCAATGGACTTGTTGAAATATCTATTGTCGATGATGGCGCAGGAATGCTGGATACTTTAAAAGACTACTTCGAAGTAATGCATAAGGGCGAAAAAAAATTAACATCTAATCTTGAAGCAATTAAATTTGCATGTACTGAAGGAATTAGTCGGTATAACTCTATGATGAATGAGGATGTAGTCATGGAATATATGACCATATTCGAATCGATCAAGAACGAACCAAAGGAGAATTTACCTGCGTTATTACAAAGTCACATAAATAAGTTGACTAGAGAATCAAAAAGTCCATGTCCATCAGGTTATGGGTTATCCAATGCTTTAAGTGTTATAGAAGAATGGGGTGGTATTATGCTTATAAGGTCTGGAGATGCTTATTATTGCCCAGGCAGAAATATATATATAGATCAGCACGAAGAAGTCCTGCCTTATAGCTTTCCCGGAGTTCAAATTCAAGTTCTATTGCCTAGAGGATTATAGATTTGGCGATAAACGCGATTCGGTATAAAAATATTTTACCAAACAATTTCTTGATTGATGATTCTGAGCGTCTTCATCCAGAACTCGTATCTGCTCTCAAATTTTATTTCGAGCAAAATTTCACATCAATATGCATAGATTTTACATCAATTACTCTTACTAGTCATTTTAATGTAATGATCCCTATATTGCTTGGAATATCTGCTAATTATAATGTCCCCATTTTTTTAATGCCGGCTACGATATTTCAGGGAAGGCTAGCTAGTTCTTGCAATCAAATGCTAAAGGTTCCAATTTTTACGATTAGCGATAAGGGCGACTTTAGGTGGTATGGCATCAACGATGAACACGCGCATGTTCTTCAATCAATTATGAAAAATAATGCTAGCATTGATCTCCCTACTATAGACAACACTTACAATAAAGATATCGCATCATTTTTATTAAAAGAAGCAAATAGACCTGGAGGATATTTAAGAATCGATAATGATTATATTCTACCACGCATTAATTGCGAACAATTATTTGATTTTCTAGAAGAAGATCATAAAAGAAAAATAGCGAAAGCATTACTCGATTACAATGCATTATCAACCGGCTCCCATTATCATATTGAAGAAAGCGGGATACACACAGACACATTGCTAAATGTGGACAATCTTATTAATGAGTCTTCGAAAGCATTCAATAAACTAGTAACATTACTTTCAGTTAAGATTTCCTCCATTAGTAATTATGATTTTATTATTTGTGGTCACAGACTAAGGAATATTGCGGGGTTAATTGAGGGGGAGATAGGCAAACCAGTATTTATTGTAAACTCTGATAAAAGTGGTTTCTTAAAAATCTTGCCTTATAGTAATAGTCTAATTCCAAGTATGATTGAAATGCCACCAAATAGCAGTGGCATTATAATTGATGCTGTTTGCAGGTCTGGCAACACGATCAGTAAATTAGCCAAATTAGTTACTAATTGTGGTTTTCGAGTTGTGAGCTCTTACGCTTTCTTTTCCCCTGCTTCTAATGTTTGGATTAATGACCTTCATGATAATTGCCAATGTCTTTTTCAAGTAGATATACAATCATGGGCTAGTCAAGATAGTTGTGAGATATGTTCTCTAGGGCTATTCCCTATATTAATTTCGTCTTCGAGAGAATGTCCGAAATATTTCCCAGAGGGGCGTCATTCTACTCCCCATCATTTTTGGGAGAATATATACCGCACAAAGTGTATGCAGGGTGAGAGTGATTCTCATCTTTATGACGATGCCGGCCATCATTTCTTAGATTATATGGATATCGCAAAATTATTATCAATTCAAGAAGTCAGAATAAGCATCGTGAACCATCTATATGCTAATTTAATCAGTCATATTAAAAACACAGAAAATAGTGATATATGCATACAAAAAATCAGATATATCTTATATAAAGATGGCTTGGGATCAAGGATTTTGGCAGAGCAGATCTGTAAGCTTCTTGATGGATACACTTGTGCTATTCCCGTTGAACCAAAATCTGTAGATAGCATGCAGATGGATCCAGAGCATTGGGACAAACAGCTGCTTGAACTAGGTGAAAAAATAAAAGAAGAATTAGTCGTATTGGTTGATGACGGAATTAATAGTGGATGGACTATAAGGCAATTTGAAAAATATTTTGCAACTTTAGGAATTAAAAATATAGCAACATTAGTTGTCGTTAATAGAGCGGCTGACAATATAGTTTTTAAGTCTCCAATCATTGACTATTATCATTGTGCATTACCAGTATGGCATGAGCAAATTGATTGCCCTATGTGTTTACATGAAAACCTGTTAAGCGAACTATCCAGGATGGATATGCCAACTGAACTTTTAGTCCAAATTAAAAGAGTAGCTAGCGCACTCGAAAAAGAGAAAGTAATAAGAACACATGAATCATAAAATTACATTATTCAATTACTTACAAAAGAAAGGCTTGGACGGAATTATTGTTACGCCATTTGTAAGGGATATGTTACAAAAATACAAAGATGATGTGGATATTTCAAACTTTAATGATCTCAGCGTTTCAACACAAGTAGGGGTTATTCGAGCGTTCAGATACACTACGGATGAAGCAATCAGGAAGATGTTCCTAACTTTGATATGCGGTCTACCGTCACCGTTAAATGAGGCGGTATTAAATGAAATATCATTGTCGGTTCGTTCATTCATACCAATTACTCCTGAAGAGACACTGCTTATTACACAGTTTTATGATAATGCAAAACAAACCTATCCGATTGCTGGTATTTGTTCGAACACAATTAAAACAGAGGGTTTTGCTTATAAGGAGATGCTGCGTGATGAGACGCGGAACACTTTTTCTTCTACAGACGAAATCTGTCAGAAAATCAAAGACTACGCTAGAAATATCAGCGGTATCCCCGATGAGGAAGTGATTGAGACTGAAAAAGCTCCTTCTGATATTATTATCTGCCAGATTTCAGACATACACTTTGGGAAATACTATGCATATGGAAAGGCAGAAATGGGGTCAGACACTCTTAAGGGCCCTATGCATGATCTTGGTAGTTTTTTAAAAAATCGCTGTAAAGTCGAACCTGACTTCTTCGTTATATGTGGAGATATAGCTTCTGACAAACCAGATGATTTTAAACATTTTGAGGAATTTTATCGCAAACTTAATATCCCACTAGAGAAGATTTTGATAGTTCCTGGCAATCATGATAATTTTTGGACAGAACATAGTAATGATAACCTAAAAGCATTTCAAGAATATTTCGCTAGTACATACAACACTCCATTTGGTGGAAAAATAACGGACTGCATTTATGATGCATCTAACGCTATCCCTGCGGCTCTCTATATATACAGAGCCAATAAAATAGTATTTCTCCTATTAACTTCAACGTTTTATACCGGAATGATTCAGAAGGAGATTGCTGAAGTAATCAGCAAAGCTGGTGGAAATGATTTAACTGATGAGCTAACTAATAAGATTAGATTTGAATACGGTTATTATGATGAATCTTACATCCCGATAATTGAAAATCTAATTTGTGTTTGTAGAGCAAATCTTGGTGAGAAGTATGAGGAGTTTGCTAAAATCGCAGTTTGTCACCATCATTTTGTGCCAGTATATGATGATGAAAAAATATCAATAAATTCCGAGCCGCTACTACAAGCACTGAAAGAATATGGCTTTATGGGTATAATGCATGGGCATATACATCGTGCACCAGCTATGTATGGCGATCGTATGAAAATAATTCCTGCGCCTGCTTTTTCCGGAAAATGCGCCGCAGATGGAAATGGAATGAATATTGTCAAAATTAATCAGACGGAAATGCGGTTTGAGAGTGTTAAGGTTTACAATTTTGAAGGCGGGCGATGGCAGACAAAAGTTAGACGTGATCTCACAGTTGACCGTTAACTGTAACTGCTTAATTAATTTATCCTGATACAGTATAAATACTTAAAAAAACTCCGCCTGTTTTCAAGCGGAGCAATAATCAAGATTCCAATAGGTGATGATACCTAAACAATTTAACTTTACATTTTGCGCTGGATGAATACCCAGCGGCTGTCAGGACGCCATAGACTATCATCATATCCGTCATTTCCATCAAGCCATTTGCCAAGAACCCCATGTTCAACACAAAATAACTGCAAGAATCTTTTGGTGGTAACGGTAACAATGGGGTTCATTGCTACAAACATTGACTCTCCCATCCGCTGATCTGGATATTGAAGTCTAAGCTGCGGACCAACTTCTGGGGGGCAGAGAGTGAATCCCAGCTCCTGAATTCGGCTTTTGATGTCTCTGTAGTATGCACTACCTTTAAACCCAAGCTCGGCTACCGTAGCGCTTACCAATTCAACTTCCAATTCATAAGGACTCAGAGTGATGCCATTGCTCATGATACTAGCCCAATCACCAATTTTGTATCCGCCTACTTCCAGACTTGTGCGAACTTCCAAAATGGATTTGTGTGTTCCGAGTTTGACGGTTTTCCAAGTCGGAAGATTACGAATTAATACCGTACATTCAAACTGACCGTCGATTGCATCCTGAAGATGCCTCTCTAATTTTGTCGAATTGAATGGATATCCGCTACACGAACAGAGCTGCCTGCCGATCTCAAAAAGTTGTCCAGTAATTCTTTCATATAATTCGCCTGCGACTTTTTCAGTCATGACGAACCTCCTGAAAATAAGATGCACCGCTTCATAGCAGCGTCAGGAAACTTTGAAAGTTTCCTAATAACTGCCATCAAACGCGCAAAAGGAGAATTAAAAAGAACCGACTGATTTTTATGAAACCCTTTGCAGAATACCCCGTGACTTGTCACTGGGAGATTCACTTGCACTAGTCTTGCATCTAATCAAATGTTTGTCAATCAATGGGCACCCTCCTTATATCAAATACAAAAAGATTACAAAACAATACGTAATCTATCGTTTTGATAGGATACCTTCCCATAGTGTAATATACCCTGTCTATAAAACCGTTTGCCATTTAGTACTTGGCACACCTGCCTTTGTGTCCACATTTTATCGTTTCTTTTTTTGTAACCTTTTTTGTTCAGCCTATCCGCAATCTTCTGTCCTGTTAATCCATCCGAAGCCAGTTCAAAAATATGTCGAACAATCTCAGCCTCCAGTGAATGGATTTTAACCGTTTTACCTTCTCTCTTATACCCATATGGTAGATTTCCCCCAGGGAAAAGTCCCTTTCTGACTCTTTCTTGCCTTCCTTTCCAGAGCCTCTCGATAATCTCCCGGCGATTTTCTTCGGCGATAGCCTCAAGTATCTGCCGGGTCAGAATGTCCTTGCGCTCTCCATTATACTGTGGCATATCAGCAATGAGGATCGTTATCCCTAGGCTCTTGAATTTATAAAAAAGATTTTCAGCAATTCTAACCTCCCTGGAAAGACGATCCAATGAAGGCAGGATTACAGCTGCAACTCTGCCTGCCTTGCAATCTCTGAGCAGTTGTCTTAACCCCTTGCGATCTTCTTTAACCCCACTTTCACCCGCATCCAGATAGAACTTTTCCACCGTTAAGCCGCGACTTTCAGCAAAAAGCGTGGCATCTCGAATCTGGATGTCTATCCCATAGCCCTTCTTTTTCTGTTCCAATGTGGAGACCCGGCAATAGGCTACAACTTTCTTTTTTTTACCTTGGTTTTCATGCTGCATACCCTTCTTTCGGCTTAAGCTCCGCTTTGTAAAGAGGAGCTTAAGACCTTGATCTCAGTCTAGTCGCGGGGATAAAGCTGTCAAGGAGGGGTACAAGTTTCAATGAAAGAAGAGGGACCGCAACCGTGCTGCACGTTCGGAGAGCACCTGACCATTGACGGCTACGGCGGCAATCCAATAAGGCTAAATGACAACGGTCTTGTCCATCAGATCCTCAGCGAACTCCCCGACCTTCTCAGAATGCATAAACTGGCCGAGCCACAGGTCTACTTTGCCCCCGGCAATAATGCCAAAGATCCCGGAGGCTGGAGCGGGCTTGTTGCAATAGCGGAAAGTCATATCAGCGTCCATACTTTTCCCGCCAGACGATTTGTAAGCATCGATGTCTATTTCTGCAAGACCGGCATGGATCAGAAGTTCATAGAAGTCTACTTCAGAGAAAAGTTCTCCCTGCAGGAACTTGAGACAAATTTCATCAGGAGAGGAACCCGATACCCGGTTCGCAATATCAACTGATGCTGACAGGACACCCACAGGAACTGCAAAAGATAGCCCTTAACCTCATTACGGTTGTTGCTTGGATATTGGGGATTCTGATCAGCCTTGTGGCGGTGCTTAAAGGCCGAAAGATGAAAGACGAGCTCGGCGTTTCCTTTAAAACATATATGGCGTTGGTCGGCCTGACCGAAATACTCTACACAATCGGAGCCGCCATGATCCTTTCGGCCATGGGGATTAATGTCATGCGGCATCTGGCCAACCTAGAAATCTGGAAGTTCTACCAGCTCATCAGTCGTCTCGACTGGTCGACCGTCAAGATCATCGGAATCATCGGCTGGGTCGGATTTGTCATTAACCGGTCCATATCGTTCGTAAGCCCCGGTTATCTGCTCATAGCCGGTGGCAGAAGACTCCCCCGATATTTCTACTATTCAGCCTGGACAGAAGTTTGGCTTGAGACGGTCATGACCTGCCTGATCTTCCTGTCTCTGATCAGGGGTTAAAGATGAAACAAATATCGACTTTACTAAAATTGAAGAAAAATAACAGAGTGTCAATCTGCCGCGTTAATGATCTCTTGAAAAATGGTGTTGATCCCGCAGAGATTATGAAAGATTTCATCAGAATCAACGGAGACGTCTGGAACGATATCACGGTAAACGAATATGTCTGGACTAAAGAGATGCTGCAGTCACAGTTTGAGCTCTGCCCGGAACACCTCTATTGCGCCTTTGAAAACAATCGGATGGTGGCGACTGCTTCGGGATTCCTCTGCAGCGAAGAAGATTTAGGAAGAGACAAGACATGGCTGGACAAGACCGGAAACGGTTTCTTTACTCATCATGACCCTAAAGGAAATATCGGTTTTGGTGCGGATCTTTCCGTCACGAGAGAGGCCTCACAAAGGACCTCGGATCGGCTGATGCTTTCTCTTCTTGTTTGTGGTGTGCTCGGACATGGCCTTAAGGCGCTCTATCTCGGATCGAGAATACCGAGTTATCATAAGCATAAGGCGATGCCGGTTGAACAATATGTCTTCGGCAAACAAGTGACCAGCAAAAAACCGCTTGATCCGGAACTCTATTTCTATCTGAAAGACGGTTTTGAAATCGTCGAGGTTATTCCCGAATATATGGATGATCCTGATAGTCTCAACTACGGGGTTCTGATCAGATGGAAAAATCCTTTGTACCAAATAACTAAGGCACTCCCTTTTTTGAAGTCGATCATTAGATTCTGCGGCAAGTTTTTGTTTCTGCAGTTGCCGAAATATTGATCTCTCAAGGGCGTGGCTGTCACTGCCCTTGGATAGACTTAATTATCGATACTCCAAATTATTTGTCGATCTGGTGTTACCGGTGTAGAATTAAATTGAAATAAGACCTGCCTATGTTTTCTCCTTCCTTAATCCTTTTACTTATCATCTCTTTTCTCTACCTGTCTCTCGGGTTGTTTGTCTACCTCCGAAATCCCAGAGCCAGGGTCAATACGAGCTTTGCGCTTTTTGCCCTATCCGCACTGATCTGGATTAATGTCTCCTTTTTCGAAGATGAGATAAACAATATCGGTCTGCAATATCTTCTTATGAAACTGGATTTTGCTTTTGGGATCATTTCGTCATTCTTGCTGTTACTCTTCTGCCTCGACATCTCCAAAGCGAAGCTTGAGAATATCAAATATGTTCGTCTGTTATTGATGGCTGTCCCTGTCTTTTTCTCAATTGCAATTTTATCTTCAAGGCTCATCATATCAGGCTATGAATTTAAGGGCGGCGTTATCGACCCGGTGTTCGGTACCGCGTACCCTGTCTATGCGTTGCTCATTGGTCTTACCCTGATTAGTGGAGTCGGAACGTTGCTTTGGAGCTATAGGTACTCATCTCCGGAAGACAAAGCAAAGTTCGTATATCTCCTGATCGGCTTTTTCCTGTCTTCAGCAATAGCCTTTGCGACCAATATCCTGCTGGCCGGCTATATCAAGACCTCGCCTCATTACGGCCTCTATTCAAGATTCGGACTATTTAGCTCCGTTTTCGTGATTCTGTTTTCCGGATACGCCATTGTAAAGCACCGACTGTTCAATCTCAAGGTGATCGCGGCCGAGACATTGTCTCTCGGCATCCTGGTTTTCAGTCTTGTGCAACTCCTTCTTTCCGACAGATCGGAACTCTTGGCCAACGCCATCATATTTTCAGCACTTCTAGTCTTCGTCATCATGCTGGTTCGGAGCATCGAAAACGAAGTGAAGCGCAAGGATGAGCTTCAGGTGTTGTCGGCTGATTTAGAGAAAGCCAATGACAAACTGCAAGAACTCGACAAGGCTAGGGCCGAATTCATGTCCATGGCCTCCCATCAGTTGCAGACTCCATTGACAGCGATTCGAGGATATTCATCCCTGCTGTTGGAAAAGTCAGAGGGCAGTTTAACCATCAGCCAGGAGGATATGATCAAAAAGATCGCAGTCAGCAGCGAAAGGATGGTGCAACTGGTCGAAGATTATCTTAACCTCTCCAGAATCGAATCAGGCAAGATGGAATACAAGTTTGCAAAGTGGCAGCTTGAGGATATCTGCCAGGAGGTTGTGGATACGCTTGCACTTAAAGCAAAAGACAGAAATCTTCTTCTCAGATACGAAAAACCAAATACTCTGCTGCCCGAAATTATGATAGACGGTCACAAAATCCGGGAGGTCATCTCCAATTTGATCGACAATGCGGTCAAATATACGCCGAGCGGCGGCGTGACAGTAATGCTGGAGCTTCGAAGACGGATGAAAGATGAGCAAACTGATTACATCAGGGTCACGGTGAGTGATACCGGCTTGGGAATTTCAGAAGCGGAGCTTCCTCATCTTTTCGTCAAGTTTGGCCGCGGGACAAATGAAGAACGGCTTAAGATCAAGGGAACCGGACTTGGGCTCTTTGTTGCCAAGAACATGGTTGAAAACAACGGCGGCAGGATTTGGGCTGAATCTGACGAGCAGGACAAAGGGTCAAGGTTCATTGTGGAGCTTCCGGTGGTGCAGTCGAGAGAGGTGTTGCAGAAATGGGCATAACGTCATAAGAGGACATTGCGGATGATACAGCAGTCAGTTGGGCTGCTTTTTTGTTAAATATTAGCTGAAGCAATAGGCCTGTAAATAATATTTAGATAATCTGAAATTATAATTATATGTTGACAAGAAAAGGGATTATAGAATATAAAAGTTCCAGCACATCTTTTGGGGGGAACCGAGTTCTTACAAATTATTAAGAGACAGAACAGCTTAATTAAGCATTGCGTTTTTTGGGGGGGGGATTAATGATCAGAAAGATTGAGGGGACGTTGCTTGCAAAAGTAATATTGTCTAAATCGCAGAATCTCCCTGTTATACTCCGTTTTCTTTTACTCCTTTCTCTTGCCTTGGCGTTGTCATCGTCTCTATCTTTTGGGGGAGATATCATATCCGAGACAAAACCCTCCATGAAAAGTAATGATCGGAAAGAGGGCGCTTTTGAACGGATCAAAGAATCGGCGAGGCGACTTGAGAGGGCCATTGAAAAAGGGGAACTGATAGAGGCCCATACAGATAGTGCTAACGATGCGGTTAAAGAGGTCGAGGCGGCGTATGCTGGTTGAACGCGAATAATCGCCGTGCGTAGTGCCTGAAATCGTGAGTATAGATTAGACTATTTTATAAATTCATGTTGAGGGGAAACTATATGAACAAAAAAGTTGCATCTCTTAAGTTGCTTTCCTTAATTGTCTTACTGATTTTAACTTCAAGCCCTTTTGTGGAAGCGACAATATACGGTTCAATTTCAGGCAGAATCATAGACAAGGCAACAGGAAAAGGAATTCCCAATATGTGGGTTGCCTCAGTGCGTCATTTTTCAGTTCAGACTGATAAAAATGGTTTTTATATTATTAACAACGTGCGACCGGGTTCCTATGAATTACTTGTGTATAATGAAAACTCCTCGTATTTAGAAAAGCGTGAACCTCTAAAAATAACTTTGCCTGAGGGTAAGAATATAACGAATTTGAATATAAAAGTTGAAAAGGCTGAAACTGTATCGGGAACGGTCTTTTCCGGTGACGGGACTACCCCGTTAGATGCGGTTCATATATCTACATATTGTAGTAATGATAAGTTCGCTTCACAACAAATTGTAATGACTAATGCACAGGGGAAATATGTCGTATATTTACCTCCGTCAGAAAAATGTACTGCTAAACTCGAGATTGACGGACATGCCGTAATTAAAAAAGAATTCGAAGTAGTAAGAGGACGAAATATCCCGATTGATTTTATAGCGAAATGGGACGAATCAACTGGGATAAGGGGATATGCCAAGGGGACGAACAATGTGCCAATACCCACAGTGGATATCTATGTTGAAGATGCCGAAGGGAACACAATTGGATTTACTAGCCCTGATCAAAATGGATACTATTCGGTAACTGGGCTAAAGCCCGGTGTGTATAATTTGGCGGCTACTAATGGTAGCGAACATATAAAGAAAGGAAATATTACAGTTGAAAACAATAAAATAATAGAAATTGATTTCGTCTTTGGGATAAAAACTAATTTGTTGAATAATATTTTTCGCACAATTGATGGTATCTTTAGTTTTTTTACAGCAGAAGCCTATGCATTGGGAAATCCACCAGAAAAACCGAAATATAAACCATTTAGCTGGAATGAGGAGAAGCAATATAAATGCTCTCCTACTCAACAGACTGCCTTGCAAGACGCATATAACCAATTTAAGAATAACTTTAATAGTTGCTCTCAGATGGGCTCAAGCCTAAATAAGAAAATCGCTGCTATGCTGCAACAGGGCATAATAGTAGGCTGTGATAACGGACCTTGTAAGGATAAAGACGGTGGGTATTGTGCTTATGCCAAGGTGAATCAGAGACTAAGCTACTATTGCAAAAGTGCTATTCCTAATTGTAATGGCAATTGCCTTTCCAGCACCATGATGCATGAATATATACACAATGTTGGGTATGATGGTGACTCTGATGGTAAGGAATGTGTGACTTATAAATGTGAGGATCTCTGTTGTGGATCAGTATGTAAGGGGGCAAATGACAAGTGTCGAGACCCTAATTGTTATACGGATGTGGACTTGAAAAGAAGGTCATACGGCTGTAGTTGTGACCTCTGAATGCCCATATAACAGCTTTAATTATTCGTCATTTCAATATTATCTAAACAGGATTGAGAGTTGCCAAGCTCTCAATTTATAGAGAAGCGGCTATTCTGCATAGTAGTGTGAGGCTGAGATCATGTCAAAGCTAGTGAATAGGTTATAGATCGTTACCAACGCTGCTGTAATTAGGAGACGAAGATGAATTTAAATGGGGTAAACGACATTTATTTGATAGGGAAAAAGCCTTTGATTACCATTCTTTTTCTATTGTTCTCTACTATATTTCTTTTTCAAACTGCAGACGCTGCCATATACGGTTCCATTTCTGGCAAGGTTATTAGTGAAGATTCTAGCATAGGCCTAGAAGGTATTGCAGTGGATGCTAAACTGAAAGATAAAAACTTCTCGGACGTCAGGTACGGAACAGTGACAGATAAGAATGGGAAGTATGTCTTAAATAATCTTAAAGAAGGGTCTTATGCTCTCACCTTTTCGGCGGTAAGTTCTCGATACATTACTCCTGAAAAAGCACAGATCGAAGTTGCCTTGCAAAAAGGGAAAAAACTGACCAACGTGAATTTTGTATTACCATTTGGAGCATCAATATCCGGGGTGGTGCTGGAAGCAGATGGGATTACTCCAATACGAAACATTTTTGTAAATTATTCCATTAACAGTCCTGATCCTGCTTGGGGTAGTATTTTTGGTGGCACAGATACCGATGAAAATGGATCGTTTCATTTCTCAGGACTTCCCAAGACAGATAGTTTATCGATAACCGTGGAAATACTGGGCCATGCATCCGTAAGAAAATCCTTTAAAGTCGCTCGCGGTCAAGAAATCAGAAATGTAACATTTGTCGTAAAAAGAGATGATGTAACCGGCGTGCATGGAGTCGTTAGATCACTATCTGACAAACGACCTATTAAGGATGCAACTGTTATCATTCGAAATCTTTCAGGTGGGGACGGTGGTTCTACCTCGACCGATTCTGAGGGTAAATATTCATTAGTAGGTCTTACCCCGGGTAACTATAAAATAACTGCCTTTGAGCCAAGAGGTGAGAGCTATGTTACGAGAAATATTCTAATTGAATTTGGAAGATCTACAGAAGTTAATTTTGATATCGCCCAAGTCAGTGCATCTTTCTACGATATACTCAGAAATATATTTTCATCTCTTAGATCAATGGTGGTTTCAGATGCAGAAGCATCTTTCGTTTCAGATGCTGAGGCTGCACCCTCTACTTCACCACTTTGTGGAAAATTTAGAGCAATAACCAGCGGGCCATATAGTTGTAATGATGATCAGTTTCAAGCTTTAACGCAAGCTTGTAATAAAGCAAAACAAGTTGCCGATAATTCTTCCTGTTTTGCCAACGATGACAGCAGAGAAAAGGTAAAAGAATGGTTCTACAAGAAATCAAATGCTATCTTATGTGAACCAGCAAGATGCGGCGAGTGCGCAAAAACGGAGGGCAAGAAGATGACAATATGCCCGGAAACATTTACAGAGAAAAGCTGTGGTTGCTCAGAAGCGATATTTTTTCATGAAACTACCCATCTGACGCAATTTTTTAAGGATGAAGAAGCATCTCACAGGTGTTCAGTGGCGTGCTTTAATTGTGCTAAACCACCCAAGGATTATGAATATGTTTGTGGGCGCTGCAGATTGTAGCGTTATGTTGTGAGTTGCTTGAAAGCGAGAGAATGAATGAAGAAGCTGAACTGTATATGAACTCTCTTTATGTCATGGTAGAACTTAGAACCATTTACTGTCGAAGTGTTATTACGGGATGTTGATATGCTATGAAAATTTTTATGGGTGAATGAAGAATATTAAAATGTTTGCAGACCATGCAATTACTATCAGAAGGAGCTTGTGGTGAAGAAGGCACTTATTTTCTTTCTCGTATTTTTTGTGATCAATTTGTATACTGCCGGCCCAGTTCATTGTCAGGATGACAGCACTTGTCAAGAAGCGCCGCCGCCATTTGCCGAACCAGCGGGAGATAATCCTGATGACACATTTGCAGTAGACGCTGGCAATCCACCGCTTGATCCGCCTTTTATTTCTGATCAGAGCGCTATCGTGTTTAGGACAGGCTATTATCAAAAACTTCTGAGCCTCTTGAATAAAACTAAATCAAGTTATGTTGAAGCCGATAATGATACTCCATATATGGATCTGCTTGACGCGTCCAAACTGCTTATTATTTCCTCGGGCGGACTCTATGGACTCGAAAATTCAGAAATGTTTAAGGCTCAACTATCCGAATACGTCAAGAACGGTGGTAACCTGATAGTTTTTGCCCAGCAGCACGGATATGAGTTTTCATTGCTGCCTGTGCCGCAAGAAACAGATGGAAGTTATAAAACAATCTCAGGCTACGGCTGGACAGAAGATCAATCGTGTTTTGCAAAAGCAGTCTATATGGATACATGGCATCAGATGCTTTCATCTGTCACGAATAGCACTCCTTCCATATCCGTGGATGGATACTTTAGCAATTTCCCTTCAAATACGACCGTTCTTTTAAGAAGGACGGCTAACGGTCAGCCTGCGCTGATAATGTACGATTACGGACAGGGCAAGGTAATCGTTACAAGTATGTATTCCGATTTCGCCTATAGTCATTCCCAGGCGTCCTCAGAAGAAATTTCCATCGTCAGAGACATGGTCACCTGGGCCAAGAAACCTGCCTTACTGCCAGAGATTCGCTCCGGCCAAGCCGTTTCTTTAACTCTTGAGGCGAAGAACGTATCTCAGAGTCAGGCATCATCCATCAAGCTGCTCATCTATGACCCTGATCGGCTGACTCTACTATCAGAACAGACCCAGGCTCTGGATCTGCCTGCAGGTTCTGTCGCTTCTATTCAGATCACGTATTCATCTCTATCCAACGCTCCTCCCGGTATTTATCACATTGACTATGCACTCTACGATGCAAACGGCACTATCATACAACCTCAGGCCGAAACCGACTCCGGCAGATTTGTAGTAAGCAATCCGATTGTGAATCCATACAAGAGCCCTGACTTCAACTTTGTTGTCAATTCGGACAGCGAAAACTATGCAAAGGGAAGCGATGCAGTATTTACCCTCACGCTTTTTAATAGTACGACTGCAGATCGTGTCATTACTGCCAAGTATTTTTTCCCGCATCACTGGTGGGAAACCTACGAAGCACAGTACGGCGGAGACTGGTCCCGTGGCAGGAGTCTGAACATCACAAAAACACTCACAATTCCTGCTAACAGCTCAGTCAGTTTCGCCCATACCCTTCAAAATGCTCGGGCTTCAGCGGACAGGCTCTGGGCATACTTTTATGACGAAAACGGCAAACAGGTAGGTATGGCTTCCAGGGGTTTTTATGTCTTTCAGCCCAAGGTAGATATTACGGTTACATCTGACAAGGAACGTTACCTCGTCGGAGAAACGGTGAACCTGCTTTTGAATCTCAAGAACACCCAAGCTGTAGGCTCCACATCAACGGTGAAAATCAGGGTTACCGACCCCAATAATGCCCTTTTTTATGAGAATAGCCTCAATATCAATATGTCGCCTGGCGGCTCTGCATCTCAGAGTCTGAATATAAACCTTCCCGCTTCCGCCCCCCTTGGATTTTATGTGGCAACTGTCGAGGCGTATGATCCACAGGGAAACAAGATCGGTGCTGCTTCAAAGAGCTTTGAAGTCCCATCTGCCTTGTTATCGGTCAAGGCACTTCTGCCTGCGTCCTATCCCTCCAACAGCACCTTCAATGCGGCCTTTGAAGTGAGCAACATAGAGATGCTTGATGTCCCAAGCGCCTCTTTAAAAGTGACTTTTACAGACCCTAATGGCAATGTTATCTATGACGGCACACAGTCCTTCAGTATCGCGGTAGGCCAAGCAGCAACATTTACCTACAATGTTCCGACCGGTCCTGTTGTATTTGGTGATTACAGCCTGAAATATGTCATCCGGTATGGAGACAAGGTAGCCTTAGCCGAGAAGAAACTTAAACGGGCTATTACTATGCAGTATCGTCCCGCCAAGCCTTCATATGCCGCTGGCTCATCATTCGATTTCACGCTTAATGTGTATAACAACGGCGTCTTTGTCGATAATCTCCCGTTTTCAGTCAATGTGCCTTCAATTGGTTTTACAAGAAGTGACTCAATTTCACCGCTCCCAGGGCAGTCAATTGATCTTTTGTACTCAACACCGATTCCGACAAGTGTTCTTAGCGGAAAGTATCTGATTTCAGCCGAATTGTTTACGGGACAGACAGGTAGCCACTATTTCCAGGTACCGAACCCAAAGCTCAGTATTTCCCTGCCGCCAGTCACCACAGCCCAGGCCGGTGAGACTCTGACGATAGGCCTGCGCAATGCAGGCGGCGGAGCATCAGACCAGAGCCTCTCTGTGGAACTGCGAGATGCAAAGGGCCTTCTCATGCAGCGGGTCATTTCCTCGGGACTTTTGAATGCCGGATCAGGGATTACCGCTTCACTTGTTGTCCCCTCAGGTGCGTTATCAGGGGCTTATACGCTCATCGCAACCGCAACTGACAGGAATTCGCCAGCAGGCGATTTCAAGTCCACGCCCCTCACCATCACCGGGGTAGCTGCAAATTTATCGGTGCAGACAGAAAAGACTTCGTATATAGGGACAGAAGGTATCAACAGTTTTGCAGATATTACGAATACGGGCATGAGCATTGCCAATGCTTCGCTTGACCTGAAAGTGATTCCAGCCCTCACTCCAGGGACACTCAGGGGAACAGTTATCAATTCAACAACAGGTATTGCTATTGGCGGCGCGAAGATTTCCGTTGGTGATAAAGTCACTTATACAACAAGTAACGGCCAGTATCTGCTTTCAGGAATCCCTATCGGACCACAGAGGGTAACAATAGCATCAACGGGATTTGACAGGGTTTTTGCTGATATGAATATCATCGAGGCCGGGCAGACCTTTGATGCAGTAATGTCGCCTTCAAAATTTGGAACCCTAAAGGGTCTGTTAAAAGACTCTCTGACCGGCGATGTCCTGGTCGGCGCTAAAGTCGAAGTGAAGCCAAAGGATGTTCTCTCCGAAGAACAGTCTACAAGAAGAATATCCAGCGGTTTTGATGGGAGATTTACGGTCAGCAAGATAGCCATCGGCACCTATACCCTGAGATTCACGCCGGATGGTTATACTCCATTGGAGATGGATGTCACTGTCTCAGAGGGTACGAGCGATAATCAGTATCTGATCGTGAAATCGCCGTCGAACGACCCGGCTCCGACAACCGGTGAGATATCGGGCAGGGTGATAAATCAGTCCACCGGCGCTGTCCTGCTGGGCGTCGAAGTGAAGCTCGACAGTACCACTGCTGATCGGACTCCGCTGAACGAAAAGATGTATCACTTCTATAATATCCAGCCTGGAGCGCATAACCTGAGCGTAAGCTATACGGGTTATGACGATGTCAGTGCTACGGTGGATATCGTAGCGGGCAAACAATCCTATGACATTTATCTGACGCCGTCTGTCTACGGAGACCTGTCCGGCATTATCAAGGACGCGGCATCGGCCAAGCCTCTCGTCGGTGCCAAGGTGGAGATCACTCCAGTCTCCGTACCATCAGCCGATAGACTCACAAAGAAAATCTATTCGGGGTTTGCCGGCAGTTATGCCTGGAGCAAGTTCCCTGCCGGAACATATTCGATCAGGGTGACGAAACAGTTTTACACTGAATTCAATGCAACCATAACTATCCAGGCAGGAACGCTTACGTACAATGTTGACCTTCAATTATCAGGATCTTTACCAGCGGCCAGTGAGATTGAGCCGAACGGCAGTTATGCGCAATCCACAAACCTGCTGCTCGATGTTTCTACAACAGGGACATTTAATCCTGTCTATGACTATGACTACTACAATCTAACCCTGCCAGGTCCAGGGACACTGAAGGTGACCCTGAGTGACATAGTTGTCGGCGGCTATGGACACATGAAGTTGATCAAGAGCGGTGGTGCTGCATTGGTGGATACGGGGGATGTGGCAGGTCCTGGCCCTATAGTAATGAACTACAATATAGATGCCGCAGGAACCTACTTTGTCTATTCAAATATGCCATACAGTGGGTCTCAGACTTCACCTTACAAGATCAAGGCAGAGTTTGTGCCTCTTGATGAAGATGTGTACAGCCTCAATGAGCCAAACAATACCTCGGCTACAGCGACAACACTCCCTCTCGGGACAATAGTGCTTGGTGCTTTCTGGCCTACCTATGACTATGACTACTACACGGTAACCCTGTCAGGACCAGGCTCTATCAAGGTGACGCTGAATGATATACCCAGTGTAGCTGTCGGTGGCTATGGGCATATGAGATTGGTTAGCAGCACTGGTTCCGCATTAGTAGATACAGGGGATGTGGCAGGTCCTGGCCCTATCGTAATGAACTACAATATAGCTTCTGCGGGGACTTACTATATCTATTCAAATATGCCATTCAGTGGGATTCAGACCTCACCTTACAAGATCAAGGCTGAGTTTGTACCTCTGGACGAGGATGTATACAGCGTTAATGAGCCAAACAATACTGCGGCTACGGCGACAACGCTGCCCCTTGGGACAACGATGGTTGGTGCTTTCTGGCCTACCTATGACTATGACTACTACACGATAACCCTGTCAGGACCAGGCTCTATCAAGGTGACGCTGAGTGATATACCCAGTGCTGCTGTCGGTGGCTATGGGCACATGAGGTTGATCAAGAGCGGTGGTGCCGCATTGGTGGATACAGGAGATGTACCAGGCCCCGGCCCTATAGTAATGAGTTACAACATCGATTCCGCAGGGACTTACTATATCTATTCAAATATGCCGTACAGCGGGATACAGACCTCACTTTACAAGATCAAGGCAGAGTTTGTGCCTCTGGACGAGGATCCCAATGAGCCGAACAATACCATGGCTACGGCCATAACTCTTCCCCTTGGCACGACGATGCTCGGCTATTTCTATCCTGCTGCTGAGTATGACTGGTACAAGGTAGCTGTCTCAAGTCCAGGCACATTGAAGATGACATTAAGCGACATACCCAGTGTATCTGTCGGCGGCTATATGGATATGACTTTATTCAGGGGCGACAATTCTATATTATCCGGCACCGGTTCTGTGCCAGGTCCTGGCCCGGCAGTGCTGAACTACACGGTGACCGTTGCCGGAGATTACTATATCCGGTCCTATATGCCTGCTCAGGGAATTGCGCTTTCGCCTTACAGGATTAAGGCTGAGTTTGTGCCGACCAGTCTGCCTGCGGAGCAGGTGCTGTTTACAAAGACCATTTCACCTGTCAATCTTTCTGGTTCACAAAGGCTTACAACAGCAATACCCGCTATCAGTCTGCCGGGCAAGTATCTTCTCAAGGGCACGCTGAAGTCCAATACGTCCCAGTCCATCGCCGAATCCTCCTACCCGTTCTATATAGTTTCAGGCAATGTGGCGTTGCTTATCGGCCCGGACAAAAAACTATACAAGAAGGGCGAGGTCATCACGCTTAGCGGCGAGGCGAGGAATCTGTCCTCTGCTGCTATTTCAGGCATATCCCTCAGTCTCTCAATTGACGGCCAGATCATCAACAGCGAACTTTTTGACCTGCCGGCAGGTGCCAGCCATCCAATTACATTTTCATTAACCGCAGCAACCGACGGTGTGTTTACTCTTAAGGGGAAGCTTACCCAGAACAATGTCACGCTGGCTGAAATTGTCGAAAACTATGAAGTAGCGAGTCCTCTTCTGACCGCAACCGTATCAGTGCCTGAGGTTGCAGGCGCAGATCCATTCACTATTGGCATAGAGTTGAAAAATACTGCTAAGGTTGAGGCCTCTGTCCACTATGACATCCTGAGCCTGGAATTTACCGACTCACAGACAGTAATCATCCCAGCCGGAGAAACAAGGCTTATCAGCTATGACAGACAGATAGCCGTTGATACTCAATATACATTCACCTTCACCGGTGATCTCAATGAATCAGAAACAAGAGCCGTCTCTTATGGGCTTGCCGCAACTATTGCGCTCAATCCCCAGCCGGTCTATCAGGAGGGCAGGGTAGCCATACCTGTGACGATCACCAATACCGGCTTGCTTGATGAAACGGTTTCTATTGATTTCAACATTCAGCCGGGCACGAGCATACAGACAAGAAGTTACTATTTACCTCAAGGCTCGTCCGCAAGCGACACACTCTATGCAGATCTCACCGAAGGCAGTTATCAGATCACAGCGTTCTCAGGTCTGCCTTTAGCGAACGCGACGGCCAGTTTTGTGGTCAGGAAGGCAGATAAGGCTGCAGTGAGCCTGTCAGCAGGCGCACAAACAGATGCCTCTATCCCGGTTACAGCGAATCTCTCAAATCTTGGCTATAACAACATTTCAGGCAGTGTTCGGCTCCTGTTGAGCAATTCAGAGGGGACGACTGTTTGGTCCGGAACTCAGGATGTATTGTCGCTTTTATCACAGAATTCTCAATCGATGACCTTCAATGTAAATGTAGCGACACTTCCAGCCGGCACTTATAACCTGAAAGTTGAGCTTCTCGACAGCGCGAATCAGAAACTTGCAGAGCAGACCGCTTCTTTGGCCGTGCAGGCGGCAGCATTTGCCATTGTACAACTCCCTGCATACAGAACATTCAATCCTGATGACGCAGCATCCTTTGAATTCCGTGTCAGAAATACCGGCAATCAGGCCGGTCCTGTTGAGCTTGGTTTCAAGGCATATGATGCCGCGCAAACTATTAAACGGGAATGGCTCGCTGCGGGCGAGGAAAAGTCGTTTATTTTTAATATGGCGATGCCGTCTGATCTCGAAGCCAAGGACTATTTCGCCGACTATGAACTGAAGACCGGTGACACTCAGCTCTCAATAACAAAAGGACAGATCAAATACCACCTTGCAGGTATTAATCTGAGCGTCAACGCATCTCTTGATAAACAGACCTATGCAGTTGGAGACGCCGCGCATCTTACGATCAGCATCCAGTCTGCATCATCCACTGCCCAGCCCCTGTTTGCGAGAGTGAACTATGCAGGCTTTGAGAATCAGCAGACCTTCACTCTGAACGGCAGCACAACATTGACCTTTGATATCCCTCTTTCCCAGATCACCGGCGAAAAGCTCTTCTATGGCATCTATCATGAATCAGGCCGCTCGATTCACCTGAATTCCCTGTATATCTATAAAGCGGGTGATGTCATAACTATCACCACAAACAAGCAGGTCTACAATCCGGGTGAAACAGTATCGGTTTCAGTAACCGGCAATGCTGCCGGTTCCATGATACTCACCGGGCCGGGTTATTCTGAGACCTTTGACTTCTCAGGAACCGCATCAAAGAGCTTTGCCCTGTCTCAAACCATGACCGCAGGCACATATTCTATCAGTGCCGATCTTACCGCTGCCGACGGCCAGACGTATTCCGCCAAATACCCGGTAGACGTTGCTGGTATACAGGTGAAGGTGCTCGAATGCAAAAACGACAAGGGCAAATATGCATCATCAGACACAATATCCACTGAGCTCACGGTATCCAGCAATACCACTATGCCTGCTGTGCTTAAGACATGGATCGTTGACCCTGAGGGCAAATATACCGCCGCAGGAGAGACCAGTATCAACCTCAATGCAACGGACAATGCCCTGGTATCCCGTAACTCTGCACTTCTTACCACGGTCAGCGGCATTCACAGGCTGGTCTATGGCATCTACTCAGGCGATCTTCTCCTGGTCTCCGGCTCTGAGGCCTTTGATGTGGGCGATGCAGTACTCCTCGGTCTGAAGACTGATAAGACTGACTATCCCACCAATACTGAGTCTGTTAAGGCAACAGCAACCATATACGGAAGCCTGCTGGCCAACATGGAACTGCAGCTTGACGGAATCACGGTTAAGAATGATTTCGTATTACTTGACGGCTTTTCAACCCTGGAGTTGGATCTGGGTATCGTTACCCCTGGTTCCCACGTCCTCAAAGGCATTCTGACCACCGGAGGGTTGAAGAGCACCAAAGAGACGAGCTTTGTTTACGGCAGCAATCTGCCTGATCTGACAGCTGGCCTGAGAGTTGAAAATTCTGTGCCTGATCAGAACAATACGCTGCAGATAACCACAACCGTTGCCAATCAGGGCAGGACAGCGTCAGCCGCAACCACCTTGGCCCTTTATGACAATGATTCCCTGATCGAGACAAAACAGGTTAATGCCCTGAACTCCGGAGAGACCCAGGACGTGACCTTTAGCTGGAATGTGCTCGGAAAGACAGGCTCACGAATCCTCAAGGCAGTTGTGGACCCTGACAATCTGGTTATTGAATTGAATGAGACTAACAACACAGTAACAATGAACATCGAGATTCCGGATTTGAGCCTTGTGACCGGCACGGATAAAGACATCTACAAGATCAACCAGAACGCCCAGATCAGCGCAATAGTAAGAAATCTCAGTTCGGAAAAGACCTTCAGCGGTCTGACGCTGATCACATCAGCAAAAGACCCTGCGGGCAACGAAGTCTATGTCAACACGGCAATCCTGACAGACATCCTGCCTCTCGGCACAAAGACGGATACAGCCGTCTGGAACACAACCGGCCTGACTACTGAAGGAGTGTATACCATAAGCCAACAGGTAGTTGCAGGCGCTCAGGTCCTTGCCCAGGGCACAAAGACCGTTACGCTGAAAAAGGCCTCAGACTTTTCCATGGCCATGGTATCTGATCATCTGAGCGTAAGGCAAGGCGAACAAGTTACCTATACAGTGAATCTGGCCCCTCTGAATGGCTGGGTCTCGCCGATCATACTGAGTTTGACCGGTTTGCCGGCTGGTGCAACGGTTTCATTTAATCCAGGCAATCTGGTGCCTCCTGGTCAGGCGCAGATCGTCATTACAACAAGCAGTAATACCCCTGCTGGCAGCTATACCTTAACGCTTACGGCAGATGGCACCGACGACGGCGACCATATGACCCATGCGCTGCCGCTTATCCTCGATATCTCAGATGCCACGCCTCCCGCAGGCAGCCTGATGATAAACAATAACGATGCTTTTACAAAGACCGCGACGGTTGTTCTCACTCTCATAGCAACAGACGAATCAGGCGTTGCAAAGATGTGCATAAGCAACAGCGCCACCTGCACTGCGTGGGAGAACTATGCAGCATCGAGATCGTGGTCTCTGTCTTCGGGAGACGAAAGCAAGACCGTTTCGGTCTGGTATCAGGACAGCATCGGCAACAGTAACACCCTGCCATACACGGCAACCATTACCCTTGATACGACAGCACCTTTCCTGACCGTATCTACCCTCGCTGACGGCAGGTGGACGAATAATGAGCTGCTGAACATCTCAGGAGAAGTAACGGACCAGTCCGGTATCAGGGAGCTCACTATCAACAATGTCACGGTAGCGGTAAATTCTGACGGGTCCTTCGGCTGCCCGGTTCTCCTTGTCGATGGTCCAAATACCATTGTTACAAAGGCCACAGACCTTGCAGGCAACGAGACCGCTGATACAAGGACGATGACCCTTGACCGCGGCTTGCCCAACATCACCATACTGACCCCTGCCGACAATTTGAAGACGAATCAGGCAGCAGTGAACGTCACCGGTACAGTTGATGAGGCCTCGACAGTCTCAATCAAAGTCAATGACTCCACTCCGCTTGCCGCACTGATGGACGGAAACAACTTCAGCCTGACGGTAACGCCGTATTACGGCATCAACACCATTGAGGCGACAGCTATCGATCTTGCAGGCAACTCAACGACTGCAAAACGGACAGTAACCTTCGATGACATAAAGCCGTTGCTTTCAGTTACCGATCCGGCCCAGGACGTGAAGACCAACCAGGCCAATATGACCATAAAGGGTGAAGTTCAGGATCTTACATCTATATCCGTTACTATTACTATGGATGCCAATATCTTTAGTCCGGTAATAAGCGGCGGCAGATTTGAGCAGTCGGTCTTCTTTTCGGAACAGATGACATATCAGATCAATGTCGATGCAGTAGATGAGGCAGGCAATGTGAGTACCGTGCAGCGGCATGTTCTATTCGATACGACAGGTCCTGTGGTTACCCTGAATCCGGTAACGAGCCCTACCAGTCTGAGCAGTCAGGTCTTGACCGGTACGATGGAATTGGGGGCAACAGTCAGTGTGACATGTCCCACAGCCACGGTGAGTGCTGTCACCTATCCGACAGCAACGACCTGGACAGCCACGCTAACGGGTATGCAGCAAGGAAACAACGATATAACTGTAACTGCCGTGGATGAAGTCGGCAATGTCAGCATGCCGGTATCGGCAACTATCTCTGTATCTACAGGGAATGCAATAACCAATACCAGCCCTGCCAGAGTGTGGATCGGTCTGAAAAACAGCGACGACCAGGGCACCCAGTTTGACCTGAGAGCTGAGCTCTATCTTAACGGTGTTCTGGTCTCCACTGGCGAGACCCTTTGCATCACCGGCGTAACAAGAAATGCTGCGCTTGCCAAGGAGATTAGCGTACCCTTTGCCTCTGTTTCGGGCGGTTCCTATTCGTCAGGAGATACTCTCTCCCTGAGAATACTGACCAGGATCGGCAGCACTCCTGATGGTCTGAAATGCAGCGGTCCTGGCGGTAGCCATAACAACGCAGTGGGGCTGAGAATGTATTACGATTCGGCGGACCGGCCCTCAAAATTCGGGGCTGAAATCGTCCCGAATCCGCTGCAGGATTTGTTCTTGCATTCATCGGGGACGAGCTACTTCCTGAATAATATAGCTCCGACCAGCACAGTTAAGTATAAAGATTCAGCCGCTGTTAATTTTAACAACGGGAATCTGTGGCAGGCAATCGGGACATGGATAATGATATTGCAATAAGGCCACTGGTCGAACCGATGAACGGACTTCTACAGATGGAGTGGACTACATCAGGGTGATACATTAGGCTATGGCGCATTTGCACTAGGAGGCAGATGGTCTGTGTCTGAATTTGTTCTCAACAAGGAGGGGGGTAAAGATGAAATTTCTGCAAAAAATCGGGATTCAAAAGACTGTCGAGGAGAGGATAAGGCATGGAAATTTACCTTTGATGAGGCTAAATAAATACGTTTAGCTATAAAGAGTAGTAATTGGAAATCAGGAGGTAATTAATGCCCGGTAGTTACGCACATATTACTCTCGTAAACGAGGCCTCTGAGAAAAGACGCCTTAAGAAGATATCCGGATTTCCTCTTGAAGCTATCACCGCTGCAGGCCTACATGCTAATTTTCTGGAACTGGGAAGCATCAGTCCTGACTATCCCTATCTGGATATCACCTCAGGAGATTCCAAGAAATGGGCTGATGCCATGCACTATACCCATACCTGCCAGGCGATCTCCGTTGGCGCGGTGCTCGTCCGCGCTCTTCCTGCCGGAATTCCAAAGGACAAGTGCCTGGCATGGCTCATGGGATATATTGCCCATGTTGTGACCGATATGTGTATTCATCCTGTTGTTGAACTCAAAGTCGGCCCTTATCTAGGCCATGAAACGCCTCATAGACGCTGTGAGATGCATCAGGACGCCTATATCTTCCGTCGAATGGGTACCGGGATGCCCCAGACCGCCCAGCATATCAAATCAACGATCCTCACTTGCGGAGACCATAACGACCCTCAGCGGCTTGATCCGGATGTCAAAAAGCTTTGGGAGGAGATCCTCAGAAAAGTTCATCCGGAACTCTTTGTAGATGATACTCCAAATCTGAATAAATGGCACAAACGCTGCTACAACATCCTTGAAGAACTGCTGCCTACATCAAGCAGGCTCATTGGCTTTGCACGACATGCCTGTAACGATAAGGGTTTCCTCTACCCTGAACCCAATGAGATAGAGATGGGAGAATATATCGACAATCTCAGGGTCCCATCAAACGCAGGCCGCCAGGAGATGCATATGACTTATGACTTGATCTTCGACTGGGCTATTGAGCAGGTCCAGAAGGTTTGGCTAAATGTCACGCAATTTGCTTTAGGACAATCGCAGTCAATGCCCTTGTTTCAAGATGAATGGGACCTTGATACAGGAAGGAACAAGAGTGCCTCAGCGGCGCCTCTTGTTTTCTGGGAGGTCGCTTGATATGAGACACTTGAAAATGGTCATATTGTTTATCGTTGCAGTCTCGATGATCTCCGGCTGCGCACTCTGCCCGCCGGTCGATCCACAGCAGAAGCTATTAGCGCAGTTCGATGACCCCATGATTCCGCTTGCTAAGGCGGTCGAGGTCACTGTGGACAGGCTGCCGCCAGATGCCAAGGACCAGGCGATATTTGATGCGGCTATTAAGAATAGTGGAAATCCTATCCTGATAAAGCCCTTCGCTGGTTATCTATTAAGAGCAAGGATTGAGGGCGATACGGCTGTGATTCTCCTCTGTTATCCAAATGGCGGGAAGGCAATTATTGAGGATGTGACCTGCACGACGAGACCTGATATGTATCGGCCATCGGGCTCACCATGTGAATATATGCTTGATGTAAAGAAGGTCTGTGCAACTCGATAGTATCTGTGATTAGTGACTGTAATGGGGGGACATTGAAGAAAATTCTTATCGTTGACGACGACGCTCAGATACGAGCCCTTATCAGGACGCTGTTCAAAAGAGAAGGGTTTATAACAGCTGACGCTTCTGACGGGGCACATGCCCTGCGGGAATTTATGATCAACCAGCCGGACGTGGTTATTCTCGATCACGATATGCCTCTCATGACAGGGATTGAGGCGTTAAAAGAGTTCAAAAAGATAGTCCCTGATGTGCCAGTCGTCATGTTCACCGGGTCGGATGATGAAGCATTAAGCCAGGAAGCGATCCGAGCAGGAGCCCATGATATTATTCGCAAGCCCGCGGAAAACGAAATCATCGTTGCTGCGGTGCAAAGAGCTATTGAGGCTTTCAATAATTCCATTTGACGCGAAGAAACTTATTTCGAAAGAAATGGCATTTAAACAGAAAGGAAGAAACTACGATGTCTGAACAAACAAGGATAGATGTTCACTGTCATTTGTTTAATTTGACCTATGCACTTCGTGAAATACTGGATATCAAGCTGCGTCATGCCATATCGTTGCAGAGTATCAATCTCCCTGAAAAAGGAGAGTGCACAGGTGATAAGGAACTGCGTATTTCCCTATCGGAAGAAAAGGTCAGACAAATAATAAGATGGTTCCTTGAACTCATGCCCGCCGTTTTCGGCAGTTGCGAAAAACATTATAAACACCTGGACGCGGCGTTTAAAGCAAGCTCTCTGAAGCCGCAGAGAAAACTTACCGTATCCCCTTTAATGATGGATATCTATTATTTCCTTGAAGAATATTTGAGAGAGGATTTGGATCTAATAGCTGCAGACAAGGAACAAGTAGACTTGAAAACACTGGCAGGCAACTTGGGAGAAATTGCGATTGATGAAATAAGGCGTCACTCAAGCAAAAGAGAGATTACTGCTTTGGTGTCTGATCTGGAGGCAATAACAGTAGAAATTACCTCGATGGTAGATCAATTTGCCGAAGAACTCAAAAAGAAAAGGCCAGAAGGCATGTCCTTGGGATACGCAAAGCATTTTAATGACCTAATCAAGCTCCAATCAAAATACCCCGCAAGTGTATTTCCCTTCCTTGCAGTTGATCCAAATAGAAAAGGGATAGAAGGCCTTGTGAAGACAAATGTCAGCAAAAAAGGCCCCTTCTATGGGGTAAAGCTTTATACGCGCCTCGGTTATTTGCCTGACGATCCAAAGCTCGATCCCATATACGCTTATTGTGAAGAAAATGATCTCCCAATAATAGTCCATTGCTCCGATGGAGGGTTCCCTCCCGGAGATGACTGGAAATACAAAGATTATGCCAATCCTCAGCATTGGGCAGAGGTGCTGGAAAAACACAAAAAACTCAAAGTTGATTTTGCCCATTTTGGGAAACAGGAGAAAAGTGGTACAGCGACACATCAATGGAGGGATACCATCATAGGTTTTATGAAGCGTGAGGATCTGAATGTCTACGCAGACCTAGCTTACTATCCGGACCCGGCTACTCTCGAAACAATGCAGGACATTTTGAGTAAGGAAGTTGCGGTTAGAAAGAAATTGATGTTTGGAACGGACTATGTAATGGTGGCGCTAACACCAACAACGGACCTGCAGGGGTATTTCGATAACTTTAAAAACAAATTGCCGGGTTACCTTGACGCGCTTATGACAGAAAATCCAAAGGCATTTTTGAATATATAACAGAAGAAGCATAGGAATTAATTTCAAGAATGGGTGTAAACATCACCCGACTATTTATGCCTATCTCGTCAATTATTCCACCCTTAGCATGAATCTCGTGATCCGCTAATATTTCTGTAGACCCTTTATTTTTAGGGCTGTTGATGCTAAAGTGGCAATATTGACCAGATGCGGATTTCTTCCGTATCCCTATATTGCCCCTTAACAATTAAATGACAAACGGTACAAGTGCGGCCACTGGCAATAAACCCTTTTTGAAGCCTGAGGAGCTGGAGACGTTTTTAAGCGTTTCCAGACCAACGGTCTATCGCTTGATTGAAAGAAAACTTTTCCCTTTCTATAAGATCGGGGGAAGTCTCAGATTCAATATGGAAGATATCACGGAATACATTGAGGAAAATCGCATTGTACCGCTTACAACAAATTATGAGTATAAGAAAAAGGGGGAAGAAATGGTGGGTAGACTTTAAGTTCAACAGGACAAGATACCGAAAACCTAGCCCAGATAACACCAGGGCTGGAGCACAAGCCTACGAAACACTCCTGCGGTATAAATTGGCGCGTGGAGAGCCATTCGAAATAAAGGAAAATAGAACCACTTTCAAAGAGTTCGCAGCCAACTGGCTCCAGACCTATGTAAAAAATAACAACAAGTATTCCGAAGTGCTCAGCAAGGAAATGATTCTGAGAGTCCACCTTATTCCGTATTTCGGGTCCCGGAATATTGCCGATATCAACAGCCTCGTCGTTGAGAATTACAAAGCCAGGAAATTAGCAGAAAGACTTAATCCGAAAACAATCAATAACCATCTCACCGTGCTACACAAGAGTTTGCAATGTGGTTTTGAATGGGGCCTTATAGATTCGTGCCCCCATATAAAAAGACTCAAAACCCCTCCATTACAATATGACTTTCTGACCATTGAAGAGTGTCGGCAACTAACTGGAGCAGCAGAAGGAATCTGGAGAGAAATGATAATTGTAGCGATAGGAACAGGGTTACGTTTCGGGGAGTTAATTGCATTATCTTGGAAGGATGTCGAGTTCAACAATAAAGTGTTAACTGTGAGACAGGCCTTTGCGGAAGGAGTAATGGGCAGTCCGAAAAGCAATCAGATTAGATATATTCCCATGTCCGAGTCGGTCATCAAAGTATTGTGGCGAAGAATGAAAAGCCAAGGATATATCTTCGCAGATGTGAACGACCAACCTTTAAAGCAGACTGCCTGCATAAAAAAGCTTCATCGGATTTGCCAAAAAGCCGGGCTTAGAAAAATCGGCTGGCATTGTCTTAGGCACACCTTTGCGTCGCATCTGGCGCAAGCTGGGGCTAACCTGGTTGCTATACAAGGACTACTTGGACACTCCGATATACGCACGACTATGAGGTATGCGCATATCAATGACGGTGCCCTCCGAGAGGCTATTAATACTCTCAATACGGGCTCAACCTATAAGGATCAAAAAGTGGGTCACAATAGTGTCACAATTCCTATCTCTTGCAACGCAAAGGGACAATATTAATAAAATGAATCGTGCTATTTATCCCTCAACAAAGCGAAAAAAGAGCCTGAGCTCTTTCTTCTACAATGAGCGGGTAGGGGGAATCGAACCTGCACTGAATCATTTCCGAGAAGTTTTTATACAAGCGAAAAATCTCAAATATTGGCTTATCTAGGATATAATGCTCTTGACTTGGTAGTGCCCTGTAAGAGCGCATTAGTCATTTCTTGGTCACAATAGTGTCACAATTTGTTGCGACACTGGCGATATAGGGGAAATGACAAAGTGCGCATCTGCTGTTTCAGTTTTGTCGAGAGCTGCTGTATAGAATCGTTCAAATGGTAGCGAAGTTAAAATTGCCTTAAGTGATAATTATCTACCCCTTATGCTATTTCATGCACCGAGATATAGTTTATAAAAGCTCTTCATAATGAGCAATAAAAGAGAAGTGTGCAACTTTTTGCAAATAATATGGAAATGGACGACATTACAAAAACAATGACCCCTGATGAATTGGCGGAGTATTTTTGTATTTCTCCGCGAACAGTCTATAGGATGATCCAAAAGAGAGAACTTCCATTCATAAAGATTCGTAACCGGGTCAGATTTAGACCAGAAGATGTGGAAAACTTTATCGAGAACGCGCGCGTGGAAGCAATCAAATAAATGTTACTGGCGATGCTTACGTTATCTTTGAGTTTTATTAGATGTGAGCGCGAGCAGCAAAATTGAAACTGTAAAAATAAGACTGCCAGCCTTGATCGTCTGAGCGATATTCATTATCAAAGGCAAAATAATCTGCCAGTATCTCGCGTAGCCTCAACAATTCTTTGAGGTGCTGCCTATTCTTAGGATCGGCAATAGTTAAATCCAGAAGTTCCAGAGCGCGCTCAAAGGCCAGCTTAGAATATTCCACATTATTCTTATTTTTCCACCGGATGCCACGTTCCACTTCGCTGCCGATATTGGCCATTTGCGCAAAGAAGTCCAATGCCTGCCAGCGCCCGGAGGCTAATTGCTGGTGTTGGTAGCTCATGGTTGTACTAATTTAGTTACAATTCGTATGATATCTTTTCTGATTTCTTCATCATCCACCCCTCTACTTCGATTGCCCTGCGAGGGACGCAGATTAATCATGGAATCAAATTCAATAAAGTCATCTCCGGTCAACTCTGGATAAAGATTGATACCCCAGAGATTCTTCTGAGTAGAACCGTTTTCTATAAGCAGAGCTTCCTCATCGGCATGGAGTTCCCCGTCGACGGCCATAAGACCCCTGTCTATGTCTACTACGGCTTTTACCAAGTTACCGAACATTTTGTGGGACATTTCCTTGAGCTCAGGAATCGATATTTGCTCGCGAACTATTTTCATAAATTAGGAGGGTTATTGATAAGACTGACTTCAGTCTATCTCATTTTAGCCATTCTGAAAAGGAGCGGGATAGGGCCAGCCAGCCTTGACAGTTAATTCGCTTAATATATAATTCTAAGCATATGAAACAAGACAACATTAAAGTTACAAATGAAGAGTTGGCGCGCATGATTAAGGCCGGCTTTGATCATGTTGATGAAAGGTTTGAACAGGTTGACGAGAAATTCAACCAGATCGACAAACGCTTCGAGCAAGTGGATAAGAGATTTGATGGCCTAGAGAAAGATGTGCGTGACATAGGTCACAAGGTTAATCAGATCGACAAGCGATTCTTCAGTCTGGAAGAAGATATTTATGTCACCAAAAAGAAGCAGCAGGACAAGCTGGAGGAAAGGGTCACCTTTATCGAAGGGAAGCTCGGAATCGCAGCTGGAAGATAAACTGCATTATATCGGAGGTTTAAAGGAGCCCGAGGCTCCTTTTTTGATTTCTCATGCCTGTATTCCCTTATTTACGAAAAGCTTTGAGCAAGTTTTCTTGAAATGTATTTAACGGAAATATCACCTGTCGTTTTGCGGCTTGTCCAATACTCACCTTCCAGCTTCATTTTCGGGTCTAATATAATTTTCAAAATTGCAGCACCATCATGAATTTCACTCCTATCGCGAACAACAGAGCGGGGACGATTGGTATAGTTGTAACTCAAGCGAAAAACACCACTTTCATCATCCTGATTGATTTGGGCCGTAGTGCTATAAGTATCGGATTCATTGGTGAAGGTGACACAGCTAAGAGTTGAAAAAGTCTGTTTGATTACCAAGACAATTTCTCTTGGAGGGATTCTCTGCCCGGTGTTAGGATCAACCCACGTGCTATGAAGAGTGCCCTTCCAGGTTCCCTGTAAATTGGGAAATGGTACCAGCCAATCTCTGAATATTCGCCATTTCCAGGCCCATTTTGTAAAAAGAAAAGCTAAAATAATATATGCAGTAACAACATCCGGGAGTTTTTTTATTGCGGACCAATCTATTTTTAAATCGGTGCCGGAGAGAAGCAGCACTAAGATCCAGAGAATTACAAAAGTAATAAGTTGTACCCAAACCAATAAATCTTTTTTTATATTTTTCATAAATTATTCAAATCCAATGTAATCCCAGGCTTTTGAAATAAAGGCATGAGTTTGTTGGCGAGTCCATTTTTGAGAAAGTCGAAAAAGGTATTTAAGTTCGCTAACCTCTCCCCACTCGGAGCATTCCTTATCCGTTTTTGTATTATTGAAGAGGAAGGCGAGACAAGCACGAACATCTGCTTTATAGGTATCATGCCCGAAATGATCATTAGGAACATTCCACACTAAACATTCAATGAGAAATCCAGTGATCGGCTTGGCCTCAGCAATTCCTTTATCAGCCATTTCATAACAGAGCGATTTTATTATCCGAACTAAAGTCTTAAATCGTCTGCCAGTCTCTGTATTTTTATTTACGCCATTTTGATAATGTTGTTCTGGCCAATTAATAATCCTTCCGCCATTATCCGGCTGAAGTTCAACTCCGGATAAATATGTCCCACCTGTAGAGTATCTGCGATGCTCAAAAAAAGGCGCGACATCAGCATCAACATGGTATGAATTTTCGTGAACATCAAAAGCTTTATTGCCTCGTTGGACTGAACTCTTGCCAAAATATGCAATTAGGGCCTCGCCTACTTCATTCTTAAACTGTTCATAGTGATACGTGGCAGCACTAATTTTAAAACTCTCCCTGGTATATCCCTCAGGAAGATTCATGAAAAACGTGTTATAACATAAAATACCTACATCAACGTCGCTGTCTTGGCGAACATTTGTGTTGTTATGATAAGAACCTTGGGTGAATACCTTGATATCCCGCCTCTTAAGCTTTTCACTTGCTGCAATAGCATTACGAACGGACTGCTCTGCATTCTCGCAACGCTCCTGCTCAGTTTTGCCGGGGGGCTTTGCCCATAGATTAAAAATATCTTCCCAATTACGCATATGTGTTGACGCTTATTATTTTATGTTTAGTGTTTTTTATCCTTTGGAGGGCAAGGATCATTCCCAGGCGCAACCGTGTCGCTATCTCGTATTGGGCCTGTGGGTCTATGAATTCTTACCTCACCTCCACCTGAATTGGCAGCGAACTTTTTAGCCATTTGTTCGGCTTCCTTCTGAGTATTTGCAGTTCCTCCTGCTCTGGCTGCTCCTTCTCTTTTTGCTTTCCAAACATCAGAACCTTTCCCTTTTGTTACATGATAATTCGACATAGTTCAATCCTCCTTAATATTTGGAATTGTCGCCACAACAATTCCTTGAACTTGAAAGTTTTCAGTTAAAATTATTGGCTTATGAGATTTGTTCCTTGATCTTGGCATCAGTGTAATAACATCTTTCCCTCGATGAAATTCTTTTATGGTTGCCCCGTCATCAATGAGAGCTACTACCTTGTCGCCATTATCTGCAGTTTGCTGCTGACGAACCAAGGTGAGGTCTCCATCGTTTATTCCCGCTTTATTCATGGAGTCTCCATCGGCACGCAAAAGAAAGTATTTGTGACCGGCACGAGCAAGACTCACAGATACCGGAATCATGGCTTCAATGTTCTCCTGAGCGAGAATAGGGCTTCCGCATGCAACTGTGCCAACCAGGGGAACATCAACGGTTCTGGCATGGGTAGAGCTTTCTTGAGGATCTTTAAGTAGCTGTAAGTCGCCACTGGGCCTCTTTTTTAGAACGCCTTTGCTGAGGAGCGATTTAATCAAAATAGTGGCAGATTGAGGAGATTTGTATCCCAAAGCTGACATGAGTTCTCGAACCGAGGGGGCTTTGCCTTTATGCATGATCCAATTTCGGATATGTCTGACAGCATCCGCCTCTTTTTGATTAAGCTGTGTCTTCATAACTATACAAAGTGTATAATACTGTATAAGTATTGTCAAGAAAGGATTGCTCCATTTCTTTTTTTGAGCTGACCTTGAAATATTGACAGTTTTAAAGCATATGAGTCCCGTCTGTATAATCGTCTTTTGCTTCGGTATAATAGTACAGATTTGTATCATCGGAGCCTATTGCCGTGTATAATTCAGAAAAAGGCATCTATATTTAATTTCTGATGGGGAGGATAACGGCATGAATAATCAAGATGACATCCTCAAGGGGCACATCAAGAAGACTGAATTCAACTTTTTAACTTCATATGCCATCCGATAAATCCTGACACATGAGCCTTAACTATCAAACTCTCGACCTTTTACGCCAGAAACATCCGGCATGGCGACTGTTGTGCTCCGACCATGCGCCGCTGGTAGCAAGTTTTCTGCACAGGGTATTTATCCTCCCCAACGTACGAGTGATGTCCGAACCGGACATAGCAGAAGCATTGGAAGATGAATTGTATGCCCTGCGCGAAATGCAGGGCGCCGACGCCTTTCCCAAATCAGCCAACGAATACCTCAATGCTTGGGCAGCCAATGACAAGGGATGGTTGCGAAAATTCTACCCTCAAGGCTCCGACGAACCGCATTTTGATCTTACTCCGGCCACCGAAAAAGCAATAACTTGGCTGGGTACACTTGCCGACAGGGCCTTTGTCGGAACAGAGTCACGGCTGCTGACCCTCTTTACGCTGCTTAAGCAGATGAGCACAGGAAGTGAAACAGATCCGGTGGCGCGCTTGGCAGAACTGCAAAAGCATCGTGAAGCGATAGATTCCGAGATCGCTCGCATTACAGCCGGTGATATTCAGACCCTTTCCGATACTGCTTTGAAGGACCGCTTTCAGCAATTCGTGTCTTTGGCACGTGAACTGCTTAGTGATTTTCGCGAAGTCGAATACAATTTTCGCGCGCTTGATCGTCGCGTTCGTGAGCGCATTGCACTCTGGGACAGCAGCAAAGGTGCGCTGTTGGAAGAGATCATGGGTGAACGTGATACGATTGCGGATTCAGACCAGGGCAGAAGCTTTCGAGCCTTTTGGGACTTCTTGATGTCGAGCAGCCGTCAGGAGGAATTGACGCAGCTGCTGGAGAGGGTGCTCACTTTACCACCGGTAGCAGAATTGAACCCCGATCTGCGTATTCGACGCGTCCATTATGACTGGCTGGAGGCCGGCGAGCACACTCAACGCACAGTAGCCCAGCTCTCGCAACAATTGCGACGCTTTTTGGACGATCAGGCATGGCTGGAGAATCGTCGTATCATGGATATCCTTCACAGTATCGAGACAAATGCGTTGGCCCTGCGAGACATTCAGCCAGCCAATTTTTATATGCAAATTGACAAGGCTGGGGCCGACATTGAGTTGCCCATGGAGCGACCGCTCTACACGTCTCAGATTAAACCTTCGTTTGCCGACATGGTGTTAGAACTTGGCGACGAGGATCTGGATGCTTCAGCTCTCTATTCTCAAGTGGTAATAGACAAGGTGGCACTATCAAGACATATTCGGAATGCGCTACAGGAGCGAACAAGGATTACCCTGACAGAGCTCGTTGAAATGCGGCCTCTGCAATATGGCTTGGCTGAATTGGTTGCCTATCTGCAACTGGCAAGTGATATGCCTAAGACTACAGTGGATGAGAATGTCACGGATGTTATTACATGGGAAAGTGGCTTTCAAGAACACAACGGAAACACAGGAGCACTCATGAAACAGGCGCGGATATCGCGTATAATCTTTGAGAGATGAGTATGTCTGAAGGCGCTGAAATACCATCATCTGCCAGTTATGATCTATCTTCAGTGGTGATACCACTCCTGAAGGGCGTAATCTATCACGAAACTACTCCAGACTTGTGGAACGCGCTCCTTGCCCTTCAAGCTCGCGTTCGCGAATATGTGGCTGTGCTTGGTCTTGATCTTTTGGTTGATGAGGCTGAGGGTTATGCCTTTCTTCGTTCCCGCCCTGACAGTAAGGACGAATCTGAAACAAAGTTACCGCGTTTAATTGCGCGATATCAGCTATCATTTCCTGTGAGTCTGCTGCTTGCTCTAATCCGTAAAAAGCTTGCAGAGTTCGATACTGGCGGCGGTGATACTCGCCTCGTTCTGTCGCGAGATGAGATAGCCGAACTGTTAAGAGTATTTTTGCCTGAAGGCAGCAATGAAACAAAACTGGTTGATCAGATTGATTCGTATCTGAACAAGATCGTGGACTTGGGATTTCTGCGTCGCTTGAAGCACCCAGGCGGCCAGTCGCCGATTTTCGAAGTTCGGCGCATTCTTAAGGCCTTTGTCGATGCTCAATGGCTGACAGATTTTGATGAACGTATGGCAGCGTACCGAAAACGATTAATTGAAGAAGGTCAAGGCATAGAACGTGATGAATGAGCGCCTAGACCAAGAAATTGTTTCGACCGGTTCGCTTTCAGGGTTTCGTTTACAGCGACTGGAGGTCTTCAACTGGGGCACCTTTGACGGCCGTATCTGGACCTTACAGCTTAATGGAAGGAATGTACTGCTCACAGGAGACATAGGGTCAGGCAAGACGACACTGGTTGATGCTGTTACCACCCTGCTCGTACCGGCGCAAAGAATCTCGTATAATAAAGCAGCCGGAGCCGATACAAGGGAACGCACTCTGCGCTCCTATGTCATGGGACATTACAAGTCTGAACGCGCTGAAATAGGCGGGGCTGCCAAACCTGTTCCCTTGCGGAGCCTTAATAGCTACTCCGTAATACTTGGAGTATTTTACAACGCCGATTACGACCAAACGGTAACCCTGTCCCAGGTCTTCTGGATGAAAGAACTTCAGGGACAGCCCACGCGCTTTTTTGTAGGTGCCGAGCGAGATATGTCGATTGCCGCTGACTTTTCCAATTTCGGTCCGGAAATTGGAACGCTGAAAAAGCGATTACGCAAGACAGGCGCGGAACTGTTCGAAACTTTTCCTCATTATGGTTCATGGTTTCGTCGCAGGTTCGGCATTGGCGATGATCAGGCTCTAGAACTTTTTCATCAGACAGTATCCATGAAGTCTGTCGGCAATCTTACCGATTTCGTGCGTAACCACATGCTGGAGTCCTTTGAGGTGGCATCGCGGGTAAAGGCTCTGATTTCACATTTCGATGATCTTAACAGGGCACACGAGGCAGTTTTGAAAGCCAAGCGCCAAATGGAGCTATTAGCACCGCTCGTGGCTGATTGTGACCGCCATGCAGAAATCACTGCCCACAATGAGGAACTACGGGCCTGCCGTGAGGCTCTTAAGCCCTACTTTGCAGGCTTGAAGGTAGGCTTATTGGACAAGCACATCTTCTCGTTGAAGGAAGCTCTGGATCGACAAAATGCACACATAGAGCAGTTGGAAAAGAAGAAAATAGCCAGACAAAATGAGGAGCGGGAACTTCGAAGCAGCATTGCAGACAATGGTGGGGATAGGATCGAACGGCTCGCAGCGGAGATACAAAAGACAGAAGAAGAGTGCAACCAGCGCAAGCATAAAGCGACCCGTTACGCTGCATTAGCAAAATCAATTGGCATAGTCGTTCCCGACAGTCCTGATACATTCAGGAACCAACGGGAATCAATTGTCGATTTAACAGCTAAGGCAGCTGACCGTGAGGCGCAACTGCAAAACGAACTGAATGAAGCAGGCGTATCTTTTACGAAATGGCGTCAGGAGCATGAAGCCCTAAATGTAGAAATAAAGAGTCTGAAGTCACGGCGTAGTAACATCCCGGCAGAACAGATGGCTATGCGTACTGCTATTGCTGCGGCACTTAAATTAGCAGAGTCAGATATGCCTTATGCCGGAGAGCTGATCCAGATGCGTGCGGGAGAGAGCCAATGGGAGGGTGCTGCGGAGCGAATGCTTCGCAGCTTCGGATTGTCACTCCTGGTCCCTGATAAACAGTATGCGCAAGTGTCGGCATGGGTGGATCGCACCCACCTGAGGGGACGGCTGGTATATTTCAGAGTGCGTCAATCTGACCGGACCCCTCTGCCGGAGCTTCACAGCGAATCGCTGGTACGCAAAATTGCGATCAAAGATTCTCCCTTTTACGACTGGCTGGAACGAGAAATCAGCCATCGCTTTAATGTTGCCTGTTGCGATACGCCAGAGCAATTCCGTCGTGAGACGCGTGCCATAACATCCGCTGGCCAGATCAAGGGCCAAAGGGAGAGACACGAAAAGGATGACCGGCATAGTTTAGCTGACCGCAGTCGTTACGTTCTGGGTTGGTCCAATGAGGCCAAAATAGCCGCTCTCGAAGACAAAAAAAACGGATTGGAAGCCCGTCTCCGGGAGTTGGCCGAGCTCATCGGCAAGTTTCAGTCAGAACAGACCATGCTTAAAGATCGCCTTTCAACATTGTCGAGGCTGGATGAGTACGCTGATTTTCGCGAACTTGACTGGCAATCTCTGGCCGGGGAGATTAGGGCACTTGAGGACGAGAAACAGAAACTGGAATCGGCATCCGACATTCTGCAAACTCTAACTGCCCGACTTGCAACACTGGTAAGTGAAATTGGTCAATTAGAGGCAGCGCTTGCGGAAAAAAGGCAAAAGCTTGGAGCGACCCAGGCTAGAAGCGAGGCGGCTGAAAGTCTAAGGATTCAGACCCTCACCCTCATTAACACATCAGAAGGACCCGATCACCAGCTCTATTTTGAACGTCTTGAGGCTATGAGAGGTGATGCCCTTGGAGAACACCAGCTTACCCTTGAAACCTGCGACAATCGCGAGCGGGAAATGCGAGAATGGACACAAGGAAAGATCGATAACGAGACTGAAAAAATTAAACGCCTGCGCGATAAAATTATAGATGCCATGCGCTCATACAGCACAGCTTTTCCTTTAGACACGCAGGAAATAGGTGTCAGTATTGAGGCTGCAGAAGAATACCGTTCAATGCTATCAAAGCTGAATGAGGATGATCTACCTCGATTTGAAGCACGTTTTAAGGAACTTCTCAACGAGAACACTATCCGCGAAGTGGCTAACTTTCAGTCTCAACTGAACCGTGAACGTGAAACTATTAAGGAACGTATCGGTCACATCAATGAATCACTAACCCAGATAGATTACAACCCCGGCCGTTTCATTGTGCTAGAGACTCAAGGCACGCAGGAAGCCGATATCCGGGATTTTCAGAACGACCTCAGGGCGTGTACAGAAGGCACACTCACTGGCTCAGAAGGCGAGCAATATTCGGAGGTTAAATTTCTTCAGGTAAAGCAGATTATTGAGCGCTTGCGAGGCCGCGAAGGCCTATCCGAAATGGATCGCCGCTGGACATCAAAAGTGACCGACGTGCGTAACTGGTTCACATTTGCAGCCTCGGAGAGATGGCGAGAAGATGGGACAGAGTATGAGCATTATTCTGATTCTGGAGGCAAATCCGGAGGACAGAAGGAAAAGCTCGCCTATACAATCCTTGCAGCAAGTCTTGCTTATCAGTTCCGCATAGAATGGGGCGCGGTGCGATCCAGATCTTTCCGGTTTGTTGTCATAGACGAGGCCTTTGGTCGTGGATCGGATGAGTCAGCTCAATATGGATTGAAACTCTTTCAGCAAATGAATCTGCAGCTCCTGATCGTTACTCCGCTTCAGAAGATCTATATTATCGAGCCTTTTGTATCAGGTGTAGGCTTCGTGACCAACGATGAAGGCCGTTCCTCAAAACTTCGCAACCTCTCCATCGAAGAATACCGGAGCGAAAAGGCTCAGGCATCCGAATGAGGTGGACTACACGAGCTGAGTTACAATTGCAGGTGCAAAGGCTATGGGATAAAGGACGCTTGCTTACCTGTATATCGGGAGATGTTGATCTGTTTCCCTTGCGTTTGACAATTAGAAGGCCGACATCGGCAGAAATGTCTGATCGCTTTGATGATGTTCGAGCATGGATCGCCGATCTCCGTAGCGGGAAACACTACCGCATCGTAATGCGAGAAGTCAGGCATCAGGTTATAGGTAGTAATACCATTCCTGACGAGATCTGGATAGACAGCCTTGATAATGCCCTGAAGCTTATTGGCAAGAATCAGGAGGCTGAACGCTTCAAATCTGTCCTGGATATCACAAATAGAAGACAGCCAGAATTGATCCCATGGATTAGCAAGAATCCTCTAAGGTCGCTGCAGTTAGCTGATGATTGGCCTCTGCTGCTTGATATTACTGTCTGGATGCAGGCCCATCCACTGCCGGGTATTTATCTGCGCCAGATAGAACTTCAAAACATCCATACAAAGTTCATTGAAACACATCGCGGAGTGTTAATGGAATTATTAGACTTGGTTATGACGCCGAGCTCGATAAACACTGAAACTGCAGGGGTGAAACACTTTTGTCGTCGTTATGGTTTTCTGGACAAACCATTGCGCATCCGCTTTCGTATTTTGGATGCTGAGCTCTCCCTGTTGGCCACAGGAACTGATCAAGATATTGCGGTAAATCAGGATGCTTTTAATCGGCTTGATATGAGGGTCAGGCGGATCTTTATCACTGAAAATGAGATCAACTATCTGGCTTTCCCAATGTTACCCGGCAGCATAGTCATCTTTGGCGCAGGGTACGGGTTCGAAGCACTGTCGCAGGCCGAATGGCTACGCCGATGCCCGATCCACTACTGGGGTGACATTGACACTCATGGCTTTGCCATACTCGATCAACTGCGGAATCACTTCCCGCATGTTGAATCATTTCTGATGGACCGGAACACTCTACTGGAGCATAAGCAGCAGTGGATGAAGGAACCCCAGCCCCTGCGGCGCGTTCTCACTCGACTCACATCTGAAGAGAACGAGTTGTATGAGGATTTACGCAACAATCGGATAGGGTCTGCTGTCCGTCTTGAACAGGAGAAAATTGGGTTCAGCCACGTTACGGCGACCCTGAATCAATTCCGATTCGACCAGTGCGGAACCATTTAATATCTTGCCATAATTTTCAGTTGGAAGCGTGGCTGTCCGACTGGACGATATCAAGTAATGAATCGTATTGTGAAACTATCCAATAGACGAGTAACAGGATTTATTTCTTGTCTTTTATCCCCGTGAGATATGCTTCGTAAATTAAAGGTAGTGTTCTGACGGTAAGGGTTCTGTATCTTAATGTATATTTAAGGTCGTCGATCATTTTTTGAGAAAGTATAAAAATATTTGCACTCTCGTATATATAAACGATCGCAACAGAAAGTGCTAAATACTCATTTATCAGTATTTCATTTTTTTCTGGATCTGACTCAAGTATTTGTATAGGCTTTAGTTTAGAGATCCAGTAGGTTAAATATCCAGCTATCTTAAGCGGCTCTGTTCCTTTCATACTATGGTGGGAATTTTCAATTAGATCGCTATGAAGCAATAACTTCCGAATAACTTCAAGGGCAATGGGGGCAGATAGTTTAAAATTGTTGGGCTCGTTAGCTATTGTGGGAATGATAGCGTTATAAATTGTTTCTATCATTCGTAAATATTTTTTTTCTTGTCTCGATAACTTTGGTTTCATATTATTCTTGAGCCCTCCCTCAAAATGAAAGGGGGCAAAATTATTTGTCCCCTTTTGTTATGCTCCTGTGAAGTTACATCACATTATCTTTTTGATGTTTTCTTTCCGCAAGCTGCTCCCAGCTGCCCGGTCAACGATCGAGCGCCTTCCTCAAACTTATCCCAGTTAATGTTGCGCTTATGCTCGACACCAAGGTTTTCCAAGGCGATCTTTGCCACCCCCTGAAAATTCTTAGAACGCTTAACCTTCTCGCATTCTGCAATAAATGCACTTTTCGCAGTAGCCATGTTGATTCCTCCTTTCATGGTTAATATCAGTTGATTAGCAGTTAGGAAGCCTATAAACATTGATTTAAAAGAACTCTCGTGAAGGCTTTATCATAAAGAGAACTTACAAGAAAATTCAACCTATTTATCACTTTCCCACCAGTGGAGCAAGTCTTTTCCTGAAATAAAATAACGCCTTCCCTGCTTTTTAGCTTTTACTTCTCCGGCCCTGATGTACTTAATGAGCGTTTGGGGGGTATATCCTATTAGGGTTGCAGCAATTTTTATTGGATATAAAGACTGGGGATTGATCTTACTTAAATCTATTGCTTCTATGGTCATTTCCTCCTTAGTTGTTTATCTATAATAAGGCATACTTAGATGTAATTACAACTAACTTTCTCTAATTACTTATAATAATAACAAAACAATGAGAAATGTCAATACATATGACAGGCACGCGTTTAACTATAACCGAGAGAAAAAAAGGAAGTAGATTTCTACTTCCTTTGAGTTTTGTTAAATTCCGTGCTGCTCCCTGCACTGTCTCACATACTCACAATCTCCGCACATAAAGCTCTGTCGAGGGGAAGAGATGCTCTCCCGGATTCCCCTCAGCACCTGGCCGGCAAGATTTTTAAATACTTGTCATGCAAATTATACGTTCAGCATCTCAATATGTAAAAATAGAGAGCAACCCATTTGGGTGCCCTCTTAACTCTGTGACCGACTACTCAACGCATAGTCGCACATGATCCACTTTTGACGGTGGTGACTTTTGGTGGGGGATTCTGATAAAATGTATCCGCTTTAGCGTGTTTTAGACACCTTGGCCACTGTGTAACCGGCTGTTTTTAAAGAAAATCAGTGCAGATGAATTAACTTCTAAGCAGTAGGCCACAGGTTCGAATCCTGTCAGGCGTACCAATTCTCTCCCGGATCTGAATTGTGCAGCGACAAGTGATTGGTGATGTGCGGCAGGGATGCTATGATTTTTCCGGTTTTTTCGTTTATACTATCCAATACCACAGCATCAGGAAGAATGAGTTTTTAGTATGGTGGGTGTAGCTCAGTTGGTTAGAGCACCAGGTTGTGGCCCTGGTGGTCGGGGGTTCGAGCCCCCTCACTCACCCCATTGCACAGTTGCCCGCAGTTTTGCGGGATGAGAATTTGGATTTGGCTGTCGGAACGTTCTAACGCCTTGTTCCCGATTCATAGATAAATGTTTTGCATGCGCCTGTAGCTCAGTGGATAGAGCATCAGCCTCCGGAGCTGAGGGCCGGAGGTTCGAATCCTCTCAGGCGCGCCAACCAACTTCTGTTCTGCGGAAATACAAAAAGTTTTCATTGAAGTTGGCCGTTTTGGTTGACTCTGAAATTCATTTTGATTAATATATCTTTTCACTGATCGATGAAGCCACTTCGTGATCAGTGTTTCCTGGACCGTTAGCTCAGTTGGTAGAGCAGCTGACTCTTAATCAGCGGGTCGCAAGTTCGAATCTTGCACGGTTCACCAGATAATGAAGGGTTGCAGGGGCGCAAGTCCTTGTAACCCTTTACTTTTTTGACCTATCCTATTTTTCGTCTATTTTTGCCATGGAAGGCGAAGCTCCGATTTATAGGGAATTTTAGGCCCTATCTGCAGGCAGATTGCAGGCAGGAAACGGCTGACACGTGTGGCAGAGATACCGATCAAAATCACGGCTATTTAGGCTTGATGTCATTCTTTGGTAACAGCCTTGTTCCGGAATACTGCCGAAGTGAGAATATTATTAATCGCTCATATCCATATTTCTCTTGTAAGTATTGAGTCATTGCGTCTTGGTTTCTCCTATCGATATCTGTGTCCGCAATAAACACAGTTTGATCCTTCTCAGCGAGAGCATCAGGATCACAAATTCCAGATCCTAATACGTTTCTCAGTTCTGACTTGCGGAGTCTATCAGCTCGTGGGGACAGTGAGTTTATACAGAGCTGGACTTCTTTTAACTCTTCGGTTGTTCCGCGAGAAGTTATTACGCCATCAATTACGTGGCGATATCTAAAAAATGAGCTGTTCATGAAATAGTAACAGGTAAAGGTATGTTTATGGGACGGCTCAGGGCTAATCAGAGTCTCGCTACCATAGACCGTAGAGTGAAGCCTTTGCAGTTGCAGGCTGGGATCAATAGTGCCGGATGCATGAAACCACACGATATGAAGATGATGACCATCGCTATCAAATGACTCAAACTGCTCTACTGCCCTGCCTATAATGCCATCTAACGTATTCCAGTGATCGATATCACCCACTCGGGAAACGATTTGACCTGAAGAAAGCTCCTGCCGAAAAACTTCAATCTCTACTGGATCATCACCTTTGATTTTGACTTCGACAAGGTATACTTGATCTTTATATATTCGAAGATCCGGTGTAGGAACTTGGGCTGTAGGAATGTCTTCGACCTGAAACCCAAAGTTGTTGAGAATATGTTTTATTGTCCCTTTAAGCTTTTCTTCGGTCATGATATGAACTCAAAATTATCGAGTACCAATAGACCGCAAATCAAATCCCTCAAGGGGATAATATCCAATAGTATTCCGAAACACTACGTGGAGTAATGGAAGGCGCTCTATCAAGCGCTGGCGCAGTGTATCAATATCGCTCACATTGAGTGTCTTCAATAAATCCTCTGCAGCACTCTTTCGAACAGCCTCGGCCAGAAAACGGGGTATTCGATGATCAAGAAATATAGAGCTCCAAGGAATCCAAGCTGGAAATATCGGAGGTTCAATTGGGCTTAAGGAAGATCGCAAGAATAGAAGGAAGTCGGCATCTACAAAATTATCGAATGCTGATATTGCAGCCAACTTGCCAACAGAATGTCGCTCCTTGAGAATATCAGCGTGCAAGAATCTCTGAAGCTTTAGCCTTTTGTTTCGGTGTGTAAGCAATGCTACTGATTGTGATGCGTATTCGAAAGGCACCATACCTGTTGTGCCGGTTCTCGAATGATTCGATATTGCTATGTCATGATCAAATAGTTGAGCGATGGTATCAAGTCTCTTGTGCTGCAATAAAGGAGAAAACAAGCAGACAATAAGCTCGTGACCGAGGAATTTATGAAAGTCAAAAGCTACAGTCAAATAGTGGCCGGAAAATCCGCGCGGACTACTGTATCCATCGAGGAGGCTACCAAACTCTTGATATAGGGCAACGGCTGCCTCCCGGGAGTCCATCTCTGCAATAGCATTGGTGACTGTCGAAAATTCGAGAACAATAGCAAGAGATGATGCCAGCGCACTTACTAAAGCTTCGTCCATATCGTCTGATTCTATTAGCTCCGGTGCAAGGGCATTTATCCTGTCCGCAATGTAGGTCATAAAGCGCCGAGCCAGCGGTCCCTGATTGCGATGGTCAGAAGTTATGGCGGCAATTAGCTGCTTAGTTACGCTTTCTGGCTCTACCTGTTCTCCAGCAGCGTTTTCACCAGACATTAATATAGCCCGTAAGGCATTCTCTAAACTTGTCTCGAGTTTCTTACGCTCCGAAGAGCGGTCTGTCTGGTCCGCAAGCGCTTCATAAGTAATCACACGCCGCATTCTCAAATCAAAAGGAAGTTTTTCAGGACCACCGAAGGCTGTGTTCATTATCATCAATACACGATCGGTACCAAGGGCTTTTTTCGCATATCCTAATTCTATTAGCACATTCGGATTTGGCGTCGGCCGGCAATCAGAATCAGAGTTAATTATTGAGACATCGCAGACAAATACAGCAGCCCCTTCTATCTTTTGAAATATCGTTGTTGCTATATCGGGTGATCCTGGGACACCTGCAGTATCGCGATCAACGACAGGTTCGACGGTAATGGAATCGTCTGCGCGAATGGACTTCGTCGCGGTTTCCAATGCTCGCGCAATAAAACCGCGATTTGTCGCGTTAGGTAAGTCGGATTGCCATGAGTAGAAGATTATTGATGGCATAATCTACCTTTCAATAAAGTCGTGGAGAGCTGATGCTATTTTGAGTCATAATTTAATGAATGTTACCACAAATATCACAAGATAATTAATAACAGACTGAAATATAGACCTCCTTCTCTGCTATAATTTCTACAGCATGAACAGGCCCGTTACTTTCAGACAGATAGTCTTCCTTCTCATCCTTGTTTTTTTCTTGACTCTATCCGCCCCGGTACCAGCAGCCGAGTCCCCCCGGGGCTCCTCCCAGTCCACCATTGCCCTATCCGGCCGCGTCATGAAGGTCTCTGATGGCGACACCGTAGTCGTTTCCCCTGCCCAAGGCGGCCAGTTCATCAAATGCCGGCTCTATGGCATCGACGCTCCCGAGATCCAGCATGAGCACAAGCCAGGCCAGCCTTACGGCGAAGAATCCGAAAGGGATCTTAAGAAACTGATACTCGGACGGGATGTCGAAGTAGAGATCAGGGACAAAGACAAATACGGCCGTGAGGTCTGTGTTATCCGCAAGGATGGCAAAGATATGAACCTTGAAATGATTCGCAGAGGTGCTGCCTGGGCTTATAGAAAGTATCTAAAGGCTCCTTATGAGGCGGAGTATATCGATGCTGAAAGAGTAGCGAAGGAAAAAATGCTCGGGTTCTGGAAGCATGGGATCCCGCAGCCACCCTGGGAGTTTAGGAAGGGACAGAGAGGTAATTGATGCCAAACTGCACAAGAGAGGCCGCCTTATCTATCGCCATCAAATACTTGGGCGAACAGTATCTCGGTCAGCTCGAAGTCGATGACAAGTTGCCAGATGGCATATATAGAGGATCAGAGGAGTTTGATAATAGCTGGTCAGTCGCGGTGCCAGAAACACACATGCGCGTGGGAGGATGTCGCTATATAGTAATTTCAAGGACAACAGGCAAAATCGTATTCGATGGGGTAATGGGCGATTAATGAAAATAATCTCAGGGGGACAGACGGGTGCTGATATCGCCGGGTTAGATGCTGCGATGGCTCTTGGGTTAGATTATGGCGGATCTATCCCCAAAGGCAGAAAAACTGAAGACGGGACGCTGCCTGATAAATATGACAAGATTGTTGAGCTGGAGACAACGAGCTACCCAGTTCGAACTGAGGAAAATATTGTTGATTCTGATGCCACGGTTATCTTTACCTATAACAAGTTGGGGTCGGGATCTGCCCTTACGGTAAGATTCGCCAGGAAGCATGGCAAGCCTTTTTTGCGTATAAATCTTCAGAAGAGAACTGACGATGAGGCTTGCACCCTGATTTCTGAGTGGCTGGATAAAGTAAAACCCTCCGTTCTGAACGTGACAGGGTCAAGGGAATCACAGGCGATAGGGATATATGATAGGGTCTATACTATTATTGATTAAGGTGCTGAAAACATAATGGCCGAAAAGCTTGATCCGAAAGAAGTAGTCACCACAGATGAACTTGCAATCTCCAATATGTATGTCCAGGAAGCCTTAGTGAACTTACTAGAGAGGAAGGGGATCATGACAAGGGCTGAGGTTATTGATGAGATAATGAGAATAAGGGGACTCTCTAATGTTCGAGCAAGCATTTAAAAACATCGACGACGTTCTCTGGAAAGAGGCTGGCTGCACTACTGAGTTGGACTACACAGAACAGACCTCCTGGCTTTTGTTCCTGAAATACCTCGACGGACTTGAGCAGGACAAGGCTATGGAGGCGGAACTGGAGAGTAAGAAATACTCCTATATTCTCGACCAACCTTATCGATGGGAAAGCTGGGCAGCGCCAAAAGGTAAAGACGGCAAGCTCGACCACAACAAGGCCCTGACCGGCGATGATCTGCGCGACTTTGTTGACCGCAAGCTATTCCCGTATCTGCACGGCTTTAAGCAGAAGGCCAGCGGGCCGAACACCATCGAATATAAGATCGGCCAGATATTCGGCGAGATCAAGAATAAGATCCATAGCGGTTACAACCTGCGTAACATCATCGACCACATCGACGAACTGCGGTTCCGCTCCCAGACCGAGAAGCACGAACTGTCTCACCTCTACGAAGCCAAGATTAAGAATATGGGCAACGCCGGTCGGAACGGCGGTGAGTATTACACTCCGCGTCCATTGATCCGCGCGATCGTGCAGGTGGTAAAGCCGGAGATCGGCAAACGCATCTATGACGGTGCTGTGGGTTCAGCGGGCTTCCTATGTGAGGCTTTTGACTATCTGAAGTCCAAGCCCAAGCTGACTACTGCAGACCTCAAGACTCTCCAGGAGCGCACCTTCTACGGTAAGGAGAAGAAGTCACTGGCATATGTCATTGCTATCATGAACATGATCCTGCACGGCATAGAGGCCCCTAACATCATCCATACCAACACCCTGACCGAGAACCTTGCAGATATTCAGGAGAAAGACCGCTTCGATATAATTTTGGCCAATCCCCCGTTTGGCGGCAAAGAGAGAAAGGAAGTGCAGCAGAACTTTCCGATCCGGACCGGCGAGACGGCCTTTCTCTTTCTACAGCACTTTATCAAGATGCTCAGGGCTGGTGGCCGAGCAGGCGTGGTTATCAAGAACACCTTCCTTTCCAACACTGACAATGCCTCGGTGAGTCTGCGGAAGCTCCTGCTCGAAAGCTGCAACCTCCATACCGTGCTTGACTGCCCCGGCGGCACGTTCCAAGGGGCAGGTGTTAAGACCGTGGTGCTGTTCTTTGAGAAGGGTTCACCGACCCGCAAGGTCTGGTACTACCGGCTTGACCCGGGTCGTAACCTTGGTAAGATCAACCCGTTGAATAATGACGATCTGGTTGAGTTTGTTAAATTGCAGAAGACCTTTGCCGACTCGCCTAAAAGCTGGAGCATTGATGCCAAGACTATAGACCCGAAGACCTTTGACCTCTCTGTGAAGAATCCCAATGGCGGAGAGGTGATTACCCACCGCAGTCCGAAGGCCATCATGGACGAAATCGCTGCGCGTGATGCCGAGAGTAAGGAAGTGCTGGAGAAGATCAAGGCGCTGATATGATGAAGGGGTGGCAGACAAAGACGCTGGGCGAGGTGTGTGAAGTAATAAATGGCGGTACACCTAAAACCGGAATTCCAGAATACTGGGATGGTAAGCACCGCTGGATAACTCCAGCGGAGATGGGTAAACGTCTTAGTCCTTACGTTGGCGAAACCGATCGTAAGATTACAGACTTGGGTCTTCGCAATAGCTCAGCACAGTTGATGCCACCCAACTCGGTTATTCTTTCATCACGCGCTCCAATAGGGTACTTGGTCATCAACATCGAGCCGATGGCGACGAATCAAGGCTGCAAGGGGTTGATTCCAGGTAGTCAGCTTCAGCACAAGTTTCTGTATTACTATTTGACCAGCATTGTCGATTTTCTGAACTCGCTTGGAACTGGGGCAACTTTCAAGGAGCTATCAGGAGGAAAGCTCAAAGAAGTTCTGATACCAGTTGCCCCACTCCCCGAACAGCAGCGGATCGTCGGCATCCTCGACAAAGCGTTTGACGGCATTGCCATTGCCAAAGCCAACGCAGAGAAGAACCTGAAGAACGCCCGCGCTCTGTTTGAGAGCTATCTGCAATCCGTCTTTACAGATGCTTGGAAAACTGGCGAATTGGTATCACTCTCAGACTTGGCAACTGATATTACTGATGGCGACCACATGCCGCCCCCCAAGGCTACGAGTGGTGTTCCGTTCATCACAATTGGGAATGTTGCCAAGGATACACGCACAATTGACTTTACTGATACTTTCATGGTGTCGAGAGATTATTTCGACCGATTGAAGTCTAATAAGAAGCCGCAAAAGGGAGATGTGCTTTACACTGTAACGGGCTCCTTTGGTATCCCTATTTTGGTCAGTGAGCATCGAGAGTTCTGCTTCCAACGTCACATTGGATTAGTTCGACCAAAATCAGAGGTAATCAGCGCGTGGCTGCAATATCTCCTCATGTCGCCTCAAGTTTTGTGTCAGGCAAATGACGGCGCGACGGGTACTGCTCAAAAAACTGTTTCGCTAAAGGTGCTGCGCGGTTTTCAAGTTCCGCGAGTTCCAATGGAATTTCAACGAAAGACGGCGGCCAAGCTTGACTCTCTCTCAGCCGAAACCAAACGCCTCGAAGCCATCTACCAGCAAAAGCTCGCAGGGCTCGATGCCCTGAAGAAATCGCTGCTGGATCAAGCCTTCAAGGGAGAACTTTAGGAGAACAACTATGAGCAAAGACGACCATAAAATCGACGCCGATGACCGCACCGTTTTTGATGTTTTGAATGAACGAAAATACAAGGTTGATTATTTTCAAAGAGAATACAAATGGGAGCAGAAGCACATTGACCAACTCGTCACCGACCTGACCTCTACCTTCCTTGAGGTGTATACGAGCGGCGATTCAAGAACCGCCGTCGAGCAGTATAACAACTACTACCTCGGCCCCTTTGTCGTCAGCAGTAAGGAAGGTATGAAGAGTATCATCGACGGCCAGCAACGGTTGACCTCGCTTACACTGTTCCTCATCTTTCTCAATAACCTACAAAAGGAACTCGGCGGAAAGGAATCTATCGAGCCGCTTGTGTTCTCGGAGAAATACGGCCAGAAATCTTTCAATATTCAAGTGGAGGAGCGGAGGGCTTGTCTGGAAAAGCTCTTTCTCGAAGGTAACTATGACGTTCAGCCCGACGATGACGAATCGACCGTCAACATGGCAGAGCGATACACCAACATCGAGGAAGCTTTCCCTGAGGAGATCAAAGGCGCGGCCTTTCCATACTTTCTCGATTGGCTGAAATACAACGTTATTCTCGTGGAGATCACGGCTTACTCGGACGATAACGCCTACACGATCTTCGAGTCGATGAATGACCGGGGACTGAATCTAACTTCCACCGAGATGCTCAAGGGCTACATTCTCTCCCGGTTTGGCGAACCAAAGGATCGCGAGAAGGCGAACCGATTCTGGAAAGAAACCATCCAGACTCTTCACAAACAAAGCAAAGAGGAGGATCAGCAATTCTTTCAGGCGTGGCTGCGGAGTCAATATGCCGACACGATCCGCCAGAGCAAAGCGGGTTCATCAAACGAAGACTTCGAGAAGATCGGGACTCGTTTCCACAGTTGGTTCCGCGATAACCTTCCTAAATTAGGGCTCAAAGCTGACTCGCCGGGTGAGTTCCGGACACTGGTGCATGACAAGATGAAGTTTTACCTGCGGGCCTATCTCGACATCCTCGATGCACAGAAGGAAGAGAAATCCGGATGGGAGCATGTCTTCTACATAAAACACTGGGGAATTGCTCCCTCCCTGGCCTTTCCGCTGATGCTGGCTCCCCTGACATCGGAGGATTCTCCTGATATGATGCGGCAGAAGATCAACGAGGTAGCCCGTTACATCGAAACCTTTGTTGTTCGGCGCTCGATAAACTTCAGAAAGTTCGGTGCCAGCTCTATTCGCTACACGATGTATACGTTGGTGAAGGAGCTTCGGGGTAAGGATCTTGATTCATTGAGAACATTATTGCAAGGCAAGCTTGACGAGATGGCAGAAACATGGGACGGACTTAGCCAATTTAGGCTGCACGGGATGAACCGCTATTTTGTAAAGTTTCTGCTGTCTCGTATAACAGGATATATTGAGCAGCAATCTGGCGCTTCGACGAGCTTTTCCACCTATTTTGTCAGTCCCGGGAAGAAGCCTTATGAGGTCGAACACATCTGGGCGGACAAATTTGACGAACACCGGGACGAGTTCGAACAGCAACATGAGTTCGAGAACTATCGCAACCGTATCGGAGATTTGGTGCTGCTGCCACAAGGCACGAACCAGTCCTATGGAGCCATGTCATACGCCGATAAATTGGATCACTACTTGAAGGAGAACCTGTTGGTGCAGTCTCTGCACCCGAAGTCCTATGAGAAAAATCCGAACTTTCTCGGGATGGCACGGACTCTGGGACTTAAATTCAAACCACACAAGACGTTCACAAAAGCAGACATCGACGCGCGGCAGGTTCTGATGCAGAGCATCTGCGAGGCAATCTGGAATGAGGGTGTCACATCCTGATGACTATGAACGAAGCCGAAACCCGAGCCGAACATATTGACCCTGCCTTGAAAGCCGCAGGATGGGGTGCGATCGAAGGCAGCCGCATTCGGCGTGAATATCCCATAACTCTTGGTCGCATCGAGGGCCACGGCAAACGGGGCAAGCCGCTAACTGCAGATTATGTCCTGATATACCGCAACACTAAGCTCGCGGTGGTAGAGGCCAAGGCGTGGGATGAAGAGTTGACGGAAGGTGTGGCTCAGGCAAAGAACTATGCTGGAATGCTCTCCATTCGCTACACATACTCCACCAACGGGCAGGGAATCTACGGCATCGACATGCAGACCGGGACAGAAGGCGAGCAGTCCAAGTTCCCGACTCCAGATGAACTCTGGAGCCGAACATTTGCCACACAGAACGCATGGCGTGACCGCTTCTCAACTGTCCCATTCGAGGACCGTGGCGGATACTTCCAAGGCCGCTACTATCAGGACATTGCCATTGAGCGAGTGCTGGAGGCAATAGCCGACAACCAGCAGCGCATCCTGCTGACACTGGCCACAGGAACAGGCAAGACCTTCATTGCTTTCCAGGTAGCTTGGAAGCTATTCCATAGCCGCTGGAATCTGACCGACTGGAAAAAAGATAGAGAGCCGACGCGCAGGCCGCGTATCCTGTTCCTGGCTGACCGCAATATTCTGGCTGATCAGGCATACAACGCCTTTTCTGCCTTTCCCGAAGATGCACTTGTGCGTATTGATCCTGACTCCATCCGGCAGAGAGGGAGAGTCCCGACCAACGGCAGCATCTTCTTCACCATCTTCCAGACCTTCATGAGCGGACCTAACGATACGCCATACTTTGGTGATTACCCACCGGACTTCTTTGACTTCATTGTGATTGACGAGTGCCATCGCGGCGGCGCGAATGACGAAAGCAACTGGCGCGGAATTATGGACTATTTTGCCCCTGCTGTGCAGCTTGGCCTGACTGCCACCCCAAAGCGCAGGGATAACGTTGACACATATGCCTATTTCGGCGATCCGGTCTATATTTATTCGTTGAAGGACGGCATCAATGACGGCTTCCTCACCCCATTCCGGGTAAAGCAGATATCTACGACGCTTGATGAGTATGTCTATACGCCTGATGACAGGGTCGTAGAGGGCGAGATCGAGGCCGGCAAGCGGTACGAGGAGCCGGACTTCAACCGGATCATTGAGATTAAGGAACGGGAGAAGAAGCGAGTAGAAATCCTAATGTCTCAGATAGACCAGAGGGAGAAGGTGCTTGTATTCTGTGCCAACCAGGCTCATGCACTTGTGATCCGTGATCTGATCAACCAGATGAAGTCCAGCACTGACCCCAACTACTGCCATCGGGTTACTGCCGATGACGGCAAACTGGGCGAGCAGCATCTGAGGGACTTCCAGGACAACGAGAAGTCCATCCCCACTATCTTGACTACGTCGCAGAAGCTGTCGACTGGTGTGGACGCCCGCAATATCCGCAGTATCGTGCTGCTGAGGCCTATCAACTCAATGATCGAGTTTAAGCAGATCATCGGGCGTGGAACCCGACTCTATGACGGCAAGGATTACTTCACCATATATGACTTTGTGAAGGCTCATCATCATTTTAGCGATCCGGAATGGGACGGCGAACCGATAGAGCCAGAAACCTGCACAAAGTGCGGCTGCTACCCCTGCGAATGTGAAAAGTCAGAGCCGCAGCTCTGTCAGGTTTGTAAACAACAGCCCTGCATCTGTGAGAAGGATCCTCCCAAGCCTTGTCCGAAATGCGGCCAACGGCCCTGTGTGTGCAAGAAGAAGGCGAAGGTGAAACTTGCCGACGGTAAGGAGCGCACCATTCAGCACATGATATCGACAAGCTTCTGGCATCCTGACGGCACACCTATGTCAGCACAGCAATTCATGGAAGCTCTTTTTGGCAAGCTACCGGAGTTCTTTAAGGACGAAGAAGAGCTGCGCAATCTGTGGAGCAGACCGGATACACGAAGGAATCTGCTGGAAGGTCTCGCAGAAAAGGGCTTTGGTAAAGACCAACTGGTCGCAATGCAAAAGATTATCGACGCAGAGAAGAGCGATCTGTTTGACGTTCTGGCTAATGTTGCCTATGCACTACCACCCTTAACCCGAGAGGAACGGGCGACAAGGGCCGGTATGATAATCGCACAGAACTTCAACAGCAAGCTGCAGGTTTTCCTCAACTTTGTGCTGGCCCATTACGTGAGTATGGGAGTAGAGGAACTTGATCAGACTAAACTGACGCCGCTACTGAAACTCAAGTATCATGACTCGATAGCGGACGCTGTCGCCGATCTTGGCAAGCCTGAGGAAATAGGGAAGGTCTTTGCAGGATTTCAGAAGTATCTTTATCTGGAGCAAGGTGCAGCAAGACAGTAAGAAACAGCTTGAGTTATTGCGTTAGGGTGGAGGGACATGAGTGAGCGGAATCTTTGATTTGAAGACAGCTGACGAGTTCTTTAGCACCGTCCTCCGCATTAATGACCGTTATCGTCAGAGCAAAGCAAAAGATGTTGAAGATCTGCTCTACGTTTTAATGGGGCTAAATCATTTGCGAGAATGGATTGCTCCCGGGTATAGTTATTCCGACTCACCAGAAATTCCTGAGGAGGTTTTCTATAATGAAATATGGAAGACTTCTTCTTTTAAAATCATTAACTCTCTTTGTAATAGAACAAAGCATCTGAAAGCGACTCACATGGTAACTTCCTCATCGCACGATGTCCCATTTGACGATTGGACTGACATCGATTCAGTGCGCAATTTTGATCTTGGTCCATCGTCGAAATATCTGGTTGACGGGCGGGATGTTGTTGAAATAATCAATGACGTAATTGCCTTCTACAAAACCAATTGGTTTGAAAAGAAGTGATGGGGTACGAACTCGTCGTTGGAGCGGATAATCGAAATATAAAGCTCCATCCGCCGTTCCCTTACACCTTTTGAGGAGTGTCGACAATACTTGTTGAGGAATTAAGACAAATACATCTCGAATCGGAAGAAAATGAACATCAAAATAACTTGAATGGAGAAGCTGAATGCTTAAGAGTAAGGTCGCCGCTATCACAAAGTTTATTTGTTTAAACATCGTAATGAGTTCAATTATTCTTATCGTGTTTCTCTTCGCGATTATTAGCGCTGGTGATATGATAATAAGCTTTGCTGAACCAAAATCAGAATGGATAGAATTTGATCGTACCAGCTGGGGGTCTGGCTATAATTATGCGACCTATTTTAATGGTAAATTTATTCCGAAAAACCCCTTTATAGCTCTTTTTATCCCAAGCTATAGGGATACTGTGCGGGTAAAAATAAGATCAGCTGGTACAGCAAGAAGGGAAATTCGTAATAAGGATGATGAAATCATAGGATATGAACCAATACTCGTCGACACAATCAATAGTTATTTCTTTGATCTTGAGAATAATAGATATAAGGAGGATCAAGGAATGTCTTGGTCGCCGATTGAGAAAGACCTATGGCTCATCAAGGCCTTTGTGCTGGTGAAAGCTGCTAAAGCGAGAAGAGACATCTAATGCTGGAGTCTGTTGTCCGGTCAATGGGCAACTCCTTGCTATTTTTATGACTAACGTATTATTACGAGAAGCATTCTGTCAGCTAATATGGGAATTAACTTTGCAAGAGAGCCGGTAGATCGCAAAGGGAGAAGCTACTACAATAAATGAATATAATTGAAACTGTTAAAAATGGCATCTCCTATCTTTGCCGACCAACTCAGTTTGATCCGTTCACGAGCCGAAAGTCCAATACCATTGTAGTCTTCTTGCACGGAATCTTCAGTTCCACAAAGCGTGCTTACAGAATTTCTAAGGAAAGGTTCTTTTGGGACTTGTTGAAGGATCACGTCAGCCTATCTTCTGTTGACTTTGCTGGTTTCAATTATGGAATAACTGATCCGCGGGCCTTCATCGGTAATCGCGATTTTATTAAAGATCTTGATAATTTATCATTTGAGCTTCGCGAGTATATTGAATATTACGAGTATGTCATTCTCATCGGGCATAGCCATGGCGGATTGTTAGCGAAGACTTATGCCTCTCTTTATCATGGATTGCATGGTGTTTACTTGATCACACTGCAGACCCCCCACGATCCAACTCAGATTACGCGTGCGCACGAGGCAGGCGTTATGATGGACAGCATACTTACAGTCTCGTGGCATGAAGATGAGGAGGGAAAAAAGAATATTTGCTATCTGGTGCCGCATATTTTTGCGGGAAGTGTCCATGACTACAAAATGGGTTCAATAGAAGGTCAACTGCATGGATGCCGAGATTTTGCGTACAGGGCAAACGATCCAGAAAAGAGGCGGTTCGGTCATTCGCACCTGTCATCATGCCCAGATAGCGTTCTCCTGAACAAAATTCGGAAAGAAATAGTTTATTTCCGCAATTCAGGGCATGGGAGGAAATCACGTTCTTGCTTCACATTTGGCGGTTGCGTTCCTGAGGGCAAGCAAGTGCTGCGACTGATTGCTTCATCTTCTAATTACCTTTTAAATAAGTTTATAGAGGAGAGGAATCAGATGTGCGCCTGGAAGAGTCCCTTTTTTAATGATCTGATGGAATCAGCTGATCATATTGCTCGTTCACTTTCATCTGGAGTAAACTTCGTTTTGTTGGGATTTTCCACTGACTACTTTGAGCGGCACATTATAAATCTGTCGTTTAGTAATTATGCGCTGGAAGTGGATACTATCGCCACCCCCACGGAGAATATACCCGAAGCAGCAAATACACATCTGTGTGAACGGCTATTTACTACTGACTTTTCGGGATCTACGAACCCTTACCGTAAGTTGCCCTTCGATGTGCGGGATATACCCAAGGGAATATTTATCAATAATAGTGATTTTCTGGGTTTGTTTGCCAGTATTCTGGAAAGTAAGAAATGTCTGCTGTCGGACGTTTACAGAAATGCAAGAAGGGGCGGGCTTTCGACGATGAACTATGAACACTACAGAAATGACTTGATAATGCACTACAGGAAGGCGATGGAGCAATACAGGGAAAACTTGCTCTGTGAGATGTTTGAAACCTGTATGGGGAAGGGCTCAAAGGACTCATTGAGTTTGGACGAGAGGACGTTCGTAGAGAAGATGTCAGCGATCATTCAACATTACACAACAGACAATTTTCGAAATGGCACAGAATATATTGACATACACGCTGAAATGAAGATCAAGTTTTACGACCCTACTGACAAAAAAAACATTTCGACTCGAGAGATTGAATGCTGCATATCTAAGCTTTTTAAATGCAGTTTCCATCGCTACTACCTGGGGCGAGACATAAGAATATTATTTTCACAGAATGCCACAGGGGAGAGAAGATGGGGAGGCTTGCCTCCGTGTCACCGCGATGTAACTTCTTACTATACAAAGCCAACTATATTGCGGAAAAGTATTTACCGAGAATAGTTAATGTCTGCCGAAGTTTGTTACTGTGAGAAGTCGGCGGCGGTTCCCTAAGATGCCCATCAGCGATTGAGATTATATCCCCGTCTCATTCATTTCAGGCTTAATCACTCTATGCTCTGTGTATTGTCCGTTTTTTGTTCCGGCCGCCGCGCCTGGTTGAATGCCCATCCTTTCGAGAGTAGCGACCAAATCTTGCAGACACGACTTCTTATTCATTGCAAAGCTTGAGGCAAAGCATCTCCAGAATGTCCAGCCTGCTCTCTCAAGCACTCTCTGGCGGCGCATATCCTGAAGCCACTGTCCAGGTCCGTGATATTTATCGCCATCACATTCGACTGCCAGACGGCGATCATTCTCGCCTTCGATAACAAGATCGATTCTATAGGCTCCTACTGGTACCTGCGGGGTCACCCTGTAGCCCAGCGATGTTAGGCTGTCATAGACTTCCCGCTCAAAAGGCGACTCACAAAGCTTTCGAAGATCTACAACCTGTTCGTGATCGTTGCCGAATGGATTATTGAAATGATTTATCAGTTTCGCCTTCAAGTCGTGTGGCTGCAGCTCCTCAACCTGGACACTTCTGAATAGATACATACGTTCCCTTGCTCTCGAAGCGGCTACATTGTATCTTTGCTCATAAGTTCGGCCAGAAACGCTCCTTGATGTCTTTTTGTCATGAACGAGAGACAGCAGCATGATATCCCTTTCCTTGCCCTGGAAGGTCTTGGCATCGCCGCATGCTATCTTTAGTGCCAGGATCGTTTCGAGTCCGACCTCCTGCTCGAGGAGTTGAAAGATGTGTTGCGCCTGTTCATTACCCAAAAGAGATACGATACCGATAGATCTACTCCGAGTAGAAGGATCCTTTATAATTGCTAATACCTCGTTGACAATTGCCCGTGCTTCGGGCTTATTTATCTTTGCCCGCTCTTCACGATATCCGCCCATAACGAATACATCGACCAAGGGAGGATCCAGTCTCTCGGAAGCCTTTGGAATTCGCAGAGGCTGGATATCATTGCTATAGAATTCTCTGTTTGAAAAGCTGATTATGGGTTCTACGCAGCGGAAATGCTCGCATAGCATTACGAAATTGCCTGCAAAAACCCGACTGGCCAGATCATATAATGATTTTTCCGGCGTCATTTCCGGCCCGAACGGCTGGTCTTTTAAGAACCTTCCATAAAGCTCCTTAATTTTTACTTCTTCCATCCCTATGCCATCAGGCGATACCTGTTTATCATCACCTACGATGAGGAGCTTTTTGCCTCGTAAAAGACTTGGTATTGCCCAGAGATCAGACTGAGACGCTTCGTCAACAATGACGAGATCAAACACTCCGATTTCGGGCGGCAGAGTTTCCGAAACTCGCCAATGAGGCACAATCCAGCAGGGAACTGCCGGATAGGCATCCATCATGGCGGTCCTGGCGTCTTTCCTATATCGTATAGCCCGGATACCAGTCCCTTTTCCTATCTTACTTATAGCGTTAAGGTATCCCTGGAGAGCACTCTTAACGAGATTTGTCGACTTCTTATAGACGCCAAGCCAGGTCATTTTAGAAACTATCTGCTTATAGGAAGATGCCAGGTCGAGTTCGCACTCATTTCTTCGGTTGCGGAGTCGGGCCAAGTCCTCGCGGCCATCGATAGATTCCAGATAGGTATGTGCCTGCCGCCACTGCCAGGCTTCGAGCCATGAAGACGGAGTAAGGGCATCAGACCCTATTGCAGGCGCTGATGTAAGCACGTTCGACCATTTTACAGCGCCAGACGACGTTATCAGATCTGTGACACGCAAGATTTCCAGAAGATTACCCTTAAGGGAGTTAACTCTGCCTAATTCGGTCATCAATTCCGACCAGGCAGTCTGAATGGCAGGATCTGGCTGATCGGGCGAGCCAAGTTGTTTTTCAGCAAAGAGCTTGATCTTATCAACGACTGCCCCGGATTTGGCTGAAAGCTTTTGCAATATCCCATCTCGAAAAGCGCTAGCACATGCCAGTCTAGACTTTGTCAGATACTGGGAAAGATTATCTCTCAGAATAATCAAAGACTCTCGCTCTTTAAGCAGCTCCAGGACCTCATGAGAGTTTGAGAAGGTTTCGGCCACCATCTTGGGCAGCACGCTGTCATAATCACAAACAAGGCATCGTATATCGGATATGTGCTCGACCAGCGAGGCAAGGGTTTTGATGCAAACAGGTGGCTTTTCATTGACAGCAGGTAGGCCGCACTCCTCGGCAATAGCGTTCCAGCGAGCCATCGTTTTGTTTGATTTTCTTATAAAGTGAAGATATTTATGGACTATGGACCATTCATGCTGGTTCTTGCCGTCGAGCACAAGCGGCGTTTGCGAAACTGTGACTTGGGCTATCATGGACTTGAGTTCATTTTTGCCGAAGCTCAAGAATCCGAAAGGTGCTTTTCCATCAGCCAGCTTGACGACTGCTTCACCAAGCTCGACATGATAGACAGCCTGTTCAGGAATCGATACCGGTGATGACAGGAATTGCTTGCGAGTCGCTTCTAGTCTTTCTATCTCCTCGACGACTGCCTGCACAATGCTTATGACTTCCTGTTTTTCATCTTTATAAGCACTTCTGAGCGTGTCGGTCCAGTTATGCTTTCGCGCTTCAATTCTATCGATAATCTCTATTTGCTTATTCAGTGTATTAAGCAGCTCATGAGCGCATTCAAGGGTGCGGCTGTTTGAATCCGCGAGTTGAGGAGCCTTGTTGTACTGTAGTTCTTCATCGATTTGAACTGCCATAGCCAGATCTTGATGTGCCTTTAGGACTTCGGCACTGTCAGGGAAGTCGTCAGCCGCCGGAATGTCGCATGCTATATATGCCAGGTCTTTACCAAGAGTAAGACGCGCGTCACGCAGCGAAGCTATTTCAGATGTGGTAAAGCGCGGGGTATTCTCGGCCTGCAGTTTTAACTTATCCTGAAGCCAATCATATTCTTTTTCATGGTCGAGCACATAGCGGGCAAGCTGGTCCGGCATGACTTCGTTGCCACCAAAACTGACGGGCGAGAGATGCTTATTCGCCCATTCCGTTATCGATCTGTCAATAAATGTCATTTCCTCATGAAGCTTATCTATCCTCTGTCGAAGACTGGAGATAACCGAATCGTATTCCCTTTCATTGATTCTTGAGACTTGCCCGGCAATCGATTTGATGGAGTGCTCGAACTGCTTCATGCCCTCTCTTTCATTCGTGAGAAGACTTACGGTAAGGTCTCTGATGTCCTCAGGAATCTGATCCCGAAGAACGGCTAGGGCTGGCTCCCCGTACGAAGTAACGAGGACCTTCTTGCCTTGGGCAAGATAATGGCAGATGATATTTGCAATCGTATGGGTCTTCCCGGTACCCGGAGGGCCCTGGACAACTACGCCGTCAGAGCTTTCAAGCTTCTCGATAATTGAGACCTGCTCGTCATTAAAAGCTTTGGCGAAATAGAGTTCTTTAACTTCGGCGCCGGCCGGCATATCCCCGCCATACGAGACGCCCCGATAGAAGATCTGTTTAGATGAGGTTAATTCATCTGCAGGAGGAGAGACAAGGGCCGAAGTGCCGCCAGGCAGAACAGTTAACTGCTCTATTTTCTCTTTTAGTCTTTCAATGTCCTGAATAATCAGGCCGCCTGTTCTGCGTCGTGCAAACAATACCCATGAATCCGTAATTACTAAATGCTCACCGGAATTAGGGAGGGTCTTGTCTTCACGGTTCTTCCTCTTGTCCGGCAGATAGATGCCTCCCGGGTCCAGATGCGCTACGGCTGTTTTGAGTATCGCATCATATGAGGAGTAATCAAAAGGAGAGATTGTCAGATCCTGCTGTGCTACAAACTTCTTCCAGGCCTCTTCTACAACAACAATGCCCTGATTGTTACTGCCGATGAACGGTTCGATCTGGAGGACTGGGTCAATCTCACGCGGCCTTATTTCCAAGGAATAGTCAGATTTGTTTATTGAGATTTCACAAACCTGCCCTATGAGAGGATAGCGGATAGTATTTCCTTTTTCCGTGTCCCAGATGGCTATGCCGATACCCCAAACCAGTTCAAGAGGTTTCTCCGTCGATTCGGACTCCATGACCTGTTGAAGAGTGAATAGTTCATTGTAGATAGATGTTGTTTTACGTCGCCGAGACTCCTTCTCTGCCCAGATCTTCCATGAAGTCTCTACATAAGCATTAAACGCATCCTTGATCTTTCCATATTTTTCGATATCTTTAGGCACGATACTGCCGTCAATCTTAATTTCTTTAAGATCCTTAAGAACTGGAGCCTTTTCAGGGCTTTTGCTGAGTTTGATCCACTCAGCTATCTGGCTGGGTGGCGAAGGAGGCGGTTCTTCCATAAGGCGGCTTATTCGAAGCCAGATCTGCTCACCCTCTGTAGGAACATCGAAGGTGACTCCGTCTAATCCTCGGTTTTCGTGTTCCCATTTGCACAAAAATTCCGTCGGAACGGAAAATTGGGGTTTCTTGAGGGAGCGCTCAGCTTCCTTAATATAATCAAGAAGCTGAAGGAGGCACTCTTGAGCTCTCATTTGGATCTTCTCATAGCATGTCTTTTTTTCGCCATATCCTGAGCCTGTTCTTTGGTGAGTTTTCTCTTGGATCTCCTGCCCATGATGGCAGCCGCCTCCTTGAGAATTGCCTCGTCGATTATCGGCTTTTCACAATGCGGACATTTCATAATGCGATTAGGATATCACCAGCGTAACTGTTAGGCAAGATATTTGTTGGTTGGTGTCTATTTCTTGAGCGGAGAGGGCGACCCATTGTCAGGTGCGTCAAGAGATAGCCAGACGATTACCTTGATCAGGTGAAGCTCCTGCACTTCGTTAAATTTTCTACTAAGCGGGTCTGCCTTATCCTGCCTCCTCATCAGCCAGCAAGCTTTCCGGCAACAGGACCCTTGTCTCGGAGAGCGGAAGTTCCGCGACATCCTTAAGTTTCCTGCCAACGGCCCTTGATCTTACTTTTGCCTGCTCGATCGTTTCTGAGGCCTGATGCAGTTTCTTCTGCACGGAGTCCAGAATGTTGCCATACTTTGTCCACTCGGTTTTGACCGCAGACAGAATTCGCCACACCTCGCTCGACTTCTCCTGAATGACCAAAGTCTTGAAGCCCATCTGCAGGCTATTAAGAAGAGCCCATAGCGTAGTCGGGCCTGCGATGACCACACGACAATCCCGCTGAATAGCCTCATTAAACCGGTCCTGCGAATAACCTCGGCAAAGAGTCCTTCGATAGGCAAGAACAGAATAGCGAAGTCTGTGGTCTTGGGAGGGTTTAAATATTGTATTAGCAAATGACACAAACTTAAGGATGATGAAAAGGAACCGAAAAGTCCTGCTACTCGCCGAAGTGGACAAAGTGACCAAATCGGCGAACGGTAATGGCCAGAGACCCGCAGTCTCTTAATCGTCCAGAGAGCTACCGTTGCTCACTTTAGGGCTCAATACATAAGGAATCGAAAAGTCCTGCTTCTGCTCCGAAGTGGACAAAATGTCCGAATCGGCGATAATCCGCTCAGACGGAAATTTCAGCCTTCGCCAAACTCCCCCAGTGCACTGGAAAGACCATCGTCCTCAGGATCCTTCGCCCCTGATTTTTTCCCCTTGCCAGCTGGCTTGGGCCGAATCCCTGCCGACGTCGCTCCTTTTGATGGCTTTCTGGCAATGAACCGCAGGATGTCATCGCTCTCGATCTGTTCGAACGCGAGAACTATGGCACGCTCGACGAACATGGGCCGTCGGTTTTGAGGGATTGTCTTGATCTTTGCCCCCACCTCATCTGATAGCGTTACTGTGATCCGCATAATGTCGCCTCCGCACGTCGAGTTTTCTCGACAACTATTGTGCGGAAACCTTCGGCATTTGTAAACTCCGGGTCCCTGAAGCCTCGAAAGACGGTACTCCGGTACCTGGGGTTCTTGAGCTTTACGAAACGGGCGCCGCCGCCCGTAAGCACGATCGACCCCACGGAAAGGAGTCGCTGGTAATGGTCAGCCAGGAACCGCCCGAGAACCTCCTCGGCATAGGCATCCATGAGGCGGCCGATGACGCCCCTGAGGTCTACTTCCCTGCCGAGCACCGTAATGGACTTCCTGCCCAAGACCTCGATCAGGGCCTCATGGCCAACTGCCATGCCATGCTCCCGCTCAAGATGGCGTCTTAGCTGAAGGAGGACCCGTGAGATGCCTGAATTCGGCAGGCAGTCGCATTCTCCTGGCACCACCTTGCCGCCTGAGATCACAGCCACATCCAGCGTGTTAAAGCCTATGTCAAGGACGACGGCATTATCAGACAAAGAGCCGCGCAGCGCTGCATAAGCTCCGACTCCCTGGGGGAAGACCAAGACGGACCGGAAAGATATGTGCTCTGCCACCCGAGCCTTAAGCTCCGCCTTCCTTGCGTGCCAGTCCTTGATCGGCAGGCCAAGGCCCAAATCTACACTGCCGGAATCCCTGATCCTCAAAAGATCAAGGGCCTTCCTGATGATCACCGGGGAAAAGGCGATGATGGTGTCCGTGTCTTTGAAGGTCATGCCCCCAGGAGCATCATTGCCTGCCAGATATCGCGTACCGTCAAGGGCATAGGACCTTGGCCTTGAGCCGAGATCCCATCCAAGGGCTGAGTTGTCCTGGGCAACAAGCGACGGAAAGGATATTTTCCTTCTGCCGTCGCAGGCTTTGGTCAGTCCAAATCCGATATCGATGCCGAGCGCCACTGCGTTGTTCATGTTATTTCCTCCTCATAGTTAACATATACTGTTGTTAGTATAGCATATCTTATTGATAATACATATTGACATCTAATGTTGACTATAATACAATATGGCATGAGCAAAAGGATAATGAGCTTAAATGTGCCGAGTAATTCAGTAGAGGTAGCAAGCTATCCCCGAAGGGCTACTACGAAGAGGCGTCCACTGCCAAAAAGCCTTGTCAGGAAATGCCGGTTCAGTCCGGCAGAACTGAAGCGAGTCGAAAAGGCCGCTTTATCCTGCAATTTGCCGGTGGCTACGTATATGAGAAGGGCAATCATCACGGCGCCAGAAGAACGCCTGGAGGTTCTTATACGCCTTGAACTTCAGCGCAGGGATCGCCTGATTGATATCTTTGGCCTCCTTGAGTCCATAACTCTTATTCTTAATTACACGGAGATGCTCCCCCGTCTAATGGGCAGCAATGACATCCGTTATATTCGAGCAAGGTTAAGCAGGGTAATCGCTACACTGGCAAAAAAGGAGAAGCATTATGCCGTTGATCAAAATCAAATTTAGCAACGAGCCACCGCTAAAACTTCTGAATTATATGCAGAGGCCAGACCGGGTCCAGCCGCCTGAGCATGAAGAAGGACCTCCTGGCGAGATGATAATCAATTGCACTGGTAACACAATTGGGGCTACTCCACAGGATATTGCTGCCGAGATGCAGGGATTGGGAGCATGCTTTAACGAGTTCCTTGGCAGAAGCTTAAGGACCTATATGCATTTAATTATAAGCTATAGTCCTGAGGACAGCCGCAGATATTCCGATGAGACATTTCTCCGACATCTTAGGGACACGATGGCAAATTTCAAGAGCTGGCAGTGGTCTGCTGCCCTGCACCGTAACACAGACAACCTGCACTGGCATGTCTGTATAAACTTAATCAAACTCGACGGCAAGCGCATCCAGACTCAGCAGATATGGGAGAAAATAAGACCGGTATCGGACGAGCAGGCTGCCGCTCACGGACTTAGCGTGATTGCAACATCATGGCTTGCCAGGATCAAAAAAGACGATCCAATCTACGAGGTCTCGGCCACTATTGTAAACGTTCTTAGCACCAAGAGATTCGGTAATCTTATATCGCTCTGGAAGTCGCTCGCTATGTTTGGGGCATGCCTCATGCGGTCTGGCGATAAAGGCGGCCTGATTTACGAATGGAAAGGCAAGTCGATTAAGGCCTCCAGGATCGGCAGGATTGCCCAGCTGCACGGATTAAGACTTATCCAGGAGCATGGATTCGAGGCTGCAGTAGAACTTATCCAGTCAATGCATGAGCCGAGCTTCAGAGAGCTTAACGCCCGCTCAATTGGTGAGGACTATTGGCTTCTTCTGGAGACGAAGGCTTCCAAAATCCGTGGATCACTGAAGGCGTGCATCATGGCAGCGAAGGCCGTTTGCCCGGACCTTGATGCTTTCACAAAATACCTTGACGAAAGTGGCGTTAGCATCCTGCATCCCAACGAACAAGGCAGGAGCTTTGTTTATGCCTACCGCAGCGGCAAGATCGATGAGAAAGAGCTGCCGGAGGACTGTCATTATTTAAATATCTGTGATTACTACAGCAGTAGTACTTCAGCACCGGCAGGTGAAGACCTTGAATAACAAACTCAGGGCAAATAAATGGGAACGGGACGCAGCCAGGCTCCTATCGCTCCTGATCTCGTGCGGGCAGAGGAAGGATCTGTTCTGGCGGACTAACTCCAGCGGCGCCAAGTTTACTCAGACAGGAGAAAAACAGCATGCCGGAGACATCGTGGCGGCATGCGCCGAGGTCTCCGGGTTCGCAGAACAATTTCTGATCGAAGCGAAATGGAAGAAAGACTTCTGCTTCTGTGATACTTCCACTACTGTCAGGTGGATGGAGAAGTACGGTGTTCAGGCGTCTGAGATCGGGAAATCGCCTCTTCTGCTGGTCAAAGGACAGAAGGGGAAGGTTTATCTTCTTTCATTGCAGGATCGCGAAGAATTTCTTATCGGCATAACGCCTGAAAATGGCGCTCATATGCTGGTAGATAGTAAATACGTCGTTGCTGAGGTGAATCGTACCCCGGTGTTATAGTTGTTTGCTGTAATTTGTCAAAAGCGATATATTGTGCTGAGCATCAGATATTATTAATGTCACTCGCTCGTGCAGATCATACTGGCCTCGTAAATCTGCACTTGGGATACCCGCTACATCCCCAGAAAGATTTACCTTCAGAAGGCCCTTTCCTTGCCATGCGCCGGACCAGTTGACATCCGCAATGGGGACATGTATCCGAGGATTCTTGCCTTTTGCGAAGCGAATCAAGATGAACCTGTTTATTCATTGACTTGTCGTTCTTGAGGGCCATCAGCTTCGCCTCAATATCTGAGACCTGTTGAGGGCTGAGGCAGGTATTTTTGAAATCCTTGATGTATGGGATAAGTCCGCTGTTCAGCACGTTTGAAGGCATTGGCGTTTTGAACGTACAACCCCCGATGAAAAACACGACTGCCCTGAAATATTCCGCATCGAGTTTCAGATACTCAGCCAAACACCGAACATGCCGGTAATTTTGTCTGAGAGGGTTCTGAAACTGTCGTTTCTTGCCGTAAATGGATTGCACCCATCTGTCATTCTCTGGCGAGCCGAAAATCCAACCTTTTATGTTCTTTGTCTCTATAACGAAGATCCCATATACGGACACAATGATATGGTCAATTTGCGTAGTGCCGTCCTGAGCCGGCACAATTACATCGTCGATTCTCCGATATTCGTCCTTGTCTATAAGCGCCCACATCCCGGCCGAAGTTATTTTCTCGCCGAACCATCCCTTGACGACATTGAGCTTCAGAACGCTCACGAGGAACAACAAAAGAATCACAATAAAAATTGCAGTCATCCAGGCTCCTCCATGCATGTAGAATAGAAAATATGCAACGCGATTGCAAAGTCATATCTCAATCCCATTTTTCTCCGCCGACATAATTTTCTTTGCAGGGAATTTAATACGCAGAAGATTGTTCCATAAAAAGCAACAATGGTGTTATTTAAATTCCACAATAATCTGAATTACGATTAATTAACGCATAGTTACAAGCTTTTTCGGAAAATGCATTTGCAGTAAGGTTGCAGTAAGGTCAGGCGTCATAAATTAGGCTTGCAGGCATGGGCGATATCATCGTGACCGGTGCCTGTTACGGAGCAAACCGAACCCCTATTCGGCCGAAGAACAGCAGGCGATATTCATAAATCACGTCTTTCCCCTAAAAACCTGTCAAGGAACCAAACCCAAAATAAGGCTCCTTGATTCTAAAGGATTTTCAAGAGGCCTATTTCCACCCAAAAAGCTATTTCAGGGGGTTTCCAAAAACCCTGTGCTAACATAAATTCATCCCCTACCAATTTTTCTCAATGGACACGTGTGTGGTGAATCGTTCAGCGACAGATCAAATTACGATTACCGCAGCACATCTGAAGTCGATTCGGATTTGCTTATTCGGCATAGCCTTGAAGCTTATCCGCAGTGGCCCTGGAGCCCTGCTATTTCAGAACAGAGAGGTATGGACACGACATGACCATCCACGACAGAAGTAACAATGCAGAATCCGAGAGAGGCTTATTTGAAGATGATTTCTTTGATGATGATGACGAATTCTGGGATCTCTTTTTCCGGCAGAGAGGAACAGCGAAAGCATCGGGGCGGACGGGAACCATGGATCGTAGTGCAGCAGGGAGAATTTGAAAGATGGAAGCCACGATAACTCTGAAGGTCGAGTTTGAACACCAAAACCCGGAGAAAGAAGATCAGATCAGGCAGCGCTGTGGTTGGTATCTCGAATACAAAGCCAGCGGGCTCTGCTACTATCCTCCGGATTGGCTGCATTACGGAGACAAGTCTTTCGTGAAAATAATGGGCAGGAAGGTCAAGGACTGGGTCGAGAAGACTCAGGACGTTTATCTATACGTGATTCTGCACAATTGGGAGCCTATCGATGGCGGAGATAGAAAGACATATTACTCGAACATGAAAAATAAGATTGGCGAGGCCGAGTACTTTGGCAGAAAGGCTGGCGCGGAGATTCACGAAACCGAAAACTGCATTCTCCGGGATATTCGCAGGGAGACTGAGCAACACTGCCAGAGTGCGATAGTAATAAATAGCAAGACCTACGCAGGAGATTATTATGTACCTTTTAAGGATGTCACTGACGAAGACAGGAAGGCGCTTGGGGAGATTAAAAAGTGTTTTAACCGGGAATATCCAAACGATATCTTCATATTTACGGAATTAAGAGAGGTGCCAATATGAGGATGACTACAAAAACAGGTATTGATCCTGAGGTCTTCTTTACCCAAGAAGAAAAGGGTCTTATCGAGCATTTGAGCGGCTGGATCAAAGAAGAGGTCGAACAGGACGATATGCTTCAGATAGAATCGGACAGAGCAGAGGAGCTTCTCAATATCCTTAACGGAACAGAGGATATGCCTGCCGAAGCTGAAGAGAAACAGGTTACGACCAAAAAGCCAGATACCGAAGCTCTGCTTCGTGATCATCTCGGCCCCCGGTATAATTTGCTCAACACCATCGAATGCCGGGACAGGTTCCTGCTGGCTGTGGCCGAGTATATCCACAATGGCAGCAAGATTTCACAGCCCTCAGAGAGGTTTGTTTCAAAACTCCTGTGCTATTTCGGACATATCGATTCTGAAGCGCACTCGGGAATCGAGGCAGCCTTTATGACCATGAGCTCTGCGCAGCCCCAACGTGATGACAGGAAGAGGATATTTCTTGAGCATCTTGCGCACATCCCGTTTAACATCACAAAGCGAGTTAATGCTATCGCCGATGTTAGGGATACTCTTGAGAGTAGCCTCTACGGCCTGCAAGAGGTGAAAAAGAAGGTTATGGAGCATCTCACGCTCTGTATGCACGGCAGCGGACGGGCTGATGCGCTCCTGCTGGTCGGTCCTCCTGGGACGGGGAAGACTGCCATATCTTCAGCCATAGCACAGGCACAGGGTCTCCCTTTTTCGAAGCTGAGCTTCGCAGGGCTGAGTGACATATTGACCCTTCGTGGCAGTAACTCCTCATGGACCAGCGCTTCCCCAGGGTTCCTGCTGAAAGAGATGTGCAGGAACAGATGCGAGAACTTCGTTTTCCTGCTGGACGAAGTAGACAAGTCCGGCGGATATGGCAACTCCGGGTATGTCATAAATGTCCTTGCCGAACTGCTTGATCCGCGCCAAAACAGCGCATTTAAGGATCTGTTTATGGAGTTCCCACTGGATTTCTCAAAGGTGCTGTTCATATTGACTGCAAACGATATGAAAGCTATTCCATCTTTCGTAATGGATCGGTGCTCGGTGATCAGCGTGCGGGAGTATAACGCAGAGGAGCGGGCAGTGATAGTCCGGGAATACATGCCAGCACAGATCATTGCCGACAAGGGTTTTATGTTCGATATCGAGATCGGGGAGAGTGCGGCAGCAGAGTTCTCAAAAATCACTTCTCTGCGCAAGGCAAGGGCAGCAGTGCTTTCCCACGTTGCGGCTGCCCTTGCAAATGAAGCGGCAGGAAGTGTCGAAAGGGTGCTGATAGATACCTATAACCCGAAACTGGTGAATCTGCCAACAGCAGAAAAACAGGCAATCGGATTTACTGCACAGCCTGAGCTGCTACCAGCACAGCTGATAGAAAGAGGTCGCTGCCCTTTGTGAGAGAAACAGGAAGGCTAAACATGAGCCTGAGATTAATCAACGGGAGGAGGCCAAGATGAATATCTTTGATTATTTAGTGATCGGATTTGATGAGGCTGAGGCCTGTTATCTGGCGGAAGATGAGGAAGAAGAGGAGGCGTGTGATTAAGATCCTGAGGTTAGGAAATCGGGCGAGGGCAGTGAGTTGATTCTTCACGTTTCAGGGAAATAGGAGCTTGGCCAGCTTTATCAGGTCATCAATTGTAGCCATTGATTTGATCCCCGAATTTTCCATATCCTTGACACTGGTCGCCATCATCTTTCTGAGCATCTCATCGGTCAATGGATTAACCGGCGGCTGAGAGCCTTTGCCTTCTGTCAATTTGTTCGCGTTTTCGGCCATCCATGAGAGATTCGTAAGGGTCCTTCGCCAGGAGTCAAAAAAATGGATCACCATCATTGCGTTAAAAACCCTTGGAGAATCCGCGCCGGCTGACTTAAGGATGGACTTTAGCACTCCGTAGATCCTAATTTCCGGAACTTTTTCCTCACCCTTGAGCAGTCCAAACACTTTAGTCTTTATCTTAGGCAGGCACGCAGGATCAAGTCCGAGTATTTCGGCCACATCGATAGCGACATCCCGTTCATCAAGGAAATACATGGTAATTGGAGAGGAGTCTTTTTCAAGCAGATGCCCGTAGAAAGAGCTGCCGCGGTAGATGACTCCCTTTGGAGACAGTTCAGCTCTGAGCTTGGCGCGGATCATATCATCCCAGCCATCGTCTTCCAGCAAGTGTTTCTTCTTAGTCGTTCCAAAGGCTCCTGCTTCATTAGCAGTTATTTTGAGGCTCGATAGCTTTAGCGCCACGCCCAGGGCAGCAAGCAGATCGGTGCCTAAGCGGGCAACCTGGCCTGTGCGCAAGTTCCGTAGGATTGCTTTGCATGTATGGAGCGACTTCCTAAGCCCCATGACGGTATAGGCCCTGTGCAAATGTTGTGCAAAGGCATAGTCGGAACTGACATCCAGCATATCCTTAATTAACTTGTAAAGTGCCTGTGCCCTGAGCACCTCATATGCATTATTCCGGGGGCGGCCCCTTCTGCGAGGTTCTGGCTTGTATAGATTAGCGTTAATAGCTTTAATGGTCATTTAAATGCTCCATAAACTGTATAGTTCTATAATAGTGGTTAATTGACGGCTATTGCAATAGATTAGTATAATAGATATTATTGACGCTCCATAATAGCCTGTAAAATTACCTTTTTACGAAGTCATCAATAACAAGGACCGGGAGACTGAGCAAAGTGAAATTCGGAATTCGCAGAGAAGTCGATTTAAACGATATCAGGGGCAGGCTTCCTGTCGAGCTATTTGGGGTGCCCATTGAACTGGCATTGCCCTGGAAGAAGGATGATTACATGCAGCAGCGGGAGTATCTGCCTGCACTGGTCGAGCATTTGAAAAGCTCTGACATTGTCGTTCAGAACATTCACGCAACTCAGGGACGGCTGAGCGACCCTGACGTCATGGTATGGGGACTGGACGCTATCAGACTTGCAGAGGCTGCCGGTGCACACGTTGTTGTTTTTCACCCTGACAACGTTAAGAAGGATGCCAAAGCCAATCAGCAGATCCTGATCATGCAGAACATCAGGCGACTGCAGAGACAAAGCGATAAAGTCACGGTTGCCATTGAGACCTTTGGCGGTCCGAAAAGGAGTTTTACGCCTGAGGAAATTATTGATAAAGGTCTGCCCATGGTGCTTGATACGAGCCATCTGTTTCAGGATCGGACCATGCAGATCATCGATAAGTATCACAGCGGCGTCGTAAGCGTACACCTGAGCGAGGAGCGTTACGATGAGCAGGAGAAAAAGAGCATGCCGCACATGCCTATTGAAGATTTTGGCTTCAAGGTTCTGGATCTGCTGGCAGAAAAAGAGTGGGATGGTGTTGTGACTCTCGAGTATCTCCCTTGGCACCATCACAGGCTTTTGCCTGACAGGATAATGCTCGAGAGAAAATACGAAAGAACTGTAGAAAGGCCAATGCCATGAGCGAAGACAAAGAGACGGATAAGAAGAATTTATTCGATTTTTCCGTCTTTACCGATCCCGATAAATATGAGGAATTTGCGGCCGATGCGCGGCGACGCAATCCGTTTCTGCAGGCCCGGCATGATAACAACCAAGCTCTACTTACCATGCTTAAGGCTCACTTACCGGAATTGGAGAAGCTCCTAAAGGAGATCTCAGGGCACTGGACCTATGAGGACGGCATCTATCGCTACTATCATCACAGCTTCAAGGTTTTTGATCGGCTTCAACCCTTGGCCCTGGAGATTGTAGCGGCTCTGAAGACTCTGGCGCCTAATCGAGAGCTGAATCCGATGTTTATGAGGATCGTGAGCGAGGGCACGGGTAAGGAGTGGATCGTCGAGTTTAATGAGCCGGAGCGCTGGCAGCAGGAATGCAGGCCGATTGTTGAGGCTTTCCTGCACGCAAAGTATTTCCTTGAAATGGCTGTCAAATACGGCAAGGAACTAGAGTCCCCGCCGAAAGTCATGCCCAGCGGCTGGGCAGCGTTCTTGTATTTATATAATCTGAGGTAGGCCATATGAATAAAAAAGAACAGGATAGCGGAAAAACGAACCCTGAAGGCACGAAGCTGGCTATGAGCATGCGCAATGCCCACGAACAGGAGCTCGGTTCGCATAAGCGGCGCCGGGCTCTGCAGGACAAATACGAGTTCCTGCACCCTCAAGACCTCATGCATGGCCTGATGGCTTTCGGCTTTGAGTGCGGAGATGGCTGGCTGCCAATCCTGGAAGATTTGTTTGCGAAGATCGACGAGATCGTAAAGAAAGACAAGATCGAGCACTTTCAGGTTGTCCAGGTGAAGGAGAAGTTCGGCGGATTGAGTGTGTATGTGCATGGCGGCAATGACGAGATCAATCAGTTAATCAGACAAGCGGAGAAAAAAGCTGATAAGACCTGTGAGGTTTGCGGGTATGCAGGCGAGACACACGAGATCGACAACTGGTATACAACTCTATGCGACCGTTGCAAGAAAAAAAGACTGGAAAAAGATAAAGACAAATAAATGAGTATCTATGTGACAGGTGATATCCATGGCGAGGTCGAAGTGACGAGACTCGCCGACTATAATTTCCCGGAGGGAGCGTCCCTCACAAAGGATGACTTTGTTATCGTCCTTGGTGATTTTGGACTAATCTGGGACAGGGAGGAAAGTGATCTCGAAAGGAAATGGCTTGCCTGGCTCTCAGGCCAGCCCTTCACGACTCTCTTTATCGATGGCAACCATGAGAACTTCGATCGGCTCCTTGCCTATCCGGTGATGGACTTCCATGGCGGCAAGGCTTCCCGGATCCATGACAGCGTCTACTATTTAAGACGTGGCGAGATATTCCGCTTTGACGGAAAAACCTGCTTTGCTATGGGCGGGGCAATATCGACAGACTTGCAACATCGCGTGATTGGCGAGTCCTGGTGGCGAGAAGAAATGCCGAACTACGCAGATTGGGATAATGCTGCTGAAAATTTAGCTGCTGTGAACAACGTGGTCGATTATGTGTTCACGCACACGGCGCCAACCGACATCATAGGGAGAATGATCGACCAAAGTCACTGTTTTATTGATTTCACGCGGTTAAGGGACCCAGTGTCATCAGCCCTTGAAAGAATTCAAAAAGAGATTTCCTTCAAGCGCTGGTATTTTGGCCATTTTCATTGTAATTGGGAATATAAACAATACACCTGCCTCTATCGCAACATCGAGGAGTTGAAATGAAAATCATTTACGCATCAGACATCCATACAAGCCGTGACCATCTGAACAGCCTTCTTGGACAGGCCAATGACGCCGATGCCATTATCATAGGCGGCGATATCGTGCCGAAGGAATGCTTTGCCAGCAAGTTTCGGCAGGGTGGACCTGACGCAGCCCTGCGTGCCCAGAAAGAGTATCTCAAAAAGGACTTTATTCCGATTCTCAAGAAATACATGGAAGAGGGTAATAACCTTCAGCGCAAGAAGATCTATCTCGATCTTGGAAATGATGACTTCTGGGCAATAAGGGAAATCCTGAAACCCTATTCAGGGGAGCTTTTCTATCTCCTGCATGGGAATAAATTTCAACTGACTCCTGATGTGGATATCCTTGGCTATATGTGCGTTCCGCCGACACCCTTTGGGATGAAGGATCTGGAGAAGCCCGACACGGAAGAGGAACCGGCAACTTCTGCTCAAGTCAGCACGTATGGCATGTTCTCTTCTGGTAATAAGGTCAAGATGAAATATCTGGACATGCACGGCAATGACACGATCGAAGCAGATATGGAAAAGCTCTCGAAGAAGATCGATAAGCCTTTTATATTCGTGAGCCACTGTCCGCCTTACGGAACGGCTCTGGACTGCCTCTATGACGGCCAATCAGTCGGAAGCAGGGCTATCAGGGCATTCATTGAGAAATGGGCAGCTGACGGCAGGCTATTGGGATCGTTCCATGGCCATATTCACGAATCGCCCATGGTTTCGGGCCAGACCTGGATAAAAATTGGCGACGCTGTCTGTGTGAATCCTGGACAGCGCGAACTTGATTTTATGTTCTTTGAGTTTGAGATCCTGGGTGGGAAGGTTGTTCTTGATGAAAAAGTCCGCTTAAGCGGAATAAGGGAGCTGCCAAATGCGAACGGACATGGGAGAACTGAACTGAGATGAAAACACTTATCATTGGCGACATACACGGCCAGCACGAAAAGCTCCTGAAGGTGCTGAACCGTGCCTGTTTCGATCCGGCCGTTGACAGGCTCGTCTGTCTTGGGGACTATATCGACTATGGCCCAGATTCACTAAAGGTCCTGAACTATTTCTATGAGCTCGGGCGCAATAAGCAGCACGTATTCCTTACCGGCAACCATGAGAATTTCATTTATTTGATGGTTATGCACAGCAAAGCTGAATATCTCGATACCTGGCTTCAAAACGGCGGTGAGGAGACACTTAAGGCTTACGACTGGGATCCGAAGGCCATCCAGTGGCTTAAAAAGGCTCCTGGCGAAGCCGTGAAAAAATGGTATAAGACCAACGTCATGGCCTTCAAGCTTGACCAGGAAGGGATAGCTGAATTTATAGAGGCTGTGTTCCCAAAAAAACACGTCAATTTTATCATCAGGCTTGAGGAACAATATCAAATCGATGAATATCTATTCAGCCACGATGCGCTGCCGGAGGCAGAGAGAAAGAATCGGATAAACATTCATGCCCATGATCATACCGGGCTGCAGATTGGATTCAAACGGATTAACATCGCCGCAAAGCACGGCGAGGTCGGCTGCCTGGTGCTCGACGATCTGAGCTGGTATTGTTCTGACGGCGATTATCTTGAGGTGGATCGCGAGAGGCTCTATAGTTCTGGCTCAGACAGCATCTACCGATATGGAAAAACTGCGATGAAAAATATAGAAAATTCCGCTGAAACGGACAATTGAACAATGCTATTGGAACAGATAAAAGAGTGTATGGAAAACCATAAGAACGACACAGTCGCTCTTGAAGCACTTGAGGCATTTCTTCATGCGTGCAGTGAATATGTGTTGAGGGAGTGCCGTGCTGGGACTATCGAGCAATTAATTCAAAAAGAAGTGCCTGCGACTGATATCTCTTCGCTGCAGTCTGCTTATTCCATTGTTCAGAGATACGGCTTCAAACTGCCGGCAGATATGCCACTTGCAGGGGCTGCGGGTATGCTCACACATGAGATATTCGTGAAGAGAGTGAGATGAGAACCCTCATCATCAGTGACGTCCATAACCGCTGGACCGCCCTTCTCGCTGCCCTGTCTGCTGCCGACTACAAGAAAGGCGACCGGCTCATCTTCTTGGGGGATGTTATCGATGCTTTTACCGGCGCTGCTGCCGAAACCCTAGAAATGCTCGATCATATGGTCGAGATAGCAAAGGAGCCTTTTGGTCACATCTTTATCCGCGGCAACCATGAAGATGAGATGCTCAGGGCACTCGAGTGGAAGTCACCTGTCGTCTCAGGTGATCTTGTCTTGGCACTGACGGAGGAGCATAAGGCATGGCTGCAGGGAACCGTTGATATCCATAACGAGGAGAACTTTATTTTCGTTCATGACAGCACCATGCAGATATTACCCGGGAAGGTCGTCGTAGCCGGCCACTGGCATCATCCAGTCCCTATAGTCAAGGAAGGCTGCATCACAATGGCAAGCAGCCGGAAGGTCTTTGTCTTGGATCTGGAGGCTCTGATCGTCTATGACAGTGAGGGAAGGAGCTATGACGCGTCGGCGGCGGGGAAGTAAGAAAACCATATCTACAGAGGAGAGTCTGGCCCAAATAGTTGCCGCTGTCACTGTTGACGTCCGAGATCAGGCGGCATCTGCCCGAGAGGAGCTCGATAAGGCGATTAAGAGGGAGATAGCCACGGCAATAAAGCTCTGGAAGACGAGGTTGGGCCCAAAGAAGTCAAAAGGGTGAGGCCTCCCTGTCCGCCAGTGGTCAGTGCAGAACCTTACGCTACCCCAATTCGACTACTGTTTAAAGTAGTTTGCGTTCACTTCTACCAGCTCCCGCTTGACCCTTGCCAGCTCCATCTCGATATCCGTCAAGGGCCTGTGTGTCTTGCCTATTTCTCCGAGTTTGCCCGCCTTATGCGCCTTTACCCAGTTGCCTAACGTCGAGGGAGGCAATGATAACCTCCCAGCTGCCTCAGGTACTGTCATTCCCCCTTCCAAAACCATCTTTACTGCTTCTTCCCGAAACTCCTTTGTATAACGCCCGTGCGGAATCCCTTTCATCCTGACACCTCCGTCTTGGTATTTTACCCGACTTTGGTGTACACTTTTTTCAGCTTAGCTCATCTTGAAAATGATCTCAGACAGTCCGCTGAAAGAGAAATTGGGAAACTGAATAATGAGTTCCCTGAAAATGACTATATCAAACAGCTGTCGAGGCTGTAGGAAAGTTGCAGAAGGGGAGATTGAAAACCTATGACCTTTTTTCTCTGTCAATCTAAACGATATCGTCAGGCTTTGGAAACATTTGATCCACTCAAGCGGACATGGTTGATAGGGATATTCGATCCTTGGCCAAAGGGCCGGATTGACAGCCTTTCATGGTTGCGAATAATAGCTACGGTTATATTCCTTTTCCTGCCAATGGCTTTGTTCTCGTCATTGCCTTCGTCCACGACAGGGGGAAAAATGTTTGGCCCTGGCTCGTTTACTGCTGATATAGGAATATTCTCAATTTTACTGTTTCTGATCATAACTGTCACCTTATTACCAATCGCCCGTCGAATTCTGGGAGACCTGATCAACGAATTGATACGACTTGGCATCGTGGATGAGGAACTTCGCAATTTTGATCCGAAAACTTCAGCGGTGAAAGGGCCGTTGCATTGGCTGGAATGGCTTTCTCGGGTTGATGGTTGGCGGGGATTGATCTGGTTTTCACTCATGCTTATTGATCAATTAGTAGTTTACTTCATGGTGATCCTGCGAGACGCTAATCCAGCTTGGCATTCAGCCGATGCGCTGCCGGGCAGCCTCTTATACTTCTTTTCTGTGGGTAGCAGACAACCCAACCTCGCAGGCCTCTGGGCGTTTTTTATCTGGGGTCCTTTTATTCTCTATCTGTTAGTTGTTATCGCACGGCTCATTGTGGTTTTTGCTTGCCTATGCAATGCCGTGGCTTGTAACACTAATCTTGTGATATCACCCAATCATCCAGATGGGAGTGGCGGACTTAGTATAATCGGTCATTGTGGATTATTCTTTTCACTTTTTACGTTTGCCTTGGGAGTGGACCTTGCCGGATTGACAATGAATGAAATAGTAATCAATAGGGTTTTTAGAGCGTCAACTGAAAGTAGTGCTAACCTCAAACTAATATTCGTGCTGTGGCTTCTATATTTGGTTATGGGAACATTGCTTTTCTTCCTGCCGCTTGCGTCTTTGCGGGTTCGCATGCAGGAGGCCAAGCGCTCCTATATTCTTAAGACACTGCAACTTCGTTATAATGCCGAGTGTCGCCATAGGGATGCCCTCGACAAAGATGAATTCAGATCTGATGCCATTCAGGAGATCGGTGCACTGGATGGATTGATAAAAACAGCTACAGTAATGGCTGTCTGGCCATATGATCACAAGAGCTTTATACGCTATGCAGGTCTATTAATCTCACCGATGACCCCGCTTTTTCTCAGCCAAGTGCCGCAAATCTCTAGTTGGATAAAAACCTATCTCGGTTTATCGTAATTATGAAATAAACTCACGATCATGAAGACTGTTTTATGTGGAAGCCTGAAAAAATATTCCGGTTGGTATTTCCGAGATAGTGTTGCTGAGAGCTTATTATCAAGGATGCTGAGTAGTAAGGCTGGCCGTGTGTGGTTAACGCTCGTTGAGTTGTTGATTATTGTCGCGTTCGCTGGTCTCGTTTTCAAATCCAGTTCAAAGGTCATTGAATATAAACTTCCCCTGATTTTTCGGACATTCACTTAAGTTAGGCTGCCATAGCCAAATCTCTCCTCTGCCGATTATAGAACATTTTGATGTATTCAAAAATGCTCTGCTGGGCCGCTGCCCCTTTCATGCCGATAATCATACACGTGTTCGGTCTTGAGCGTATTGGAATCTGCTGATAGCCGAGAAGGTTATTATAGTCTTATGCAGTAGCGTAGTTTTCTGCTGCTCCCATTTCCATTGCACTCAGGAACTCGGCCAAACTTAGGCATTCTACGATCTCATTCTTTGAATTAAGGCCAGCTACAAAAGTTAGCTCATTAATGAATACAGAACCACCTCCATCGCCTCCTAATGGCCCTTTTCTAAAGTGAGTGAACTGTTTTACGTATTCTGCAAAGCCAACATGATCCTTGCCACTACGCAGGAGAGTCTCTAAGTTGGAGGGCTTGCCAGAGAAGTACGTTTGGTAGCAGAGTTCAACGCGATTGATAGCAATGCCCTTCTTTCCATAAATAATGTAATGATGCTCATCTATTGAAGATAGCGCTTCTTTTGCTTCTCCATATCTGCCATGAAACTTATCTATTTCACTATTGATGCTTTGGTGATCCTTCTTAAACTCAATCAGAAGCCATCTGTGTTTTGATATGAAAATGGCATCGCCTATAAGCTCTTCCTTGCCATCGAGAGGCGCTAAGAATAGATTCTTCACAGGAACAACGGTCATAATAAATTGATACTCGACAGTCTTTTCCCACCATCTGATATTCATGACATTTCCTTTAACCCCTTATATTTAGGGAGATAGTTGGAATACAGACACTACTTACCGTTCACTGAATCCTTGAAAGCCTTGCCAGCTGAGAACTTTGGCGATTTTCTTGCTGCAATCTTGATGGTAGCTCCGGTCTTGGGATTTCTCCCGGTCCTCGCTTTTCTCCTCGAAAATGAGTATTGAAGGTCTGGTTGAAGTGTCAATGGGAGGGAAAAGGAATAAAGACGACTTAAAAGAAACCATAGTGCCACACAGGGATTTTTCAAGTCACTTTAAATTTACACTATGCTCTATATGCTTATTCGCGATAAGATGCCCAGAGGCTAATCAGATTGAATATTGATGAGATTGCAAGGTCAGTATTTCTTAGATCAGGGGTGGGATTAAGTTGCACAAGGTTATTTCTCATGATTCTTGCGGCATCGAGCCAAGCGGGAGGTATAATTGTTTCTCTGATCGCATGAGCAATCTCATCAATTTGGCTTATGTCAATCTTGAGTATTTCTGCAATATCTATCGCGATATCCTCAGCCTCTAAATGCTTAACACCTCGCCAAGTCCACACGAACTCGTTTCCCGTGTAGTCCATCGATAAGTATCGAAATCCCTTCATTGTAAAATCTTGAGGATCGAAGCGACCGAAGGCAATGAAATCACTTGAAATCGCTGCGTGAAGCCTTCCGCATAGAATTGAAAGAATCTCCTTTAGCTCGGAACTGACTACCACTCTATTTCCTATGAAGTTCAATTTATCATGACAAAGAGCACAGGCAAGCAACCATATGTAATCTGGATTTGATATATTTCCCTGCAGACCGCGTCTCGCACGAGAGAGAAAGGCCTTCATGGCGTCGACATCTTGCTGAGAGTTTCCTGAAAAATCAGACATTTTCATAGCAAGGGCAAAATCTGATTTCTTCCAGATTTGACTTACATATGCATACATCCGCTTCATGCGTAAGCAATCATATGGATTTTTCTTGGGTCTTCCTTTTTTCATTTTAATGTCCGCAAAAAGACTATTAAATAGTTACCGACAAACCATAACACCTTGATATACAGTATAACAAAAGGAACTCAAAAAGTAGATAAAGGAGCTTATTTAGGTGCACTGCATATCCGTGACGGCTTTGAGTTTGATCTTGCTAAATATGATCTTGGGACATTCATGTTAGGTCTTTGGAATCTGGCAGAACTGACGGCAAAGAGGAAGTTGATTTGAGGTCGCTGAGGCGCAGAAGAGGACAAGGGAGTAAGTTGCCTCCCTTTGTTCCCTTGATCTGGGAGTTATTGAACAGCGCAGCTTTCAGGAAGTTACCATTCGCTGCAGCCAAGGCTCTTCCTTACTTCTTAGGGAAGGTTAAGGTTAGCTTTAACGATCCCATTCGCTATGAAACGCCTTTTCGACTCTCATATCCCGAGGCAAAAAAACTTGGCTTTGCAGCTGCAACTTTTTCAAAGATCATTCAAGATCTCATAAGGTTTGGTTTTATCGATCCTAAAGAAAAAGGAGGGCTGAGAGGCGCTGGGAAGGGTTACAACGAGTTCGTCGTCTCACCGCGCTGGCAGTTTTATGGAAAGCCTGAATTTGAGCCTCTTGAATGGAAGTTGTTCAGCGGGAAGGGCTGCACAAAGGTAACTTCAAAAAGTGAAACTGAATGATTCAAAAAGTGATATGAAATGGATCTGATGACAGTAGTTATTTCATTTATTGAAGTTGTAGAGCCATTTATAAGCACATTTTGTTTTCACATTTTGAAGACTATTCTATATATAGCCATCCCGAGTGTCGGCATCAAGCAAAATGAATAGTTCAATGAAAGACTCCGATGGATGGCCGGAATTGTCTGACTATCGCATGCATCTTCGATGTTCTGGATATTGTGTCGCGATGACTATGAGCGCAGCAGTCACGAGGGAAATCATGAATGCTGTAAGCGGACAAGTCGGTAGGAGTCTTTGCAAGCTGGGGGCTGCGAATAACATTGATCGACTTTTTCCGTTCATGCGGAAAATTGATATGTGCCGCCTCGAGAAAAGGCTTGGCGTAGACCGATACGGGGATCAGTCCGGGCATTTCCATGGATAAGGTGCTCAGGGCATTACTGCCGAGGCAAGAAATTAAACCCGAAGAGCGCTATTTCAGAGATGCTGCAAATCTCAGAGATATGGTAGCGACATTGCTCAACTCGCATCGCGATCTCACCGCGAAGTTCAATGAGACCCTTGCGAAGATCGATAATCTCGATATGACGGAACGCTGGCTGTCGATCACGGCCGCCTCCAAATACGCCTCAATGTGCGACAAGAATCTTATTAAATATGTTCTTGCTGGTCAGATTTACGGCGTGAAGATCGATGACAAGTGGAGACTCGACAAGTGCTCAATTGATACCTTTATGACAAAGCGAAAAGGCTCCTATGCACCGGAAGTCCAGGAAGTAAAAGATAGGCTTGTTAAAGAGATGTTTGCACCGAAGAGAAGGGCGGCGTTATAATGAGCAAGATGAAAAAGTTTCGTCGCGGAAAAGGCGGCACTTGGTATGTTCGATTTGGTCGTGGAGTCGAGCGCTCGCTCGGCACCAGCGACGAAGAAGTCGCTAATAAGCTGATCGCCGACCTTGAATATGAGAAAGCCAAGAATAATCTACATATTGTCGGCAAGAAGGAGCTCCGGCCGCTCTCGGTTTTTGTTTCAGAATACCTCTCGACCCGTAAGTCTATGGCGCCGAACACCTACCGTGCCGACAAACTTGCCTTGGCTAAGTTTTCCGAATTCTACGGGGAGAGTAAATCCCTGGGCGCAATTAACGCTAAGACGCTCGATCAATTCCGTGCATGGCTTAAGAGCGAGGGCGGAGTGATCATGAATAGATCCACCCGAAAAGTAACCGGCCGGACCTCGCTTATGAACTCATCCTGCAACACAAATATCAAGCACTTAAAGATCGCGCTGAAAACCGCCATCAAATGGGATTATATCAAAGCCCGTATTGATCTTCGAGACGATCTGAAGCAGTATCGGGTCGATCAGCGGAAAGCTGTGTTTATGTCACGGGAAGAGGTAGGCAAACTTCTTGGAATCGCCGGCGCAGATCCTCTTATGAAGGCTCCTATCGCCATCCAGGTATTTTGCGGCTGCAGCCGTGCGGAAGTTATGGGACAGTTTCACTTCACCCCGACCCATATTGAATATAAGAGAGTGAAAACAGGCAAGCTGGTTCGGGTGCCGATCAGCGAGGGTCTTCGACCGTATATCTCTTATCTGCGTGAAGGGCTGCAGTACATTGTGCCGTGGAAAAATCCAAGGACATATTCTGATAAGTTTTCAGAGGTAGTTGAAAAGGCCTCTATTGCAGGTATTAGCCCTCATAAAGTCAGGCATACTTTTGCGACTCACATGCTGCAAGAAGGCGCCGACCTGAAGACAATAAGCGAGTTATTGGGACACTCGAGTATTCATATTACGGCTGAATTTTATGCGCACATTTCGGACGAGCAGAAGAGAAAAGCAGTCAACCTTTTGTCGTATGATGCACCATCACCTGCAGTCAAATTGCAGGCAGTCAATTCTAACTCAAGGAAAATAAAGAATAAAAAATAGCATACCTCACTACTCTTAATCAGCGGGTCGCAAGTTCGAATCTTGCACGGTTCACCAGATATTTCTAAGAGGTCAGTCTTCAGAGGCTGGCCTCTTTTTTTTGTATTGCACATGGTCAGGATCGCCCCGGTTACATCTGGCCCGGCATGTTCAGATACTCATTTTTGACGGAACCCCTGCCTGTAACGCGGAGCAGTTTTAGGATTAACGGTCAGTTGCCGAGAATATAGGTTATAACCTCGCGAAGTCTGGATGCGTTAAATGGCTTGCTGAGGAAGAACTGATTTTTATTCAGCGTGACCTCTGTGGGGTCCACACTGCCGGAGGCAATAATGATAGGCATGTCAGGGTATAACTCTTCCAGGTGCTTTTTAGTCAACGCACCGTTCATAACGGGCATTAACCAATCCAATATGGCAAGATCGAAGGGTTCAGATCTTCCTGAGCAATTCTTTAATGCCTCCATGCCGTTGGCTGCAGTCGTGACGGCAAAGCCGAAGTCCTTCAGCGTATGGCTGTAAAAATTCCTGATTATTTCTTCGTCATCTACAACCAAGACGGTTCGCATACGGTCTCCCTGCTCGCTATTTCTATTCAAAGTATATCACAGCTTAGCGAATGCAATTGGTAAATTTCCCTGGCAAAGCTCCCCTGCGCAAAAGGACTGACATTATCTTTATTGGCTGCCATGCCTTTACGTTGCTTGACTATCTGATATACTATTAAAGCGCTATGGATATCCGAACAGACAAGCAAAGAACCATGCTTATTGTTGATGACAATGAGGTTATTCTTGCGTCGTTAAAAGCCTGGTTTGATGGTAATGGTTTCAGTTGTGAAGCCGCTCTTGATGCCAAACAGGCCATGGCGATCATTGAGCAGAAGAGTTTTGACTTCATGCTGACCGATATTGTTCTCCCGGGGGTAAACGGGCTTGAATTGACCGAGAAAGTAAAAGCGCTGCAGCCTAATATAAAAATTATAGTAATGACAGGTTATGGCGACAGTTTCTCCTATGACAAAGCTATTGAGGTTGGTGCATCTGATTATATCAAGAAGCCCTTTACCATGCAGGAACTCTCAGCGAGAATGAAAATATTGCAGATCCAGGAAGATGTCCTCAACTGGGCCATTACCGACGAACTTACCGGCATATATAATCGCAAGGGATTCTATACGCTGGCTTCCCATTTACTGAAACTCGCGCAGCGAAACAAGCAGGGCATGTATCTGCTTTATGCAGATTTGGACGATCTGAAGAAAATCAATGATAGTTATGGACACAAAGAAGGAGATCTGCTCATTTCCGAGACAGCCAAGCTTCTTTCCACGAGCTATCGGCAATCAGATGTAATTGCCCGTATCGGAGGGGATGAGTTTGTCGTTTTTCCTGTCGGCACGTCAGGAGATTCAGCCGAAATAATCAGTGGCCGCCTGGAAAATGCGATTGCCCGTTACAATGAAGGGCACGGAGAAGGACGCAAAATATCGCTGAGCTGGGGCATTGCTATTTTCAAGCCGGAGAACCCGAGCCGCGTTGACGACCTCTTGGAACAGGCAGATGCAGCAATGTACGCGATGAAAAAGGCAAAGAAGGCAAAATAACAGCCGCTTACCCGCTTACCTGCTGACGCGTTCGATGGTTTTCGGCACCCCTTCGTTTTATGGACAGCGTCCAATAATGCCATAGTTAAACATTTACTTGTGTTATTCGTAATTCATCGGGTCGCAGGTCCGAAGCCTGCACGGTTCACCAGATATTTCAAGGGGCTGCGCGAGATCGCAGCCCCTTTTTTCGTGATACCGTGCTTGATGAATAACCTGATATTATTTCTGCATCTTTTTCGCTTTTCTCTTGTCCCTGATCATCTTCGTGTCGCTGTACATATCTTCGTACGCTGCCTTCATGACCGTCTCAAAGTCGGCCAGATTGCCGCCATTGGTTTTCATAAAGCCTTCGGCATCCTCCTTCTTTGCAAAGGCCCATTTGCCCCTTTTGGACATGACCCCCGGCTTGCTGCCTCCGACGATCCAGAAGGCCTTTTCCGCATCGATCAGTTCTTTGGTATTGAAATCGCCGACCGTGATCGAAACAGGGGTCTTATCGATATTGTTGGCGAGATCGACCGCAGCACAGTGGAGGCTGCATACGGCCACTGACGTGTTGTCATCATAGTTGATCACCATGCGCGAAAAATCGAACATGCCCCGGTCCATACCGCAGTATTGACAGGACTTATGTTTTTGAATATCTTCCTTCGGCTCTGCAAATGCCGGTGCTGCCAGGAACACGAAACCGACCAGTATTGACAGTATGATATTTGTTATTTTCATTTGTAAGTCTCCTTTTTATGTCCTGATTTAATAAGAGCATTCCGCTTTAATTTTATTCAAATCACATTTTCTTTGCGGAGGGCGGCGCAGGAACATTAGCCCCGTGGCATTCAGTGCAATTTTGCTGAGCCGTGATCCCAACGTTCGATGCCGCTTTCCAGGTGCTTTTTTGTTTATAGGTGCCGTCTTTCCATGCATTCAGGTCCTGAACAAGGTGATATGCAGCGCTTGCCGTCACCCGTGCGCACCTGTCCCTCCTTTCAGGGCTTCCGATAGCGTACCCTGATGCCTTCATCCATTTGCCAACCGAGATATGACAAAGCGGGGAATTACTTGTCGTCTGCATGATCGCTGCCTTGATCTTCGGTTCTTTCGGCGTGAAGGTAGGCAGGGCTGTTTCGGAGTACCATTCCAGGGCATCAGCGCCGATTGCTGCGCCGTTCTCGCACTCAGGGCCTGCGATCCTGGGACCGATGATCATATTGCTCACAATGTTTGCACCTGCATTTGAGCCGCATATTGTTCCCCATCCGGCCATGCCGCCTTCAAGAAAGATAAAGGCATCAACGGGGAAGGAAGTATAGGGCTCACCCACTTTCTCTCTCAGCTGACTGAACACACTGCTGATGACCGCTGCCCCGCAGAATATTCGGTACCATTTCTTATAGGCAAGCTCCGCTGTCTGTTCCGGATCCAGCTTTTCATACGGCCAGGGCCATTTGTCGGATGGGCTGCTTTTCGCTTCGGCCTTTGTCAGCAGGCTCATACCTCCGAATGCAGCCATGGCCAGGCCGGCAGCTATTCCGGCATTTTTCAGCAGAGCCCTTCTTGAGACCTCGTCTGTTAAGTTGTCGATCGTCATGACCCACCTCCTGAATGGGAATCCAGCTTCAAGAATTCAGTAAGAACATTAATGAAAGAGCCCTGCTCAGATCAGAAGCAGGGCTTTTTGAAAAAAATGTTTATCTGCGCCATCCTGCCCATGCCGGAATACCGGCACTGTCCCTGAGGATCAGTGTATTGTCTCCTTTCTTTACTTCCTGAGCTATGATGAACTGCTTGCCTGCCATGGTCACTTTCGAACCCTTTACTTCTACCTTGTCTCCCTTTTCGATCTTCGTATCGAGCCGCTCGATATACCAGCTTGGGCCAAGGTGCACTTCCACGGTCTCTTTCTCTGTTTTCAGCATGAGATGGATACCGTTATTCATGCCTTTCATTGGCGTTGTCTGTGCAACCGTTGCAACCGTGCCCGAGACCGTCTCGACCGTAGACGGGTTAAAATTTCTCTGATACTGGGAGCCCATGCCCCATCCGCCGCTGCCCTTCCATGGCGCTGCCAGGACAACTGATGCGCCAAACAGGACCGCTACTGCCACTGCTGCCATGATCAGCCGCCGTTTTTTCATAGGAAACCTCCTTGGTTCGGTTAATCTGATTATAGCACTGCACCTAATAATTGCAACTTTAGAGTTAACTGTATGAATTTGAAAGCGAATTTGGCCTGAGCGGGTCTCAATTCTCTCCGCCCTCTCGGGATTGCCCTGTTTATTACAATCAGATGATATTGTGATCTGGTCTGATACCGCGAATTGGTTTTATATTATTGCCATCATGAAATCTTTGAGTTCGGAACGAAGCGAATATAACCTGTCTGGACCGATTTATTTTTTCATCTTCTTCAGTGCTTCCTCGATCTCCTTAATCGCCTTTTGAGTGCTGCTCATTTTTGCTTCCAACTCCTCTATCAGCCCTGTATTGCGCAAAACCTGCGCCATAATATCGTCTAATTTTTCTTCGACTGTTTTATTCGCCCCTTGGTCTGTCATTCCATTATTCTCCTTTGCCTGATGCTTTCAAATCCACCGTCACAGAGAGAGTTTTTCCGCTGCGTTGTGCGCCTGAATACCGTGGATCAGGGACGCGCCGCCCCTGACTGCCGAGGCAACATGCACCGCCTCGGTGATATGCTCCAGGCTCATGCCCTCCTCAAGACAGCTCTTGGTATACGCATCGATGCAGTACGGGCACTGGATGGCATGGGCAACTCCAAGCCCGATCAGCACCTTCTCCCTTTTGGTTAGGACGCCCGGCTGAAGGGCCGCTGTGTACCAGCCCATGAATTTCTTGAAAAGCTCGGGACTGTGTTTCCCGATCTCCCCGAAACGGTCCAGGTCTTCTGCTTTGTAATATTCGGTCATAATGTTCTTCTCCTTTTGTTATAGCAACATACGCTCACTGGCACCAGCACCATTGGATCATCTCTGCAACGAGTGCGGTCCATCCTGTCTGGTGGCTTGCACCGAGCCCCTTGCCGGTATCTCCGTGAAAATATTCATAGAACAGGACCAGGTCTTTAAAGTGCGGGTCATCCCGGTATTTTGTCAGGTCTCCATGCACGGCCCTTTTTCCTTCATCATCCCTGATGAAGATGCCTGTCAGCATCTGTGAAAGCTTCTTGGCCACGTCCCAGAGGTTCAGGAAATTGCCCGAGCCTGAGGGGAATTCGACCTTCAGTGAATCGCCGTAATATTCATAATATTTCTTCAGTGACTCGATAAAAAGGTAATTGATCGGCACCCAGATCGGGCCGCGCCAGTTCGAGTTTCCGCCGAAGAGATCGGTCGTCGTCTCGCCAGGTTCATAGTCCACAGAATATTCATTGCCATTGACCCTGAGCGTGAACGGGTTCTCTTCATGATAGCGTGAGATGGAACGGATGCCGCCTGATGACAGGAACTCAGTTTCGTCGAGCATCTTCTGCAGTATGCGTATCAGCCGGGCTTTCGGTATGAGCGAAAGCAGGATGTCTTTGCCTTCCTCGAGTTCCTCGATCGTCTGGTGTTTCCCCGGAGTGTTCCGGTTGTTCCTGAACCAGAGTAGCCTTTTTCTGAAACCCTTCAGCTTATTAAAGAGGTCCTTATTGATCACCGATACAGCGAGCAGGGAGGTGAGGCCGACCAGCGATCTGACCCGCAGCGGTATGATCTTCCCGTCCGGCATATGCAGGGAGTCGTAATAAAACCCGTCTTCTTCATGCCAGAGGCCGCTCTCACCGAGCGAGTTCAGGGACTCTGCAATATGGATGAAATGCTCGAAGAACTTCGAGGCAACATCCTCATACGCAGGGTCCTCCTGCGCGATCTCAAGAGCCATGTCCATGAGGTTCAGGGCATACATCGCCATCCAGCTCGTGCCGTCAGCCTGCTCCACATGGCCGCCGGTCGGCAGTGTTTTGCTCCGGTCAAAGACGCCGATATTGTCGAGGCCGAGGAATCCGCCCTGAAAGATATTGTGTCCCTCAGAGTCCTTTCTGTTGACCCACCAGGTGAAATTAAGGAGCAGTTTCTGGAATACCCGTTTCAGGAAGACAAGGTCTGCCTTGCCGGTATTTTTCCTGTCGAGTTCATATGTCTTGAGCGAGGCCCATGCATGGACAGGAGGGTTCACATCGCTGAAATTCCACTCATAAGCGGGTAGTTGTCCGTTGGGGTGCATGTACCACTCACGCAAAAACAATATAAGCTGCTTCTTGGCATAGTCCGGATCGACCAGCGCCAGCGGCACGCAGTGAAAGGCCAGGTCCCATGAGGCGTACCAGGGATATTCCCACTTGTCAGGCATCGAAATGATGTCCCGGTTGAAGAGGTACGGCCAGTCGTGGTTCCGCCCCTGTTTCCTGGTCTCCGGCGGTGCGGGCTGGCCCTTGTCCCCGTTCAGCCACGTCTCTATCTCATAGTTGTAATACTGCTTGGACCAGAGCAGACCTGCAAAGGCCTGCCTCTGCACCTGTATGACATCGCTTATCGGTTCTTCAGGGAGCATTGGCGTATAAAATTCGTCCGCCTCTGCGATACGTTGACTGAAGACCCCGGAAAAGGTCTTGTCAAAGGGTCCGGCGAGCTTCTTGTCAGAAAGCCTCAGCCGGATAGAAGCAGAGCCGCCTGGCTTTATGGTTAAACGGTAAGCGACTGCGGCCTTGGTGCCGAAATTCCTGCCTTTCAGCAGGTCGTGTTTTTTGCCCACGATCACATCGTGAAATGCGTCCTTTACAAACGGAGATGAGTTCGGGACATTATAGAGCCTTTCTGTATTCGTATCATTTTCGGTAAAGAGCGCTACTCTGCTGTCTTCGCAATGGAGATAATATTTCCCTGTCTGTTCATGTTCCGCCTCCAGCAGGACATCCCGGTCTTCTTCCGACAAAAGTCTTATCTGAGGTTTTTTGTTCGCTTTGCCGAAGGACCACGTATTCCGGAACCAGAGGGTCGGCAGAAGAACAACGTCAGCAGCCTCTGCTGCGCGATTAAAGGCCTCGATCCGTATCAGGAGATCGTCAGGCCCTGCCTTTGAATATTCGACAACAATATCGAAATATCTGTTCTGATCAAAGATGCCGGTGTCGATCAGCTCATACTCAGGGTCCTGGCGGGAACGGTTCTGGTTCTCTCTTATAAGCTTTTGGTAAGGGAATTCCTGCTGCGGATACTTGTACAGATATTTCATGTACGAATGGGTCGGGACATTATCAAGGTAGTAATAAAGCTCCTTGACGTCCTCACCATGATTTCCCTCGAACGGACGTACGCCGAAGAGCCGCTCCTTGAGGATGGGGTCTCTGTGGTTCCAGAGGGCAATGCTGAAGCAGAGGTTCTGCTGGATGTCGGATATGCCTGCGATGCCGTCCTCTCCCCAGCGGTATGCGCGCGACCGGGCATGATCAAAAGGGAAGTAATGCCAGGCATCACCGTTCGGGCTGTAGTCCTCGCGGACTGTCCCCCACTGCCGCTCGCTCAGATACGGCCCCCATTTTTTCCAGAAGACCCGGTGGTCCGTGTTTTCCGCGAGCCTCTCAGCTTCTGTTGCCATGTTGTATCAACCTCTCACTCTTATCAGACAGGCGACCGCCTGTCAGGCAATTGCGCCTGTTCAGGTGGAACCCTGCCCGGCAGTACACCCGTAGCAGTGGTCGCCAATTCGTATCTCTCTGCCCGTGATGCGCTCGAGATCAAAATCCCGGATGTGCTGCGAGCCGGGGTCGCGCATGCGAAGGCCGAGCACCTGATTAAAGTCGCAGTCATAGAGCGTTCCGTCCCAGCCGACGCTCACAAGATGCCTGCACATCAGACTGTCCAGTGTCGAAGGATTGAATGCGTCTTCGAGCATCTTCAGATATTTATCAAGGGAACCGGTCCTTTCGAGATGGTCCCTGAACCTGCCGATCGGCATGTTCGAAAATACATAGAGGTGGTCAAAGGAAATATCGTGATCTGCCGCAAGCGCCTTGCGGTATTCCTGCTCCAGGTTCTTTTGGTCCGGCGCAAGGAAGGTGCCTGCAGGGTTGTACACGAGGTTTAGCCTTTTCATACCTGACCCGTCACCATACCCAAGCAGGTTGAGCTGGTGCAGGGCCCTGATGCTTTTTCCGAAAGCCCCGGCTCCTCTCACCCGGTCTACGCTGCTGTCCAGATAATAGGGAAGAGAGGCGGTTATCTCGATACCATGCTCGTTATAAAAATCAGGCAGATGTTCAAAGCCCTGCTCAAAGAAGATGGTAAGGTTCGAACGGACGATCACATGGCAGCCGGCCTCTTTTGCGCTGGCCACAAAATAGCTGAAATGCGGGTTCAGCTCCGGGGCACCGCCGGTGATATCCAGCGTCCGTATGCCGTGCGTTGTCAGCAGGGACAGGACTTGATTAACGGTCTCCTTTTCCATCATCTCGATCCTGTCCGGACCGCCATTGACATGGCAATGTCTGCAGGCCATGTTGCAGCTGTACCCGACATTGACCTGGAGGCTCTGCACCCCTGATGACAGAAGCGGGGCCTTCAGCACCCCGTATGCCTTGTCTTTGAATTCAACGATCACGAGCTTACTCTGTACCGCAGGCCCTTCCCCGGAGACTGAAGAAGAATTTGAGTGTCTTCTTCACCTTGTCCGAGAAGATCTTGCCTGAAAAGTAGTTACCCACGACCCGTTTGTTTATCTCTGCAAGCGTGGGATAGGGATGGACAGCAGCGGCAAGGGCCGAGAGTTTGACCCCACCGTTCAGCGCAGCGACCCATTCGCTGATCAGTTCACCGGCATGCAGGCCGAGGATCTGCACGCCGAGCGGCCGCTCCTTTTCATCGAGCACAAGCTTGATCCTGCCGAGGCCTTCACCTTCAGCCAGACCCCGGTCGTTCATCCTGAACTCTTCGATCCAGACCGCAGGTTTCAGGCCGGCCTCCCTGGCTGCGGTCTCGTTCATGCCTATGTTCGCGAGTTCTGGATCAGTGTACGTGCACCAGGGAAAGAAACGGTAATCCGTCTTGCGGGGCAGATGCAGTACCGCATTCGTTAACACGACACCCCCCTCGTACCCTGCTGCATGGGTGAACTGATAAGCGCCGGTAACATCTCCTGCACCATAGATATGCTTCTGCGTTGTCCTCAGTCTGCTGTCAAGTTTGAGCCCCCTGTTGTCGTACTCGACCCCTGCATTTTCAAGTCCGAGGTCCTGCAGATTTGCTTCTCTGCCGAGGGCAATGAAGATCGTCTCTGCCCTGAGCTGTAGAGTCTTGCCATCTTTGTCCGTTATGGTCACTTCCCGTTCAGTCCCGAGGTCCCTGACAGAATCGACAGCGGTCTTGAGATAAAACCTGACCCCTTCAGCTGCAAGGTTCTGCATCACGGCATCAGCCATGTCATTATCCTCTCTGGCGAGGATCCGGCCGCTCCGCTGAATGACCGTCACCCCGGTGCCGAGCCTGCAGAAGGCCTGTGCCATCTCGATCGAGACAGGACCTGCGCCGAGCACGATCATCGACTTCGGCAGGCGATCCAGGTAAAAGATCTCCCTGTTCGTTATGAACGGCGTCTGCTCAAGACCCTTGATCCTTGGCACTGCGGGCGATGAACCGGTAGCAATAACCCAACTCCTGGCAGAAATATCTTTCCCGTTCAGACAGATCGTATGTTCATCCCTGAATACGGCATTGCCGAATTCAACTTTTGCGCCGAGGCCGCAGAACCTCTCAACAGAATCATGTTTCTGAATATCAGCGATGACCGACCTGATCCGGTCCGATACATCCCTGAAATCGACCGGCATTATCGCATGCCGGGGCAGACCGAACCGGGACGCGTTCTTCATGAGATGGTAAACATGGGCCGTCTTGATCAGCGTCTTGCTCGGCACACAGCCATAATGGAGGCAGTCGCCGCCGAGCCTCTCCTCTTTATCGATCAGCAGGGTCTTGGCACCGAACTGTGCTGCGCCTGCGGCAATCGTCAGGCCGGCAGATCCGCCGCCCAGGATGCCGATATCAAAATCATACTGAGACATGAGCACCTCCCTTATAGAGAGACAGGCCCTTCCTGATTATGAAAGGAAAGAGCCCGAGAAGGACAAAGGAGATGATCAGCCCCGGTGAAAGGATCCCGGAGACTGAATCGACCTTTGCCAGCTCCCTGCCGGCATTCACATATACCATTGTGGCCGGCAGCATCCCTGCCTGGGATACCAGAAAATATTGCCTGAGAGGCATCTTCGTGAGCCCCATCAGCAGATTGATCAGCCAGAAAGGGAATATCGGGATCAGCCTGAGCGTGAAGAGATAAAAGGCCCCTTCCCGGCTGATCCCCTCATTGATCGTCCTCAGCCTGTTGCCGAATTTTGTTTGGACCCAGTCGCGCAGAATAAACCGGGAGACAGTGCAGGCGAGGGTTGCACCGATCGTGCTCGCGATGGAGACCGTGAGCGTGCCGATCCAGAGACCGAAGAGGGCGCCTCCTGCAAGGGTCAGGACCGCTGCACCAGGCAGAGAGAGTGAGGTCGCAAGGATATAGATGAGCGCATAACCAAGGATCACCAACAGCCGGTGTTCTGCATAGAGCTGTTCGAAACGAGCCTGCGATGCTTTTATGTACGCAAGAGAAACGTACTGGCCGAGATCGAAAATTTTGAACGCAGCGATGGCCGAGAGCAGGAGCAGGCCGATGATGATCTTACGGAAAAGGCCGGACCTCCTGTCTGTCGAATCATGCATGGTGCCCCTTCTATCCTGTCGATATTTTAAGGGGCTACGATCTTTCGTAACCCCTTTTCCCGGATCGCAATGACCTTGTCCGGCCTATATCAGTGCTGCTGCCCTGGCAAGCTCAGAAAGGTTCGAAGTCGAACCGCTGGCCGCTTACGCTCGCCTCTGCCATGAACCCTGCCCTCGGCAGAATAAAGACAGCCACGCCGTCCGTGTACGTCCCTGCCTTGCCGACTCCCTCGGTCACCACAATGGCAGAGAGCTGGCCGCCAAACTCAAAACGGCCTGCCTTGAAGTCCTCGGCCCGGTCCTTGTCGCGGAAGAAAACGATCTCCCGGTAAGACTGTCCGCCGATCTGAGCCCCTGCGCTCAACTGCCCGATGCTCACCTTCCCAATCGCCTTTCCGTTCTCAAAGAACCAGCCTCTTCCATATCCCACACCGCCGATGAACGCACCTTTGCCGACTGTCGGCAGTACGGCATATGCGTATGCCTTGTCAAAGTATATCTGCAGGCTCGGATCGGTCGCTAAGAGAAGGCTGATCGTATCTTTCACTGCCCGCTCTTCTTCCTCCCTGTCCCTGGGGTCCCATCCGCCATATGCTGTTGAAAGAAAAATAACCAGAAAGAACGCCACGCTCGTCATGATGATCTTTTTCATTGTTCACCTCGTTCTCTATATTTTCGGTCAGCGTGAACATGAGGAGTCCACGTATTTTTCATTATATGCTGACAGAGGTCCGGTGTCAAAGCTGACCTGCTGAAATGGCCCGCAGATCTCTGCTTCTGAGGGGCTATCCTGATCTGCCTTGCAATGATAAGATGTAAACAGCCATGAGAAGATCTGTCCCTATTCTGTCAGGCCTGCTGCTGAGTCTCTGTATCGTATCACCTGCATATCCCGTGGTCATCGGTGGTATAGACGAGGTGCGGTCCTATATTCAGCAGGGCAAGGCCGCTGAATACCTGCCGCAGTATGAAGAACGCGCGAAGAGGCTTGAGAAGTCCGGCGATCTTAAAAAGGCGTCCGAGGCTTATCTCAACGCCCAGCATCTTGCCAGGGCAGCAGGCAATTATCAGAAGGCGCTTGTTCTTGGGGCAAAGGCGATCGATGCTGCGGAGTCAGCCGGATATTTCGGCCTGCTCACCAAGGCCCTGCTGCAGACCGGCCAGACCTATCTCGTAATTGCTGACTACGACAGGGCCATTGACCATTTTGAGAGGGCAGTGGGGCTTGGCAAGAGAACAAAGAACGTCTTTGCCGAGGCAAACGGGTATGAACGTCTGGCACAGACGTACCGCAAGACGGACCGGCCCGGGAAGTCGCTTGAGTATCTGAAACATGCCGGGAGTATTTATGAAACGCTTGTCTCTGACCTGACAAGCCCTGATGTTTCAACGACCAAAGGTTCAAGAAAGGCCAAACGACAGTTCACAAACCCCGCCGTTGTGCGCACCTACGTCAGCATCCTCGCGAGTCAGGGCAATACGAACCTGCGGCTGGAGGAATATGAAGCAGCCATGGAGAATTTTAATAAGGCGCTTTACTATGCCTCTGACAAGGACCAGGTGCAGGACGTATACAATGGCATCGGAGATCTTCATTTCAGAAAGGGCGATCTTCAGGAGGCCCTTGCATATCACGAAAAAGCACTGAAGCTCTCTCTTGAGCTGAACGTGCCCTGGCATATGATGGTAAGCTTCTCAAAGACCGCCCTTGACTATCAGAAGCAGGGCAAGTACGCAGAAGCGATAGAACGGTACATGAAGGCGATCGAACTCATTGAAGAGCAGCGGTCCCTGCTCCAGAACGAGGAGATGCGGACCCTCTTCTTCGGTCAGATGACCAGGACCTATGACGGGATAATATCGGCCCTGATCACTGCAGGCAAGGCTGACAAGGCCTTTGACTACAGCGAGCGCAGCAGGGCAAGGGCGTTCATCGATGTGCTCGGCAGCAAGGTGAACCTTTCCCATGGCAGGGCCTCAGAGGTCGTTGCGCAGGAGATGGACCTGAAAAGAAGGATCGCCGCAATGGAACTGCTGCGGGAGGAGTCGGATAAGGATGAGGGCCGTGAAGAACTGGGAGAGCTGAAAAAAGATTACAACCGTTTTCTCGAAAGGCTCCGGAAAGAGGACCTTGAGCATGCCTCTCTGCTCTCCGTGGAACCTCTTTCCCTTCGGGATATCCAGTCCCGGCTTCAACCGAACACGGCCCTGCTGGAGTTTCATATGCTCAATGACAGCGTGCTGGTCTGGACCGTGCGCAAAGAGGGGACAAAGGTCGCAATCATCCCGATCGGCAAGAAGGGCATTATTGGCCGTGTGAAACGGCTGCGGGAGAGTGTTGCCGATGCCAGGGCAGAGGCGCCGGTCGTCGAGGCTGCCAGAGACCTGTATGAGGCGCTTCTTGCCCCTGCAGGCGTCAGGAAGGGTGAGCAGCTTATCATCGTGCCGCACGGTATCCTGCATTATCTCCCTTTTCATATACTCCTTCAGCCGGACAACCGGTATCTCCTTGAGGACCACACCATATCCTATCTTTCGAGCGCAGGCCTGATGAGGTTCACTTCGGACAAACAGAAAAAAATGCAGGCCAGGATACTTGCCTTTGGCAACCCGGACCTCGGCAATCTTATCTATAACCTGAGATATGCAGAGCGCGAGGCACGGGTGATCGGGACCATCTATCCGCAGTCTGAGATATACCTCGGGAAAGAGGCGTCTCTGCAGAGAGCAGAAAGATCTCTTGCCGGTTATGGGGTTATCCATTTTGCAACGCATGGGGAGTTCAGTGAGACCAATCCGCTGGAATCCTCGATCATGCTTGCGGGCGATGACATCGAAAGCGGGCGGCTCAAGACCGAAGAGATATTTACGCTGAATATCGACGCCTCCCTTGTGGTGCTGAGCGCGTGTGAGACAGCGATCGGCAAGGTGAACACGGGCGATGAGATCATCGGGCTGACCCGGGCGTTCATCTATGCAGGTGCTCCGTCAGTGATAACGTCCCTCTGGCGGGTCAATGACAAGGCGACCTATCTGCTGATGAGCAGTTTCTACCAGAACCTCCTGACCATGGGCAAGGCAGAGGCCTTGCGTTCTGCGCAGCGTTCGGTCATGAAGGACTATCAGCATCCCTTCTACTGGGGGGCATTTATCCTGAACGGTGATCCGGGATGAGGGCTGCCGGGAAAAAGAAGCTCCTCCGCTTTGCACTGGTGAGCGTTATAACGAGTCTCCTGGTCACAGCCTCTTCATACATGGGATACTTTGAACCGGTCCAGAGAAAGGCGCTTGACCTGATGGTCTGGTGGAAGGAGAAGGAGCGGCCTTCGCAGATCGTTATCGTGGCGATCGATGAGGAGGCCTTTCATTATCTTGGCGAGAAGCAGCCACTGCCGAGAAGAGAGCTTGCAGCCCTGATCGGTCTGCTGAAGCGGTGCGATGCAAAGGTGATCGGTCTGGATGTTGAGCTGAAGGCCCGCACGGAAAAAGCCTCTGATGCGGCGATTGAGCAGGCCCTGCAGGAGAGGGTTGTCATTACCTATGACCTTTCCGCTACTGAGGTGGCAGGCCGGTTTTCTGCCCAGGAACTCTTTGTTGCAGGCCCCGGCATCAGGAAGGGTTTTGCCAATACGTACATTGACAGCGACGGGGTCATACGAAAGGCCCCGCTCGTTCTGAGGAATGAACAGGGAGAGCCGCTCTCCTCCTTTGCCCTTGCTGTTGCAGGGCTTTACCGCAAAGACCTCTTTGCAAGACATGCCTCCCGTACTGAGCCGGTCAGGATCAACTATGCCGGCGCTGCAGGGAGCTTTCCCCAGTATCCTGCAGCGAGTCTGTTCCGCATGGCAAAGGAGCAGGCTGCACCTGCTTCGGATAATCCCTTTAACGAAAAGATCGTTCTGATAGGGGCCACCTTCAAGGCAGGCAGGGATTTTCACCTTGCCCCTAACGGCCTGATGAGCGGTGTCGAGGTGCAGGCAAATATCATTAACACACTGCTTGAGGAGAAGGAGATCAGGCCTCTGGGCCTGCTGGCAGGATTCATTGCGCAGGTGGTTCTTGCCATGCTGGCCGGTCTGCTCTTTGTCCTGCTGCGGCCCCTCTGGGCGGTTGTTATAAGTCTTGGCAGCATAGCCTTTGTCTTTGTGCCGCTCAGTTATCTGGCGTACACAAAGTACAACTACTGGGTTGATCCTGTCCTGCCGGTCTTTGCCGTCGGTATCACGGCCCTTGTCAGCGATATGATGAATCGGAGGGCCATCAGGCATGCCTTTGGCCAGTATGTGAGCGATGATATCGTGGCCGGCATCTATCGTGATGAGTCAGTGCTGCAGGGCAGAAAGAAGATCGTGACCGTACTCTTTTCCGATATCAGGGGGTTTACAACGATCTCTGAAACGCAGGATGTGGAAGCACTCGCAGGCCTGCTGAATGAGTTTTTTGAGGCGATGACCGAGGTGGTCTTCAGGAACAGAGGCATGATAAACAAATTCATCGGTGATGCGATCATGGCGATATGGGGCGCACCCGTTGACAATGCTGATCATGCTGCCTGCGCGGTCAGAGCAGCCATCCAGATGCAGAAGGAGCTTGAGACCCTGAATCGACGATGGCAGGAACGTGGCATTCCCCCCCTTCAGATCGGTATAGGCATCCATACCGGTGAGGTCTTTGCCGGCAATATCGGGTCCGGCAGGAGAAAGGAATACACGGTCACCGGCGATGGGGTCAATCTTGCTTCGCGCATCGAGGGCCTGAACAAGGAGTTCGGCACCACCATCCTTATTTCAGAGAATACGTATGCTGCAGTCCGGGATTGGGTGACTGCACGGGATCTTGGCATGGCAGGCGTAAAAGGCAGGCAGCAGCAGGTCAGGGTATATGCAGTGACAGACATGAACGGGAGGGAGAGTAGCCAATGAAAAAAGTGATCGTCTGTATCGTGTCAATAATGGCAGCCATACTGATCACTGCAGCTGCGCATGCCGGCAGTGCTGTCATCAGCGAGCTTAAGGCTGCAGGCGGCAGCGTAGAGGTCCGCAAGGTCGGACAGAAGGACTGGGCCAGGGCAGCGCTCCTGATGGCACTCGACGCTGGCGATGCAGTGCGGGCTGCAGGCAGTGGTTATGCAGTAGTCGTATCAGCCTCCGGGGGCAAGGCAGTGAAGGTGACCGCTGCCAATTCCCCTTATGAGCTGAAGTCCCCGGAAAGCGGGTCCTCAAGACCGGAGAAGGCCCAGGTCGTGATGAACAAACTGATGGATTTCATGAGCGGGAAGAAGAAGGAGACCCTTTCAACGCCGCTGGCTGTCAGGAGTCTCAAGAGGGCTCCGGGCCTGGTCAGTCCGAAGGATTCAAAGGTCCTGACATCTCAGCCCCTCTTTGAATGGATCGGTACGCCGCGCGTGCCCTACCGTATTAGGATCATGCAGGATGATCGTGTGGTATGGCAAAAGGAAAATATATACCGGGTCCAGATATCATATCCTTCCGATGCCCCGGCACTGCAGGCAGGGCAGCGCTATACCTGGGAGATCGAGACAGCTGGGTGCCCGGCGGTCAGGGCATGGTTTGTGATAGCTACTGATGCGGAAAGAAGAGACCTCGAGACAGAAAGGCGCCTCCTTGAACAATCGGTCCCGGCGTCCCAGTCCCTGTCAACGAACGTTCTGCTGACCTATGGTCTGCTTGCCTCGAAGAGTTTCTCTGCAGAGGCGAGGACGATCGTTGCTGCGGCCATGGCCTCGAACCCTGACGACCCGCTCCTGCATTTTCTGCTCGGCGATTATTACGAAGCTGCTGGCCTGAACGATCTTGCAGCAGGGGAATACGATGAGGCAGGCTTCCTGATGGATCTGCAGAAGTGAGGTCGGGAGAGGCGGATCGAATAGATCCGTTGCTGCATATAGACTGCCCTGCTTGCCGTTGAAACAAACCGTGATAGAATGTGTTTAACGGAGTACGGAAGCTATCCGTTTGGTAATGTTACAGAGAGATGGTTGAAATGCTGAGGAGGCATTATGAAAGCATTAAGGTTTTTTAACCGTTTGGTGAGTCTTATGATCATTGTGGTCCTCGCGCTGCCGCTGCCTGGGCTGGCACAGGACGCGGGCAATGCAGCCCCGTCACCTTCCTTTTCAAAAGAACAGCTTGCCCAGATGCTTGCGCCGATAGCCCTGTATCCGGATTCCCTCCTGTCCCAGATCCTGATGGCATCGACCTATCCTCTTGAGGTGGTCGAGGCAGACCGGTGGATGAAGGTCAATAAAGGCCTTAAGGGAGATGCCCTTGACGAGGCGCTCAAGACCAGGGAGTGGGACCCGAGTGTTGAGTCCCTCTGCCATTTCCCCGAGATCCTCGGTGCGATGAGCGAAAAGATCGGCCAGACGACCAGGCTGGGGGATGCCTTTCTTGCACAGCAGGACGATGTGATGGCCATGGTTCAGGAACTCAGGGCAAAGGCGCGGCAGGAGGGAAATCTCAGATCTACCGGAGAACAGAATGTGGTTGTTGAAAAAGAGACGATCATCATCGAACCGGCAAATCCCGAGGTCATCTACGTCCCGTCCTATGACCCTGCCTATGTGTACGGCAACTGGTGGTATCCTGCATATCCTCCTTATTACTGGTGGCCGGGTGCTGTGGGCATTGGCCTGGGTATCTCATTCTGGCCGGGGATCTATGTAGGTGCGTTTATCGGGGCGTGGAGTTATTTTGATTGGTACAATCACACGATCTATATAGATTGGCACCATGCACACCACTTCCATGGCGGTCATCACGACAGAGACGGCAAGGAGCGCTGGCATCATGATACGGAACACAGGAGAGGAGTGGCATACCGGGAGAGGTCAACGGCCGTGAGGTTCGGTCAGGCCCCTGAACGGTCCCGGGAGTATAGGCGTGAACAGCGCGGTTTTTCTGACCGGGGCGCCATGGACAGACAGACGCGGAACGCGATCAGGAAGGATATGGACACGAGCCAACCCAGACGCATTGAGGGGAGCCGCCAGGCCGGAGAACGCGTGAGGGAGCGGCCGGCAATGCCGCAGAGGGAAAATGTATTTAACGGCCGCGGCGATGTGAGGAGAGAGCGCATGGAGTCTGAACGCGGCAGGAGCAGCCGTGAAAATAGCAGCAGGAGCAGCCGCAGCATCAGCAGGGGAAATGATGTCGGCAGAAGCCAGGGCAGCAGAATTCAGGGCAACAGCGGTCAGGGCAACAGCGGTCAGGGCAACAGAAGCCAGGGCGGCAGCAGGAGCCAAGGCTCCGGCCGAAGCAGCGGCGGTAACAGCGGGAGGACAGGAAGATGACACTACGCCATGAACAGATACAGGGGGTTGCCAGAATGCATTCACGTACCATGGAGGATCATCGTTGGCAGATGGCACTCAGTAGTTTGCTGATCATCCTGATCTCGGCCATTCTTGCTGGTTCTGCCTTTGCAAAGACAACCGTCAGACAGAAGATGTTCGGATCTCCTGATGATGCCTTGAAGGCTCTTGTCGCTGCGGTCAGGGATAATAATGACAAGGAACTGGTTGCGATCCTCGGACCGGGATCAGGCGATCTTATCTCTTCCGGTGACACTGTTGATGACAAGAGGGGAAAAGAGCGCTTCCTCAAGGCATTTGATGAAAAAAACAGCATAGAGGCGAGCGGCGACAATAAAGCTCTGATCCATTTCGGCAGCCAGGACCGTATCTTCCCGATCCCTCTTGTCAAGAAGGGAAGTCAATGGTTCTTCGATACCAAAGCCGGCAAGGAAGAAGTTCTCTGCAGGAGGATAGGCAGGAACGAACTGAATGTGATCGACGTCCTTAAAGCTTACAGCGATGCCCAGCGGGAATATGCATCCAGGGATCGTGATGGAGACGGTATCCTCGAATTTGCACAGCGCCTGGTCAGCGCCAAGGGCAAGAAGGACGGGCTGTATTGGGAGGCTAAAGAGGGTGAGGAGGAAAGCCCCTTTGGCCCGCTCATCGCAAAGGCTTCAGCAGAAGGGTACAAGGAACAGCCGTTCCACGGGTACTACTTCAGGATCATCAAGGCACAGGGCCGGAATGCAAAAGGCGGGGCCTTTGACTATGTTGCCAGGGGTAATATGGTCCTCGGGTTCGGTCTTATGGCCTATCCTGCAAAATATGGCTCATCCGGCATCATGACCTTTATCGTAAATCAGGAAGGTGTGATCTACCAGAAGGACCTGGGAAGGAACACCCGCAAGGCGATTGCCGGGCTTCGCTATGATCCTGACAAGACCTGGAAAAAAGCGGAGGATGCGCCGAAACAGTAGATCTCATTCACTGATCAACATAAAGAAGGCATGTCTGTTTATCGGGCTTGCCTTCTTTTTTTTAGATCTTTAAAAATTAACTTGACAGGAATAATTATTATATGATAAAAATAACTATATTAGAATAATTATAAATATATGCAGAAATATAAAGACATAGGGCTGAAACTGACACCGCAGAGACTGGCTGTGCTGAGCTATCTGGAGGGCAATACTGACCACCCTTCAGCAGACGATATCTATAAAGCGGTTGCCGTGCAGTATCCGACCATGTCTTTTGCAACCGTCTATAACACGCTTGACGTGCTCAAGGAAAAGGGATATGTCAGCGAACTCTCGATCGATCCTGCAAAAAAACGCTTTGATCCGAATACGGCACCGCATCATCATCTGATCTGCACATCCTGTAAGAGGGTGAAGGATATTCAGGTGGCATTTAACCTTGACCTGCCGGAAACGACAAAAGGCGATTTCAGGATCACCGGAAACCATATTGAATTCTACGGGATCTGCCCTGTCTGCAGGGAAAAGACCCAATAACAAGGAGGGTATTATATGTGCATGGATCATAAAAAGACCTGCGTCTGCGGTTCGCAAACCGCAAGTTTCAATTTCCGCGATGAGGTGATGCCCCCTGAGATCATCGACAGGCTGTATTGCCCCCAGTGCAGCCAGGACATCTCGTTTGATGCCGAAACCATGATCAGGGACAATAACTGGATCATACATTTTGATATGGATATCGCACGCTTCTCGGGGCATAAGCTCTCCGGAGCAGTGGTCACTCCTGACTATCTCTTTGATCAGGGGTACTGCACCTGGCGCGGGGTCTATCCGATGGACCATATCGACTCGGTAAAAGAGCGTGAAGAGCTTGTCAAGCTCGCACGTATCAATCCGCGGAAGTATCTTGATGAGATAAAGAAGTGGGGCAATGACCGCATGGACAGGCTTGCAGGCGAGGGCTGGAGGAAGGCAAATGCAGGGCAGTGACCTCAAACAGAAGCAGAAGAGCCACTGCAGCACAAAGAGCGTTCCGGTCCCGGAATTCATTGCCTGCATCAAATGCGGGAATGAGGTAGAGATATGGACAGACGAGGACGAGACGATCTGTAATTCCTGCGGCCATAAGCTATTCAGGAAAGAAGCGACCATTCACTGACTGCCTCCTTCGAAGCAGGATCCCTTATCATTGGAGAAAACCATGGATATAGCTGTTGAAAAGATACCCGGCGGCATGAGAGTAGACGGCCTTGATCTGAAGAACGGCAAATGCGGCTGCACCTCAGTGCTGCCCTGCTGTTACAGCTGGACAAAGGTAAAGAGAAGCGGAAATACATTCAGCTTTGCAGGCAAGGCAACAGGGCCAGAGTCTGTTGAACTGTTTGACTGGGGCTATACCGTCAAAAAAGGCGAATATACCGTCGAAGTATCAATGGAGGATACGCGCGACAAGACCATATTCTCCGGGTACTATCCGCCCCGCATTGAGGAATGGACAGACCGGGGCTGGGAAGTGGTTGCAAAAAAAGGCGAGCGTGAAGATTTCGGCCTCTGGCGGTGTGCAACCTGCAAATGGCTTTATAAAGAAAAGGACCAGGCAGTAAAATTCGAAGACCTGCCTGAAGACTGGAAATGCCCGGTCTGCAAGATCGGGAAGAACGCATTTGAAAAAATAGGATAACAAGGAGAAGACGATGACAGAGAAAGGTTATTTTTGCGGTATTAACAGGCCGAAGGATCTGTCGGCCATGACAGACTTTGAGAAGAAGCATACACCGGTGATCGAATGCCCTGATACGGTTGTTGCGGGCAAGCCCTTTACCGTCAAGTTCAAGGTTGGTGAACTCCCGCATGTGTCCGAAGAGGGGCATTTCATCCAGTGGGCAGAGGTCAAATTCGGCGAGAACCTGTACGCCAGGGTCGAGTTCAGCCCGGTGATGTCTGCGCCCGAGGCTACGGTCACCCTGAATAAAGGAGCCAAGCACAACAAGTCCACGCTGAGGGTAATTGCCAAATGCAATCTGCACGGACTCTGGGAGACAACAAAAGAGATTACGATCACTGAAGCGAAATAGCCGGGAAGCTGATTTCAGAAAAAGCTCACTAAGAATAAAAGATCATATAAGGAGGAAAGAAATGACTAAAAAAGGCGAAAACTACAAGTGTGTGACCTGCACGAATGAAGTTACTGTTACAACGGGCGGCGGCGGTACTCTTTTTTGCTGCGGCAAACCGATGGAGAAGGCCGGATAAGTCCAGCAGGAAGATTTCGTAGTATAATGGCATCTGAATACTGCATAGCGAACATATCCGGATAACCGATACATTTTAAGGAGGAGACAACATGGCATCAAAATCAGAGAAGAACCTTAAAGAGGCATTTGCCGGAGAATCACAGGCCAACAGGAAATACCTCGCATTTGCAAAGAAGGCGGATGCGGAGGGATACAAACAGGCGGCAAAGCTGTTCAGGGCAGCGGCAGAGGCAGAGACTGTGCATGCGCACAACCATCTGCGTGAGTTCGGCGGGATCAAGTCGACAAAGGAGAACCTTGAGGCTGCTATCAGCGGAGAGACCTTTGAGTTCGAGAGCATGTACCCCAAGATGATCAGCGAGGCAAAGGTTGAGGGCAATGCCCTTGCCGAAAGGACCTTTGTGTATGCGAACGAGGTCGAGAAGGTCCATGCTGACCTGTATAAGAAGGCGCTCGAGACCCTCGGCAAGAATGAGGAGACGGATTACTATGTCTGCCAGGTCTGCGGCAATACCGTGGAAGACCATGCGCCTGATGAATGCCCGATCTGCGGCGCAAAGAAGCAGGCATTCAAGAAGATGGACTGAGCCATGAAGGTCATCGCATTTCTCGGCAGTCCGAGGGTTGACGGCAATACCGAACTGCTTCTGAATGAGGCTCTCCGGGCCGTGCAGGAGCAGGGGCATAAGGTGAAGAACTTCAAGCTCAACTTCCTGAATATCAAGCCCTGTCAGGACTGCGGCGGATGCGATAGGACCGGCGTTTGTATCATCAACGACGATATGACCGAGATATATCGAGAGATCAGGGAGGCTGACAGGATCGTCCTGGCCTCCCCGATCTTTTTCTTCGGCATGAGCGCCCAGGCCAAGACGATGGTCGACCGCTGTCAGGCGTTCTGGTGCGAGAAGTATCTCCTCAAGAAGCCTATCCCCGAAGGGCCGCACGGCAGGAAGGGGCTGCTGATGCTGGTCGGCGGCATGAAAAAGGATATCGGCATTCAGTGCGGCGATGCTGCTGCCAAGGCCTTTTTCAGAACGGTCAGTGTCCCGTCCCATGAAGTGTTAGGCTTTCTCGGCGTGGATGCCAAGGGCGCCATTGCTGACCACCCAACCGCCCTGAAAGATGCGTATGAAGCCGGCCGGCAGCTTGTCCTGACCTAACGCGCTGTAAGCTCCGGAGCAGCCCCCCTGCTATTGACCCTAAGCCCGGCCTTTTACCAAAGTGTTATAATACTGCATGAAGACGCTTGTCCGGAAAGAAGCGACAGCAACCCTCAAGACCTTTGACCTCCTGACCATCCCGGTTTTCCTTATTGACGATTCCTTCACCATAGTTTCCTGCAATGAAAGTGTTGCCGAAGTGTTTCTGTATACCAGCGACGAAATGATCGGCAGAGCCCTGAATACCGTGGTGCTGCCTGACAAAAAGAATATCCTCAAGATGTCCTCTCTTAGCCGGAGCATGCCGTATGACCTCAGCAGCGCCTATCCTGAGGCCCGTTTTCTCTCCTCATGCATAAAGCAGAACGGGGATTTTTTTGATGCACGCGTATCGATCATCCCTTCACAGGAGAACGGGTCGTTGCTCAGACTGGTGGTTGTGCAGGACATATCAGAACAGAGAAAACTGCAGCGAAAGGCCTTTCAGAGGACCAAGGAGCTCTCGATATTCAAGACCTTTGCCGATATCCTTGCGCGCCACGAAGAGATCGGGGCGATCATGCAGGAGACCGTTGATATGCTCGTGGAGATCATGGAGGTCGAGCAGGGCTGGATCTATCTCCTTGACGCTGACGCTGATCTGCTCCATCTGCATGTCGAGCAGAGCCGGATCAGGGGCACCTCTTCTGCCAGAGAGCTGAAACAGGGTGAATGCCTTTTCGGAAAGGTCTTTGCCTCGGGCATGCCGCTCCTCGTGGAGCGTGCATCGCAGGACCCCCGGGTGACCTGTTTGAATACCGGTCCGGAAGGCATCGAGAGCGCGGTTGCGATCCCCATACGGTCCAAAGGCATGTTCCTCGGCGTGCTGGGTCTTGCGAGCAGCAAGCCCTCGTTCTTTACCTCTATGGACACGCAGCTCCTGGTGCCGATCGGGAACATGCTCGGCGTGGCCATAGAAAATATCCGGCTTATTGAACAGCTCCACTGGAACATGAAGCAGATCGAGCTGATCAATGAACTGAGCGGTATCGTGAACTCAAGCCTGAGCATAGGCACCATCTTCAGGATCATGGTGTCGGAGATCAGGAAGCTCATCGATTATGACCGGGCAAGCCTTCTGCTCTATGACGAGAAGGAGGACGATCTCCTCATCTTTGCGCTCGATACGGACATGCATACGATCATGGGCAAGGGGGTGCGGGCCCCGATCGAAGGGACGAGTGCCGGCTGGGTAGTACGCAACAACAAACCCTGGATCAACCGAGACCTGAACAAAACGGAATTTCCTCTTGACAGGAAACTGCTCAGAGAGGGCATCAGTTCGACCATCAGCATACCGCTCTATCACGACAAGATACTCGGTGTCTTCAACTTTGACAGCCGCAGGCCTGCGAACTATTCTGAGAAGGACCTTGCCATCCTCCTGCCGGTAGCCAAGCACATCTCGATCGCACTCGAAAATGCGCTGCTCTTTCAGGAGATATCGCGCGACAAGAAGGAATGGGAAAAGACCTTTGATGCCATAACGGACATGGTATGGATAGAGGACCTGGACCAGCGCGTCATCCGGGCCAACAGGACGGTGCTTGCGCGGGCCGGCCTCACCTCTGCAGAGGCGGCAGGTAAGAGCTGCGGTGAACTGCTTGACAGGGTAGGCGCCCTTGAGGAGGCCTGCCTCTGCCCGGAGACCATGGCCGGGAAAAGGCCATGCTTCCGTGAACTGAAAGGCACAAGCGGCAATATCTTCCATTTCTGGACGTACCCATTGGTCGATGATGAGGGACGGCTCTATTCCCTTGTCCACTATCTGAAGGACGTTACCAGTCAGAAGCGGCTTGAGCAGCAGCTTATCCGCTCGGACAAGCTTGCCTCTCTCGGTACGCTTGTTGCGGGTGTTGCGCATGAGATCAACAACCCCCTCGGCATCATTGCAGGGTACGCAGAAGCGCTCCTGGACCGGACAAAAGATGAGACGCTCCAGGCTGTTCCTGAGTTCGAGGATTTTCCCGAATACCTCCAGACGATCCATAACGAGATCTTCCGGTGCAAGGGCATCCTCGGAAGCCTCCTGGATTTTGCGCGGCCGACCGGCGGCACGTTCCGCGAGCTCGACATGAACGAACTGATCAAAGAGGTCATTCTGCTGGTGAACCATCGGGCCAAGAGGCTGAACCATAACATCGTGCTCCAACTGGACAGGGATATACCGAAGATCTTTGCAGACCCCGGCAATCTCAGGCAGGTTTTCATGAACATCATCATCAATTCGATGTACTTCACGCCTGAGGGCGGGAGCATTACGATCACCACCGGGACGGATGCAGAGGGAGGTCTTCTGCAGCATGACCCCGGCATCAGGGTCACGATCTCTGACACCGGATCAGGCATTGAGCCGGACATACTCGGAAAGATATTCGATCCCTTCTTTACGACAAAGCCGGTGGGCGAAGGGACCGGCCTTGGCCTTTCCATATGCCACAAGATCATCGAGGAGCATGGCGGCAGCATCGATGCGGTCAGCGAAGGTGAGGGTACGACCTTTATGATATGGCTTCCCCTGAAGGTGAGCCATGATTAAGATCCTTGTTGTCGATGATGAAGAGCCGCTCAGAAGGCTCCTGAACAAGGAACTTACGCGGAAAGGCTTTTCGGTAGAGGTGGCGCCTGACGGCAAGGTGGCCCTCAGCCTCGCAAAACAGAACACCTACGACGTTGTGCTGCTCGATATCATGATGCCGGGCGAGGACGGCATATCGGTCATGAAGAAGCTCAAGACCGATCCTTCGGCCCCGGCGATCATTGTCCTGACCGGCAAGGCCACGGTCGAGACAGCGGTCGAAGCGATGAAATACGGCGCGTATGACTACCTCACCAAACCCTATAAGCTCGACGAACTGGTGATCATCATCAACCGGGCCTATGAGTTCGGCAGGCTGAGCATCAAGACGCAGCTCCTGGAGCAGGAGCTGGTGAGAAAGGAGACCCCCTTCCGGTTCATCGGCAGCTCACGCCAGATGAAAGAGATCCATGATCTGGTACAGAAGATCGCGCCGACAGATTCTCCGGTATTCATCCAGGGCGAGAGCGGCACCGGCAAGGAACTGGTGGCCAACACTATATGGCACTACAGTAAACGGAACTCGGTGCCGATCATCGCCCTGAACTGCGCAACCTTTTCCGAGAACCTGATCGAGTCAGAAGTTTTTGGCCATGAAAAAGGGGCATTCACGAATGCGTATGAGACGAAGCACGGTATTGTGGAGGTTGCGGATAAAGGGACGCTCTTCCTTGATGAGATCGCCGAAATGCCGGTCGGGCTCCAGGCAAAGCTCCTGAGATTTCTCGACACCGGAGAATTCAGGCGCGTGGGCGGCAACAAGATCATGACCGTTGATGTCCGTGTTCTTGCCGCGACCAATAAGGACCTGCGTGAGCGCATACAGCAGGGCACGTTCAGGGAAGATCTGTATTACCGGCTCAATGTCATCAATATTACGATTCCGCCCCTGAGGGAGCGGGCTGCGGATGTTGAAGAACTGGCCGGTTATTTTGCGGAGAAATACAGCCAGAAACTTTCCAAGTCCATACAGGGCTTTAGCCCTGATGCCTTTGAGGCACTCCGCAGATATGCCTGGCCCGGAAATGTGCGGGAGCTCGAGAATGTGATCGAGCGTGCGGTGATCCTCTGTGACTCGGACAGGATCAGCAGTAAAGACCTATCGATCCCGATTTCGCCTGAAGCCGGAGATAAGGCAGCAGGCGGGTCGCTTGAGGAGATGGAGCGCGACTACATCCTCAGGGTCCTGAGGGATTTCAACGGCAACCAGTCAAAGGCAAGCCAGATACTCGGCATTGACCGCAAGACCCTGTACCTCAAGCTCAGGAAATACGGACTCAGCGACTACGTGAAGAAGTAGCTTCCGCATTTTTCCCTATTTTATGATGGCGTTTGAATAGGCGAACTTTATGATATCAGCCTTATTTCCCAGGCCGAGCTTCTCGCATAAATTTGTCTGGTGAGCAATGACCGTCTTGGGGCTGATCGAGAGCATTTCGGCGATCTCCTTATGCGTATGGCCTTCGGCAAGAAGCTTAAGGACCTGTTTCTCCCGATCGGTCAGCAGATCATACGGTTCCTTTGTGGACAGAGGCTCTTTGCCGAGAAAACCGTCCACCACCTTTGATGCAATGGCAGGGTACAGATAGGTCTCTCCGGCCATAATGGCGGTAATGGCTGACATGAGATCGCTTCCAACCGCCCTTTTTAATAAGTAGCCGGAGACCCCGGCCTTTAAAAATCGTGAAATGTATTCCCGTTCATCATATTGGGTAAGGACCAGGATGCGTATCGACGGGTCGATCTTTTTTATCTCAATGGTCGCTTCAAGCCCTCCGAGTCCGGGCATGGCAACATCCATGATCACGATATGCGGCCGGGTCTGCCGGGCCTTTTCTATCGCTTCCAGGCCGTCAACTGCCTCACCGACGATCTCAATATTGTCAGTGCATCGGAGAAAGGCCGCAATGCCTTCCCTGACCAGTGAGTGATCGTCTGCAATAAGGATACGGATATCAGGCATAGTCCCAGGCCTCCTTGGTCAGGGGAACCTTAAGATTGATCCTGGTCCCTTCGCCGGGCGCAGAGCACATCTTAAGGTCCCAGGCAAAAAATGAGGCGCGTTCCTTCATGCCCAGGAGGCCGAGACCGCGCGCCGAGTCATGTTCGAGGACAGCTTCATGCAAATCAAAGCCGCAGCCGTCATCTTCTATCTCTATGATCAGGTTGTTCTGACGGATCTCGAGCAGCACAAAGATATTCTCCGCACCCGCATGTTTCGCTATATTGATAATTGCCTCTTGGATGATCCTGAATAATCCTATTTCATCCTGAGGGGTTAATGCAATATCGCTTATCGTGTTGTAGACATTGATATAGCAGTGAATGCCGTTTGCTTCGAGATGATGGTCGCAGAGCCAGCGCACTGCGGCCTCAAAGCCAAGGTCGTCAAGGATGGCCGGCCGGAGATTCTTGATGATCCGGTAGACATTATCAAGGTTCTTGTCGATGATCTGCTTTATTTCGTCGATTTTTGAAACACTGATGCTTTCGGGATACTGTCTGCAGATATCGACCTTGATCAGCGTTGCCGCAAGATCCTGCATGATCACATCATGGAGTTCCCGCGCGATCCTTTTCCGCTCGTCCTCCTGGGAGGTGATGACCTTCTTCAGGAGTTCTTTTATCTTCAGCCTGCTGTCGCTGATCTCCCTCGTGCGCTCCATTACCAGATGCTCCAGCGCCACGTTGTATTTCTGCAGGTCATCCAGGGAGTCAGCCAGCCTGACCCGCATGACCTCAAAGCTGCTGCTGAGCTGGCCGATCTCGTCTCTGCCGCCAAAGGCCACAGGCTTCGACATGTCTCCCCCTGCTATCTTCAAGGTTGCATTGATCAGGTCATGGACCGGCTTGACGATGCTCCTGCTCATGCCGACGGCAAGCATCAGGGCGATCGCGATAAAGATGATGCTTACGGCAAAAAAGGATTTTGTCATCTTCGTGACCGGCATGAGTATCTCATCTTCCGGCTGAACGATGGATACACTCCAGTGCGCTGTTTCGAGCGGCGCAAAGGCCATGATGTCTACGGACCGTTCGCCTGCTGCCGCAGGGTCCATAGTGTTCGTGTGGCAGCGATGGCATTTTGTGATGACCGGCTTTTTCGCGGTTATCAGTTTTTCGAGGAACTGCGAGTGTCCTTCTGACTGGTCGGTGAAGACCCGCTTGGCGTCGCTCGAAGCGATGACAAAGCCCTTGCTGTCAACGAGTTCCATATAGGCATTTTTCTCTGACGGAACTGACCGGATGATCTCGTTGAAGTTCTGTGCCGAGGGGTCGATCTCGCCGCCGACCACGCCGGCGACCACGCCGTTCTTGTTCTTTAACGGCACCAGGATATGGATCAGTTTCTTTTTTGAGGGTTCCACCGTGAAGATATCGGAAATGAACGGTTTGCCCTCCTCAATGACCCTGCCGGTCTTCTGCGGTGCGAGGACATCGGCGTGCTGCATATGCTGGGAAGGATACGTATAGACGACCTGATTGTCGCGGTTGAGAATGAAAAGACCATCGGAAAAGATGGAATAATCAAAGGCCTTTTTGAGGGCTTCCCGCTCGGCAGACCAGTCGTTGTCGTTCAGGTCAATGGTGCCGGAGAGCGATATATCATACAGCCGCTTGATGCTGCTGCTGAGCAGGTCATCGATATTCTTGGCAACGATACGGGAGAGCTCGAGTTTGTGCTGCATGGTGTGATCTATGCTCTCCCGTATCGCGATCGTACTGATCACGCCAAGACTGAGCGATATCACGACAACGGTCAGGAGTATGGCTATAATGATCTTTTTCTGCATGCAGGATCCTGCTTCAGATTATAACCATAATGAAAAGCTCTCCTTCTGTCAAGCTGTCGAAGACGGCGCAGTCTCAGAAGCCTGCGGCACTTCCGTGATCTCGTCAGTCCTGCTGACGTGGCTGTGCGGAAGAGAACCGAACAGACGTTCGTATTCAACGGGATGTTCATGGATCATCCGTTCCCCGGATATCATTCCGGTGAAGATGACCGTATCCATGGGGATCACCTCGGGGCTGAAGATGGCATTGTAGATGTGCCATATGATGATCACCAGGAAGGCAAGAAGCGCCTCGTTGGTATGCAGCGCCTTGGCTGCCGGAATGATCTGGCCCGGCAGATAGCTCGTGACGAAGATCGGGAACCAGAGCGTAAATCCTGTTGCAATCATGAGCATGCCGCCGACAACGACACCCCAGTACTCGAACTTCTGCTTATAATCAAAGCGATCGCAGCGGGCCGGTCTGTCCGAAAGGCCGAGATAGTATCGTATGTTGTCTATCGCGTCTCGAAAGTCCTTGAGGTGAATGACCATCGACGGCTGCCATTTCAGGAACAGTACGCCGTAGGACGCCACCAGGACGTGATTAATCGTGAGCACAGCGAGGGCGATGCCGCTGTACCGATGAATGAGGCGGGTGGTATCTATGCCTCCCAGCGTCATGATTATCCAGCCCGAGACAGCGTTGTCATAGAACTTCTGCGATAGGCCTGTTATCACGAGAAGCACAAAGGTGGCTGCATTCAGCCAGTGCTCGGCTATGCGAAATTTACCGAAGCGTTTAACGGGATCAAGTGTTGTTGTCTGCATGGTCGTCTCCTTATCGTTCTATCGGTTTGAAACATATCTCCAGAGATGCAGAATGATCTGGACCAGAAGTCCTATGATCATGAAAGGGATAAAAAGCTTGTACCCCCAGTCGATCAGAAATATCATGGATGACTTCTTGAAATTCGGTTCATAGTGTGATACCCAGCTGTCGGGGAAGTTCGCCGTGGCACCGGCATGACATTTCTGGCAGCGCTTCGTAAGATTCTGTTTGATGACCGCGGCGTTCCGGGATTTTACTTTCATGATGTCATGGACGCCATGGCAATCGATGCATACAGCGATCTGTTTCTCAGTCTGGCCGTATTGCTTGTAGAATTTCATGGTCACGCCGTGAAAGTCTTTCAGGTAGGTATCCACTACTTTTGTGGAGAGGCCGTACTTGTCCATGATCTCCTTATTGGCATGGCACCGGGCACAGGTCTGCGGCACTGAAATACGGAAATCAACGGTCTTGGGGCCGGCATTGTCATGGGCCCTATGACAGTCCGAACAGACAGGGACATCTTCGATATTTTCCCTGATCAGGGCTGCACCGTGAACGCTCTTTGCATAGATGTCATAGATCTCGCTGTGGCACTGCTGGCACTTTTTTGCATTGGCCAGCTTGTCAGACCGTGCAGAGGCTATGGCGTGCGTGCCATGACAATCTGTGCAGATCGGGGTGTTGGGATTGCCCTGGGTGAGCGCCTTGAAATGCGTGCCTTCAAGGGTCTTGCTGTATTTATCAAAATGGCATCTGCGGCAGTTCTCTGCCATCACCTGGGAAAAGTCCCTCTTGTCCTTGAAGTCTCTTATGGGATGCAGTTCTGAATAGACCCTCACGTGGCAGTCGACGCAGCTGAGATTCTTGTGCACCGAGGCATTGAGGACGGATTCCTGTACCGTGACGGTCTCTTTTTTGCCGTTCAGGAAGTGGATATTGATCTCTCTGTTGTGACAGGTCAGACAGTATTGATTCCCCTTGGAGAGTTCTCTGACCCGTTTAACGGCGTGCGCACCGTGGCAGTCGGTGCAGAGCATTTTGGGCGAATCCTGGCTGATCAGCTTCTCATGTATCTTGTTATCCAGGGAAGAATGGCACGTGGTGCATCGCCGCGCAGTTAAGGCGCTGTATTCTTTTTTGCTCTTGAAGGTCCTCTGCGGATGATCCTCAGCGGTGAACCCGTGGCAGGCTGCGCAGCCGATGATGCCGTGGACGGATTTATTGATCTCTGCAGGATTTACCTTGAGAGAAAGTTTGTCGCCGTTTCCGAGGGTCTTATGCTGCTCTGCGGAATGGCAGCCCAGACAGGCCTGATCCAGTTCTGAGAGTGCGGCCTGACTGACCGGGCAGGCCAATACAAGGGAAAAACATGCAAGTATGCAGACCAGAAATAATTGATGTCCTTTCATAGTTCCTCCGTAAGAGAGGGGATGTTCGCAGAGGAGCATCCCCTCCCTCTCCAGCTATTTTTGTTCTGTTTCAACGGGTTTCTCTTCCTTGTTCGCTGCATCTCCGTTCTCATCGCTGCGCCGCTTGCCTGCCAGATGTGCCTCAGCAGGGTTCCAGTCGAAAGCAGGCACCTTCACCCTGCGGGCGAAGAGCTCGCCCACTGCCATAACGGCAAGGACTGAAAGTACGGCACCAACAGCAAGGTAATCGAATATGACGTAGGCCGTAACGAGCTGTTCGGTGTACGCCTCATAGAACTGGACAAGATACGTTGGGAGAACATACAAGAACAGATGTAATGCCGCGGCACCAATTGCAAGAATGAGCAGCGGCGGGAGTTTGAAGAAGGTCTCTGAGGATTTTCCCGGAAGCAGACCGGCCTGATCTATTCTGACCCTCTTGCCGGTCTCAAAATTCCAGTAGGTCCCCGCTTTTACGGCAGTTCCACCTTTTTCTCCGAAGCGAATCATGATGATTCTCCTTATTGGATTTCGCTTTGTTAATACAATGCAGGCACGCTGTCTTAATGATGGTTCGGGTGTTCGCGTCTCAGCTGCATCCAGGACGAGGGGTGTCCTGCAGGGAGCACCCCTTTCGTCTGCTACCGGTCACTGCCGGTCTTGCCCTCATCAGGTTCGCTCTTGTTCTCCTCTGTATTCTTCTTCTGCTGTTTGCCTGCCAGGTATGCTTCTGACGGGCTCCAGTTGAATGCCGCCACCCGGGAAAGTCCTTCCACGCTCCTGCCGAAGAGTTTTGTGAAGACCATCTTTGCGATTATGGCAAGACCGATAAAGGGGAGAAATGCTGCATAGATCAGACCGAGAACAGGCCCGGCAGCAAGGATGAGGAAAGGGCTGGCCTTGTAATAGGTCACGCTTCCATCACCCGGGAGCCGTCCGCCGTCATCCATGCTGATGCGGTCGCCGTTTGAGAAATTCCAGTAGTTGCCCTTTGTTACTGTTTCGCCGCCTATGTGTCTTATCCGTTTCATCTTCCTATCCTCCTTTTCGTCATTTAGGTCAGATCCTATCCGTGCTCAGTGCTTCTGCTGCTCCCACCTCCTTTGCAGTTATTCTTTTCTTCTTCCTGAGTCCATCCTAGCAAAGGAGATGAGGCGGGGTAATTGGAGTATCTGCCTATTTCAGAGGGAAAAATGTCTTAGATGCAGCGGAAAAATGGCTTTTTACCGGAAAAGGGCCGATGAAGCCCGCTTTCAGGCGTCAGGGATCATGCTGGAGGCTATTTTGATGATGTCCTGGGCAGGGAACTTTCCGATCAGAGTGATGACCGTGCCATTCTCGTCCCATGAGAGTTGATTGCAGGGGACAGCATTGTCACAGACCGCCGGTACGAGCAGCGCCTTTCTTCCTTTCAGAGAGATCTGGCTTGAGGTCTGTCCTGGCGATATCTGTATCCTGGGTTCAAGCCGGTACGGCGCTTTGGCATCGGTCTGGTGCAGTGCAAGGCCGAACTCTTTTTTCTGTTTGAACGAGAGATACATGGCCACGGCACTGAAGGGTGCATCCTGACCATAGACCTCTGACGGCGGCCAGGCAAGGTCCAGGTGTTCCGGCAGATATGAGGGGAGATAGATCTTCCTGATATGCAGTTCCTTTGCGGCAGCCTCAGGGGAGCTGAATGCCTTCAGCCTCTGCTTCTGCATGATCAGGGGGACCCAGTTCAGGAGAGACAGCAGCGCAGCGACGAAAAGGACCGCTGCTGCAAAGAGGACAGTGTTTCTGACTATGGACCTTTTTGTGCTCATGCTAGACCACCCCATACCCGATCAGCAGAATGGCACTGAGCGTTATCAGAAACTGCGGCCAGCCGAAAGGGGCGGTATTTTGATAGCGACCCTCGTTCAGGTTTCTTATTCTCACGTCCAGCAGAAGATTGTGGCTGTGGCTTTCGACCTGGTCTTTTATCTGCGACAGCTTTCCCGGCAGATCGTCCGGATGGACATAAAACGCGGACAGGGCACTGATGAGTGCCTGAGGGTCTCTGGTCATGGACATCGTTATTGCGTCACAGATAAATTCGTCGTCATGCACAATTCTTCTGAACTCCACCAGACTGACCGGATTATAGAACATAAGCATGCGGAGAAGGTAGATCGTCTGTGTTTTGAGATTGCTGCTTCTTTTCATATGTACCACCTCATGGATAAGGGCATTCCTGAGCTGCTCCCTGCCGAGTTTGCTGATAAGTCCGGAGGATATGACCAGCGAATGGTTCTTATACCCCTGGGTAAAGAGTACCGGAGATCGCGTCTCGACGAACAGAACTTCCGGTTCATCAGTGCTGAGCTCTGCGCAGACTGCCTTCAGCATGGACCTGATCTCCTCGCCACCCTCCGGGCTCCCGGTGTGCTGTTCGTGGCTGTTGCGTCTTTTCATGATCGGGAATATTTCCTGGAAAAGGAAGATGCCGGTAAAAGCGGCCAGGACTGCCAGGAAGAGGAGGGCAAAGGGATAGATATCAAGGACCTTGAGATCAAGCCAGCGATGACTGTCGAAGAGCGCTGTTGTCAGACGAAAATGCCACGTGCCCCGCTCAGGAGAAAGGAGCTGAAAGAGGGGGAACATGAAGATCGGCATGACCAGGGGCAGCAGTCTGTATCTGAACAGCGAGAGATGGTCCTTTACGTTCCAGGCATAGAATGAGAGTTCGATGATGATGAGCGCCGTGAAGGAATGGAGTACTGTCTGCGTTATGTACATCCCGGGGAGCGTATGGAAAAAGGTCATGCCTTTGCTCCGGCAAGGAAGGACAGAGCGATATTCCCTTCGTAATGCGGCGTGCACCCCGAATCCGTGGTCATGTGGAAATTGTAGCATATGCCCGGGGCCAGGTATATGGGGCGTGACCTGCACGACTGCCCGGGGCCCAGACCTCGCATTACTGCCGGCGGCATGGCTGGTGACCGGTCGTTTGATGCCTTTTTAGGCCTGAGATCCCCGGCGAAGACCTTGTTGCCGGCCTATGCCCTGCCTTACTCAGTCCTCCAATTTACGACGATCACAGATCCTGTTGAATGACGGTCATTGGCTAATTCAGAGCGTACCGTCTGACCGACCCGGCAGGCTGCCACGGTCATGAAGATATTGCATTACCGTAATATCAATTGGTATATTACGGCGTGGCCAGAAAGAAAAAGATCGCTCAGCATGAAAGACCCTTCCCTTCCCTGAAGGGCCATATATGGATAGAAGGGAGCGAGGGCACGTTTCTGGGCTATGGGAGGATCGCCCTTCTTGAGCGCATCCGCGAATACGGGTCGATCACCAAAGCAGCAAAGGCACTGGAGATGTCTTACCGGCGGGCCTGGATTCTCATTGATTCCATGAACCGGCAGGTACCCAAACCCTACGTTGTAACCTCTGCCGGAGGGGAGAAGGGCGGAGGGACACTGCTTACCGAAGAAGGCGAAAGGGCCATTGCCCTGTTTTGGGAAATTCACGAAGACTTCCAGAAATTCCTGTCCGGCAAGGACCTGGCAGTGAGAGAGATCTTTGATTGTAAAGAAAAACATTCCGGAGGAACGACATGCAGGAAAGAACGGCAACACAGAAAAACGGATTAACAGTCTTAAGAGGTTTCGCTGTCCTCGCAGCCGTGTTGGCAATGAGTGTCCTAAGCCTGCCGGCTTTCAGCGCCGAGCCGATGCAGCAGCCCAGGAAGATCATGCTGGCAAGCACGATCGGGCCGATCGACGCCGGCATCGTGGGTGCGCTTGAGGCAGCCTTCACAAAGAAGACCGGTATCGTTGTGGAGCATGTCGGCGCAGGGACAGGCCAGGCGCTGAAGAATGCGGAATCGGGCAAGTTCGACCTTGTGCTGGTGCATGCAAAGGCGCTCGAAGAGAAGTTCGTGGCAGATGGTTTCGGCACAAAGCGCTACGATCTCATGTACAACGATTTTGTCATCCTGGGCCCGGCAAGTGATCCGGCAAAAATCCGCGGCGAGAAGAATGCTTCTGCTGCTCTGCAAAAAATAGTCAAGTCCGGAGCCCTGTTCGTCACAAGGGGTGACAGGTCCGGTACGCACATGAAGGAACTTGAGGTATGGAAAAAGGCAGGGATCGAGCCGAAGGGCCCATGGTACATCGTGTTTGAGCAGGGAGCAAAGGGCAATGCGCCGACGCTGGCATATGTAAATGAGAAACAGGCCTATACCATCATGGACAGAGCGACCTATATCACGATGAAACAGAAGATAACGCTTCAGGTCCTTGTGGAAAGGGACGATATTCTTCTGAACTATATGACGCTCATTCCTGTCAGTCCGGTCAGGTTTCCGCAGGTCAATAATAAGGGCGCGCTCGAGTTCGTAGACTGGCTGCAGGGCAAAGAAGCACAGACAATTATCAGGGATTTCGGGAAGGACAGATATGGCGAGCCGCTTTTCTTCCCCAATTCACCTGAAGGGAAAAAACTGTAACTACCATCAAACAGGAGGTTGTAAAATGAAAAAACTTGGATTGTTTCTGACCATTTTCCTGACCCTGTCTCTCGCAGGCACTGTCTTTGCAGCCGAGATCATCTGCGCATCGACAACGAGCACCGAGAATTCCGGACTGTTTAACTATATCCTGCCGATCTTCGAAAAGAAGACCGGCATAAAGGTGAAGGTGGTTGCCCGCGGCACCGGCGCCGCGATCGAGATGGGCAAGAGGGGTGATGCTGATGTTGCCTTTGTGCATGCAAAGGAGCAGGAGCTGAAGGCAGTTGAAGAGGGGTTCTTTGTAAAGCGCTCCGATGTGATGTACAACGATTTTGTCATCATAGGCCCGACTGATGACCCGGCAAAGATCAAAGGCATTAAGTCAACTGTTGATGCCTTCAAGAAGATCAGCTCATCATCACTGTTCGTTTCCCGCGGCGACAATTCAGGCACCCATACCAAGGAACTGTCGATATGGAAGAAGACCGGTATCGAGCCAAAAGGGCAGAAGTGGTACCTTGAGGTCGGACAGGGCATGGAAAAGACCCAGCGGATCGCCAATGAGAAGCGTGCGTATGCGCTTACGGACCGCGGGACCTGGCTTGCCACAAAGGACAAGGACAAGCTCGATATGATCATTGTGCACGAGGGCGATCCGACGCTCTTCAACCAGTATGGTGTTATGGCGGTGAACCCTGAAAAGCATAAGCATGTGAAGTACAAAGAGGCAATGGAGTTCGTGAACTGGATCATATCAAAAGAAGGGCAGCAGGCTATCGCTGCTTTCAAGGACAGCAATGGCAATGCGCTCTTCATCCCGAATGCAAAATAGGGAGTAATGCCATGCTGGAGATAGAACAGGTCAGCAGGCTGATCAGGGCACTGAGTGAATTTTCAGTCAGGGATGCAGGGGAGTTATTTGAGGAGTCTCCGGCTGATACGTATGTTCCGCCCATCCTGTCTTCATGGGATGCCCTGAAGTGGTTTGAACTGATCCAGGACTGGGACATTGTGGACTTTCTCCTTTCTGACGACAGAGATGCCCGGAGGCTGGTGATCAGCCTCCAGGCATTGCTTATATGGTATGGACAGCAGCATACTGACAAAATGCACAAACGCCTGCATGTAATGAGCATCATTAATTGAACGGGCCCCATAACCCTGCCCCGGTTATGTTGCTGCAATAAACGATGAATGCAATATTGGAAGGTTTTCGTCAGGCCTTTTTACTTATCCTGCATCTTGACCGGGAGTTTTTGGGCATCATCCTGCTCTCCCTCAAGGTTTCCGGAACGGCCATCCTGGTATCGACTCTGCTGGCCCTTCCGCTCAGTGCTCTTCTCGGCTTCAGGCAATTCCCGCTCCGTGGGTTTTTCATAAGCCTTCTCAACACCTTCATGGGACTGCCCCCGGTGGTTGTCGGACTTTTTGTGTATCTGCTTCTTTCCCGGAGCGGGCCTCTCGGTTTCATGGCCCTGTTGTATACGCCGTCGGCAATGATCGTAGCCCAGACCATCCTGGCATTTCCGATCGTAGCATCTCTGAGCCACGCAGCAATCATGGGCGTTGATCCAGTTATACGGCAGGCAGCAGGTACACTGGGGGCCACGCCTTTCCAGGTCTCGCTCACGGTGATCAATGAAGCGCGCTATGGGATCATGGCAGCAGTGATCGCAGGCTTCGGCAGGGTCATGGCAGAGGTCGGCGCGATCCTGATCGTCGGCGGCAACATCGCAGGATTTACGCGCGTCATGACCACGACCATAGCGCTCGAGACGGACAAGGGAAATTTCGAACTTGCACTGGCCCTCGGCGTCATACTGCTGTCGATCTCGCTTATGGTGAATGTGCTGCTTCATATTTTCCAGAAAAAAGGCATGACAGGAGCGAACAGGTGAGCCTTAGTCTGCAGGCAGCAGACATAGAAAAGAGCTATAACAGCAATCCGGTGCTGCAGGGGAGTTCATGGTCTTTTACGGAAAATGGGATCTATGTACTGACTGGTGCCAATGGCTGCGGCAAGTCCACATTTCTGCGCATATGCGCGCTGCTTGAACAGCCGGATAGGGGAAAGGTCAGGTATCTCGATGGAGCGCATGAGGCCCCGGACAATATCGCGCTGAAGCGAAGGATAACCCTGGTCCTGCCAAAGGCCGGGCTTTTCAACATGTCAGTCTCCCGGAATATTGCCTACGGCCTTCGTATTCGCGGCATCTCCGGCAAGGAATCCGCTGACCGGACCGAACGCGTCCTTGAATTCGTGGGGCTCAACCACAAGAAGGATCAGAACGCGCTGACCCTCTCAAGCGGAGAAGCACAGCGTGTAGCGATAGCGCGCGCACTGGTCATTGACCCGGAGGTGCTGTTCCTGGATGAGCCGACCGCTTCGATCGATGAAAAGAATGTCGGGATCATAGAGGATATTATTCTTCAGTTAAAGCAGCGCGGCAGGACTACGGTCATCATGACTACTCACGACCGGGCCCAGGCTGAACGGCTTGCAGACAGGGTGCTGCTGCTCGAAAAAGGGAAGATCGTCTGATTTGAGCATGTTGCAAAAACAGATTGCCTTTTGTGAGCGTTTATCTATGAGAAGTTTTGTTGTTTGTCTGTCATTCCGATGGCTCTGTCCAGCCTACAGTTGGCTTGCCCGTTAAGGCTGTCGCCGGGCCGTATTGAAGAATGTTTTTCAATTTGATATGCTTACCACAAAATCAGAGATATAAAACACTCGACTGTGCTGCACACGTTATCAATCGCGAGAATATTCTATGGAGGGGATTTTTATGCTGCGGGACGATAATATAAGAATTCGTACTTTGAAAAAATTATTTGCAGATACGTTTATCGGATTCATTTTCTTAACCTTCACGTTACTCCCATCTTTTCTCAGCGCTGCGCAGCTTTATGAGGTTGGGGGCATTGCAGCGCCTATCATGCCGACAGAATTGATCTATTCGCCGGTGTATGACAGTCTTGTGCTCAAGAATTCTGCGAGTGCGATCGTAACGATCAACCTGAGCACGCAGAATTCGTCAACGCATCTGTCCAATCGGAGATTCACGGACATGTCGACATCTCCGAGTGGCCGCTATGTGTTTGCCGCGGATTACGGCGGTGTATATTACGGGTCTGGCGCGCTTCCTCAAAGTTATGTGCATAGGCTTGATCTTTCGAGCAACACCTGGGAGACGAAAACAGCATATATCGCCGGTAACATACAGGCAGTTTCCGACGACCAGTTCATCCTTGAGTCTCTGGATCAATCAATAACGTTTACGAACAATCTTTGGGGCACGGGCGGCGCTGTAGTTCCGATTAATACATCATCAGGCACATCCTGGGGCCCTAGCTATTACGCCGGGGTATATTCAGGAGATTTTCGGTATGACGTGACCACGGGGCGTCTGTTGCATGGCAATTCCGGACTAAGCTCACAGGAAATACAGGCCTTTGAGATCGTGGGTAATGACTTCCAAAAGCGGGAAGGTTCCGGCACGTACGGCTCTGCCCAGGGTTATGGCGGCACCGTTGTGTTGGCAACTGACGGCAGCGCGTTCT
>CAYXBA010000001.1:395581-410562 GCA_964463135.1 uncultured Nitrospiraceae bacterium
CCAATCGGAGATTCACGGACATGTCGACATCTCCGAGTGGCCGCTATGTGTTTGCCGCGGATTACGGCGGTGTATATTACGGGTCTGGCGCGCTTCCTCAAAGTTATGTGCATAGGCTTGATCTTTCGAGCAACACCTGGGAAACGAAAACAGCATATATTGCCGGTAACATACAGGCAGTTTCCGATGACCAGTTCATCCTCAAGTCTCTGGATCAATTTGTAACGTTCACGAACAATCTTTGGGGCACGGGAGGCGCTGTAGTTCCGATTAATACACCATCAGGCACATATTGGGGCCCTGGCTATTACCCCGGGGTATCTTCCGGAGATTTCCGGTATGACGTGACCACGGGCCGTCTGTTGCATGGCAATTCCGGATCAAGCTCACAGGAAATAACGGTATTCAAAATCGTGGGTAATGACTTCCAAAAATGGGAAGGTTCCGGCACGTACGGCTCTGCCTGGGGTTATGGCGGCACCGTTGTGTTGGCAACTGACGGCAGCGCGTTCTATTACGGGGCACTGCAGGTGGACCCTCTTGATGTTACACACAATTTGAGAGTATTTCCTGAGAAGATCTACGCAGCAACCGGGGATATAGCCTTTGGTAATGGAAACTATTACGATGCGAGAACAGGAGCACTGCTGGGCTCGCTGGGGTTTCAGACCACTGTGTATGGGTTAAATCCGCATGATGATGATTTTTGGGCTTACGATGCGGGTACTAACACGCTGCGCTATTTTGTTCCACTGGATCATATTACTATCAGCCCTTCCTCGGCAACGATCATAGCTGGGGGCAGCCAAGATTATTTAACTCAGGTTTTTGACCGTTACGGCAACAGTCTGGGCGATGTGACGGCCGCGACGACTTTTTCGATCAGCCCTGATGGTTCTTGTAATGGACCCATATGTTCAGCCACTGTTCCGGGACCACATACGGTAACAGCAAAGTTCAGAGACGAGACTGCTGCGAGCAGCCTTCAGGTAGCCTTCCCGACGGGAACAATAACCGTTAACGGTGGTGCGGTTACAACTCGTACACTATCAGTGACACTGACGTTGACTGCCAGTAGTGGTATCACCTCGATGTGCATAAGCAACACATCAACGTGTACATCTTTTAAGAAGTTTGCAGCAAAAAAGAAGTGGAACCTGACCAGCGGGAGCGGGATAAGGACGGTGAATGTATGGTATAGGGACCGGTTGGGTAATACCTCTTTATCTCCGTATTCAGACACCATCATGTTAGATACTGCGGCACCAACAAATGGGACGATATTTGCGACGCCGGGCAGTGGTCAGATGAGTCTTACATGGGATGGGTTCAGCGATGCATTGAGCGGCATAAATGGCTACATATTGAAATATGCAGCGGGCAAAGCGCCGAGTTCCTGTAAGAAAGGGACACTATTATACAGTGGTCCAAATACCTCCTTTACCCACACTGGGCTGGCAGGCGGGACGAGCTATGGCTACAGGGTGTGTGCTATAGACGGTGCAGGCAACACCTCAACCGGGGCAATGACAAGCGCAACATCCCAGTAGACCGCTCATAATACGGCATTAAGGTCCTCGTTAATTTGTCGGTGTTACAAACACCAAGGCAGATGATGTTGGTATTCTCATATACAGGAAGTTGAGAAGTGCTCCGTGAGATAGAGCGCGCAGACTCGACTATATGATTGATCCGTTAATCTCTACAAAAAGGCGAGAGACGACGGGAAGATCTTCATGAGGGCGTCTTTCCGGATATCTTTGCCGATGATCACCAGCCTGCTGTTGCTGACCGTTTTTTCGAACGGGACGCTCCTGATATTCGTGAACGACAGATCGAACTGATACGGTCCCTGCAGGGTGTTCACGAGCGCCTTTGCCCGCACAATGTCGCCGTATTTGCCGATAGACATGTCCTGGAAAAAGTCGCTCAGCCATTCATGGTCAAGGCTGTCGCCCAGCCTGAGAGAGACCGTGTCGAACTGGAAATGGGGAGCTTTCCTGTCTATGGTCCGTTCTGCTCCGGAGACGCCGGATAAGGCAGTGCCGATGACGCAGTTGACGGTGCTGAAAACAACGGCATTAGGATTCATCTGTTCAATGGTCTGGACGGTTCTCTCAGCGATCTCTTTTTCCACAAGGTCTGTCTTGTTCACGAGAACCATATCAGAGTTCGCTATCTGGTCCTCAAAGAACCTGCCGAACGCATCTTCATGATTCAGGTCCAGGAACTCCGCTGCATCCACGATGCCTACGACCGTTACCGCTACCATCTTCAGGGTCTCAAGGGCTTCGAGAACTCCTGAAGGAGATGCGATACCGCTCGGTTCTATCAGGAGATGCTCCGGTGCAAAGGTCTCGCGTATCTTTTCGATGGAGGAAATGAGGTCGAACTTCAGGGTGCAGCAGACACAGCCGCTCGGCAGTTCTATCGACTCGATGCCGTTTGCCTCAAAGATCTCGCCGTCAATGCCTGCCTTGCCAAAATCGTTCACCAGGACAACGGTCTTCCCTGTGATATTCCGGACAGACTGTTGGATAAAGGTTGTTTTGCCGGACCCGAGCATGCCGCATACAATGGTTGTTTTCATGCCTTACTATAACCAATGGCAAAGGTGATGCACAATGAGCTCCTGTCCTTTTGCTCTTGACCTTTACCCCGCGATTCGGATATTTTAAAATCACGTAAAGGGGAGTAGCTGAATCGACGCTGTCGTCAACACGGTCTGAACAGACCCGGCACCGTCGGTTAGATAACACTAACAAGCAAGACCTTTATCACGGCAGATCCTGCAGTGGTAAAGGTCTTTTTTATTTTTGGAGGTTCCGGATGGGAGAAGTAAAAGGCATGAGCATTGGAATGAGCTATGCGGCTTATTGGTTCAATGATAAGATTATGCTATGGATGACCGAACAGGACAGAGACCGTTTGCCGGACAGGTTCAGATATGGACAGGGGGTCTGACGATATGACTGCTCACGCGCATCAAAAGACCGTAGAACAGGCATGTCAGGACCTCGGCACGTCCCTTCAGGGGATTACGTCTGAAGAGGCGGCGAAACGGCTGCTCGAATATGGTCCGAATGAACTGACAGAGAAGGCAAAGAAGACAGCTCTCATGATGTTCCTTGACCAGTTCAGAGACTTCATGATCATTATCCTGATCGCTGCAGCCGTCATTTCAGGGATTGTTGGAGACCCTGAAGACACGATTGCAATAATAGTAATCGTACTGCTCAATGCAGTGATCGGTTTTGTTCAGGAATATCGGGCCGAAAAGGCCCTGGCTGCCCTTAAGAAGATGGCTGCTCACGCCGCTCTTGTAGTAAGAAGCGGTGAGCATGCGAATATTCCTGCCTCCGAACTTGTTCCGGGTGATATCGTGCTGCTCGAAGCCGGTAGGGTTGTTCCGGCTGATATGAGACTTGCCGAGGCCGTACAGTTAAAGGCGGAGGAGGCTGCCCTGACTGGTGAATCTGTGCCTGTTGAGAAAAATACCAGGGCACTGCACGACGAACACCTGTCCATGGGTGACAGAAAGAACATGGTATACAAAGGCACTGCCGTGTCATACGGAAGAGGCACCGGGATTGTTGTGGCCACCGGCATGCATACAGAGCTTGGAAAGATTGCCACCATGCTTCAGGATGAGGAAGAGGTCAAAACCCCTCTGCAGAAAAGACTCCTGTCGTTCGGGAAAAATCTTGCCTTTGCAGTGCTTGCGATATGCGCAGTAGTATTCGGTATCGGGGTTTTCAGGGGTGAACCTCCTTTGCTGATGCTTCTGACGGCCATATCCCTCGCAGTCGCGGCAATTCCTGAAGCGCTTCCGGCTGTAATAACCATATCACTTGCACTTGGGGCAAAAAAGCTTATAAAGCAGAACGCCCTTATAAGAAAACTCCCTGCGGTCGAGACCCTCGGTTCTGTAACCTATATCTGCTCTGACAAGACCGGAACCCTCACTTTGAATAAGATGACTGTAGAAGAGTTATATGTTGATGGGAAAATCGTCAGGAGTGAAGCATTTAACGCCGAACACCGAACACCAAGCAGCGAACTTCTTACTGCCCTTGCCTTAAGCAATGACGCTGAGATGGACGTCTCAGGCAATGCGATTGGGGACCCGACGGAAATCGCCCTATATGTTATGGCAAAAAGCATGGGCTTTGACAAAAAACCCCTGGAGCAGGCCCTTCCGAGGGTAGCTGAGATTCCCTTTGATTCTGACAGAAAATGTATGACCACGTTCCATAAGGAACGGGATGGGAAGATCGTCTCCTTTACCAAGGGGGCAATTGACGTTCTGCTGGACAAGGCAGTCGGTATATTGACCACTGAAGGGTTGAAGACCTTTGATGCCTCGGATATTCAGAGGGCCAGCGAAAGGATGTCCGCCGACGGACTCAGGGTTCTCGGTATTGCCATGAGGACTTGGGAGACACTGCCTAACGATATGTCGCCGGAGCACGTGGAAGCCGGCCTCTCCATCCTCGGCCTTGTCGGCATGATGGACCCGCCGAGGGATGAGGCCAAAGAGGCTGTACGCTTATGCAAGAGCGCTGGGATCAAGCCGGTGATGATAACCGGAGACCATCCCCTGACTGCAACGACCATTGCCAGGAGGTTGGGGATTCTCGAACAGGACTCCCGTGCGGTGATCACCGGCAGGGAACTCGATCAATTGTCAATGGAAGATTTTGAGGAGCGGGTTGAACATATACGAGTATATGCGAGGGTCGCCCCTGAACAGAAGCTCAAGATAGTGAAGGCGCTTCAGGACAGAGGACAGTTTGTTGCGATGACCGGTGACGGAGTGAACGACGCTCCTGCCCTGAAGAGGGCTGATATAGGCGTTGCGATGGGGATCACGGGGACGGATGTTTCAAAAGAAGCGTCTCACATGATTCTTCTGGATGACAACTTTGCCACCATAGTGAAGGCGGTGAAGGAAGGCAGGCGGATCTTCGACAATGTCCGCAAGTTCATCAAATACACCATGACGAGCAACTCGGGGGAGATTTGGACCATATTCCTTGCGCCATTTTTTGGGCTTCCCATTCCCCTGCTGCCTATACATATCCTCTGGATCAATCTCGTGACCGATGGGTTGCCTGGCCTTGCGCTTGCCGCAGAACCAGCTGAAAAAGGCACCATGGAAAGACCTCCACGCCACCCTAAAGAGAGCATCTTTGCCAAGGGGCTTGGCATCCACATTATCTGGGTCGGACTGCTGATGGGTGGGACGTCCCTCGTTACTCAGGCATGGTCGATAAAGACTGGCCATGCACACTGGCAGACGATGGTCTTTACTGTTTTGTGTCTGAGCCAGATGGGGCATGTGCTTGCTATAAGGTCGGACGCTGAATCTCTCTTTAAACAGGGATTGTTTTCAAATATACCGCTTCTGGGCGCATTTGCTTTGACCTTTGCCCTTCAGATGGCTACGATCTATATCCCGTCTCTGAACAGCATATTCAAGACCGAGCCCCTTACTTTGCCGGAACTCCTCCTTGTCCTGGCCCTGTCGTCGATCGTCTTTATTGCGGTCGAGGTCGAGAAGCTGCTGAGAAGACGGGGGATCATCTGATCAGCAGAGGTCCTGATCCTTGCTTCTTTCTGCCTGTGCTATTATGGAACTGCTCAGGTGGATAGTCTGTAGGTGTTTAGGTCGATAGCGGCGAATGACTATACGATATTAAACAAAGCTTAGAGCCTCGATTCGTTTTTTGTCCGAAAGCAGGTGCTCTAAGCTACGATCCTGGCAGACTACAGTCTAATCAACCTGAATAATTACGCTATTATCAGCATCACAGATAAAGGAGAGATAGAAAGATGAGCACAAAACGTGATTTGAAAGAGATAGTCGCTACGAGGATAGAGTTCTTCAAAAGAAAACCTGAGGCAGCGATCTATAAGCCGAAGGTATCGTCAAAGCATATCAGGAACCTGTACACAGAAACGCAGGTGAGAGAGCACCTCGTGAAGTCTGACTATGCAGAGGCGGCAGGGGGCGAGAACCAGGCGCCCAATCCGATCGAGCTGCTCCTTTCGGCCTTCGGCGCCTGTGTTGAGGCTGCGTTCTACGAGTTCGCTCTGCACGAAGGCCTCACCATAACGTCGCTTTCCGTGGACGTGGAAGGCATGCTCGACCTGCGCGGCCTCTTCATGATCGATGATATAAGCGCCGGGTTCAGGGACGTGAAGTTCAGCTTCCGCATCGAGAGCCCTGATGACGAAGCTCGGGTCCGTGCGCTTGCAGAGAAGGTGATCGCACATTGCCCGGTTGTGGACAGCCTGAAAAAGCCGACACCGGTTTCAGGGGAGATCGTGATCACAGGGCAGCGGTAAATGATCCTTATCCCATGATCGAACATACAAGGAGAAAAAATGAACAAAACCGTATGCATGATAATTCAGACCGTTGCAGTCATGGTTTTTCTTGCAGCAACGACGGCCTATGCTGCTATGCCGGCGGGTGATTACCTTGAGGGTAAAAACTCAAAGGTCGGCGTGATCCTGGCTCACGGCCAGGGATCGGATCCTGACTCACATGTGGTGGGTCCTCTGCGTCGCGCGATCAACAAGGACCTCGGTTTTCATACACTCTCTTTACAGATGCCGGTTATCGCCGGTAAACGCGGTCCGGAGACATTTCAGGAGTATGCTTCAACCTTTCCTGATGCATACCAGCGCATTCAGGCTGCCATCGATTTTCTGAAGAAGGAAAAAGGGGTTGAGCGCATATATCTTATGGGCTACAGCATGGGAGGCCGCATGACTACTGCATTTCTCGCCAATCATCCGGATAGCGGCATTGCCGGCTATATCGGTGTGGGGCTGCTGGCCGGCGGTGAGGAGCCGTTGAACTCGAATCTCAACCTCCGGAAGGTCAAGATCCCGGTTTTGGACGTGTATGCAGAGAATGACCGTGATGCCAAATTTGCGGAGAATCGCAAGTCATTTGTCTCGGCGCGATTCAGACAGGTATCCATTCCCGGCGCCAAACACGATTACCGGGGCTATGAAGATCAGGTGAATGCCGCAGCTATAACCTGGCTGAAGGAGCAGGAGGCTGGTAAAGCGGCCAGCCGGTAAACTCTTATGCATGAGGCCCCTGGCGGCCCCTGAACTCTTCAATGTCAAGATCGTCCAGGTCAGGGGCGTAACTGCGGCCCGGATACGGCTCAGAAAAAACTGTCCGAAGTCTATTCCAGCATCTTCAGGAGCTGCATGGTCGGGACAAGATTCGCTCCTTCTTCGGTCTTTACATATTCATAAAAATCGCACTGGCCGCAGGTCCTGTATTTCTGTGCAAAGGTCCCATGCACTATTCCGTTGCATAGCGTTCCGGCAACAACCCAGCAACCCCGTCCGGCACTTATGCCGTCATGCGTCCTGTCCAGACGGATGTTGGTATTTGCAGGACAGACCCCCAGTTCTGGTGCGTTCTGGCCGCCTAGCTCCCTGCCGCATCGCTTGAATTCCCAGCAATTGAGTTTCTGCTCACCCGAAGAGTCACTATCAGTCCCATTCATAAATAATTACCTCCCAATCTATGTATCTATTCCGCAAGAAGTTGTATTTTTGTTCCCTTGCGGCCGCGCCCGATCTGAGACCGTTTTTCCCATAAAAAAATCCCAAACTCCTGAGAGAATGGGATTCAGACACTATATCCAAATACCGCTTCGGCAACCCTGCTGTCCGTTTCCGGACCAGTGGCTTTGCGTCCTACCCTCTCAGATAGTTTGCTATTATCGGTGGTCTGTATTTCTGATCAATTTTATTCCTATCTATCCATCTCTGTCAATACAGATTGTTCTGTCCATTACGGATGATCGCGGACAGCGGCAATATGCGGAGCAGATGCCGGCTTGCCCAGATGCCGGCCTGCGCGCCTTGTCTTTGAACCGCATTCTGGTACAATGACATCAGGGAGAGAGGTATGTTTCCCTGTATGCCAATTGCGTAAAAGGAGGCTGATCATGGATCTTTCCAGAAGGGACCTGCTCAGGCTTGCGTCGATGGCGGCTCTTGCAGCGGCTGTCGATCCGCATAGGTCTTTTGCCGCGGACATAGGCACCGACATCCTGCCTGAAGACAGGGTGTTCATCGCGAACGAGGATTCGAATACCATAACCGTAATAGACCCCAGGACCAACACGGTCGAGACGACCATAAACCTCACGAGCTTTGATGAAGACCCGAGGCCTCCGTTCCGGCTTGTGACCGGTGGGGTGACACCCACACATGCAGGCATGATCCACAAGCCGCTTTACCACGGCTGTATTGATGCGCACGGTGTAGTGCCGTCTCCGGACGGGTCTATGCTTGCTACATCAGGGAGGGGCAGCAGTAACGTGTATCTCATAGACACGAGGACAAAGAAGGTCATAGGCAACACTAAAAATCCTTTTGCCGGGCCGAACACAAATCCTGAAAGGCTGAGCAGCGGCATAATCGTCGGCCGCGAGCCGCATGAGCCGACCTTCACCAGGAACGGTAAAGAACTCTGGGTGGCTGTCCGCGGGGAGGACAGGATCGCGATCCTTGATGCGGCAGATGCGGTAAAGCAGTCAGGCGGAGCAGACGCAAAGTCACTGCGGCAATATCTCCCGACGATCAATGGGCCGAGCCAGGCATGGTTCTCAAAGGACGGGAAGCTCGCATTTGTGATCAGCCAGAAGGTTTCAAAGATGGATATATTTCTGGTCAATCCTGACAACAATGGTTTTTCACACCCGGAGAGGCTGAAGACCCTGGACATAAGCGCACAGGACAAGGCCGCATTCACGCCCTTTGAAAAGACATCGCCTGACGGGGCCGAGATATGGCTTTCGCACAAGCTTGCAGACGCTGTTTCGACGATAAGCACCCAGGACCCGTTTGCCCTCCTCGGAACGCTGCATCTGGGGAACCTCGCAAGGCCGAACCATCTGGAGTTTGTGGAGAACGCAAAAGGCAAGGCGGTCTATGTGAGCCTGGCACGTGTTGATGACTCAGGACCAGGCAATGTTGCATCAAGCCGGATAGCGATCATTGACCGTTCCGTTCCGCCAAAGGAAAGAAAGGTGGTCAAAACGTTCTTCACCCGCGGCCGTGAAGCGCACGGCCTCTGGACGAACCCGGCAGGGAATATCCTGTATATTTCTCATGAGCAGGACGAACTGCCCGGCACGCCGGATGCCGGCCAGACCGTCTGCACAGCCTTTGATGTTTCCGACCCTCTGGATCCGGTATTTATCGCCCGCATACCTCTTGGTTCGCTTGTTCTGCCGTCAGGCGAGCTCAGGAACAAGAAGAGCATAAACCTCGTTTATGTCAGGCCCGGTTTCCGCGGCCAGACAGCATAGGCAAAGGGAGGCCGCATGAAGAGATCAGCCCGTGGACGGCATCTGCTCGCCATACCAGTAATGCTCATAGGCGCATTGATCGCAACTGCATACGCGCAGCATCAGCACGGCAGCAGCGAATTTTCCTCAGGCATGCAGGCCGGCATGATGGTGATGATGAAGGATATGGAGTCAGCGCCAATGACCGGAGACCCGGACAGGGATTTTCTGGCCATGATGATACCGCATCATGAGGGTGCTGTGGAGATGGCGCGTCTTGTTCTTATCCATGGGAAGGACCCGCTTGTCCGCCGTCTTGCAGAGGAGATCATCGCAAGCCAGACCGTAGAGATCCGGACCATGAAGGAGCGGCTTGTTATTCTCGGAAAGAGGCCTGACCCTGACCCTGGCGGATTTCCTTCTCTTGGCGGCACGCGCGGAGAGGGGAAGGCAGATGGCGCGGCGCCAAAGCCGGGGAAATAAAGCTCCTGCGTCTGCTTCATTGCAAAAAAGCTCTTGCCTGAGGGAAGGGCAGGGCGTATAATTTGATCAAACAGACTTATGGAGGGCGTTATGAAACAGCTTGCATTGATGGTCCTTTTAGGCGTTATCTGCACGGTGAATTATCCTTCGGACTGCACCATTGTAGATACAAAGATGGGCAGCTCGGATGACCACTTTAAGACCCGGGTGGAATGCTCCTATGGTGAGAATGGTGCGGACGGCAGAAGTGTCTATTATGCGCATGCCAAGAGAGCGGAAGGCGTGAGGGTTACGAAGGTTGACTATCTGCCAACGCTCGCTGTAGGCACAGACAGCATCACCATGACCTGCGAGTAGCCTGCCGGAGCTGTCAATTGTCATTGCTGAAGGGGTTCAAGTCCAGTGATGAATTTGAACCCTCTGCTATTTCCTGGGGAAATACTTCACGTTGTGTATGTTTTTAAAATCTGCATCCTGCGTCCATATGACGGCATTGCCATCTCGAAAATCGACGATATTATACCCTGTCTTTCTCGCGTTTGAATCTTGTATTCATGCCCTTGAGAAATCCCCTGAGCTCTTTGATATCGCGTTCCGGTATAAGTTCGATACGACCGGCATATTCCACAACCTGCATTTTTTGGCCGGGACGAAGATTCATGGATTCTCTCACTGTTTTTGGAATGACAACCTGATATTTCGGTGATACGGTTACTGACTGCATGGCATAACCTCCATCGATCTGATTGGGTTACAGTATTATTATCGATATGGCTTTGGCAATATTATCTGTCCAGCGGACTTTTTACGCCGAGGATATTCCTTTTTGAGACGTGAGTATAGATCATGGTGGTCGAAAGGTTCGTATGGCCCAGCAACTCCTGCACGGTTCTGATGTCATAACCATTTTCCAGTAAGTGGGTCGCAAAACTGTGTCTGAGCGTATGCACAGAGGCCTGTTTCGGGATACCCGCCTTGATGATTGCCTGTTTGAATGCCCTCTGGAGATTCTCATGATACACATGATGACGCCTGAATATCTGACTGCGCGGGTCTATCGAAGGCGCTTGCGCAGGGAACAGCCAGAACCATGCCCACTCTTTACCAGCATTGGGATATTTTCTTTCGAGGGCATTCGGCAGCTGCACGCCGGCAGCCTGGGCAGCCCTGTCTTTCTCAAACATCACCCTGACAGTCTGCATATGACCAGTGAGTTCTTCCCTCAGCGATTCCGGCAGAACAGTCCGTCGGTCTTTGTCACCCTTGCCGGCCCTGATGATCACCATTCCCTGCTCAAGGTCCACATCCTTGATCCTTAACTGCAGGCATTCCTGAATGCGCAGCCCGCAGCCGTAAATAACCCTGGCCATGAGTCTGTTCAGCCCCTCCATCTGTGCGAATATACTGTCCGTCTCTGCCATGGTAAGCACGACCGGAAGGCGCCGCGTCTGTTTTGCACGCACAGCACTGATCTCACCGTCGATATTCTTGTCCAAGACGTGGCGGTAGAGAAAGACGACTGCATTCAGTGCCTGATTTTGGGTGGAGGATGACACCCGTTTGTCGACCGCCTGATGGCTCAGAAAATCCTGCAGATCCTTACCTGAAAGTGTCTCTGGTGGGCGCTCTTTTACAAACCTGCTGAAGTGACGAACCCACGTGACATAGGTCTTTTCGGTGCTATAGGACCTATGCCGCAGCCGCAAAGCTTCGCGCAATTTTTTTTCAAGGCCGGGCCAGTCGGAAGACACCTGCGGCACGCTAACGCCTCCATCTGCCCGGCGAGACAGGAAGTAGCTGTAGAGCCTGAGGGCACGGTCGGCCTGCTGGACCTGCCAATCTTCCGAGTATTTTGCTATATGTTTGAGAAACTGGGCCTGCTGTTCATTATCGAGAGTCGACGACTCAGGGAGATCCAAGAAACGATAACAGTCGGCGACCCGCTTCAGATAATAAGGGATGTTCTTTTCAGGCACCCTTTCTTTTTCAATAAGAAACTTTGTAAATAGCTCAAACATAATTATGTCCAAAATTATATCGCATGCGATATAACTTACAAGTAAAAATTATTTTTGTTTCTTTTCAGGTAGATAGCCCTTCTCATTTTTCAGATTTTCCTTGACGATGCCCTTATTTCCTCCTATACTTACCAAAAAACCGCATGCGATATAAAAAACAATGTTAGCTGCGAAATTATAAGGCAATAATAATGGGCAAACACGATTGGTATAGAAATACAACATGGTCGAGCGGAGATCAAGAGGCATTTTTTTCCAGATTAAAACGAAGTCGCTCAGACTACAACAAGGCTCAATATCTCAGAATTCAAGCACTCTATCTTCAGGAAACTGGAAAACCAGAATTAATCACGGCGGCACTTGCCCTAATCGACAAATTGACCACGGAATGTCCAGATCCTTCGCAGTTGGCATCCGCATATTGCATCAAAGCCAGATGTCACATTGCTTTTGAACAACTCGACGCCGCTCTTGATGCATACCGTGCAGCAATTCAAGCCGAAAAGGATTATCCACATGCTGTGACGGGAGCGACTTTTGAATACTGCTGGTTAGTTCTGCGGAACCGTATTGCGGATCGTTATAATGAACTCAAATCCATACTGGACAATTACGGCACCCTTCCCCCGCTACCGGTTTATCATTTTATGTTTAACACGGCAACGGCATTGCTCAATGATAATCTTGGAAATCTCGAAATTGCCCAAGGTGCTGCCAAAAAGGCTCTTCAGGCTGTGGGCGCCACAGAATCAGGAGTCAAGTATCATCAGGACTTTGGTCTTGTAGGTAAGCAGGACGAAAGACTAATGAAAAAACTATGGGAACTGGCATCAGCTAACAAGGCCATCGAGCCAGACCGGGAATAATGCTGGTTTGGTTTTGCACAAAGCTTAGTAGCCCGGCTGCTCATGGCTGTCGTTAGAGGGCGCGATGAATCACTCCTTTCAGGTAGGTTTGGCCATGGTTCGTAACAACTTATACAACGGGCGCTTCGCTGGCCCCGACGACGAGACATTGCGCCAGATCACATCGGAAATCGAAGGCTCCGACACGCCGTTCCGCGAGTTGATGCTTGTCTCAATCGCCAATGCTCGGACTGACATCGCAAACCGCCACTTCCGCGAAGCGGGTGACGAGATCAACGCCATTCACAATCTGCCAGTGCGCGCCGACGAATTCCCAAGCTGGGATGAAAAGTGGTTCCGAATCGGGACGTTTCCTGGATACGTTGAGCGCGCGTCCGCCGCGAGAGCTAAAGTGTTTTCCCGACTGGCAACCGATGCGTTGAGTAGCCTCAAGGGCTCGCCCTCTAACAAATCGTTCGAGCGGACGCGTGAGGGATAAAGTGCCAAGCTCAAACGCCGGCGTGCGCGCCGCTCAACTCAACCGTTATGCATAAATAAATGGATATAAAAGCAATAACTAATTTCATTACCGGAAGCGGCACAATACCGCTTGCTGACAAATTTGTATCAATAAGACTGGTGAAAGAGGCTATAGAGAAAAAATATCGGCTTGCTGTGCTGGAAGAGTCGTCAACATATATGAAATGCAAAATAATCAGATACGCAAGGATTTACGGCGCGCCTATTATCTTCCCAAATGCCACAGCAAAATTCGATATTAAAAGAGAATCAGACAGAAGCACTATCATCATTAACTATGATTGGCCAGACTATTACTTGGTGGCGGTGGCTGCATCTGCCGCCGGAATAATCTCAAGAAACATAATCCTCTTCCTGCTCGCACTTGTTTTCTTCGGCGGGCTTGTCTTTCTTGACACTAAATGGGTTTCTTCACGCATACGGAAACTCATTTCAAACAATGAAAATAAGAATGCATAACACCAGGCTCCAGTTGACCGGGAATAACCGCCTCTTGGTTTTCATTTTAGCTCTTGCCCCGGCAACTGAGCCATTTCGTTATCTATTTTAAAAGGAATGAAAAATGATGGAACCTAGTTGGCTTGTTCGGATCATTAAATACTTTTCAAACGAGACAGAGGAGTTGGCAGGAGAATTCGTATTGCCTCAAATTGACTTGGCAGAAATTCAGCGATTATGGAATCAGCCGTCCAGCGAACCGATGATTGATAACTTTTCAATTGAAGAAGGACAAGCAGACTACTTCCGAAGCGTTTGCCATATTCAGTTCGATTTCGACCAGTACAGCTACTTCCTGACGGCTTACACTTCTGATTGGGACACAACGAAGCGCGAAGGTGGGTATATGGGCCTATATCCACCGCCAAAAGAGTTAAAGGCTTTCCCCGATGCAAAGTCTGTTATGCCGAAGACGTCGAGTTGATCGAATAAGATGAGAGAACCCATGAAGAACACGGTTGCGATAACCAAAACTGCCTTAAATAGAGAAGCAAAAGAAATCACGGGTATGTTAAAAGGAAAAATTGTTTCACGAGTTTGGCGTCATCGTTCGAAGGAAATCGGAATTGAGTTTGCTGATGGGACAAGGCTCTTTGTCGATATGCATGAAGAAGGGCTAGAGATATCAGTCACAGAGAAATAAAAACTGATAACACGTCGTTCGAGTCCCGCGCTCTGCGGCGCGGGGCTCAACTCGTCGTTATAAGCAAATATAAAATAAAATCATGATTACTCGAGAAGAAATGTTTAGTCCAATATTAAAAGTCGCAAAAGGCTTTCTGCCGACTTGGAACGCGTTCCTCGAAGAGTGGACGCAGGAGAAAGAACTGCCATATTATCTTGTTCTATCAGATCTAGCCCGATATATTTCTTTACTCGTTAATAGGGGCGACATTGATGAGTTAAAGGCCATTTTCGAAGTTATCGAGAGGTGGCATCTTGAAGGTGATGCATATGTTAAGGAGGCTGCAACTATTGGTATTCTTGAAGATTTACAAAATACTAATGTTGTAGGCGAAGGCGTTCCCGAGCTTTTGGAGAACTATTTACTGCCCGAATCAAAGAAATGGTGGACGAAAGTCTACGAGTTTTGGGAAAAAGGCAAAATTATTCAAGAATAGAGTCTTATAACAACCGCGTCAAGACCGACTGGCGATAATGCTGGTTTGGTTTTGACAAAGCTGGTTGCGCCAGCGGCTTACGCATTTCGTAGCTGTCTGATAAAACCTGCAACAGAACAGAAGAAAAGGAGACATAGATGAAGA
>CAYXBA010000002.1:0-2454 GCA_964463135.1 uncultured Nitrospiraceae bacterium
CGTTTGTCGTATTTTACACCTTATACGACTGTCCGATTTCCGGGGTCCACCTCTGGCATCTGAGGCAATTAGTGACGATATTATAAAAGTAAGCATGAACTATATTAGTTTTGCATTATCGATGCAAACTTTAAGCACAGTGACGGGAGGTATTTCTGATGATGAGAAGGAGCGGCGTCTGGCTGGCTTATGGATGAGATTAATAGTCATGGCTCAAAATCGCGATAACAAGCTTATGATGAGATTTTGGTCTATCATAAAGGAAATTACACTTCAGTATTATCCGAATGATGAAATTAAATATAACAATGTCATTTATAGGTTAATCCCAGAGCTGCTTATTAAGTTTTTATCGAAAAATAATATGACTAACGAAGATAAGGTGAACGTCGTATATTCGATTACAAGTATGTTACCCAACTCCTCACTGGATTCAGATAGACATAGGATTGAAACAACTATACGCAAGCTGAAACCTTCTTTTTTGAAATAGTGGTGAATCTATTGAGAGAAGACCTTAAGTCAGGCCTACACTCTTCACACCTTTGGATATGCAAGTCGTATCAGTGCCATGCCGAGGGCAAAGGCATACGCATCGAAAAACATATCGATGCTGCTTACTGACTCTCCGCGCTTGGCTTTATTAATAATCCGTTGGCCGCTCAATGCGGTCCATGTCGATAACCTTCTGATTTGAACCGATGAAATAATACAAAGCCGGCCCTATGACCGGCAGCAAGGTAACCGCGAAAAACCAGATCACCTTATTTGAACCTGTAAATTCATGCCTGAGAATATCTATTAATGCAATGAGCCAGAAAATAAAGAATATGCCCATCAATAAAACTATATTGCTCAGGAAAAAGGCGAAACCTGCGAAGGGGTTGATGACATGCCTGTTATTCTGGACGGGTGCGAAATCAGCCTGTTGTTTAGCGGGCGGCGGAGCCTGATACATTGGTTTCAGCGGTTCCCTCTGATCGAATCTGCGTTGTGTGCTGCCAGTATGCGCCAGAGGTCGAACGTTAAGAACAGGGCGCTGATAAGCCCGGGCAACAGCATCGGGCGAAATAGTGGAGGATGGCTGCTGTGCAGCAGGTGAAGAAGGTCTTTTCTCGTTTGTATAGATCTTCTGCCCTGTTTCGTCGGTATATGAATAAACTCGGTCTTCGGCAAAACAGGGTGCAGCAAGCAGAACAACTATCATGAAGATTAAGGTTTCCCGCATTGCCCCTCCCTCAAATGCAGCCCCTCAGAATTTCGTTCATTATATCAGACAACCCTCAGTTGTTGCTTATGCGTTTCGGCTGTCATTCGTGCTCTCTGGCGGGCAAGATGTGAAATTATGGAGAGGAAGTGGTTAGGTTGGTGCAGAAAACTGATCAGGCAGGGGTGGGAGTGAAGGTGCCTTCACTCCCACCCCGTTTACATCACATTATCTTATTCGGTTATCTCTGCTGGCGGTGCTGTTCATGCCCGCCATCACGTCTGCCATCACGGCCCCCTTGAGACTGCCGCGGCCTCTCATTCCTGTACTGCTTTCTCTGAGGGTCGTTGGGCGCTCTGTATTTTTCGACGTTCCATCTGCTGTTCCGTTCCCAAGTGTTCCTGTTGTGCCACGTCTTCCAGTTGTCATTGAGCCGGTCATGCGGAATGCGCTGGTATTCCCACCGGCCTCTGTCCCCCCATCTATTGTCTCTGTAGTATCCCCGCCAGCCCGGGTCCACGTGGGAATAGAAGCTGGGGACCCTGTTGTAATACCCCCAGCCGTGATCGTAATACCTCGAACGGTACCAGCGGTTTTCCCAGGGACGCCACCACCAGCCGTTCCAGAAGAATATCTCGGCACTGACGTCAGGGACTGCGTACACGCCGAAGGCATACGGCAGGGGAACGACTTCAGGCGGTGCCGCAAAGACGATGGGCGGCGGCAACGGAATCCCGATGTTCACGCCGACACTTACACCTGCAGCTGCAGTTATCGGGATCGCCATGGCCAAAATCAAAAGCAGGGATATGAAGAGTGTTTTTTTCATAGTATGTCCTCCTTACCTCTCAGTCTACTACTCGAAACGGGAAAGTCAACCGGAGGCATATAAGGCTTACTCAGAACTTTGGAATGTGTATGCGGCTGATCATGAATGAGCCGGAGACTGCGAATGCCTCTGAACGTCAAACTGCCAGACGCGTAAGCTTCTTGTTGCAGGTCGGTAAATCAAGACGTAAAGAGAGTGACAGGGATGATGATCTTCTTTGCCATAACGCTGAAACTTGAAGGGGCAACATCAAATGTATTGAACGTATTTGATATTGCCCCCAAAAAAAAAGGAAGACATTAAGGGTTTGTTCTGGGTCCCATCATACCACTACCAGAACCCATGCCAGTGCCAGGCGTCCCGGTCATGCCAGTGCCGGGCGTTCCGGTCATGCCAGTGCCAGGTGTTCCGGTCATGC
>CAYXBA010000002.1:2554-316367 GCA_964463135.1 uncultured Nitrospiraceae bacterium
CAGTGCCGGGCGTTCCGGTCATGCCAGTGCCGGGCGTTCCGGTCATGCCAGTGCCGGGCGTTCCGGTCATGCCAGTGCCATGCGTTCCGGTCATGCCAGTGCCTTTACCATGACCTGAGCCTCCACGGCCCTTTGCAAATGCAGTTGTCATGAGACTCAGTGCAAATACAATTCCCAATACAACGATCAAGCTTTTCTTCATTCGATTCACCTCCTTTATCCTCTAAGACTCTGTTCTCCGAAGATGCAGAGAATCTGCTTTCTTCTGGAGCTTAGCAGTCTGGTATGTATAAATAATGAATTGTGTGTTAACCATATTTCATAATCTAAGCGATGTTTCACAGGGAATATGGCATGGGCGATTTTGAAACAAGTTGCGTGATCTAAACCCGGCAGGCGTTGATTATAGGAAGCAATCCGCATATGCTACAATTGTGCGGACCATGAATACTGATACAGACACGCAGACAGGGCCGCAGGCGATAGAGATACGCGGGCTGAGGATCGATCCTCCGCTCTCTCTTGCGCCGATAGCAGGCCTGACCCACAGTGCCCTCAGACGCATAATGACCGGCTTCGGCGGGTTTGGTCTGCTCTCTACTGAAATGCTCTCGGCTAAAAGGCTCCCGACCGAGAACTGCCGCATCTCGCCCTATCTGATCAGGTCTGAAACCGAAAACCCTCTTTCGTACCAGCTCCTGACTTCCAGTGACACGGAGATCAGCCGAGCCATGGACAGGCTTCATGCCTGCGGGGCTGACGCGGTTGATCTGAACATGGGCTGTCCGTCTACTGCGGTCGGTAAGTTCGGTGCAGGCGTGATGCTGATGGAGCAGCCGGATGAGGCATGCCGCATCACGGCCGAGGCCAGAAGATGCACCTCTTTGCCTCTGAGTGCGAAGATCCGTCTCGGCAGCGATGCTGACAGCACGAAACTGAAGGCCTTCTGCTCTATGCTTGAAGGCGAGGGCATTGATATGCTTACGGTGCATGCCCGGTTCAGGCATGAGCCCTTTGCAAGGAATCCGCGCTGGGAATATATAGCAGAGATAAAGGAATGCATAAAGATACCGGTCATTGCCAATGGCGGGATCTTTTCAGTTGAAGATGCGGAAAGATGTCTGAGGATATCGAATGCTGACGGTCTGATGCTCGGTCGGGGGGCGATCATAAAACCATGGCTCTTCGCTGAGATAGCACGAAGCGTATATGGAAAGGATATCCCGGAACCTGCGGTTGTGCTGCCGGATATGTATGCCGCCTTTATCGAGGCCCTGAATGCAGACTATCGCCCGATATACCGTCTCGGCAGGCTGAAGGCCTTTACCCACTATTTTGCGCGGAACTACAAGTTCGGGCATTCCCTGGCCTGCAAGGTCCAGACGAGCAGCAGTATGGAGGAGGCACGGGAAAGGGCCTGGACGTTCTTTTCGACCACGACTCAGTGAGAGCTGCAACCTCATAGTCGCAGGTCTCAGTCTTTATAGATCTGCCTGTCCTGGTTCAGGCCCTTCCGACCGGTGCAATGTAGATCGTAAACTCTTCATCTCCATCGACCCCCAGAAGATCGTCCATCGCCTCCTGATGATATGCAGCGATCGCACAGGTGCCTGCGCTGATAGCCTCACATGCGGTGTACAGGTTCTGGCAGACGTGGCCAGCATCAAGCGCTATGACCTTGTGTGCGGCAATGTCGTACCGCCACTCCATGCGGTATGGCATTGCGGTCCAGATAAAGGTGACCGCCGACCTTCCGACGAAGTCCTGGCCGAGGGCCGCCTCTGAAAGCAGGGAATGGAGATCTGCAGGCTGTGCTATGAGCAGAAGCTGATGCTCCAGCGGCAGGTACCGATAGATCCCCTCTGCGAGTCCTTCAATATGAAAGATGCAGAGATAGGTCTCAAAGGCATGGCGGCAGCCTGCTGACGGGACAACCCTGAAGGCAGTGCCTGGTGCAGCAGACTTCCGGACCCCCTGGGTGGCCCAGAGCAGAAAGGAAAGCTCTTTCAGGGTAAGAGGATCTGTCTTGAAAACACGCCGGCTCCTTCTGTTTGCGATCGCGGTAAAGACCTTCATATCTGAAATGTCCTGCAGCTGCTCAAGAGGAATGAGGTCAATGAGATGAGCAGCCGCAGGGACCGGTTTTTCGACCGGAGGCGGGGCGATCCCTCTGTTCTGATCGGTGTTCCTGAAATCGACCATCTGCCTCACGCTGTCTTTGAGGAAAAAACGGAACTTTGTCTTCGATGTCCGGTCCATACATATATTGTAGCAGGTAGAGCACCTGATGATGCATCTCATTGACAGGCCTTAACGAAGTGATAAGATTAATAAAAGGTCTGATCAAGGCGCTAGAGATTTATTGGGGAGAGGTCCGGCAATGAAGATATATACAGGCACCAGCGGATACGGGTATAAAGAATGGAAAGGGCTTTTCTATCCCGAAAAGATCTCGCCCAAGGAGATGCTTCACTTCTATGCAGAGCGCCTCAATACAGTAGAGATCAATAACACCTTTTATCACATGCCGACAGCAGATGTCCTGGATTCGTGGGCAGAGCAGGTCCCTGCCCACTTTATCTTCGCGGTGAAGGCGCCTCAGGTAATAACCCATTTCAGACGTCTGAGGCATGTGAGTGAAGAGGCCCGGTACCTCTTCGGGACCCTGCCGGTCCTGGGGAGCAAACTGGGGCCTGTCTTTTTCCAGTTCCCGGAGACCTTTCATGCTGACCTGCCTTTGCTCGAGGCCTTTATCGGCCTGATACCCCGCGATATATCCGCTGCCTTCGAGTTCCGCCATCCGTCATGGCTCGAAAGTGAGATCCTGGACCTCCTGCATGCTCACGGCTGCTGCCTCTGTATTGCGGACACTGATGAAAGCCCGGCAGACAAGATCATCTCTACGGCATCTTGGGGATACCTGCGGCTGCGCCGCGCCGATTATACGGACGCCAATCTGACAGACTGGCTCGAGAAGATCACTGCGCAGAACTGGAAGAAGGTCTTTGTCTTTTTCAAGCACGAGGACGAGGCAAAGGGGCCGCATACTGCGATGCGCTTTCAGGAACTTATTGTGGCAAGGACGGGAAGCAGTACCGTATGAAATACTCTGGTCAGAGTCAGTGTACAAAGTCGCTGGTTTTGCTTTTGTTGTCATTCCGGCTTGTCCGCTTGCACTCCCTTGAGGAGTGGAATCTTTCCGACGACTTAAAAGAAGGATTCCCGACGCGCTTTGCTTGCGGGAATGACAGACCTTTTACTAATTCATGCAATTTATAAACAAAGACTCTTAAAAGAACTGCGGAGGATAGTCATGGCTGGTAAGGCGATCTGGAAAGGAACTATCAATTTTGGCGATGTCAATCTGCCGGTAAAGCTGCATACTGCGGTGAAGGAAGAGCGCATCCAGTTCCACCTTCTGCATAAGCGCGACCGGGTGAAACTGCAGCAGCAGATGATCTGTGCCTTTGACAAAGAGCTGGTGCCTGTTGGTGAGCAGGTAAAAGGGTTTGAACTGGAGGCAGGGAAATATATCATTATTGATCAGGCTGAACTCGAACAGGCCGATCCAAAGAGCAGCCGCATGGTCGAGGTGCATGACTTTACCAGGACAGCAGAGATCGATCCCCTGTTCTTTGAACGTGTCTATTATCTGGAGCCGGACGCAGATGCGAAGGGCTATACTGCGCTGGCCACGGCCATGGAGAAGCTCGGTGTCTCAGGCATATGCACATGGGTCATGCGGAAGAGGGCGTATCTGGGCGCCTTACAGTCCAGAGGGCATATCCTGCGGCTGACGACCCTGCGGTATGCGGATGAGGTCATTGCTGCCAGCTCCCTTGAACTGAAAACGCTTTCCCTGACCGAAAAAGAACTGAAGATCGGCATGGAGCTGATTAGCCAGTTGACCGTACCTTTTCAGCCGCAGAAGTTCACGAACGAGCATCAGAAGAAACTGCAGTCATTGATCGACAAAAAGGCCCGCGGAGAGAAGATAGCAATCCTGCGGCCAAGGAGACTGAAACCGACGTCGCCGGACAGGCTTCTTCAGGCGCTTGAGGCGAGCCTGAAGAAGGTGGCATGAGATGAAGAGGCAGGCAGTCGGAAGGACGCCGGGGAAGTTGTCAGCAAGCCGCAAAACAATAGTGACAGGACAGGCCATATGGAACGGGACGATCAGCTTCAGCCTTGTGGCGATTCCGGTGCATATGGTCAGGGCTGTGGAGAGCGGCCGCGTCTCATTCCGCATGCTCCACAAAAAGGATTTTTCTCCGTTGCAGAGACGGATGTTCTGCCCAACAGAAGAGAAGATCGTTCCGCCGGATGAGATCGTCAGGGGATATGAGACCGGCCCCGGCCGGTTCATACAGATAACGGATGAGGAACTGGCCTCGGTCTCGCCGGAACGGAGCAGCACCATCGAGATCATCGAGTTCATCGACATGCAGGAGGTGGACCCGGTCTACTTCGACCACCCGTATTATCTCGTGCCTGCAAAAGGCGGCGAAAAGGCTTACCGGCTCCTTGCCGAGGTGCTGCGCAGGACAGACAGGGCAGGGCTCGCAAAATTCGTCCTGGGTGAGCGTGAATACCTGGTTGCGCTCTGCAGCACAGAGGGAGTGCTCTCTCTGATCACGCTCCATTACAGTGCGGAAATAATGCCGCATGAAGAGATCTCAGTGAAAGCGGAAGAGACTGGGTCTGCAGAAAGGGCCCAGGCGGAAAAGACGATCAAGCAGATGATATCGGCCTTTGACCCTGAAAAATATGCAGACCGCCGCAGAAAAAAGATCCTGGATATCCTCAGGACAAAGATGAAAAAGAGCGGCCCGGTCGCGGCCCCCGGGGCTGAAGAAGAGGTTGAAGAAGGGCCGGCAGACCTGGTTGCTGCGCTTAAGGAGAGCATGCGCAGAGTGAAGACAAAAGCGTGAGCAGAAGAGTCATCGAAACCGGGGGAAGAAGCCTGACCCTCACGAATCTCGAAAAAGATCTTTACCCTTCGTACGGGTTCACCAAGGCACAGATCATTGACTACTATCAACGGATCGCACCGTACATTCTGCCGCATATGAAGGACCGGGCCCTGACATTCAAGAGATATCCCGGGGGCACAGACCAGGACTTTTTTTTCGAGAAACGCTGTCCCGCTCACCGGCCGGACTGGGTGCAGACAGCTGAGGTCCGGAGGGACGACAGGGAGGAGAAGATGACGGTATGTCTGGTCAACGACCTGGAGACGCTTATCTGGTCGCAGAACCTGGCATCTCTCGAGCTCCATCTGCCCCTGCATAGAACAGGCTTCCCGGAGACACCCGATGCAATGGTCTTTGATCTGGACCCCGGGCATCCTGCAGACATCATGGACTGTGCGCAGGTGGCACTGATCATTCGTGACCTGCTCTCGAATATGGGGCTGGCAAGCTGTGTAAAGACCTCCGGCAGAAAGGGCCTGCATGTGTATGTCCCCCTGAACCGGAAAAAGGCGACCTATGAGGACACCAGAACGTTTTCAAAGGCGGTTGCGCTGATACTGCAGACCAACTATCCTGACCTTGTGACCGCAAAGATGGCGAAGAATTTCCGGAAGGGGAAGGTCTTTATCAACTGGTCCCAGAACGATTCTTCAAAGACCATGATCTGCGTTTACTCCCTGAGGGCGGCCGAAAGACCGCTTGTCGCAGTTCCCCTTGACTGGTCTGAGCTTGAGATCTCAGCAGCAATGGGCGATCCTGAAAGATTGAAATTCCTGCCTTCAGAGGCCCTGAGCAGAACCGAAAGACAGGGCGACCTTTTTCAGGAGGTAAGGATGAAGAAACAGGTGCTTCCCTATCTCTGACATGGGACTGAAGGATTATAAGGCAAAACGGAACTTCGGAAAGACCCCTGAACCGAACGCGGAGACCCGCTCACGCCAGGACGATCTTGTCTTTGTCGTGCATAAGCACGCGGCCCGCGCCCTGCATTATGACCTCAGGCTTGAACTCGATGGGGTAATGAAAAGCTGGGCTATACCCAAAGGGCTTTCTCTCGACCCATCTGTTAAACGGCTTGCCGTGATGGTAGAAGACCATCCGTTTGAATACCGGGAGTTCGAGGGAATTATACCTGAGGGCAATTACGGCGCAGGAACAGTGATCATCTGGGACAGGGGCCTCTATCACCACCCATTAGCCAAAGACCGGAAAGAGAGCAGCAGACTTCTTCGGGACGGCCTGAAAAAAGGAGATCTGAAGTTTGTTCTTGAGGGTGAAAAGCTTTGCGGCGAATTCGCCCTGGTAAGGACGCGGCAGGGTGAGAATTCCTGGCTGCTATTGAAGAAGAAGGACCGTTTTGTGACCACAGAGGAGGTCCTGAAAGAGAATCGCTCTGTGGTCTCCGGCAGGACCCTCGAGGAAGTTTCCGCAGCCGCTCCGGAGAAGACCTCTGATGAACAGATCTCGCGCATCCGCCGTCGTGAGGCGACAGAAGGGGACGAGCTCAAAGCTGCACCGATAAAGCCGATGCCCCATGCCATACGCCCGATGCTTGCGACCGCTGCCAAAGAGCCGTTCGATCATCCTGACTGGATATTTGAGGTGAAGTGGGACGGGTACCGTGCCATCGCAGAGATCAGGAACGGGGATGTTTCGCTCTATTCCCGCAACCTGATATTGCTGAACAAGAAGTTCGCTCCCGTAGTCAAAGCGCTGCAGGCCTTCCGGGATGATGCTCTTCTGGACGGCGAGATCGCTGTGGTGGATGATCAGGGCCGGCCGGATTTCGGGATGCTGCAGAACTACAGCAGATCAGGACGCGGACATCTGGTCTACTATCTCTTTGACCTGCTGCACTTCCATGGTCATGACCTCACCGGCCTTCCGCTTCTCAGAAGAAAGGAACTTTTGAAAAAAGTACTGCCGGCTGTGCCGGGACTGAAGTTCAGCGATCATGTGGGCCATGACGGCATTCTGTTCTTCAATGCTGCCAGAGAGAAGGGACTCGAAGGCATCATGGCGAAAGATTCCAAAAGTGTTTACCGGGTTGGCATGAGGAGCAGGCAATGGATGAAGATCAAGACGCGGCTTACGCAGGAAGGCATCATAGCAGGGTTCACCGAGCCGGGAGGGAACCGGAAATATTTCGGTTCTCTCGTCCTCGGCGTTTACAATGGCGATGAATTGATCTGCATCGGCCATTCGGGCGGCGGTTTCCCGGCAAAGGTCATGAAGGATATCCGCGAAAGGCTGGAGCCCCTGGTCAGGCAGAAATGCCCCTTTCGGGTCATGCCTGAGACGACAGCACCGGTCACCTGGGTGAAGCCGCAGCTGGTCTGTGAGGTTGCCTTCCAGGGCTGGACCGATGATGGAATCATGAGGCAGCCGGCCTTTCTGAGGCTTCGGGAGGAAAAAGACGCTCACGATGTGGTGAAGGAAATGACCGATCCAGCCCCCTGAACAGGGACCGTTGACATGCCTTGGCAACGTGATAAGATTAAGCCATAGAACCGGGCTATCGGTAATTCACATTGCATAGGAAGAAGGGAGGTGAAGAAGGATGAAGAAGACACTGTCCAAAGAAGCCCTCGCTCAGGAGGCCGCTTACTGGGATACCCTCAAGAAGGCGACCAAAGAAAATCCTGGCAAGGTATGTCACAAGTGAAAGGGTTGAAAGAGTTAACGTTGCCGGTCAGGCAACCAGAAGACGAATGGCAGATATGAAAGGCCGTTGCCGGGTAGTGCCGTGTACGCTTTCATATCTGCCATTTTTTACAGAAACATTGAAGTTGCTCTTGCAATTAAATACGTCAGGGAAATGATATGCCGGTAATAGATCCTTTCGAGTTTTTCATCCAGCTGCATCTTACTGAACGGTGCAACCTCAAATGCAGACATTGCTATCAGACCGAAGACAGACCGACAGAGATGTCTTTGGCCGAAATAGTCTCACTGATAGACGAGGTATCCGGCATGCTTGACGACTGGAGGACGGCATATGGCCTGGACCTTTCATCGAGCTTTACGGTCACGGGCGGCGAACCGTTTCTGAGGAAAGATCTTTTCGAGGTCCTTGAGGAGTTACAGAAGAACGGGATCGATACCTATATCCTTTCGAACGGGACACTGATAACCCGGGACATTGCCGCCAGACTGGCAGCTGTGGGGGTAAAGGGGGTGCAGATAAGCATCGAGGGATCTGAGGCCGTGCATGACAACATCCGTGGTGTAGGCAGTTTTGGGTCATCGCGTAAGGGCATCCGGAATGTCCTTGATGCCGGGATCGAACTGACCCTGAATACGACCCTCTCTGAACTGAATGCAGACTGTTTCATGGACGTCGTTGATCTCGCATCTTCAACCGGTGCGCAGCGGGTCGGCTTTTCGAGGCTCGTGCCTTCAGGAAGCGGGACCAAATTGCTCGGAAGGATGCTGAGTACCGAGGCAGTGGAACGGATATACCATAAGATATTTTCTCTGCATACGCCGGGGCTGAAAATCGTGACCGGAGACCCTGTTTCATCGCAGTTCAGGAATCCCGGTGAAGGGGATGTTGGTGATCCTGTTCCTTCGGGAGGGTGTGCGGCAGGAGTCTCGGGACTGACGATCCTTCCTGACGGCACTATCACGCCCTGCAGGAGGATGCCTGTCCCGATCGGCAATGTCAGAACAGACTCCCTGAGGGAGATATGGGCAACCTCAGAGGCCCTAAATGCATTACGGGACAAGACCCGGTATGAGGGCAAATGCGGTGCCTGCCCAAAGTGGTCAGCTTGCAGGGGATGCAGGGCGATCGCCTATGCTTACGCGCAGTCTCAGGGCAATACCAGTTACCTTGCGGAGGACCCGCAATGTTTTCTTGTCAAATAATCGAGCAGAAGGATGGTCACCATGGCGAAATGGATAATAGACAGTGATCACTCGGTTGTCGCATTCTCTGTCCGCCACATGATGATCGCTCATGTGCGGGGCCAGTTCAACAGGATCAGCGGCGAGATATCCTTTGACCCTCGGAACATTCCAGGTTCATCCATAGCAATGAGGATCGATGCCGCAAGCATCATTACCGGCATACAGAAGCGGGATGACCATCTGAAAAGCCCGGATTTCTTCGATGTCGGAAGATATCCTGATATCTTCTTCAAAAGTACCCATATCGATTATTCCGGTGGAAGCAGCGCCAAGGTCACCGGCGACCTTACCCTGCACAACATCACCCGAACGATAACCTTAACAACAGATTTTTCCGGGCCTGTGAAGGACCCCTTCGGCGATACTGTAAGCATGGGCTTTAGCTCTGTTGGCAAGATCAACCGTAAAGATTACAACATGGAATGGAACCAGCTTATGGCAGACAACGGCATTATGCTGGGATGGGACGTAGAACTCTTTGTCGATCTGGAAGCTGATCAGGCTGCCGGATAGAAGGGACTGTCATGGACAGATACGATGTTATCGTTGCAGGCGCAGGCGATGTCGGGCTGGGGATCGCCTTTAATGCGGACTCTGCAGGCCTGAAAGTTGCCCTTTGCGACAAGGGCCGCGTTGGCGGGACCTGCGTCAATTACGGATGTGTGCCTTCTAAGACGCTTATCTATACAGCGGACAGGATCATGGAAACTATCGGGAATGAAAAGCTCGGCATTCGTTCAGCCATAACCGATATTGATTTCAGTGCGATCATGGAGCGCATGAGGACTGCTGTTCAGAGCGGCAGGACTGCGATCAAAGATGCGATCGCTGGGTCTGAAAATATCGATCTTATCGAGGGAGCGGTCTATTTTCTTGATGAGCATACGCTGCAGGCCGGCACCAGGAAGATCAGAGGGAAGAAGATCTTTATCGCCTCCGGCGCCAGACCATCAGTCCCGTCGATCAAGGGTCTTGATAACGTGCAGTATCTGACGAATGAGACTGTTTTGGGACTGGAAACGCAGCCTGAGAGCATGATCTTTATCGGCGGCGGCTTTATATCACTCGAATATGCGCATTTCTTCGCTGCCATGGGGACAAAGGTCACGATCGTTGACAGGCACAGGACCCTGCTGCATTTTGAAGAACCCGAGATCTCTGAACTGCTGGGGAAGGAGATGGGAAAACGTGTTGAACTGCTCCTTGGAGGCGAGACCATCGAAATAAAAAGGGCTGTCGGGGGCCATGAGGTGCTGGTCAGGGACAGCGAAAACGGGCAGGTGAAACAGATCAAGGCTGAAGCGGTCATGGTATCTGCAGGCAGACGGTCGAATGCAGATCTCCTGAAGCCGGAGAATGCGGGGATCGAGACGTATGGCGCCAATTTCATAAAGGTCGATGATCATCTTCAGACCAACAGGAAACATATCTGGGCAGTCGGCGATGCCACAGGCAGGGCCATGTTCACGCACGCCGGAGACAAGGAGGCTGAAATTGTCTGGCACAATGCCACGAACCGGAAGAAGATCAGGATGGATTTTGGTCTGGTTCCCCATGCTGTCTATACATATCCCCAGATCGCCGCGGTTGGCATGACCGAGCAGCAGGCACGAAAGGACCACGACATCCTCGTGGGCCGCGCCCAGTATTCAGATACGGTGATGGGAGAGGCAATGGTCGAGACTGAAGGTTTTGCAAAGGCCATTGTTGAAAAGGGGACAAGGAAGATCCTCGGGTTCCATATCATAGGCCCGCATGCGGCAATGCTCATCCAGGAAGTGGTGAATGCAATGGCAAAAGGAGGCGATGCGGAATCTATAACCGGGTGTATGCATATATTCCCGGCCCTGTCCAATGTTGTGCCGGAGGCCTTCGGGAACCTCGAATGATTAAGCAGTGCCTAAGCAGTTCTCTCTCCTGTTAAGCGGCCATTTATCAGGGCGCTTGCCTGACACTTGACAAAAAATCCGGCTTATAGTATACATATGTATATTACAATACAAAGGTATACCTATGGACAACTTGACCGGCAGACAACAGCAGATCCTGGACTTTCTTAAGGCCTATGCAGCGAGGCATGGATACCCCCCGACCTTCAGGGAGATAGGCGAGCATTTCAAATTCGGCTGGGCCGCGGCACGGACACATCTCAAGGCGATAGAACGGAAGGGTTTCCTGAAGATAGTCCCTTCCCGTTCTCGCGGCATAGAACTGCCGGACATGCAGACACCGCCGCATGGACGCATGGTCCCGGTAGCAGGAAGGATCAGGGCAGGTGCGCCGATCCTTGCGTACGAGGATATCGAGTCCCATATATTTGTGGACAGCACCATGTTCCCTGCTGAGGACGCCTTCTCGTTAATGGTCGTGGGAGACAGCATGATCGATGCCGGGATATACAACGGCGACTATGTCGTGGTCAAGCCGCAGCAGTCAATTAATAACGGCGAGATCGGCATTGCGCTGATCGGGGATGAGGCAACGGTCAAGAGAATATATATACGCAGGGGCGAGGTGACGCTGCAGCCTGAGAACAGCACCATGCAGCCGGTCACGTACAAGGCGGGCGAGGTCTCGATCATCGGCAAGGTGCTCGGTGTTATCCGGAAGATATAATGCAGATCAGGGAAGACGTAAGCGTATTGGCATCCTTTGGCAGGCCATACCGAATCAAACCTGTCAGCTTTACCTGGTCCGGCAGGACGATCAAGGTGAAGGAGATCACTTACACCTGGAAGACAAGAGAAGGCCAGAAGGACCTGCATCATTTCTCACTGACAGACGGCAGCACGCTGTTTGAGCTGTCGTTCGATACTGCGTCGCTGCTCTGGAGAATTGAGTCCACCGAGACCTGAGCAATAGAGACCTGACCAATAGAAACATTATCATGTGAGGCCGGTTATGCCCCCCATCATCATCTGCATAGATATGGATGCCTTTTTTGCCTCAGTAGAGCAGCAGGCTGATCCCCGGCTCAGGGGCAAGCCCATAGCGGTCATCGGCTCAGGCAACAGGACCGTTATCACTACCCGTTCATACGAGGCCCGCAAATTCGGTGTAAAGACCGGCATGAATACGTACGAGGCGAAAAAGCTCTGCCCTCATCTGATCCTGGTTGTCGGCGATAATGAAAAATATACGCATACTTGCAGAGAACTTTCTTACGTGTACCACCGGTACACGCCTGACATCGAGATCTACTCCATTGATGAGGCGTTTCTTGACGTGACAACCACGCATCACCTCTTCGGCGGGCCGGAGGCAATAGGCGCTGCGATCAAGAAAGAGGTGAAGGAACTGTTCGGCATCAACTGCACGGTCGGCATAGCGCCCAATATCCTGATGGCAAAGCTGGCCAGCGATATCGCAAAGCCGGACGGCCTCAAATGGATAAGACCTGAGGATACGGAGGCTGTGCTGAAGGACCTTCCTGTCAGGGAGCTCTGGGGCATCGGGGCAGCAACAGCAGAAAGGCTAGATCAGTGCGGCATCAGGACCTGCGGAGAGCTGGGCAGGGCGCCGGTAAGCCTGTTGCGGAACAGATTCGGCATCATCGGAGAGACCCTGAAGCATATGGGACTCGGACAGTGCGACAGACCGCTCACGGTCAGGGACGAAGACCCGAAATCCATAGGACACAGCATGACCCTGCCGAAAGATATCACTGACATGGAGGCCATAAGGGCGGAACTGCTGAAGTTAAGCTCAATGGTCGGCAGCAGGGCAAGGAAGCACGGCTTTGTCGGGAAGAAGCTGACGCTGACCATACGGTACGCTGATTTCAAGACCTTTACCAGGCAGACCACGCTCCCGTTGCATGTCAACGGCACTCACGAGATCTATCACCATGCCCTGACTGTCCTGGACTCGATACGGCTGACCGATAAGGTGAGGCTGCTCGGTGTCAGTCTTTCGCAGTTGATGCATCAGAACGATGATCAACTGGCACTGTTCAATGACGATGCAAAGGAAAGGTCCATACTAAGGGCAGTTGACAGCATCAATGACCGGTTTGGAGATTTTACGGTCACCTGGGCTTCCTATATGAAGGCGTTGGAACCGCAAAGAGTCATATCCCCTGCATGGAGACCGGACGGCGTCCGGAACCTCAATGTGAAGAACTGAGGCTGCGAACTCCCTACCGTCTCCCTTTATTTGAATACATCTTAGTGTCCGCTTCTTTCAGCACGGTCATGATCTCCTTGCCCGGAAGAAAATTGGCGCAGCCTGCACTGACCGCAAGGGAATAGTCCGGGCTGGAGTAGGAGAGGTTCCAGTCGTCTATCCTGGTCCTGATCCTGTCGATGATCTCCTGACACATGTCGCTGTCATGCTCCGGAATGACAACAAGGAACTCGTCACCGCCAAACCGGACCACAATATCGGACGCCCTGACCGCCTCGGTCATGATAGCGGCGCAATCCCGCAGCAGCTTGTCCCCGAAGACATGGCCGTAGTTGTCATTGACCCATTTGAAATTGTCTATGTCGAGCATGACGATTGAGAAAGCATTGCCGTACCGCTTTGTCCGGGCCACTTCATTCATGATCATCTCATTGAAATAGTTCCTGTTGTGGAGCCCGGTCAACGGGTCCCTTACCGCAAGACTCCTTAACTTGTCCTGCGTGTGCCTGAAGCTGTGGACAAGGGTAAGCAGGTGTTCATATATCTCGGCAACCGGATCGCCGAACACGGACTGCTGGTACACTTCGCACTGGGTGCAGCTCTTATATTTCAGGGCAAACTCTCCTTTTATCTTACCGCTGCACATGGTGCCTGCTATCAGCCAGCATCTGCTGTCGATCTGCTTATATGCCGGGCATTCCTCATTCCTGCAGTTCTTCATTTCCCAGCACCGGACAGCCGCACCTCTTGTGGTCAGCCTAAGCCATTCGTCCCAGGAGTCGTCTGTCTCCCTGAGCGACAGTTCTATGAACAATTTCACGTCATCAGAGAGCTGCTTGAGCACGCTGTTTAAGGCCTCTGCATTATCCATAAGATCCTCCTGGCCGTTTAATCTAATTATAGGCCGATCAGTGCTGTCGTCAATTTGAACTTCAATGCATCAGAAGACTTGGGAACCGCGGCTTTAACTGAATTGCGTATTGTCAAACAGTTCAGATGCAATGGCCGCAATGCTTATCCTTTTTCTCCAAGGGCAAAGAGCCTCCTGAACGCTAACTCTATGCCTCTCTCCGTCCGGTAGTTCTCAAAGTTCATCGCAAAGGCATACGCGAAGCGCTCCTGCCTGTTCTCGTCCATGAGTTCCAGATAGGGCCGCAAGGCTGCAGACAGGCTCCATTCGAGCACCTCGTCGATGCCTGCAAAGGCAAGCGTGTAATCTTTGTAAAAGGTCTGCACATTCGAAAAGCCTATGCCCTTCAACAGGTCCGCAAATTCATCCTTTAACGGGAAACGCCACGGAGAGTCGATCTTCTCGAAGGCCGACTGCATGCCTATGGCCCCTGCTGCGATATGGATATTATCTGCCAGTTCCCAGGAGAAGTCCCTGGCCGGAAGCTGCAGGGCAAGTCTGCCCTTGTTCTTCAATGCCCTGAAGCTGAGGGCCATGACCTCTTCCTGCTCCTGTATCCACTGGAGCGCAGAATTCGAGTATACGACATCGAACTCTGCACTGAAATTCATCTCCTGAGCAGGCATATGCATCAGCGTAATATTGCCTGCAGGGCGGATCTTCTCTTCTGCCAGTGCAAGCATCTCTGCTGAGGGATCGAGTCCGACAACCCTTCCATCGGCCGCCAGAACGGCAAGTTCTACGGTGAGCGATCCTGTGCCGCAGCCGATGTCCAGGACAGTATCGCCGGCCGTTAACGCAGCCATGGCGATAAGCTCCTTTCCTGCGTCGTTCTGTGCCGAATGTGTTGCTTCGTACTTCGCTGCATCCCATCTCATGCTGCACCTCCAAATAAAAAGGCCGCGGAGTTGATCTCCGCGGCCTTCGGATAATTTCTCTTATGTTTCTGCGTTCAGCTAATAGAAATCTTCTCCGGCCGCGGCATTGACAGGCCACGCGGTAATAAGATGATTCATCGCTTTACGCAGATTCAAAAACATGATTTAACTATATCCCTCTCTCTTTTTGCTGTCAAGAAAAAATTGTCTCATAAAAATTGTCTCATACGTGGCAGCCCCTGCGCAGCGGCTTTCAGCTCCTGATCAGGGCCTTCATCTTTTCCAGGACCTCTTCGACCGTCACCTTTGCAGTCTCTTTGGTCTTTCGGTCCTTGATCTCGACAAGGCCTTCCCTGAGGTTCTTCTCGCCGATAATGATCTGGGTCGGGATGCCGATGAGGTCAGCATCTTTGAACTTTACGCCGGCCCGCTCTTCGCGGTCATCCATCAGGACCTCGATCCGTGCCTTCTTCAGTTCCTCGTAAAGTCTGCCTGCTGTTTCTGCTGTTCCTGCATCGTTCATGTTCAGAGGGATCAGTTCAACGTCAAAGGGTGCTATGGACCGCGGCCAGATCATGCCGTCCTTGTCATTGTTCTGCTCTATCGCAGCTGCGGCAATGCGGGCAGGGCCGATGCCGTAGCTGCCCATGATGATCGGTTTTTCATTGCCGTGCTCATCCAGGAAGACGGCCTTCAGTGCTGCAGAGTATTTTGTGCCGAGCTTGAAGATGTTGCCGATCTCGATCACGCGTTCGACTATCAGTTCCTTGCCGCATTTTGTGCAGGCCTCACCCTGTTTTGCAATATGGATGTCATGCCATTCAGCAGTAATGTCCCTGTCAGCCTTCACGCCCTTTATATGATAATGCTGTTTGTTCGCACCACTCACATACGTTCCCTGTTTCAGACAGGGGTCTCCGACAATCCGCAGGTCCTTATGCCCCATCGGACCGATGAACCCTGCCTCGACGCCGAGGATCTCTTTCACCTCGATCTTTTGCGCAGGCCTGTGCTGACCGATCACCTGTGCCAGTTTCTTCTCATGCACCTCCTGGTCGCCACGCACCAGTGCGAGCACAGGCCCATTATCGGAGATCACCAGCACGCTCTTAATGAAATATTCCGGAGAAAGCTTCAGGAAATTCGTCACCTCGCTGATTGTTCTCCGCTCCGGCGTATGTATTTCCTCGATCTGCCAGTCCTTCTCTTCTATCTGTTTCGGGATCGAGAGTGCCAGTTCAACGTTTGCAGAATACCCGCAGCCGGGGCAGATCGCCACCTGGTCTTCGCCTGCAGGGCTTGGCGCCATGAACTCGTGCGAGTACCCGCCTCCCATCATGCCCGGGTCTGATTCCACCTGCATGAACTTCAGGCCGCAGCGGTTGAATATCCTGTGGTACGCCTCTGCATGGAGCTGATAGTTCCTGTCCAGGCCTTCTTCGTCAGCGTCAAAGCTGTAGCTGTCCTTCATGATGAATTCCCGTGTGCGCAGCACGCCGCTCTTTGGCCGTGCCTCGTCCCTCAATTTTGTCTGTATCTGGTACCAGACCTGGGGAAGATCGCGGTAAGAACGGATCTCCCGGGACGCCAGCCAGGTCATGATCTCCTCATGCGTCATGCCGAGGCAGAATTCGCGGTCATTGCGGTCCTTCAGCCTGAACATCTCACCGCCGATAATGTCCCAGCGGCCGGTCTGCTGCCAGATCTCTGCCGGGTGGAGGATCGGCATGGATATCTCCTGTGCATCGATCGACTCCATCTCTTCTTTCAGGATCGCATCTATTTTGTCCAGGACCCTCCAGCCGAGCGGCAGAAATATGTAGAGCCCTGCAGCAAGCTGCCGCACAAAACCTGCGCGGAGCATTAAAATGTGGCTTATCGCTTCTGCATCGGCAGGTGCCTCCCGCAGCGTCGGTATGAACATCTTCGAAAATCGCATTACGTCCTCCAAAGAAAAAAGTATGGATTAGACTAAAGCATTGTCATGGTTGAGTCAAGACAGGCTGCAGGGGCTGTTATTTGATCTTTGTGCCGTCAAAGGGGCAGTATTTCCATCTCAGATCAAGCTTTTTGCCGCAGAGTTCGCAGATCTTCTCGCTTACAGCTCCTGAATTCAGATCGATCTCCTTCCCGTCGGAAAGTATTTTCTTCACCGAGGAGAGCACTACAAATATCCTCTCATTATTATCATTGGGGTCGATCGGCTTCAGAAAAAAACCGAGCCTGTCGAGATGAAAACTGTGGGTGTATCCTTCTATATCTTCATTGTCCGTAAAGGTGACGCAGATACGGCGTTCTGTTGACATGACTCCGGGCAGAGATCTCTCCGGAGGTCTGTTGTGCGGTGACTTGCTGCCTTCAAGCCTCTTCACGAAAAAGACCGCCTTGAGGTCATCGACAAGAACATCAGTGCTGTCATCAGGAGCATCGGCAGCGGACATATGAAAACTGTTCCGGTAAGGCAGGAAATCTCCGGTCATACCCTTGAGCATGGTGCCGTCCTTCTTCTTTGCAACGATCTTCGTCAGCATGGGTCCCTCCGCGTTCTGTCATGGACTCTTACGGTAAAGAGTAGTATATGCAGATCTGCAATACAAGCAGAAACTGCCCGGGTGAATCTTTTAAAAAAGCAGGCAACATGGTAGAGTATATCTGATTTTCTATTAAGGAGCTACGAAACGTGCAAAGAATCCCTTTAACGCCGGACGGATACCGTAAGCTGCAGGCTGAGCTTGAGCATTTGATGAAGGTCGAGAGACCGCAGAATATACAGGCCATTGCAGAGGCGCGCGCGCATGGCGACCTCTCTGAAAATGCAGAATATCATGCAGCAAAGGAACAGCAGTCGTTCATTCAGGGACGAATACAGGAACTGCAGGGCAAGATCGCCATGGCGCAGGTGATCGACCCCGCCACCATCAGACAGTCGAAGATTGCGTTCGGCGCAAAGGTGAAGGTCCTCGACGTCGAGGCTGACACCGAATACATATTCATCCTTGTCGGGCCTGAAGAGGCTGATGTGAAGCAGGGCAAGATATCGCTCAGTTCACCGGTCGGCAAGGCGCTTATCGGGAAGGATGTGGGTGATACTGCCATAATCAAGGCGCCTGCCAGAACTATAGAATATGAGATCGTAGAGATAACCTTTGAGTAGATACTTCAAGGCAGAAATTCAGGAAAACCGTCCGGTCCACGCAGTCCATAACCTCCTTACCGTTAACGTCCCCGCAGAGATGCCTGAGCCGCGGCCCGGCCAGTTCTTCATGATCGAAGTGAACAAGGGAACAGACCCTCTGCTGAAGCGGGCCTTCAGTCTGTTTAGAAAGACAGGACAGGGTGTGCAGATACTGTACCGGATCAGGGGCAAGGGCACCGAGATCCTGAAGGAGATGAAAGAGGGGGCCGTGATCGAGGTGCTTGGTCCTTTGGGCACCTGCTATCCTATGCCTTCAGGGGAGATCGTCCCGCTCGTTATTGCGGGCGGCATCGGCATTGCCTCGGTTTTTTCGTTCGTGGAGCAGCTGGCAGGCAGGGCAGTGGTCTTTTATGGTGCGCGCACAAAGGACGACCTGCTGATGCATGATGAACTGAAGGGATATACAAAAGAGCTCATCGTAAGTACTGACGATGGCTCAGCAGGCACAAAAGGAAACGCTGCTGATATGCTCTCTTCCTTTTTGTCCAATCTTCAGTCCCCAGCCCCCAATTACCGGATCTACGCCTGCGGTCCGCACCCGCTGCTCAAGGCAATCGCGGAGATCGGCAGACAGCATAAGATCCCAACCTATGTTTCGATGGAAGAGCATATGGCCTGCGGCATCGGCGCCTGCCTCGGCTGTGTCGTGAAGACCCGGGACGGATACACGAGGGTCTGCAAGGAAGGCCCGATATTCGAGTCAAAGGAGATCGTCTGGTGAGCATTGACCTTCGCGTCAGGATAGGCAGCCTTGAACTGAAGAATCCGGTCATGACCGCATCAGGTACTTTTGGGTATGGCGAAGAGTATGCCGAATTCCTTGACCTGGGACGGCTGGGCGCTGTTGTGGTTAAGGGCCTTTCGCTTCTGCCGAAGGAAGGCAATCCGCCGCCGCGCATTGTCGAAACTGCATCCGGCATGCTCAATGCCATCGGGCTCCAAAATATCGGCATTCAAAGATTTATCGAGGAGAAGATACCCTTTCTCAGGACGTACGACACCAAGGTGATCGTTAATTTCTTCGGAGACTCGGTAGATGAATATGTCGCAGCTGCAGAAAAACTGAGCTCTGTGGACGGTATTCATGCGCTGGAGATGAACATCTCCTGTCCGAACAAGCAGGCAGGATGGTGCATCTTCGGCACTGACCCCAAAGTGACGACCCAGGTGGTCGGCGCAGTGAGGAAGGCGACCAGTCTGCCGCTCATTGTGAAGCTCTCTCCGAATGTGACCGATATCTCGCTTATGGCAAAGGTGGCTGTAGATGCAGGCGCTGACGCCCTTTCGGTGATCAATACCCTGACCGGCATGGCGATCGATGTACAGACACGGAAGCCGAAGCTTGCGAACAGGACCGGCGGGCTTTCAGGCCCTGCGATCAAGCCGGTGGCAGTCCGCATGGTATATGAGGTCTATAAGGCGGTAAAGGTACCTATAATCGGCATGGGGGGGATCATGAAGGCTCACGACGCGGTCGAGTTCCTGCTGGCAGGTGCAACAGCCGTCGCGGTCGGCACGGCAAATTTTGTGAACCCCAGGGCTACAATTGAGATACTTGATGGTATAATGGGCTATATGCAGGACGGGAAGGTCGAGGATATTAACCTTTTGAGAGGTGCCGCGCATGCAAGCTAATCCAGTCATCACGCTCACTACGGATTTTGGAGTCAATGATCCCTTTGTAGGGGTCATGAAGGGGGCGATCCTCAGCATCAACCCCATGGCAAATGTCATTGATCTCAGCCACGGGATCGCATCCCATAGCATCAGGGAGGCGGCATTTACCATAGGCATGAACTACAAGTTCTTTCCTGAGCGGACCTGCCATGTGGTTGTTGTGGACCCGGGTGTCGGGTCGCGCAGGCGGCCCCTCCTTGTTGTGACCGAACGGCAATATTTCATCGGACCGGACAACGGCGTCTTCTCCTATATATATAAGAAGGAGGCGCGGACGCTCCAAGTCTTCCATATTACGGCTGATCACTATTTTCTCAAGTCCAAAAGTTCGACCTTCCAGGGAAGGGATGTCTTCGCGCCTGTTGCCGCATGGCTTTCCGGCGGCAAGAATATTCAGAACTTCGGAGAGGTGATTACTGATTACCGCGCTGTCGAACTTCCGATACCGGTCATGGATAAGACCGTTATAAAGGGCGAGATCATCCATGTGGATAAATTCGGTAATGCCACCACGAACATCAGCGAGACCGAGATCGATGCGCTGACCGGCCAGAATCCGGAGGCATCACTCAAGGTGCTGCTCTCGGGCAAAGAGGTGCCGATGAAGATGTATTACGGCGAGGCCCTCGATAAGGAACTCCATTCCGTGATCAACAGTTCGGAATATGTCGAGTTCTTTGTGAACCGGGGGAGTGCTGCTGCACTCTTTAATATCGCGATCGGCAATCCGGTCGAGATACATATTAAGCCGTAATCCCCCAACCATTATTCGTATATCCAAACTGCCCGATAATACTTGACAGATTTACTAAACTTTTATAAGGTAAATCATGCTCAGGTTATCCACAAAAGGACAGTACGGCGTGCGTGCGATGTACGAGATCGCGAGGGCCGGAAGTGTCGGTCCGGTCACGATCAGGCAGATCTCCGAAAGGCAGAACGTGTCTGTTTCCTATCTTGAACAGATACTCAATACGTTGCGCAAATCCGGGATCATTCAGAGCGTGAAGGGGCCTGGCGGAGGTTATATGCTGGCCCGTGTGCCGGAGAAGATCAGCATCGGCGAGATCCTCAGGGAGCTCGAAGGGCCGGTAGCGATCACGTCCTGCCTTGACCCGAGCGAGGGCTGCATCCGGGTGGACAGCTGCGTAACGCACCTGCTCTGGAAATCTCTCGGCGAGAATATCGAACAGTTCCTTAACAGCATGTCCCTGAAGGACCTTCTTGCCGGCGGCCAGCCCATGACCCTGCCGAAGATGCCGGGAAAAGGCAGGCAGGGCAAGGTCACCAAGGCGGCCTGCACCGTATGAAATTTGTCCAGGACGTCAAGCCTGATGTTACGACTGATATCGTCTATATGATGTGCCCCATGCATCTGCTGAAACTTGAGGAGCAGATGAAAGAACTCGAGCCCGGCCAGATACTGGAGATTATGACCGACTATGACGGCGCGCTTGAGGATATTCCTGATTGGTGTAGAAAGACGAACAATGAATTTCTGGGGATAGATGAGACGCCGGATTTTTTTAAATTCTATATAAAGAAGGGCCCGAGGTGATCATGAAGAAATATTATGTCGACCATGTTGCTACAAATCCCCTTCATCCTGATGTGCTGAAAGCGATGATGCCGTATTTCACCGAGGAGTTCGGCAACCCGCTCAGCGTGTACGAATACGGCATGAAGGCAAAAGAGGCCATCGAGAATGCTCGCGGGCTGGTCGCTGGACTGGTACATGCAAAGCCTGCAGAGGTGATCTTTACGGCGAGCGGTGCTGAGGCGAACAACTTTGCCCTGCGGGGCATTGCCCTGGCGCGGCAGAACGAGGGCAAGCATGTCCTGGTCTCGAGGATGGAACATCATTCCATACTCAATGCCGCGCGGTTCCTTGAGAAAAGCGGCTTCACGGTCACGTATCTGCCGGTGGACAAACAGGGTATTGTCGATCCCGAGACCGTGAAGAAGATGATCACAAAAGAGACGGTCCTGATCTCGGTAACGCATGCAAGCAGCGAGGTCGGTACGATCGAACCGATAAAAGAGATCGTGAAGATCGCGAAGGAGCAGAACATCTCGGTGCATACGGACGCGGTCGCCACCACCGGGAATATCCCGGTCGATATGGCCGACCTCGGCGTTGACCTCCTGAGCATGGCAGCGCATCAGTTCTACGGCCCCAAAGGCGCTGGCGCCCTCGTGGTGAAGCAGGGCACGCGCATCGTTCCGCTTATTTACGGCGGTATACAGGAATCAGGCAGGCGCGCAGGCACAGAGAATGTACCGGCTATCGTAGGCATGGGAAAGGCAGCCGAACTTGCGCAGACAGAACTGCAGAGCAGGATGGCTTATCTCAGGCCGCTCCGGGACAAGATCATTGATGCCATGGCGCAGGTGGAGCGGGTTTACCTGACCGGCGACCGGAACAACAGGCTTCCTGCACATGCGAGCTTCTGCGCAGAATATATTGAGGGAGAGGCGATGCTCCTGCTCCTTGCAGCCAAAGGCATCTTTTCGGCAAGCGGCTCTGCCTGCTCCTCAAAGGCATTGAAGGCATCGCCCGTATTGCTCTCGATGGGCATACCGTCCGGTCTCGCCCAGGGTTCGATCGTCTTCAGCCTCGGTATGGGCAATACCCCTGAAGACATTGACTATGTTGCAGCAGAGTTCCCGGCAGTTATCAAGCGGCTCAGAGAAATCTCTCCCTATGCCCAGGGATGGGGAGATAACCAGGAAGGTGGATCATGTACAGCGACAAAGTAATGGATCATTTTACCAATCCCCGCAACGTCGGCGATATGGCGGATGCGGACGGCGTAGGCCAGGAAGGGAACCCCACCTGCGGGGATGCGATGAAGATCTATATCAAGGTGCAGGACGACCGCATTGTGGATGCCAAGTTCAAGACCTTCGGCTGCGGTGCAGCAATTGCGGTCAGCAGCATGGTGACCGAGATGGTGAAGGGCAAGACGCTTGACGAAGCGCTTGCCATATCCAAGGAGGCTGTTGCGAATGAACTGGGCGGGCTGCCGCCGCAGAAGATGCACTGTTCCAATCTCGGTGCTGATGCTCTGAAAAAAGCTATAGAGGATTACCGCTCAAAGCAGAGGAAATAGTATGTAGTACGTTTCGTTTGGTTCCCTGCGGTCGCCATGGCCGCGGAATTCGGTCGCGCCGGTTGCTTTATCTGGCAGTAACGTCATTTCTTTACAAAAGATAAAGTGAGCTGTTAAAGTATCTTGATTGGGAGAGGTGGCCGAGTCGGTCGAAGGCAACCGCCTGCTAAGCGGTTGAATGGGTAACACCGTTCCCAGGGTTCGAATCCCTGCCTCTCCGCCATTTTGGTCCGGAGAAAAACATTTAGCATTTTTTTAAGGAGGAAGTAATCGATGAAGAAGCAGATCTTGGTAGCTGTGTGTGGTATCGCCCTTGTATTAAGTTTCGGTGCATGCAAGAAGAAAGAAGAAGCTCCTCAGGCCCCGCAGGCCGGCGCACCCGGTCAGCAGATGCCTGCTGGTCATCCTCAGCCGGGCGGTCCTGCCGGTCAGCAGGTGACCATGCCGAAAGGACAGACCACGGTTAACCTTCCGGATGCAGTGAAGGGCAAGTGGAAGTCAGTTGTTCTCGTAGTTGAGGAGAAGGCGAGCAAGAAGAAGACCGAGTATACGATCAATGTAAACAGTGATTTCAAGGTCCCGGGTTCAAACCTCAAGCTTGCGGTCGGCGAGTTCATTCCTGACTTCAAGATGGACGGCCTCACGATCACGTCCACCACGAACGAGCCGAACAATCCTGCAGTCGGCCTGAAGGTGTTTGAAGATGATAAGGAAATTTTCAAGGGATGGCTCTATTCGAAGTTCCCTGCGATCCATCCGTTCGAGCATCCGAAATATGCTGTTATGCTGAAGAGTGGCAACAAGAAATAATAAGTCATCACAAAGTATGCGCCCTTAGCTCAGCTGGATAGAGCGTCAGACTACGAATCTGTAGGCCGGGGGTTCGAATCCCTCAGGGCGCGCCAGTTATAATCTTAAGGGATGCAGAGAGACACAACGGGGGCTGCAGGCAGGAAACACTGCCTGCAGCCCCCGATTTATTATAGAAATTGAGGGGTTATCTTTCCGGGCCTCTCAGCCTGCTTCTGTTGTCACCGTTACCCTGCCAGTTTGCTGTCGTCGAAAGTTCATTAAGCTTCTTGCTGTCATACCTTCTCTTCCGTGTCAGGACCTGTGCTATTATTAGTCGATGCAGCACGAAGAAGATATCAGGTTCATGCGGATCGCCCTGGAAGAGGCTGTTCTCGCGTATGATAAAGGTGAGGTTCCTGTCGGCGCGCTTGTGGTAAGGGACGGGAAGATCATCAGCAGAGCCCACAATCTGAGAGAGACCACAAAGGACCCGTCGGCCCACGCAGAAATTCTCGCTCTCCGCGCAGCAACTCTTGTGTCAGATTCCTGGCGGCTTCTTGATGCAACGTTGTATGTTACCAAGGAACCCTGCATCATGTGTTCAGGCACCATTATCAACGCGCGTATTTCGCGGCTTGTGTACGGCTGCAAAGACAACAAGGCCGGAGGGGTGGACAGCGTTTATCACATTTTGACCGACTCCCGTCTCAATCACCAGGTTGAGGTAATTTCAGGGGTCCTCGAAAATGAATCTGCTGCCTTGCTCCAGCGTTTCTTTAAAGACCGCAGGTAGTTTTCTTCGCTTCGCCCTCTCGTGATACAATAAGCAACAGCCCATGGAAGAGCTTCCAAAAAGCGAAATAGAGACCATCCTTGATTCTACCTATGACGGTATGATAGCCGTGCAGAGCGACGGTGTGGTCACGCTCTTCAACAAGGCTGCCGAACGGATTACTGGCCTCAGCGCAAAAGATATCATCGGCAGACCTGCAGTTGACGTGATACCGAATACCCGCCTTCATATCGTGCTTGCGGAAGGCAGACCGGAGATCGGGCAGGAACAGAACCTCGGCAATACGGTTATCATAACGAACAGGGTGCCTGTGCGGGACCCGGAAGGCAGGGTGCTGGGGGCGGTCGCTGTCTTTCGCGACATCACCGAGATAAAGAAGCTTTCGAGCACGGTCAGCGATCTCTGGAATGTGCGGAGCCTGCTCGAGGCAGTGCTTGATTCTACATCCGACGCCATCTCTGTTGCGGACCAGCAGGGCAATAATATCATCGTGAATCCTGCGTACACGCGCATAACCGGACTTCCGCCTGAGGCGGTCATCGGCAAGCCTGCGACCGTTGATATAGCCGAAGGTGAAAGTATGCATATGAAAGTCCTCGAGACCGGCAGACCGGTCAAGAATGTCAATATGAAGGTCGGGCCTGCAAAGAAAGAGGTCATTGTCAATGTTGCACCGGTCTTAATTGATGGTGATATCCGGGGCAGTGTCGGCGTCATCCGGGATATCTCTGAGGTCATCGCACTTACTGAAGAGCTTGCCCATGCGAAAAAGCTGATACGTCAGCTCAAGGCACGGTACACGTGGGATGATATCATCGGCAAAAGCCCAGCATTGGAGCTGGCAAAGGAGCAGGCGAAAAGGGCTGCAGAGACCCCGGCGACCGTGCTGCTGAGGGGAGAGAGCGGGACCGGCAAGGAGCTCTTTGCGCATGCGATCCATAATGCCAGCAGCAGAAAGAAGGGACAGTTCGTCCGCATCAATTGTGCTGCACTGTCAGAGAACCTGCTCGAAAGTGAGCTCTTCGGTTACGAAGAAGGCGCCTTCACCGGCGCGGTAAAAGGCGGGCGAAGGGGCCTGTTCGAAGAAGCAAGCAGGGGAACGATATTCCTCGATGAGATCGGTGAAGTAAGTCTTGCTTTACAGAAGAAGCTGCTGCGGGTTCTTCAGGAAAAAGAGGTGACCAGGGTCGGCAGCACAGTCCCTCTGCCGGTTGATCTGCGGGTCATTGCGGCAACCAACGCAAATCTTGAACTGAAGGTAAAAGACGGCAGTTTCCGGGAAGACTTGTACTACCGGTTGAACGTGCTTCCGATACAGATCCCGCCGCTCAGGAGCATCAAGACCGATATTCCGCTGCTTGCCGGACATATCATTATCAAGCTGAACCAGAGCTATGGAAGAGAAGTGCTGAAGATCGCTGATGAGGCTATGGACGTTCTTCTTCAGTATGACTGGCCGGGCAACGTGAGGGAGCTCGAAAATGTGATCGGCAGGGCCATGATCAATATGAGACTTGGCGAGAAGGTGATAGAGATAGAGCATCTTCCGCTGTTGGGCTGCGAAAAGATCAATCAGGCCTTCTTTACTGCAGAGCAGGGGAGTCAGGTGACCCTTGACCAGGTCGTATCCGCCGCAGAAAGGTCTGCTATTGTGCGTGCGCTGTCAGAAACCGGCGGCAATCGCCAGAAGGCTGCCGTACTACTCGATACTGCACTCAGAAATCTTTACTACAAAATAAAGAAATACGGCATAAGCTGAGCACTTGATTTTATTTTTCATAGTGCAATAAAATGCATGCAATGTATTTCAATAATGCAATATACTGCGCTATGATGTTTTTGTTGAATAGAGCGTCTAATTATTAATTATTGTATTATTGCAACATGTTATATGTTTTAATATAATGTAATTATTTATGATGTTAAGTTACTGGAATAGAGTTTGCATTGCACTATTTGAGAAGATTAGTGGGTCATTTCTAACATAGAGTAGAACATTCCTCTTTTTGTGCGCTTTTTTGGGGAGTGATCATGATGTCAAGTGGAGGAATGTTAATGTCCAGACCAGTGTCACAGGGTGCTAAGTTCAGGGCTGCAGTGCAGGAGGAGAAGCCTCTCCAGGTGGTCGGGGCGATCAATGCCTATGCCGCACGGATGGCAGAGCGGGTCGGTTTTCGCGCTCTCTATCTTTCAGGCGGAGGTGTAGCAGCAAGCTCACTTGGTGTTCCTGACCTCGGCATCAGCACCATGGATGATGTGCTTACTGATCTCCGCCGCATATCGGATATCTCCGAACTTCCGGTATTGGTGGATATCGATACCGGATGGGGCGGCGCCTTTAATATTGCCCGGACAATCCGCTCCATGATCAAATTCGGCGCAGCCGCGGTCCATATCGAGGACCAGGTCCAGTCAAAGCGCTGCGGCCATCGGCCAGGCAAGGCGATCGTCAGCAAGGAAGAGATGGTGGACCGCATCAAGGCTGCGGTCGATTCAAAGACCGATCCTGATTTTGTGATCATGGCGAGGACCGATGCACTTGCGGTTGAGGGACTTCAGTCAGCGATCGACCGGGCCTGTGCCTGTGTTGAGGCAGGCGCAGATATGATCTTTCCTGAGGCCATCACAGAACTTGCCATGTATAAAGAGTTTGCCGGGGCAGTGAAGGTCCCAATCCTTGCGAACATCACCGAATTCGGCGCAACAGAGCTCTATACGGTCGAACAGCTCAGGCAGGCGGATGTATCGTTAGTGCTGTACCCGCTCTCTGCCTTCAGGGCAATGAGCAAGGCAGCGCTCGGCGTGTACGATTCGATACGCAGCAGCGGGACCCAGAAGAGCCAGATACCCGCCATGCAGACGCGGGCGGAATTATATGACTTCCTTGACTACCATGCTTTTGAGCAGAAGCTCGATAAAATATTTTCCCGGGAGGAGAGATAATGAGCGAAGCGACAACCATCGAAACAGCAGCCCCAAGGGTAAAGAAATCGGTCGCACTCTCAGGTGTATGTGCAGGCAATACTGCTGTCTGCACGGTCGGCCGGACCGGCAACGACCTGCATTACCGCGGGTATGACATTGTTGAGCTTGCGATGCAGTCCACCTTTGAGGAGGTTGCGTATCTCCTCGTGCATGGTGAGCTGCCGACCGTATCAGAGCTCAAGGACTATAAAAGGAAAATGAAGGGCCTGCGCGGACTGCCTTCAGAGCTGAGGGCTGTATTGGAGCATATCCCTGCTGCTGCGCATCCGATGGATGTGCTCAGGACAGGCTGTTCAGTGATCGGGACGATACTGCCTGAAAAAGAGGACCGCAATATTCAGGGAGCCCGTGATATCATCGACCGGCTGGTCGCGTCGTTCGGGTCCATGCTTCTGTACTGGTGGCATTACAGTCAGAACGGCCGCAGGATCGAGGTTGAGACTGACGATGATACGGTCGCCGGTCATTTCCTGCACCTGCTGCACGGCAGGAGACCTTCGCCGCTCCAGGAGAAGGCACTTGATCAGTCGCTTATCCTGTACGCTGAACATGAATATACTGCCTCGACCTTTGCGGCTCGTGTGATCACCGGGACGCTTTCGGACGTGCACTCAGCGATCACCGGCGCAATAGGCGCGCTTCGCGGACCAAAGCATGGCGGCGCCAATGAGGCTGCGATCGAGATCCAGAGGCGGTACCGTACGCCTGATGATGCCGAGGACGATATCAGAGCCCGCGTTGCGAACAAGGAGATCATCATCGGTTTCGGTCATCCGGTCTATACGGTGAGCGATCCGAGAAATCCGATCATCAAGGAGATAGCGCGCAAGCTCTGCAAGGACGGGGACAACATGAACCTGCATAACGTTGCGGACCGCATCGAAACGGTCATGAAAAGAGAGAAGAACATGTTCCCGAATCTAGACTGGTATTCAGCGGTCTCATACCACATGATGGGAGTGCCTATCCCGATGTTCACCCCCATCTTCGTAATATCAAGGACAACGGGCTGGGGCGCTCATGTCATTGAGCAGCGTCTGGACAACAAGATCATCCGTCCTTCTGCCAACTATATCGGGATGGAGGACCGGACATATCTGCCGATCGAAAAGAGATAAGAGTGCGAAATCTGATAGGGGGTGCAGAGATTTTCTGCGTTCCTGTGCCTAGTTAATATTTAGGGATTTCAATATGGTATTTGCATTGTAATTAACACCCTCTCCCCAGCCCTCCCCCCTCAATGGGGAGGGAGTGAAGATTCATAGCCCTGCTTAAGGCACTTACTGTCGGTGAGGGGAGGGGACAAAGGGGCGGGTGTCCAATTTTACTGTCATTACTGTTTCAGGATTGTTAGTAAGTAATACGTATTAGAAAAATCCAGGAAAGAGAACGAGGAATAACCATGAGCTCACACATATCAAATGTCCGTCCGGAACCTGACAAGGTCCTGTCTGACATTGCTGACTACGTCTGTAATTATGAAATCAGGTCCGACGAGGCATTTGAGACTGCGCGGTACTGCCTGATCGATACGCTCGGCTGCGGCCTTGAGGCATTGGGGTATCCTGCATGCACCAAGCTGCTCGGCCCGATCGTCCCCGGCACAATGGTACCCGACGGCGCACGTGTTCCCGGCACCCAGTTCCAGCTCGACCCTGTCCAGGCAGCTTTTAATATCGGCGCCATGGTCCGCTGGCTCGACTTTAACGATACCTGGCTGGCTGCAGAATGGGGCCATCCGTCGGATAATCTTGGCGGCATACTGGCGGTTGCCGACTACCTGTCCCGCAAGGCTGTCCGTGAAGGGAAAAAGCCCCTGACCATGCGCGACGTTCTTGTTGCCATGATCAAGGCCCATGAGATACAGGGTGTGATCGCACTGGAGAATGCGTTCAACCGCGTCGGCCTTGACCATGTCGTGCTGGTAAAGGTGGCTTCTGCTGCAGTCTGCACACGGCTTATGGGAGGCAGCAGGGAAGAGGTCATCGATGCAGTGTCGCAGGCATTTGTGGACGGCCAGTCATTGAGGACATACCGGCATGCACCGAACACCGGCTCACGCAAGTCCTGGGCTGCAGGCGACGCGACCAGCCGGGCTGTCCGTCTTGCGCTCTTCACGATGAAGGGTGAGATGGGTATTCCCGGAGTGCTTACGGCCAAAGGCTGGGGTTTCTATGACTCGCTCTTCAGAGGCAATGAGTTCAAATTCCAGCGTGCGTATGGCTCATACGTCATGGAGCAGATACTCTTCAAGATATCCTTCCCTGCTGAGTTCCATTCCCAGACCGCGGTGGAATGTGCCATGGCCCTGCATGCGAAACTGAAGGAATCGGGCAAAACCGTTGATGATATCAAAAAGATCACGATTCGCACCCATGAGGCTGCTGTCCGGATCATTGACAAAAAGGGGCCGCTCAACAATCCTGCTGACCGCGACCATTGCATTCAGTACATGGTGGCAGTGCCGCTGATCTTCGGCCGTCTCACTGCAGCAGACTATGAGGACAGCGTAGCCTCAGATCCCCGCATTGACGCACTGCGCGACAAGATCACCTGTATCGAGGACCCCCAGTTCACAAAGGATTACCATGATCCGGAGAAGCGCTCTATTGCTAATGCTCTCACCATGGAACTGCGCGACGGCACCACGCTGCCCGAGGTGCTGATCGAATACCCTATTGGTCATCGACGCCGCCGCAAAGAAGGCATGCCGGTGCTGGTCGAGAAGTTCAGGACCAACCTCGGCCGCCGCTTCCCGTCAAAACAGCAGAATACGATACTCGACGCATCTCTTGACCAGGCAAGACTGGAGCAGATGCCGGTGCATGAATATTGCGATATGTTCGTGATATGAATATCTGCTGCTCCGCTGAGAACGTGAAGCAGGATGCATAATCTGTTCAATACGCTCAGGGAGTTCGATCCCGGCGGCGGCAGGGCAGGGAAATTTTATTCCCTGCCTGCCCTTGCCGGGGCAGGTTTCAGCAGCATCTCCCGCCTTCCGGTCTCACTTCGCATCCTCCTCGAAGCTGTTCTCAGAAACTATGACGCAGGAAAAATTACAGAAGAGCATGTGAGGCAGCTTGCCGCGTGGCAGCCTGATGCCGGCCGCACAGAAGAGATTCCCTTTGTTACAGCGCGGATCGTGCTGCAGGACTTTACCGGCGTGCCGCTGCTTTGCGATATGGCTGCAATGCGCAGCAAGGCCCTGCAGCAGGGAAAGGACCCTGGCATTATCGAGCCCCTGGTGCCGGTAGATCTTGTTGTGGACCATTCGGTGCAGGTGGACCACTATGGCGATGAGTCTGCACTCCAAAAGAACATGACACTGGAGTTCGAACGCAACCGGGAGCGCTACCAGTTCCTGAAGTGGGGCATGAACGCCTTTAAGACCTTCAGGGTGATACCGCCGGGCATCGGCATTGTGCATCAGGTGAACCTCGAATACCTCGCGCGCGGCGTTCATCATAAGGACGGCCTCTATTACCCGGATACCCTTGTCGGCACTGACAGCCATACCACCATGATCAACGGCATCGGCGTGGTCGGCTGGGGCGTTGGCGGCATAGAGGCAGAGGCCGGCATGCTGGGACAGCCAATCTATTTCCTCACGCCGGACGTTGTCGGCGTCCATTTAAAAGGCTCCCTGGCCGCAGGGGTGACAGCCACAGATCTTGCGCTGACCATAACAGAGCTGCTCCGCAGGGAAAAGGTCGTCGGAAAGTTCGTCGAGTTCTTCGGTGAGGGCGCTGCATCGCTTGCACTCCCTGACCGCGCGACCGTGGCCAATATGGCTCCGGAATATGGTGCAACAGTCGGTTTCTTCCCCATTGATGACGTGACCGTTACTTTTTTCAGATCAAGCGGACGCACGGATGAAGAAGTATCGGCGTTCGAATCCTATTTCAGGGCACAGGAGATGTTCGGCATGCCTGAGCCCGGTGAGATCGATTACTCGAGGGTCATAGAGATCGATCTGGCTGCAATAAGACCTTCCGTAGCCGGCCCAAGACGGCCCCAGGACCGCATTGATCTTCCGCTTCTCGGAAGCAGATTTACAGAACTTTTCAGCCTGCCGGCAGAGGAGGGCGGTTTCGGCAAACAGGCCGCTGACCTTTCGCTGCGTTTCCGGACAAGGGACGAGCAAGAGACAGGCTCCGGCGATGTGATCATCGCTGCGATAACATCCTGCACCAACACCTCGAATCCTGCAGTCCTGCTTGCCGCAGGCCTTCTTGCGAAGAAGGCAGTTGACAAAGGTCTCGTTATCAGGAAGGGGATAAAGACCTCTCTTGCGCCCGGCTCCAGGGTCGTCACCAAATATCTCAGACACGCCGGACTTCTCCCTTATCTCGAAACATTGGGCTTTGCCGTAGCTGCATACGGCTGTACCACCTGTATCGGTAATGCCGGACCTCTGGATGAGGGCATAGAAGAGGCGATCGTCAGGAACGACCTGATCTGTGCTGCTGTGCTGTCCGGCAACCGGAATTTCGAGGCCCGCATCCATGTGAATCTGCGAGCCAATTTCCTGATGAGCCCGCCTCTTGTCGTGGCCTTTGCCCTTGCAGGCAGCGTGAATGTAAATATGGATACCGATCCGCTCGGCATCGGCAGCGATGGCATGCCTGTATATCTCAGAGACATCTGGCCGGGCGCAGACGAAGTGGCTGCGGTCATGAAATATGCAAGGGATCCGGAGACCTTCAGAACACTTTACGCTGACCTTACCAAAGACAATGAATTGTGGAGCCGCGTAGCGTCTGTTTCTGATGCGATCTATAACTGGCCCTTGTCGTCATACATTGCTGAGCCCCCGTTCTTTGAGGGATTCACCATGGAGCCCAGCCGGATTCCGGACATCAAAGGTGCCAGGGCTTTGGGCATATTCGGCGATTCGGTCACCACAGACCATATCAGTCCGGCAGGCAGCATAAAGGAAGATTCCCCTGCAGGCAGATATCTGCTCCAGCAGGGCGTCGAAAAAAAGGACTTCCAGAGCTATGGCACCAGACGTGGCAACCATGAGGTGATGATACGCGGCACCTTTGCCAATCTGCGCATAAAGAACCTGATGCTGCCGCCACGACAGGACGGTACCCGTTTGGAGGGAGGATATACCCTGTTTCAGCCTTCAGGTGAACAGATGAGCATCTATGATGCTGCCATGAAATATTCGGCCCTGCATAAGCCGACCATTGTATTCGGCGGAGAGGAATATGGCACAGGTTCATCAAGGGACTGGGCAGCCAAGGGCACGCAGCTCCTGGGCGTGAAGGCAGTTATCGCAAAGAGCTTTGAGCGCATTCATCGTTCTAATTTGGTCGGCATGGGCGTGCTGCCTCTGCAGTTCAGGAAGGAAGAGTCCATATCTTCTCTCGCTATCAGCGGAGATGAGCAATTTGATATCATAGGTCTCGAAGGCCTTCGTCCGCAGCAGGAGCTTACGCTGTGCATCACGCGGACCGATGGATCAATGCGTGACGTAAAGGTGTTATGCCGCATCGATACTGCTATAGAGGTCGATTATTTCAGGCATGGCGGTATTCTTCCCTATGTGCTCCGGGAACTGTTGGCGAATTGATGCAGCAAAAAGATATCCTATAAAAAAATATGAAACAGGAGGTTGGCGATGGGCAGGTACGAGGAGATATTTAACAGGAGCATTCAGGACCCTGAGGGTTTCTGGGCAGAGGCAGCAGAAGCAATAGACTGGTACAAGAAGTGGGACAAGGTCCTCGACGATTCCAATAAACCCTTTTACCGCTGGTTCTCAGGCGGTGAGATGAACACCTGCTTCAATGCAGTTGACCGCCATGTTGCAGGGGGCCGCGCAGACCAGACCGCGCTTATCTATGACAGCCCGGTAACCGGGTCGATACAGAAATTCACATACCGGGAACTGCTTGAGAAGGTCTCACGCTTTGCCGGTGCGCTTAAGAAGATGGGCGTCACCAAGGGTGATACAGTGATCATCTATATGCCGATGGTCCCTGAGGCAGCCATTGCAATGCTTGCCTGCGCACGTTTGGGCGCAATTCACTCTGTGGTATTTGGCGGTTTTGCTCCGCACGAGCTTGCGATACGTATTGACGACGCGCGGCCCCGTGTCATCATCTCAGCATCCTGCGGCATAGAAGTGAAAAAGATCATTGAGTATAAATCCATGCTTAACAAGGCCATTGAGCTTGCCGAATATAAACCGGAAAAGTGTGTGATCCTGCAGCGGCCCCAGGTCATCGCAGAACTTATCCCAGACCGCGATTTCGACTGGAACAAGATCGCAGCAGAAGCAGAGCCGGCAGACTGTGTGCCGGTCAAGGCGACCGATCCGCTCTATATCCTCTATACCTCAGGCACGACCGGCAAACCAAAAGGCATTGTGCGCGATAACGGCGGCCATGCGGTTGCTCTCCGATGGAGCATGGAATATATCTATGACACCAAACCCGGAGAGGTTTACTGGGCAGCCTCTGATGTGGGCTGGGTAGTTGGCCACTCATACATCGTGTATGGTCCTCTCCTGGCCGGCTGCACAACGATCCTGTATGAGGGAAAACCGGTCGGCACGCCTGATCCCGGAGCATTCTGGCGGGTCATATCCGAGCATAAGGTGAAGACCCTCTTCACGGCGCCTACGGCGTTCCGCGCAATAAAGAGAGACGATCCCCAGGGCGATTATCTGAAGAAGTATGACCTGTCGAATTTTAAATATCTTTTCCTTGCCGGCGAGCGGCTTGATCCTGATACATACCACTGGGCGCACAACCTGCTCCACAAACCTGTTATTGACCATTGGTGGCAGACTGAGACCGGATGGCCGATAACAGCAAACTGTATGGGCATAGAGCCCTTTCCGCTCAAGCCCGGTTCGTCGACCAAGCCTGTGCCGGGATTCGATGTCCAGATACTCGACACCACCGGCAAGACCCTGGGCCCGACCGAGGAGGGACTTGTTGTCGTCAAACTGCCTCTTCCTCCGGGGACGCTGCCGACTCTTTGGCAGGCTGATGAAAGATTCAGGCAGTCCTATACCGATGTATATCCGGGGTACTATTTTACAAGTGATGGCGGTTTCCGGGATGAGGACGGGTATGTCTTTATCATGGGCCGTGTTGATGATGTGATCAATGTGGCGGGCCATCGTCTTTCGACCGGTGAGATGGAAGAGATTATTTCCCAGCACCGGGATGTTGCAGAATGCGCGGTCTTTGGTGTCCATGATTCGCTGAAGGGGCAGGTCCCTTTCGGTCTGGTTGTGCTGAAGGCCGGGGTCAAGGCAGATGACAGCGAGATGAAAAAGGGGCTCGTGGGGATGATACGGGAAAAGATCGGGCCCATTGCCTGCTTTAATGAAGCTGCAGTGGTTGGGCGTCTGCCGAAGACCCGCTCAGGAAAGATCCTGAGAGGCACGATGAGAAAAATTGCTGATGGCGAACCGTTTACCATGCCGTCGACCATTGAGGACCCTGCAGTTCTCAATGAGATAGAGGAAACGCTCAAAAAAGCGGGGTATGCAAACAAAAAATAACAGGGTAATTGACTAAGAGAGAAAATGCGGCTTTCGGGCCGCGTTTTTTTTCGAGAAGACCGGATATCCGTTAGGCTAATCCTTATGAAGAAGGACAACACGGTTGGTGTTTGTCCCGCCGGTATTATTGGTGACGCCCCAGATATTTGAGGTCTTGGTAAATTCCTGGAGATTGATAACAATGCCCTCGCAGGAGAATCCAGCATCAATGGCGAGCGGCACCACATATTCATCGAGCCTGATCGTTCCCTTCCTCACTTCACCTACTTCAAAGGCGACCCACCCGTCCTTCCTGGTGATGCGGTAAAGCTCATGAAAAACCTTGCCCATGATATCTGACCATTCTGTTACTGATTTCGGCGTAGAGATCCCTGCGTCGATCCTTTCGGTATCCATGCCATTAAACCAGCACCTGAGCCAATTGTCCTTCGCATAGGTGACGATGTCCAGAAAGGGCGGCGACGTCACGGTAAGCTGAACGGTTTTAGACTTTATCTCAGGAGTTTTGGATGCATCATTCGTCAGGAATAACGCCGTTTTCCCTGCCTTGTTCAGGGAGCTCTTCTGTGCTTGCGTTATGTTTCTCAGCAGGCTTTTTGATTTTTTCAGGATGATCGACTTCACATCCCTGTATTCCGGTGTCTGTTTCCGCTTTATATTGATCCTGAGCTGTTCATTCTGTGTTATCGCCTGATTAGGCGGAAACGTGTACACAGAGAAGAAGCCCGGGGAATGGCCTGTCAGGCGGTTCGTGGCAACCATGCGGATCCATCTGTCCAACTTGTCCTCATGTCCATTTTCTCTCCTCTCGTGAAGATACTGTCTGAGAGAAAGGATCTCTGCCAGCGTATCAGCATGATAGAACATTGACAGGTCGATGTCAGACTTGAGCCGCTTCTTGAATTTGATCTGATCGAGACGACTCTCGATGTCTTCAAAAAGGGGAACAAAGAAACGCGGCATTGCCAGTATCTGATTAAGGGGATTGATATCGTTCGAGATGATCCTCCGCTCAAGAAGTCCAGCCTCAAGAACGGTTGTTCCCCGCCCGCTAAACGGATCGTACACGATGTCGCCTTCAGCGGTAAGGAGATTTATGAAAAAGGCCGGCAACTGCGGCTTAAAACATGCCCTATATGATATCTCGTGGATAGAAGACGCCTGCCGCTGTTTTGCGGTCCAAAATTCATTAACATACTGCGGTATGGTATGGTCGAGAATCGAGACAGTGCGGGTAACTGTTGGCGGTCTCTCTTCCTGAGGAATAGCTGAAACTGAGCTGTTATTGTATTGGCTCAGATAGGCAGAAAGAGTCCCTGTATTGCATTTCGTTCTGATCATGGATGTAGTCCTGACGAGTCACAGAAGATAACTGGCGGAGAGGGGGGGATTCGAACCCCCGATGGAGTTGCCCCCATAACGATTTTCGAGACCGCCGCCTTCAACCGCTCAGCCACCTCTCCGGGGATTGTGAAACGAAGAATATTGTAATGCATTGACCATCGAAAATGAAACACCCTGAGGAAGGTTCTCCAGATCAGAGAGATGAAAGATCCCAGACCTCCAGTTTCTGTTTCAGCGGGCCGATATCGATGCGTTCTTCGATCGCTTTCATGACCTTGCGTCTGTCCTTTATATCGCCGAGAAGTATGGCGCCTGTGATCCTGTCATTTTCGAGGACCAGTTTCTTATACGCAAACTTTTCATTGTCAGCAGCGATGATGGATTCCTTTTTCCCGTCAGCATCAATATCTCCGGCTGCGAAGACGTCTATGCCTGCGACCTTCAGTGTATTTGAGATCACTGTTCCGGTGTATTCGGCATTGCCTCCTGACATATTGATGCCTGCTGTCTGGCCCTGTTTTTCAGCAGCGGGCCATATTCCGTAACAGATGCCACGGTGCTGCACCAGGTCTCCTGCGGCAAAGATGTCCGGGATGCCGGTCTCCATCCTGTCGTTCACCACAACGCCTTTGTCGATGGCCGCACCGAGGTTCTCGAACAGTTCGAGGTTATTCCTGATGCCTGCTGAAATGATGATCATGCTGCAGGTGATGCGGGTGCCGTCTTCGAGGATGAGCGCGTTTGCAGCGTCTTTGCCGCTGATCTCTTTAGAGCGTGCACCCAGATGGAACGTGAAGCCCATTGACTCCATCTGCTGCTGCAGTTTGTTCGCTCCCTGCTGGTCGAGCTGTCTCGGCAGAAGCCTCGGAAAGAATTCCACGACCGTGATCCTGCAGCCAGATTTCATGAGACCGTAACCTGCCTCAAGCCCGAGCACGCCCCCCCCGATGAGAAGGGCATTGCCTGCGGAGTTCTTTGCATATTCCCTGATCCGCTGAGCGTCCTCCAACCCTCTCAGCGTGAATACGCCCTTCTTGTCAGAGCCTGAAAGGGGCGGCACAAAACATCTGGCGCCGGTTGCCACCAGCAGCCTGTCGTAAGGCAGAGCCGCACCTGAAGATGTCCTGACCTCTCTTGCTGCCGGGTCTATTGCCGTGATCCTGGTATTGAGTGAAAGTGCGATCTTGTTCTCCTCATACCAGGACGGCTTTTTGATGATCAGTCCCTGTTCGTCGACTCCGCCTGAAAGGAATTCAGGGAGCCTGATGCGGCTGTAATAGGGGTATGGTTCTTCGGTTACGATCTGTATGGAGGCAGCAGGGTCTGCCTTTCTGATCTCTATGGCAGCGGTTGTTCCGGCAACGCCGTTTCCGATGATAAGGTGTTTCATCTGCAGCCTCTTAGTGGAAAGCCTGTTCCCTGACCTGTATCACGGTCAGGGGCATTGAGCTGACAAGTTCGCCGTCAATAGAGTGTTCCAGCCAGTAGGTGCCGGGTGTAGCGAGTTCGATGTTGATATGGACCGTGACATCCCTATGCCGGCGGTATGTGTCGTTCATGGTGATCCGTGACACAGTCTCTCTGAGTATGGTCTTACGGTCAGGAGACATCAGCCGGGTCATCACCTCGAATTCCCCTCTGCCATTTTCCCATTCTGACATAAAGGCAATGCGGGGCTGCAGCACCGGGAATTCAAGGGCACAGATATTTTCAAAGAGACCCATTAGGCTGATCTTGCCTCCTTCTTCCTGTCGTACATCGTCGCAGACGATCGTATAGCTGAGCGATGGTTTCATTATATCTGCCATAGGGAGCCCCTTTGTGAATACAATTGAGATATCTTTACTATTCTACCGTGAGGCATGTAAAACAACAAGAAACCGTGCAATTTGTCTTCCTTTAGCATACTTTCTTGACTTCTCCTTTCCTTCGGCGTTAAATAGAAACTGTTTCTATTTACAAAAGGAAATTATGAAGCCGGATTTTCAGCCATTATTGAAAAGCCTCAGCCTGAAATCAACGCCGAAGCGGATCGCCTTGTTGGAGATCCTTGATGCCGAGAAGGTGTACCTGAGCCCTGAGGCTATCTGGAAGAAGTTGCAGGCGAGGTTCAAGAGCATCGGTCTGCCGACCGTGTACCGCATCCTTGAGGAACTGCATGAAGGCAACATCATATCCCGGGTACTCCATCCGGACCGGAAGCTTTACTACTACCTCTGCAGAAATGAAGAGCATCACCACCACTTTATATGCGTTTCCTGCAGCAGGGTCGAAGACCTCCATTTCTGTGCAGAAAAAGAGATAGAAACCCTTGTGGTCAAAGGCATGAAGGGTAAAGTCCTTTCGCACATCCTCCAGATCAACGGGCTCTGCAGTAAATGCCTGACAGAACAGGTGCCTGCGCATGGCTAAATTCAGAACATTCCTGGTCTTGACGCTTCTGCTGTCTGTCAGTTTATCATCTGGTTGCACCACAGCAAAGGATCACAATAGCAAGAGTGGGGCCGGTTCCGGAAAGCTTATTGTTGTTGCCACGCTCTTTCCTCTTTATGATTTCGCCAGAAACATCGCCGGAGACCGCGCAGATGTCAGGCTTCTCCTGCCGCCCGGTCAGGAGCCGCACAGCTTCGAACCGACACCTGCAGATATTGTAATGCTTAACCGTGCCGACATTTTTATCTATACGAACAGATTCATGGAGCCCTGGGCTGAAAAACTTCTGAAGGGTACAGAGAACAGCAAACTTTCGGTTGTTGATGCAAGTCAGGGTGTCAGCTTCATGCAGGTCAATAATGACGGCAATCATAAACAGCACAACAACCCTGGGATGACGGACAAGCATGAGGTCCAGGGAGCAGATCCTCATATATGGCTCGACTTCGGCAATGCTCAAAAGATGGTTGATACTATTGCATCAGCCCTTGTTGCAAAAGATCCGGCGAACAGGGACGTCTATCAAAGAAATGCAGTGGCGTATAAGGCCCGTCTTGAAGTCCTGGATAAGGCATATCAAAAAGGGCTTGTGAACTGCCAAAAGAAGATCTTCATCAATGGCGGCCACTATACCTTCGGATACCTTGCCGGCCGGTACGGGCTCAGGTACAGGGCAGCATATGGTTTTTCGCCTGATGCGGAGCCGACCGCACGAAACCTTGCCGATATAAGCAAAGAGCTTCAAAAGGAAGGACTGCAATACCTCTTCTATGAGGAACTCCTCAGTCCAAGGGTGGCGGACACGATTGCAAAGGAAACAGGTGCAGCACTGCTCAAGCTCCATGGCGCCCATAATATTTCGAAAGACGAGTTCAATGCAGGAATAACTTTTGTTGATCTTATGGAAAAGAATCTGGGAAGCCTCCGGACAGGGCTGCAATGTCGATAAATATTGTCGAAGCCAAAGACCTGACCGTTGCGTTTGACGGACGGCAGGTGCTGTCGGGCGTGGATTTCAGCATCAGACAGGGTGACTACATCGGCCTTGTAGGGCCGAATGGCTCAGGCAAGTCTACGCTGATTAAATGCATGCTCGGCTTGATCAGATCATCCCAGGGATCTGTTTCCCTTTTCGGATCAGTATCGATCGAGATGAAGAATAGGGAGCGGATCGGGTATCTGCCCCAGAGAATGGATTTTTTCAATCCCCGCTTTCCGACAACTGTTACTGAGGTGATCTCCCAGGGCTTGATAGCGAACAGAAGGGCAGGGAAGAATTCGGGCAGTGAGGGCATAGAGAAGATGATCGGGCTTTTTGATCTTCAGGGGCTCAGAAACAGGTTGATAGGAGAACTTTCAGGCGGCCAGCAGCAACGGGTATTCATAGCCAGGGCACTGGTGAACGAACCGGATTTTCTTATCCTTGACGAGCCGACGAGCGCTCTTGACCCTGAAGTAAGGGAAAGTTTCTTTGCACTTCTCCACGAACTGAATAAGAAAAAGGTCACGATCGTTCTCGTCACCCACGATATCGGCGGCGTGGGACAGTACGCGTCGAAACTGATGTATCTTGATAAGAAGGTGATCTTCTTCGGCGGGTTTGATGAATTCTGCCTTTCAGAAAACATGGCGAGCTTTTTCGGCTCTGCATCGCAGCATATCATCTGTCACAAACACTGATGAAAAGGATCTGACGTGGATATTATTGAATTTCTGAGCTATGGGTTCATCCAGAGGGCGGTCATTGCCGGTTCGCTCATATCCGTGCTCTGCGCGGTGCTGGGCGTGGTCCTTGTGCTTCGGAGACTCTCGATGATCGGCGACGGTCTTTCCCATGTAACTTTTGGCGGTGTTGCCCTTGCGATGGCGCTGAACTTCTACCCGCTTGCGGTCTCTCTGCCGATCGTCGTGGTGAGCTCATTCGGCATACTGAAGCTGATGGAAAAGGCCCGGGTATTTGGTGATGCTGCCATTGCCGTTATCTCATCGATCGGTATTGCGATCGGCATACTGCTTGCCAGTGTGGCCGGAGGATTTAATGTTGATCTCTTCAGCTATCTTTTCGGCAATATCCTCTCGATCAGCGCAGGTGAAGTTTTTGCAGCAGTGATCATCTCGCTCTCTGTTCTCGGCGCTATCTTCTTCTTTTTTGATGAGATATTCTCGATAACCTTTGATGAGGAGTTTGCGCGGGCATCGGGCATCCCGGTTGACCGCATCAATACGGTGCTGATGGTGCTCACTGCAGTTACGGTTGTCCTTACGATGAAGGTGGTCGGCATCATGCTCACCTCTGCACTCCTTGTTCTTCCGGCAGTTACCGCATTCCAGAATGCCAGGGGTTTCAGAAATGCGATCATCATCGCATCGGTCTCGTCGCTTCTTTCCCTGGTGTCAGGGATCTTTATTTCGTTTACCCTGAACCTGCCGGCAGGCGCTACCATTGTGATGATCAATGTCTTTCTCCTGTGCGGCGCTTTTCTCTTCAGGCATTTTGTCGGCAGTCATGCTTCGGAATAGTTTGATCACCTGTTGTTTAATGCAAGAAGGGACCGTGTCGGATGCAGGTGACCGCGCAGACCTTTTACAGAGTTTCTGCCAGCCGCAATGCGATATTAAGGTAAAATATAACATGGAAGATTCAGGAAGATTTTCAGCCTTCTCGTTCAGGGACTTCAGGCTCTTTTGGTTCGGACAGATAATATCCCTGTCCGGGAGCTGGATGCAGACTGTTGCTCAGGGCTGGCTTGTGTACAGCCTGACCAAGTCACCTCTTCACCTTGGCATGGTGGCAGCAGCCAATGCGCTGCCGATATTGCTCTTTTCGCTTTTCGGCGGTCTTATCGCAGACCGGTACCCAAAACGTAGTCTCCTGCTTCTGACTCAGGCACTTTCGATCATCCCTGCAGTTTTGCTCGGCTATCTGGCAAGCAGGGGGATGGTGACGGTCTGGCACGTGGCAGCTCTCGCTGCTTTTCTTGGGACGATCAATGCTCTGGACATTCCGGTGCGCCAGTCTTTTCTTGCTGAGATGGTCGGCAAGGCCCATATTGCAAATGCTATTGCCCTGAATTCGGCGGCCTTTAACGGAGCTCGCATTATCGGTCCGATGTTCGCCGGTATAGCGATAGCTTATCTCGGCATTCCGGCATGCTTCTATCTGAATGCCTTAAGTTTTGTTGCTGTTATCGTTGCACTGTATTGTATAGAGGCACGGGGAGAAACCAGGGGGGAATCAGAGGGCCTGCTCAGGGATTTTAACAAGGGCCTGAATTTCATCAGGGAAAACAGGGAGATCATGAATATTTTCCTGCTGATCGCTGTCTTCAGCGTAATAGGGCTGCCGTATATCAGCCTTCTGCCGATCTTTGCAGAAGAAGTATTCCATGCCGGTGCAAAGGGGCTGGGGTTTCTGGTGGGCTCATCCGGTATCGGTGCCTTCACTGCCGCGCTTCTTATTGCTGCACGCAGGGATATTAAGGACAAGACGCGCTTTATGTCCATTGCGGCCCTTACGTTTTCGGTTGCGCTTTTTTTCTTTTCCCTCTCCGGTATCATCTGGGTCTCACTGCTGATCATTATGGCTGCAGGCTGGGGCATGGTGAGCTACCTTGCTGTTGCCAACAGCTTTATCCAGATCACGGTGCCTGATGAACTGAGAGGCAGGGTCATGTCCATCTATTCGCTCGTCTTCCTGGGCACGATCCCGATCGGCAACGCGATCATGGGACTGATCGCTGACCGCATAGGTACGCCTCGTGCAGTTTCACTGTCGGGTTTGATCTGTATTCTTGCAGCAGCCGGCTTTGCATCAGCCTATCTGAGAAAGGGCCAAACAGACGGTAGATAGTCCGTAGCTGTTTGGCCTGGTAGTAAAAGAAAGTAACCGGTTGAACGGCATGCCATGTAACCTAATGGACTACATTCTAACCAACCTGAATAGTGACGATTCATTTATAATATGAGGTATGAAGATCCTTGCTATTGAAACATCGACCATGCTCGGCGGCGTTGCCATTGCCGATGAGAAGGGTCTTATTGCCGAAACCCGCCTTAATGTGAAGTCCACGCACTCGGAACGTTTGATGGCTACTATTGATGAACAGCTTAACCAGTCCGGGACGAAGCTTGTCGATATCGATGCCTTTGCTGTTGCCTCTGGTCCGGGATCGTTCACCGGACTGCGGATCGGGCTCGGCACTGCCAAAGGTCTCTGCCATGCAACAGGAAAACCTCTGGTTATGGTCCCTACGCTTGAGGCCTTTGCACGCAGTTTCCCCTTTGCTGAACATCCTGTCTGTATTATGCTGGATGCTCGCCGTGGTGAGGTGTATGCTGCTGTATTCCGGTGGGACAGCGGTTTCGTTAAGCTGCTTGATGAGGTTTCCGCCGCTCCGGAAGACCTTTTCCGCGAGCTGGACAGCCCGGTCATTCTTGCGGGCGAGGGTGCCCTGGTATATCGCGAAAGGCTTTCTGCATTACTCGGTGAACGGGCAGTGTTTGCTCCGCTTGTGAATATGGTGCCGTCTCCTGCAAATGTTGCAATGCTCGGTCTTGAAAAGGCGCTTCAGGGGGAATTTACGGAGATCGCTTCTGCAGAACCTTTTTATATCAGGAAGTCCGAAGCAGAGGTGAAGTGGTCGCAAAAGCGCTGATGGACATCCTGATCCGCGATCTCAGGCCTGAGGATCTGCCCGAAGTCCTGGTAATGGAAAAGGCCTCCTTTACTACGCCCTGGTCAGAGATCCTCTTTATGAACGAGATATTTAAACCCAGATCGCTGCCAAAAGCGGCTGTCATCAGTGAAAGGCTTGTCGGTTATATCTGCGCCAACTATCTGCTTGATGAAGGGCATATCCTGAATGTAACTGTTCATCCTGATTTCCGGAAGCAGGGCATTGCTTCACAGCTCGTCGGTTATATGCTCGCGCTGCTTGCTGCCGAGAACTGCAAGACCGTATTTCTGGAGGTCCGGGAGTCAAATGAGGCTGCGCTCCAGATGTATGAGAAGGCAGGGTTTGTGAGGATCGCTTCGAGAAAGGCCTATTACACGCTGCCGGTGGAGGATGCGGTGATCATGGCCGCGTATCCGGCCAGATGCCCTCAATAGCCGTATTGCAGGCAGGGCAGGTGTTACCCTGGAGATCGTTTTCCAGAATGCGGTAACCGAACCGTTTTATGAGCAGTTTTTTGCATGACGGGCAGTAGCTGTTCTCTCCGCCTTCACCCGGAACATTCCCCTCATAGATATATGTAAGTCCTGCTTTATATCCGATATCGCATGCTCTGCGAAGCGTTGCTATAGGTGTCCTCGGCTTGTCCATAATCTTGTATGTCGGATGGAATTGGCTCACATGCCAGGGTATGGCAGGGTCCACGGATACGATGAACTCGGCTATGTCCGTGAGGTCTTTGTCAGAATCATTGAGGTCCGGAATGATGAGCGTTGTCACTTCGACCCAGACGCCCAGCTCTTTCATCAGCCTGATCGTCTCCTGGACGGGCTGGAGACGTGCTCCGCAGATATTCCGGTAAAAGGCGTCACTGCCCTTAAGGTCAATGTTATTCGCATCGAGGAATGGTGCTATCATTCTTGTTGCTTCAGTTCCGGTATATCCGTTGGATACAAAGATATTCCTGAGGCCCTTTGCCCTGGCCAGCTTTGCACAATCATACGCAAACTCAAAGAAGATCGTTGGCTCGGTATACGTGTAAGATATGCTCTCGCAGCCCTGCCGGACAGCCTCACTCACAATATCTTCCGGATGCATATCCCTGCCCGGTATGTCGAATTTCTGTTCATGGGGATATTGGGATATTTCATAGTTCTGGCAGTGCTTGCATCGGAAATTACAGCCTACCGTAGCTATGGAAAGGGATGTTGTGCCTGGCAGAACATGAAACAGCGGCTTTTTTTCGATGGGGTCAATGTTCATCGAGATGACCTTACCGTACACAAGACTGTAGAGCGTTCCATCCTGATTTTCCCGTACGGCGCAGAGGCCTCTCTTGTCATGATGGATGAGGCAGTGATGGGCACAGAGATGACATTTTACGTCCCGGTTGCCCAGTTTTTCGTAGATCATTGCCTCTTTCATGTATTCATTATATCAGGCATCCAGCCGCTTTAAACCCATTTATTACGCGATAGTGATAGACAATTGACTTGTTGTCAATTTAATAATTATTATAAAAAGTATGAATAATGGAAACAGGAGGTAATTATGCCTATTTATGAATATGACTGCCAGAACTGCCGCGAGAGATTCTCTCTCCTGCAGAGCATAACTTGCGGAAAGAATGAAACAAAATGTCCCAAGTGCGGCTCAGACAAGGTGAAGAAGATCATGTCATCCTTTTGCTGTTCTTCGGGATCGGGTGCCGGTACATCTTCTGCAATGCCGTCGGGCGGTTTCGGCGGCGGCGGTTGAGGTGTTTCTTCCTGCTGAACCGTTGGTTCAGCCCCTTTTCGGAGAGCTCTCTGATGATAAAAAGTCTTGACAATTTCAGCACTTAGCACTAAAATTTGTCAAAATACTTTAATAGAGGTGAAGAATGGCTCGCAAGCTGTTACTCGCGGATGACAGTATAACCATACAGAAGGTTGTGGAACTGGTCCTCGCAGAGGAAGATTTTGAGATAAAGTCTGTGAGTAATGGTGAGGACGCCCTGAATCTCCTCGGAAGTTTCAATCCTGACATAGTGCTTGCTGATATAGAGATGCCGAAAGTGAACGGGTATCAGCTTTGCGACAAAATAAAAAAGAACCCTGCAACTGCCCACATACCGGTTATCCTTCTTGCCGGGGCCTTTGAGCCGATCGATGAAGAGCTTTCAGCCCAGATCAAGGCGGATGATTCTGTCATAAAACCGTTTGAATCGCAGGAACTTATCAGCAAGATCAATTCTGTGCTGACCATGGGTTCTGCCGGTGCAGAAGAGGTCGTTGCGGCTGAAGCGGGCGATTCGGAAGCAGGAGAAGATGTTTTTGTCCTGAGTGAAGAAGCTGAGGAAGCGGTAAGTGTGGCAGAAACAGAGGATGATCTCTGGTCCATGGAAGAGGTCCCCGAGGCTGCTGAGGAGATCATGGCAGAACCGGCGGTTGCTGTTGAGGAAGAGGTTGAAGGGTTGGAAGAGACCTTTGAGATCGCAGAGGAGCCGGTGATCCCTGAAGTTGAAGCGGCGCCTGCACCTGTTATGGCTGCAGCAGCGGTCGAAGTGCCAAAGCCACAGGCACCACGCGAGGTCGTGATGCAGGAAGTTGCCGCACCCTCGAAAGAGGAGATGCTGAAGGTGTTTGAAAAGACCGTGAGTACAAGCGTGAATGCATATCTCTCATCTCTTGATATAAAGGGCGTCATCCTGACAGCTCTCACGCCGGCGATGAAGGAGTCAGTTGAAAAAGTGATCTGGGAAATAGCACCGGAGCTTGCCGAGAAGCTGCTGAAGGAGGTCCTCCAGGGCTCGATTGCATCTCTTACCGGGCAGGTGGAGAAGGTCATCTGGGAGACGGTGCCTGATCTGGCAAGTTCAATGATCTCGAAAGAGATAGAAAAGATCAAGTCTGAATTCTAAGTTCTATCAATGGTTGCATAGGGCGGGGAAGCGGTAAGACCGAATCCCCGTTTTTCTTTATTATGACTGAATTAGATAAAAGTTATAACCCTGAAATAACAGAAAAGAAATGGTATGAGTTCTGGACAGGCAGAAGCCTGTTCACGGCTGACCCAAACGCGTCCGGCGAGCCTTTTACGATCGTTATCCCTCCTCCCAATGTGACCGGAACTCTTCATATGGGCCATGCCCTGAACGCGACCCTCCAGGACATCCTGATCCGCTGGAAGCGGATGAGCGGGTACAATGTCCTCTGGGTTCCGGGCATGGACCATGCGGGCATAGCGACTCAGAACGTTGTTGAACGCCAGCTGGCATCAGAGAAGATCGACCGTCATCAGCTCGGCAGGGATAGGTTCATCGAGCGGGTCTGGACGTGGAAGGGTGAATACGGCGGCAGGATCATAAATCAGTTAAAGCGGCTCGGTTCCTCCTGCGATTGGTCCCGTGAGCGGTTCACGCTAGATGCCGGACTTTCAAAAGCAGTGGTCGAGGTCTTCGTCACCCTCTATGAGCAGGGCCTTATCTATCGTGACAATCGCCTCATAAACTGGTGCCCCCGCTGTCATACCGCTCTCTCGGATATTGAGGTCGAACATGAGGATGTAGACGGAAAACTGACGCATATCAAATATCCTTTTTCGGATAAAAGCGGCCATATCATTGTAGCTACCACCCGTCCTGAGACGATGCTCGGCGATACTGCAGTTGCTGTGAATCCTGATGATGAGCGATATCAGCATGTGATCGGCAAGACGATAGACCTTCCTCTTACGGGCAGGAAGATACCGATCATTGCAGATGCTTCAGTAGACCCGGCCTTTGGAACGGGCGCTGTAAAGGTTACGCCGTCGCATGACTTTAATGACGAGGCAACGGCAAAGAGGCAGTCACCGGTGCTTCCCTTTATTACGGTCATTGCCCTTGACGGTACCATGACCGCAGAGGCGGGCAGAAAGTATAAGGGTATGGACCGGTATACCTGCAGAAAGGAGGTCATCAAGGACCTGATCGAATTGGGTCTGATCGATAAACAGGATTCATACACGCATGCCATCAGCCAGTGCTATCGCTGCAAGACGGTCATCGAGCCCCTGCCTGCTCTTCAGTGGTACGTGAAGGTAGGCCCCCTTGCTGAAGAAGCGATGGATGCGGTCCGCACCGGCAAAACGAACTTTGTGCCGAAATCCTGGGAGAATACCTATTTTGCCTGGATGGAAAATATCAAGGACTGGTGCATATCGCGCCAGATCTGGTGGGGCCACAGGATCCCTGCCTGGTACTGCGACTGCGGCGAGGTGATGGTCAGCCGCAAAGAACCGGAACAATGCCGCAAATGCGGTAATATCCGGCTCAGGCAGGAAGACGATGTACTCGACACCTGGTTCTCCTCAGCGCTCTGGCCCTTTTCAACCCTGGGCTGGCCGGATGCAACCCCGGAACTGGAGAAATATTATCCAACAGCTGTTCTGGTGACCGGCTTTGATATCATCTTCTTCTGGGTGGCGCGCATGATGATGATGGGCATCCATTTCATGAAAGAGGTCCCGTTCCGGGATGTATACATTCATGCACTGGTCAGGGATGCGAGCGGCCAGAAGATGTCCAAGTCAAAGGGCAACGTGATCGATCCTCTGGTGATGATGGACAAATACGGTACGGATGCCTTCAGGTTTACGCTTACGGTCTTTGCAGCTCAGGGCCGTGATGTGAAGTTCTCGGAGGAGAGGGTGGAGGGATACCGTCACTTCGTGAATAAGCTCTGGAACGCTTCACGGTTCATACTTTCGAATGCAGAAGGCAGCAGGCTTCCGGCAGTCCCTGATATGGAGCATCTGGATGTAGGCAGCCGATGGATCGTCTCCAGACTTTCTGCCGCAGCGGATGACGTGCATGCAGCGCTTGAGGAATATCGCTTTAATGACGCTGCAGGCAGCATGTACTCATTTGTCTGGCATGAGCTCTGCGACTGGTACATCGAAATGGTAAAGCCGGTGCTCTATGGCGAAGACGAGGGTAAAGAGACGGTTAAGGAGTGTCTCCTGTACGTTCTGGAAAGCACGCTCAGACTGCTCCATCCGTTCATGCCCTTTGTTACGGAGGAGATCTGGCAGACCATGCCGCACGAAGGGGAAAGCATCGTGAAGGCCTCATATCCCGGATCCATCCCCAGAGACAGGTCTGCAGAGGAACAGATGGAAGTGATCATGGAGACGGTCATGGCGATCAGGACGATCAGGGGCGAGCTTAATATATCGCCGTCCCTCGAGCTGAAAGCAGTGGTAAAGACCCATGCTGAACATACAAAAGATATTCTTGCGGACAATATGCTTTTTCTGAAGAAACTGAGTCGTGCTGATATCCAACGGGTCGGTGCTGATATAGAAAAGCCGAAGAGTTCTTCTGCAGCGGTCAGGACCCATGTCGAGGTTTATGTCCCGCTTGAAGGTCTGCTGGATGTTGATCTCGAAATAGAACGGATCAACAAGGAGATGGAAAAACTGGAAGAGACAGCTGCTTTCCTCGGCAAAAAGCTGAATAATGAGGACTTTGTCGGCAGGGCGCCTGCAGCGATCGTGGCAAAGGAAAAGGACAAATACGAGGACTGCGTAAGAAAGATGGACCGCGTCAGGGAAAATCTTCAGAAGATGCTTGACCTTAAGGGGGCAGGGGCATAATGGAAATGCCGGCAAGCGTTACCCAGATCCTGAGGCACGCAATCGAAGAGGACATCGGCCACGGGGACATAACATCATCGCTGATCATCCCGGAAGAAAGCGAGGCCAGGGCACTTTTCATCGCAAAAGGGAACTTTGTGCTTGCAGGCTTCCCGTTCAGCAAAGAGGTGTTCGATATCCTTGACCGGTCGGTGTCGTTCAAGACATTTCATGCGGAAGGGGCCAAGGTCCTCAGAGGCGATGTTTTGGGAGAGGTTGCAGGCAAGACGCGGATACTTCTGGCTGGTGAGCGGACAAGTCTCAATATCCTGCAACGGCTGTCCGGCATTGCTACCCTGACTGCACAGTTTGTTGAAGCGGTTGCCGGAACCAAAGCGAGGATCCTGGACACCCGTAAGACGACCCCCTGCCACCGGTTCATGGAGAAGTATGCTGTGCGCATGGGCGGCGGTGTTAACCACCGGTACGGCCTTTTTGACGGCATCCTGATCAAGGACAATCATATTGAGGCGGTCGGCGGCATTAAAGAGGCGGTCAGCCTTGCGAAGGCTGGTCATCACCTCGCCAGGATCGAGGTGGAGGTCGAGAACTTTAAGGACCTTGAAGATGCGCTTGAGGCAAAGGCAGACATCATCATGCTCGATAATATGTCGATAGCTGATATGACCGAGGCAGTGAAGATAGTCAATGGCCGCGTGGCGCTTGAGGCCTCAGGAAATGTTACGCTCGAAAATGTCCGGGAGATAGCTGAGACCGGCGTTGACATGATATCCATCGGTGCACTGACCCATTCCGTAACTGCTGCAGACATCAGCCTGAAGATCGTCCAGTAGTCCTGTAATAGATCTTACGCGATACCCAGCGGTTTTTCTCCCGAAGATCTTCGCTCTGCAGCGTAGAGTTCTACCCTGTTTCTGCCGTTGTTCTTGGCTGTATAGAGGGCTTTGTCTGCCCGCCGTACGAACTCGTCCATGGTGAGGTCTGTCTCATAGGCAGACACGCCGATGCTGACCGTAATTCTGCCGGCATCGTCATGCTCCGCTGCTTCTACCGCGGACCTGATCTTCTCGGCGAGGGCCAGGGCGCTCTCTGCTGTTGTTTCCGTTGCCAATACTGCAAATTCCTCGCCGCCGACACGCCCCAGGATATCAGATTTCCTGATGTTCCCGGTCACTGCTGATGATATCTTTTTTAACACTCTATCCCCGGCAGCATGACCATAGGTGTCGTTTACTGCCTTAAAATGGTCGATGTCGAACATGATCAGGGAAAGCGACCTCCCATATCTTGCTGCCCTCTCTTTCTCCTGTTCAAGGAGTTCATAGAACTTTCTTCTGTTTAGCGTGCCGGTGAGCGCATCCTTTTCAGCGAATTCTCTCAGTTTGTGTTCTGCCTCTTTTCTTTCCGTGATGTCCCTGATTATGCCGACTGCGTGCCATTGTTCATTGATCCGGATGGCCGATATTGACAGGTCCACCGGGAACTCTGTTCCGTCCTTTTTCTGTGCGGTCATCTCCAGTGTCCTGCCCAGTATCGGACCTTCCCCTGTTCTTGCAAATCCCTCAAATCCTCTGCGGAACTCTTCGTAATGGCGGAGCGGGACGATGATCTTATGCAGGTCCTTGCCCATGGCCTCTTCCGCTGAATATCCAAAAAGCTTTTCAGCTGCCGGGTTCCAGAATGATACTGATCCGGCCGCATCGATCATCACTATGGGATTGGCTGCCATCTCAGTAATGGTCCTCATGCGCTCTTCACTTAAACGCAGGGCGTTCTCAGCCATGATCCGGTCGGTAATAACCTTTGCGGTAGCGATAAAATGGGTGATCAGATTCTGCTCATTACGCATCGGCGTGATGGTGCATTCGTCGTAGTACAGTTCGCCGTTCTTCTTGCGATTGACAAAAACGCAGCGGTATATGTTTCCTGAAAGGATCGTGTCCCAGAGGTCCTGGTAAAACTCTGCACTGTGCAGACCTGACTTGAGAATGCGCGGGGTCTTCCCAAGGGCCTCTTCCCGTGTATACCCTGTGACGGTCTCGAATGCTGGATTAACATATTCGATGAGGCCCTGGTTGTCCGTTATCACGATCATGTCAGCGGCTGTCTCCACGGCAGTGGACAGTTTCCTCATCTCGATCTCTGCAGCTTTTCTTTCCGCGATATTCCTGGATACATGAATGACCCTGACGACCTGGCCGCTGGCGTCTCTTATGGGACTGGTGGAGACCTCTGCATGGATCTTTCTGCCGTCCGAACTGCAGTGAATATGTTCGTACGTAGCATATGTGCCTTGGTTGACGGAATCACAGAGGGGACAGGGATGGCCCGGGCCTGAGCAGGGTACCGCTGAACGGTGCGTTACCTCATGGCAGGTCTTCCCGATAACCTCATCCCTGCTGAAACCCATCTCATCCAGAAATGCCGTATTGACATCAATGATCCTGAAGTCGCTGACGTTGATCACGGATATGGCGTCATGCATGCCGTTCAGGACGGTTTCAGCGAATTCCCTGTCGCGGCGCGACATCTCCTCCGCCTTCTCTGCACGCGCAATGATCCGCCCCGCATAGTTGCCGAAACCAATAAAAGAAAAAAACACGAAGAGCCTCATCCAGAGCTCTCCTCGTTCAGGGGTTAAAACGTGGATCATGAAAGGAGTTTTCCAGATAAGGAATGCGTCAACTGCAGAGTCCAGGAGCCAGAAGAGCATAGCCAATATGGCGCCGATCAGCTGCATCTTTGCTGTTGTCCCGTATTTCTTCATCAGTCTGTAATAATACTCCTCATACAGTGCCTGCGGCAAATCGCTTGTCCTTAGTTCAGTATCCGCCTATTTATGGGAACAAGCAACATAAAATCATTATTTTATTGATCGTGACAGTCCCTGTATGACAGACGTGCTGTCTTCTGCGCTTTTGTTTGTAAGTCATGGAGAGATTTCCAATCAATTGTTACATTATTAATGATATACTTGCACCAATGTAAAATAGCCCTTGGAGGGGAGTATGAGAAAATATTCTGTTGTTGTTTTTTCGGTAGCAGGATTCATCCTGTCACTTTTCATTTCTATCTCTTTTGCCTTCAAGCTTCCTGACACCGGACAGACAAAGTGTTATACCACCAACTATCCTTATACCGAAATATCCTGCAGCGGAACTGGCCAGGATGGGGCCTATACTATGAATCCTCTGTCCTATAGTGACAACGGCAATGGCACGGTCAGCGACAACAATACCGGTCTCATGTGGCAGAAAGGCGAGAACTCCTCAACTATGCTATGGTCATCTTCTGTATCGTATTGCGACGGGCTTGCTCTTGGGGGCTTTAGCGATTGGCGCTTGCCTTCGGAAAAGGAACTGGGAAGCCTAATCGACTACAGTATCTCCAATCCGGGACCGATGATCAGAACAGCTTACTTTCCCAATGCCAAAAAATCATACTACTGGTCGGCCACTTCATTTGCCGGCGACGCAAACAAGGCCTGGAACATATTGTTCTCTGATGGAACAGAGAATTACTATATCAAGGACAGCTACTATAATCTCCGATGCGTGCGCGGCGCAGCGTCTGACACCAGCGATCTTCGCGCCAATGGGGACGGGACCGTCACGGACAGGAATATGGGACTTACATGGCAGCAGGAAGCCGCAGGCCCTGCCGCGTGGAGTTCAGCTATTTCATATTGCGAGAGTCTTGTTCTTGGCGGAGCTGCAGACTGGCGGCTTCCGAATATTAAAGAACTTGCCTCTCTGACGGATTATCAGATGTTCTACCCGACGACAAATTCTACGTACTGGTCATCAACCAGTTACTCGCCTCATCCTGACAACGCATGGGGGCTCTATTTTAGTGACGGCCGGATCGCATATTACAATAAGGGAAATCTGGGTTTTTTTGTCCGCTGCGTGCGCGGGCAGTCACTGAGTTCAGACCTGTCTGTCTCTACTGCGGCCAGCTCTGATCCGATTCAGGCCGGGCAGTCGTTGACGTATACGGTCAGGATAGCCAACAGCGGGCCTGACACTGCTGCCGGAGTGGTCCTTACCGATGACATCCCAAAGGGGACGGTATTTGTTTCAGCGAGTTCGAGTCAGGGCAGCTGCAGCCATTCATCAGGAACAGTGACGTGTGACATAGGCACGATGAACAATGCTGCGGCGGTCACTGTTGTCATAGTCATCAATGCACCGGCCACGACCGGCACGATCACCAATTCAGCTATTGTCACCAGCGCCAGCATAGATCCTGCGGGCGCAAACAGCACTGCAACTACAAATACCACTGTGGTTTCAAGCAGTATTCAGTTGAACAGCGCCGCTTATTCCGTGATTGAAGGCAGCGGACTGCTGACGGTCAACGTCACAAGGACAGGTGCTGCAATAGGCGCGGCAAGTGCCAGATATGCAACTGCGAACGGTACAGCTGCAGCAGGATCTGATTATTCGGCCGCAGCGGGGATAGTATCCTGGGCAGCGGGCGACGTATCTGACAAGATAATTACTGTTCCTATACTATCTGATAGTTTGGGAGAACCGAGCGAAATATTTACTGTAACATTGAGCCGTCCTGCGGGAGATGCTGCGCTTGGCACGCCGGTATCCGCAACCGTGACTATTTTGGATGACGATCCTGTCGTAACAGTCACGGCGTCTGTGCCGACAGCTGCCGAGGCGGGACCGACTGCGGGTCAGTTCACCGTGACAAGGACGGGAGTGACCACCTATCCGCTGACCGTCTTTTTTGCTGTTTCAGGAACTGCTTCAGCCGGCAGCGACTATACCGCGTTTGGTGCAAGCGTTACTATCCCTGCTTCAGAATCGTCGGCAGTCATAGCCGTGACGCCGATAGATGACGTGCTGGTCGAGGCGGATGAGACGATCGTGCTGACGTTAAACGCAGATGCGGCTTATGCCATAGGGTCCTCTGGCAGTGCTGTCGTCACGATAATAAGCGATGATTCGCATGGTACTATCCGTTTGAGCGCGTCTGCATATACGGCGAACGAAAGCGGCGGCACGGTGTTGGTGACCGCAATGCGAACCGGCGGCAGTATCGGTGTGGTAGGGGTAAGCTATGCAACGACGAATGGTACTGCCACTGCAGGCTCTGACTATACTTCAGCAAGCGGAGCATTATCATGGCCGGACGGAGATATGTCAGATAAGACGATAACCATACCGATCGCTGATGATCTGCTTGGCGAAGCGAGCGAGACGTTCACGGTAGTCCTGTCTAATCCAACGGGCGGCGCGGCGCTTGGATCGACGAATGCCGCGACAGTAACTATTTTTGATAATGAACCGGTCGTCAGTATTACCGCCTCGACATCAACAGCAACAGAGGCAGGGCTGACGGCAGGGCAGTTCACCGTCTCAAGGACAGGGGCTGTTTCCTCGGCATTGACCGTAGATTATACGGTGTCCGGGACCGCTGCATCGGGCAGTGATTATATCGCAATAGGCACAAGTGTGACCATTCCGATCGGGGCGTCTTATGCGACCATAGCAATAACTCCTCTGGATGATGGTCAATATGAAGCTAATGAGACTGTGATCGCGACGCTTGCGTCAAATCCTTCATACACGGTCGGTACCCTAAACAGTGCAACGGTTGCCATTGTGAGCAATGACCTGCTGCCGGTCTCTTACTATGACCATTTCAACTCTGTGTCATACACGGACAGATGGACACTTATGCAGAGCGGGACAGCAACGGTTACTGTATCCAAGAGTCTGCTGAATGTCTCTATCACGAAACCCGCTGCTGCCTGCTCCTATGCCAATCTCATGAGTATTCCGACCTTTGATGGCCAGAACCTTGTGATTGAGACCGGTGTGGCCTTCAAGGGCGGCGGGGCGATGTATCTTCGTCTGCGGCGGGATGATGAGAACTATATGCAGTTCGGGCTGGACCTTGAAAATCTGCCCTCTATTGAATTCGCCAGCTCCGTGGCCGGTGCATACAATGAACAGATCATAAATGCTGCAGGCTCATACTATCTCAAGAAGAAGTCATATAAGAACAAGACCTTTACCCTGATAAAGACAGGCGATGATTTTGAGATATACCTTAATGACCAGCGGATCGGGCAGACTATCACTGCTCCGGCCATCGGAGATGCGGGTCTCACCATAGAACTGATGAATAACTCCTGTTCAACAGATATAAAGGGGCCGAAGACCTCATTTGACTACGTATTTATCAAAGAACCGCTTACTGACGGCACGCCGTCTGCCAACATAACTCTTATGGCACCAAACGGCGGACAGTCGATACGGGTTGGCTCTCTCTATCTGATCGAGTGGACAGCACAAGCAGAGGCCGTGAGATTCACGATCGAGTATTCGACCAATGCCGGGGCCAAGTGGAAGGTTCTGGACACAGGCTTGCAGGGCAGCGCCTATGTCTGGAAGCTGTCAAAAGAGAAGCCGATGGCAACCTATCTTCTGAGGGTGACCGGCTATAATGCGGCAGGAATTGCAGTAGGAAGCGATGTCTCTGATGCAGTATTTTCGATTGTGCCGTAAGACACAGGCTTCTGATCTGTTTATTCATTTGCAGGACTTTTCCTGTTGCAATCCTCTTTATTATGAACTAATGTCTAATTACAGATGATATGGTAATAACAAACAGCAGGAAAGGTGGTAACCATGACACTGAAAGAGGTTAAGGAGAGAGCCAAAAAGTATGATATCAAGGCCAGCAAGATGAAAAAGGACGAGATCATCAGGGCTATCCAGAGGTCAGAAGGCAACTACGACTGCTTTGGGACGGCGCTGTCAGGTGACTGTTCTCAGGAGGACTGCCTCTGGCGGGAAGACTGCCTGAGCTGAAAGGGCCCGCAGGTCACGTGCCCTTCAAACTCCGTTGCTGCCTCTTCGATGAGCAGCTGCGGGTGAGCCCTGTATAGGGGTGAGAAATGCATGAGCGCCAGTGTCTTTACCCCTGCAGCCCTGGCAATCCTGCCGCATTCCGCTGCAGTGAGATGAAACCTCTCCCGTGCCCGTTCACGGTCTTTTTCGAGAAAATATGCTTCGCAGTAGAAAATATCTGAATCTTTGACAAAAGATACGAGTTTTTGAATATTCCGGCTCTTCAGGGCAATATCGGTAGCGTACGATATTTGCGGCCCCCTGCCTGTTCTGACAATATCCATAAGTGACTCAATCCTTCGGGGCTTTCCGTCAACCGATATAGTTCCGCCAGTTCCCTTTTCCCGCAGTCTCCTCTTCAGTTCAGTCAGCCACGGACCGACAGTGAGGCCCCTTTTCAGGAGCCTGTCCTTGTCTATATTGATCTCCTGTCTGCCGTTAAGCCTGTACGCCAGGCAGGGTGTCCCGTGGGAAAGGCGCAATGCCGAGACAGTAAAAAGCTGGGCATCCAGGAGCGGACCGTCTGAAGGCGCTTGGTGCAAGATCTCCTTTCTGAATCCGTTGGCGGCACGGAAGACCGCATGTGTCAGATTTCTGCTGTCAACGCCGAACACGTTGATTGTCGTTGGATAGTCTTTGATCAGGTTCCAGGTGAAGCCCCGCAGTTTGCCCGCGATATTTCCTATTATGCCTGCCGGCCCATAGACATTGAGGGGGATATCCCTGTGCAGGATGATCCTGAGCAGAGTATCGAAGCCGATGAAATGATCGATATGCGTATGGCTGACGAAGACGTCCGTGACCATATGCAGTTCAGCGGACGAAAGACATCTGATGTCACCAAGATCAAAGAGCAGGGCCTTTTTCTCCCTGGCTATTCTGATAAAAAGAGCGGGGTCTCCAAAGGGGTCATTGATCAGTCTTTGACGGAATGTCGCTTTCATTTATACCCATGATATAATACCCCAAATCAAAAAGCATGACGGGGGGAGATCGTCTTTTTCCCTTTAGTTGCAATACATGGAGGATTTATGCCTGAACTGAGAAAAGATCCCATCGTAGGCAGATGGGTGATCATATCTATTGAACGCGGGAAAAGGCCTACAGATTTCCTTTCGGCATCACAGAGGAAGAAAGGCGGCTTCTGTCCTTTCTGCCCGGGCAATGAGTACACGACGCCGCCGGAGATCATGGCATTCAGACCTCCCAATTCCCCTGCCAACGGCCCGGACTGGACTTTGCGCGTTATGCCGAACAAATTTCCTGCCCTCCAGATTTACGGTGATCTGAACAAGTCGGGAGAAGGCATTTTCGACAAGATGAACGGTGTCGGTGCGCATGAGGTCATTGTTGAATCTCCTGAACACAACCGCTCCCTTGCGACCATGCCGCAGAAGTCTGTGGAGGATGTGCTCTGGGCGGCATTTCTCAGGCTTTCCGATCTTAAAAAGGACCATCGTTTCAAGTATGGACTGGTCTTCAAGAACGAAGGAGAGGTTGCCGGCGCATCTCTTGAACATACCCATACACAGCTCATTGCGCTTCCTATCGTGCCGAAGCTGGTGAAGGAAGAGCTCGACGCAGCGCGGCAGCACTATGAGTTCAAGGAGCGGTGCATCTTCTGCGATGTCATCAGTCAGGAGCTTGCGGACGGCAAACGGGTCATCTACGAAAATGCGAAATATGTGGCGCTTGCACCGTTTGCTCCCCGCGCGCCCTTTGAGACATGGATACTGCCGAAACGGCATGAGTCGGCGTTCAGTCCGGCAGACAAGAACTACAGCGAACTGGCAGAGATGCTGCAGCGCATCCTGCGCCAGATGGACAGGATCCTGGATACACCGCCATATAATTTTGTCATCCATACGTCGCCGTTCTATGACGAGGTGAATGATTACTACCACTGGCATATAGAACTGGTGCCGAAGCTGACCAAAATTGCCGGTTTTGAATGGGGTTCAGGGTTTTATATCAATCCGACACCCCCGGAAGAGTCTGCCAAGTTCATGCGCGAGGCCAGGATTTGAACATTCTGATCGCATGCTCCGAGGCAGTGCCCTATGCAAAGACCGGAGGGCTTGCCGATGTTACGGGCGCGCTTGTCAGACAGTTCCGCAGGAAAAAACATAAGGCTTCACTCATGCTTCCCCTGTACGCATCGGTCAGGCGGAACTTCAGTCTGCAGAATACCGGAAAAACGATCCGGGTCCCCATGGGAAACTTTGCGCTGGATGGCACTATCTACAGCACAGGGAAGGGAAATACGCCTGAGGCATATTTTATCGAGTGCAACCAGCTTTTCGACAGACCCGAACTTTATGGTACGGCCTCGGGAGAGTATGGGGACAATGCCGTACGGTTCATCTTCTTTTGCCGCGCAGTCCTTGAGGCCTGCATTGCTCTGGATATTCAGCCGGATATCATTCACTGTAATGACTGGCAGACCGGCCTGATTCCGCTTTATCTTAAATCCCTGTACCGCCGGCACGGGCAGTTCAGCCGGACCGCAACGCTTTTTACGATCCATAACCTCGCGTACCAGGGCAATTACGATGCTGCCAATATGGGCTATGCCGGGCTGGGCTGGGATTATTTCGTACCTGAGCGTCTTGAGTTCCACGGCACGCTTAGCTTTATGAAGGCAGGCCTTCTGTATGCCGATCTGCTCAATACGGTCAGCGAAACGTACAGCAGGGAGATCCTTGAGCCTGAGCAGGGATGCGGCATGGAAGGTCTTCTTCTCAGGAGAAGGCAGGATCTTTTTGGTATTGTCAACGGCATTGATGATCAGGAATGGGACCCGCAGCAGGATGCATTTATCCCGTCCCCGTACAGCGCCAGGGACCTGAAGGGCAAGGCGGTCTGCAGGGAGCAGCTGATCAAACGTGCCGGTTTTAAGAACAGGAAGGCGCCGGTGGTCAGTATCGTGAGCAGACTTTCTTACCAGAAGGGACTGGATATATTCCTTCAGTCAATTGACGAGCTCATCAGGCTGGGTGCAAATATCCTGGTACTCGGCAAGGGCGAGGAGGTGTACCAGGCCGCTCTGGCCGCAAAGGCCGGGGAACACAAGAGCAGTGTCTCTCTGCATATCGGGTTTGAAGAATCTCTTGCCCATCTCATCTATTCCGGTTCTGATTTTTTTCTGATGCCGTCACGGTATGAGCCCTGCGGTATTGGCCAGCTCATTGCCATGAAATACGCTACCATACCGATCGCCAGAAAGACCGGCGGCCTTACGGATACCATTACCGATTACGATCATCTTGCCGGTCGGGGAACGGGATTTCTTTTTGAGGAATATGCATCGCGTGCTCTGCTTGAGGCTGCAAAGAGAGCGTTCTGTGTTTATGGCGACAGGAAGAGGATGCAGGAGTTGATGCGCCAGGCCATGGAAAAGACATTTTCCTGGGAACAGGCTGCAGCAGGGTACAGCGGGCTTTACCGGAGGGCCGTGCAGAAGCGGCAGCTATGACACTCAGAAGCAGAATTACATTCATGCTTTCGGTTTTTCTCGTGGTGATCGCGATCCTTGGGGTCGGCACGATCATGATATTTGAGAATCTGAGCAGGCATATGAGCATGCTCAGTGTAGTGAGCGCTGAAAGCAGGGTCATCAGTGATCTGGACCGTACTATCGGCGATTTTGTCGAGGATGTGCGGGACTGGGGCATAACCGGTGAGGCACGGTTCAGAAAACAGTTTACGAACCGGCTTTCTGCGGTATACGAGGATTTTGGAAAACTGGCTGTTCATGCCGAGCATAAAAAAGAGATCGAGATGATTGCCGAGAAATTTTACATTGTTCTCGGGTATGCCAGGATCATTATGGATAAGCGTGAGCCTGTCGGAGACCCTGAGGTTGCTGGCCTGATCACCAAGATCGAAAACCTGACTCTCGATATAATCTCCCGTATCGATGTCATACAGGAATCCTCGGTAAAGGCGATCGCTGATGTCGCTCATTCCGGCGAGACGACTCGAAGAAGGATGATAACCTACCATCTGACGCTGATAGGATTCGTCACAATGATAACCTTTGGACTGATCCTCAGTATTCGCAGGGCCATAGCATCTCCATTCAACGAACTGCTCAAGGCTACGGAAAAGATCAGCGCCGGTGATCTCTCCTACAGGATCCGTATGGACCGTTCGGATGAGTTCGGCGTTGTTGCAGCACGCTTTGACGATATGGTGTCGGATCTCGAAGCTTCAAGCCGGCAGTTGGGATACAAATTGAACGAAACTGAACTGCTCCTGGATATCGCGCGCATAGCCGGCGTCTCCCTCGAGAGAAAAGCCGCTCTTGCCCAGATGGTCAGGCTCATTGCAGAAAAGCTCAACTACGGGCTCTGCTCTGTATATATGATCAGTCAGGAACAGAAGTCCTTTTATCTGGAGGCATCGAACGCTGCGTCCCTTGATGATCATGAAATGCGTATCTCACTGGACAATCGCCTGGTTCAGCAGATCATCGCATCAAATGAGCCCTTCGGTTTCAGCTCACTATCAGAACTCATTGCCGGACAGAGCCCTGCTGATGCACATAAGAACGGATTGGTCATACCCATAACGCGGGATGACCGCTGCATTGGCCTGCTCATTATCATGAACCGGGAGGAGCATGTCTTCTTTGCTGATGAGATCAGTGCGCTCCGCATCGTTTCCCTGACAATCGGTTCCGTGATGCAGAATGCCGAACTCTATGATGCTGCAAAGAGCGAGATCATGAAAATGACCGTTCTCTTTGACCTCAGCCGGGCGGTAACGTCACTCCTTGATTCGGAAGAGCTCCTGCGGAAGATCACGGAAGAGATGTCCCGGCTTGTCTCATCGCGTGGCTGCATTATCAGGCTGCTGGAAGACGGCAAGCTGAAGATCAAGTCTTCCTATGGTCTTCAGAAGGAACTTGAGCCGCAGCTGGAACTGGCTCTTGGTGAAGGAATAGCCGGCTGGGTCGCAGAACATAATGAGCCGTTGCTTGTGGAAGATGCAAAGAAGGTGTCGCTCAATGTGAAGGCACCGGGCATAGACATCGAAACTGCCATATGCGTTCCCCTGAACGTGGGCGATACCGTTATTGGTACGCTCAGCCTCTATAATAAATTTGACAGCGAAGGAAGGTCGATCTATTTCACTGCCGATGACCTGAATACGGTCCAGGGCTTTGCCTCCATATCATCCATCGCCATAGAAAAAGCAAGATTTTATGAAAGCCAGATCAATATGCAGAAGCAGGCAGTTGATGAAAAGAAACGCCTCAATATTCTTTTTGACAGCGTGCAGGGCGGCATTATAACGCTTGACAGGAACTTCATGATCACCTCGGCCAATAAATATGTCGAGGAATGGATGGGGCTCTCCAACCAGGAACTGGTGGGCAGAGACAGTCTCGGAATTTTTCACGACAAGATAGGCATCTGCCCCCATTGTGCTGCCAAGGCGACCTTTGAAACAGGCGAGATCAATACGATAACCCAGTCGCGGGGCGTCAATTACGCGGAACTCACGGCGTACCCGATCATGAACGAACAGGGAGAGATCGCTGAATCGGTCGTCTTTATCATGGACATCACGGAGAGGATCCTGTATCAGGAGGAAACCCTCAGCCTGTATCGAGAAGTGATACAGACCAAGGACTATCTTGAGAGCATTATTGACAACTCTGCAGATGCCATTGTGACCAGCGATCTTGCCGGCATGGTCACGTCCTGGAATGTGGGTGCGGAGAGGACATTTGGGTTTGCCGAGAACGAAGTAAAGGGAAAATTCCTGCCGTTTGTCCCCGATTTTCTGCTGGACAAGGAAAAAGAACGCATTGACAAGATCAAGACGGGCGAGGTGCTGAAGGACATCGAGACGCTGCGGAAAAAGAAAGACGGCAGGATCATCGAGGTGAGTCTCACGCTTTCGCCGATCAAGGATGCAGCAGGAGAAGTGATCGGCATCTGCGGCATATCCCGCGATATCTCCGAAAAGAAGCGGGTGGAAAAAGAATTGATCAGGAGAAACCAGGAGATGTCGCGGCTCTTCTTCATCTCCACTGCGATGCGCAGCACGCTCGAGCTTGACAAGCTGCTCCGGATGGTCCTTACCGCGGTGACCATGAGCGACGGCATGGGATTCAACCGGGCCATTCTTTTCCTTGTGGATGAGGAGAAGAACGTGCTGAAGGGTGTCATGGGAGTGGGACCGGCTACGCCGGAAGAGGCCTGGAAGGTATGGGAAGACCCTTCGCTCAAGCAGAAGACGCTTGATGAGATCATGCAGGAGATCATCGCGAATCCCGTGCGCAGGGATTCCTTCCTTGAGCGCCTCACCGTGGGAATCGAGCTCCCCCTTGACGGCAACAGCATTCTGACGCGGTCAGTCAGGGAAAAGCTGCCGTTTAATGTCAAAGATGTACGCGAGGAGGCCCCGGGAGATGCGGTGCTTATCCAGCAGCTCGGGACGCAGGCATACGCTGTGGTACCGCTCATTTCCCGGGACAAGGTCATCGGCCTGATCTGGGTCGATAATTACTTTAACCGGAAAATCGTCAGCGATGAAGATATGCAGTTCCTTGCGAGTTTTTCGAACCAGATCGCATCAGCTATCGAGAGTGCCCGTCTGTATGAGCAGATGACACTGGCCGAGCAGCAGCTTGAGAATATCTTTGAATCCATGTCCGATATGGTCTATTTTAACAGCAGCGACTATGTCATAAAGCGAGTGAATAAGGCGGTCATGAAGAAACTGGGGCTTCCTGTTGACCAGATCCTCGGTAAAAAGTGCTATGAGCTTTTCCATGGCACGGTCGAACCGTATGTGAAGTGTCCCCATCACAAGACCGTGAACACCAGAAAGGCCTATGTCGAGGAGCTTGAAGACCCTCATCTGGGCGGCACCTTTCTTACGTCAAGTTCTCCGATCTTTGATATGGCAGGTGAGTTCATCGGCTCAGTGCATGTCGTCCGCGATATCACGGAGCTGAAACAGCTGCAGAGCAAGGTCGTTATATCCGAAAAAATGGCAGCGCTTGGTGAAGTCGCCGCAAAGGTCGCCCACGAGATACGGAACCCGCTCGTTTCGGTCGGCGGCTTTGCAAAGCGGCTTGAGAAGAAGCTTGACGGTAATCTCAAGGAGTATGCCGGGATCATCGTAAAAGAAGTCTCCCGCCTGGAGGGCATACTGAAGGAGATCCTCGGCTTTGTCAAAGAGGTGAGGCTTTCGCGCGAAAAGGTGAACCTCAATACGATCGTGGAGGAAATCTTCCAGCTCATGCGATCTGATCTGGACGAGCGGAACATCACCCTCGAGGAGGAGTATCATCAGCTGCCTGACGTTTTTGTCGATCCGCACCGGATCATGGAAGCGCTCATGAACATTATCACGAATGCCATGCAGGCCTTGCAGGGGGCCGGTACCATTACGGTCAAGACCCAGGCTGACGACAGTTACGCAGTGCTTGAAGTGCGGGACACAGGGCGGGGCATACCTCCTGCCGAGATCCCTTCGATCTTTAACCCGTTCTTTACAACCAAGTCCACGGGCACGGGACTCGGACTTGCCATTACGCACAAGATCATCCAGGAGCATGGCGGACGTATTGAAGTGGAAAGTGAAGTTGACCAGGGAACTGTTTTTAAAGTCTATATACCCATTAAGGAGGGAGAAGCATGAAAATTCTTATCGTGGACGATGACCAGAGCATACTCAGGCTTTACCAGGAGGAACTTGAGGAGGACGGTTACGAGATCGTCACCGCGGCGAATGGGAAGGAAGGTCTGGAAAAATTCGATGCTGAAGATTTTGATCTGGTGTCGCTGGATATTCATCTTCCTGACATTGACGGTATAAAACTGCTCAGGCAGATGAAAGAGAAGAAGCCGAGACTGCCGATCATTATGTCCACAGCCTATGATTACCGGGATGATTTTTCGGTATGGGCGTCAGAGGCGTACATCGTCAAATCTGCTGATCTCAGCGAGATGAAGGCGGCCATAAAAAAACTGGCGGGAAAGGAAAAATAACGTTGATTGTAAGACCATTATTGCCCGCATACGGCGGGTACAGCATTGCACGGGAAGAGAAGGTCATCCTGATCAAGGGAGCGGTCCCGGGCGAGCTCGTTGAAGTGAATATTGACGAGCGAAAACGCGACTACATGCTTGCCAGCGTGACCCAGATACTGGAGCCGTCCGAGTTCAGGGTCGAACCGAAGTGCCCTGTATTCGGGATCTGCGGCGGCTGTCATCTGCAGTTCATTTCGTATGAAAAGCAGGTGAGCATGAAGGAGGAGGTCCTTGTTGATTCCCTGACAAGACTGGGCGGCATTGAGGTCCAGCTTTCGCCGTCCCTGACGAGCAACCAATGGCATTACCGCCATCGGGCACAGTTCAAGATATCGAAGGAAGGGAATATCGGCTTCTTCAGGGAGTCGTCGCGCGATGTGGTGCTCTTTGAATCCTGTCCGCTTATGGCCGTCCGGATCAACGAACTGCTGCAGCATATCAAGGAGAAGAATCTTGCCTGCGGCCTGAAAGAGATCCACCTTTCGGTCGGAGATTCGGCCGCTGCGCTGCTTAAGGGAGAGAACGCGGACCCCGGCTTGACCGAGGCGTTCAGAGAGATAGGCATCGCGAGCATCGCTGTGAATGATACGTTGATGGAGGGTTCGGGTTCTGTTGCATTCGATCTGAACGGCCTGAAATATACGGTATCTCCGTGGACTTTTTTTCAGGCCCACTGGAGTCTTAATCTGAAAGTGGCCGAATTCATTGCTGGCCGGGTTGCGCCACAGGGGAAAAAGGTGCTTGACCTGTATGCCGGCGCAGGGAACTTTTCTCTGCCGATAGCCAGGGATGCAGAAGAGGTGGTGCTCGTCGAGGAGAATCCCTATGCAGCTGACGACGGGGCAAGAAACCTGAAACTCAATAGCTTAAAGAACTGCAGGTTCGTGAGATCCTCAGCGGAAAAATATCGGCTCCAGAAGAACTTTGATCTGATCATCCTTGACCCTCCGAGGCCCGGCCTCACTGGAGAGGTCGTAAAAAAAATACTCGAAATGCCGTCCGACACCATTGTCTATATCTCCTGCAATCCCTCAACACTTGCCAGGGACCTGAAGAAACTGAAGAATACGTATGATATCGAGTCTGTTCAGATGATCGATTTTTTTCCGAACACCTTTCATATCGAGGTTGCTGCGCTGCTGAAACGTAAATGAGGTGAGCGCAGGCTGCGGACATGAACTGCTGAAGGAGCGTAGAGCGTGGCGACAGAGCAATCCGGAATTGACGGTTTCAGGGAGGTGGTCCTCTCAGTCAATGAGCTTGCTGCACGGGCCCATAGGGAGCTTTATTCGTTTGAAGACAGCCGCTACATCATCAGCGGAGATGATCTCCCTGCACTGATCCTGGCAACGGCTGAAAAAGGCGCGGACCGGCTGCATATTGCTGCGGATTGGGAGAACCTTCTCAGGGTCGCGCTCTGGTCATCAGGAACGCCGCTGCTGTTCGATGTTATGAACCTCCTGAAGCGGTCCGGCGCTTCAGAAGCTGAACTCCAGCCTTTCCTGAAAGCCGAGATCAGCGACCTCCTTCCCTGGCTCTATTACGGCGGGAAATTCGATATTCTGCGGCGTGTCTGTCAGGCTGCCAGGACGAGGGCCGAGGCAAAGGTGAACAGAAAAGGACTGCACATTTATTGCCACCTTGTTTCCGGAGAGAGCCAGCGGATCATAGCCAGCAGTCTTTGAAGGTGCTGACATGCCCCGTGCGGGCAGTCCATATGGCTTGAATATCTTATTATCCAATTGTTATGCTTAAGCGAAGTCATCGGAGGGTATATTGGCAAAGGCAAAGGTTTTACTGGTTGAAGATGATCCTATCCAGGCTGCAGCTACGCGGGAGATACTCAGGAAGGTCGGCTATGAGATCTTTTGGGCAGAGGACGGCATCAATGCGATCAAGCTGGTAAAATCCGAAAAACCGGATATCATTCTGCTTGATGTCATTCTGCCCGGCATGGACGGGTATGAGGTCTGCCGCTGGCTGAAGCTTGATGAAGGCAGCAAAGGCATACCGGTCATCATGCTTACCGTCAAGAAGGAGCTTTCCGACAAGATCTCCGGCCTCCATATCGGCGCTGACGACTACCTGCCCAAGCCGTATAATGAACTTGAACTGAACGCCCGCATTTATGCCCTGCTCAGGACAAAGGCATTGCAGGATGAACTGAGACTGAAGAACAAACAGCTCGAAGATCTGCTGGACAAGGTCAATTATATGGCTATTACCGATGCCCTTACCGGCCTGTACAACAGACGACGCTTCCATGATACGCTTACCAGTGAGCATGAACGTGCAAAGCGCTATGGAGCTCCGTTCTCTCTGATCATGCTTGACATCGACCATTTCAAGAAGATCAATGATTCTTTTGGTCATAATGTCGGGGACGTAGTATTAAAGGAAGTCTCGGGCATTCTCCTGAAGAGCATCAGGGATATTGATACTGCAGCCCGCTATGGCGGCGAGGAGTTCATGATCATTCTGCCGAATACAGACAAGGTCCAGGCCAGGGTCGTTGCAGAGCGCATGCGTCAGGCGATCGAGAGTCATGTGTTTGCCGATATTGACCGGACGGTAACCGTGAGTATCGGTATCGCAGGCATGCCTGACGCCAAGGTCGAGAATGAAGAGAAACTGATCCGGTGCGCAGACTTTGCTATGTACCGTGCAAAACAGCTTGGCAGAAACCGGTCGGTCACCGCTGAGGCGCTTGAACTTGAGTACGTAAAGGAATAACCCCCTGTCAATTCTCCGTTTTGTCCTGCATTGAATTTATCCCATCGTTGTTAAATAATAAAAACCGGTTATGACTCATGTTGCGTATCGTATAAGGAGATGCAAGTGAAAAAAGGGATCTATATAGAAAATACCCCGCTGGAACAGGCCCTGCAGGTCTGGCGTGAGAACCTGTCCGAAAATATGGCAGGTCCGCTGCCCTGTGAATCTGTGCCTGTGGCTGATTCCCTCGGCAGACTGACGGCTGAAGCGGTCTTTGCCCGTATATCTTCCCCTTTTTATCATTCGTCGGCAATGGATGGATTTGCCGTTCGATTTTTGGACACGTTTGGCGCATCCGAAACTTCACCGAAAAGCCTCAGGATTGCGGACGATGCGGTTTATGTGGATACGGGTGACCCGATACCGGATGGCTTTAATGCGGTAATAATGATCGAAGACGTGAACCGTAATACGCAGGATGGTCAGGAGGTGATCGAGATCATCGGGCCGGCGACTCCCTGGCAGCATGTCAGAGTGATCGGCGAGGACATAGTCAGCACAGAGCTGATCCTTCCCGAAAGCCACAGGGTGAGGCCGATCGATATCGGCGCCATGCTTTCTGGCGGCCTTACCGAGATCAAGGTCAGGAATAGGCCGAGGGTTGCGGTCATCCCGACTGGCACAGAGCTCATTGAACCGGGTGAGCCGCTTAGAAGGGGCGCAATCATTGAGTTCAATTCGCGCATACTTTCGTCGCTGGTCCATGAGTGGGGAGGAAAACCGATCCGTTTCAGCCCTGTCCCTGACAATGTTGAGCAGATAACGGAAACCCTCAGAAAGGCCTGCGAGCTCTATGACATCGTCGTGATCAATGCCGGTTCATCTGCAGGTTCCGAGGATTACACGGCAAGAGCGATAGCATCGCTTGGCAAGGTCCTTCTCCACGGCGTCAACATCAAGCCCGGCAAACCGGTCATTCTCGGCCGGGTCATGAACAAACCCGTGATAGGTCTGCCCGGATATCCTGTCTCTGCCTATATAACGTTCCACCTGTTCGGCAAGCCCCTTATCCATGCGCTGCAGGGAATTGAACTGCCTGCTGCTGAAGTGATGACGGCAAAGCTGTCGCGCCAGGTCGCGTCTTCGCTCGGGCAGGAAGAATTTCTGAGGGTGAAGATCGGGCGGGTAGGAGAGAACCTCATCGCAACGCCGATAAGCAGAGGTGCGGGTGTCCTTATGTCCCTGGTCCGGGCAGACGGTTTTGTAAGGATCCCTGCCATGTCCGAAGGGTATGGTGCAGGTACGGAAGTGCCGGTCGAGATGATGAGGGATAAGGACGAAATAGAGAATACCATTGTATGCATAGGCAGCCACGACAATGCCCTTGACCTCCTCTCGAATCGGCTCAAGAGAGCACATCCCAAATTTTCCCTGTCCTCCGCCCATGTAGGCTCCCTGGGCGGCATCATGGCACTGAGGAAAGGTGAGGCACACATTGCAGGTACGCACCTGCTTGATGAGGCCACAGGAGAATATAATGTCTCATACCTTCAGCGGTTACTGCCTGAGAAAAAGATGCTCCTGATCAATCTCGTGTACAGGGAGCAGGGCTTCATGGTGATCAAAGGCAATCCCAGGCAGATCAGGGATTTCGGGGACCTGTTGCGGGGAGATATCTGCTTTATCAACCGGCAGGGCGGTTCCGGGACGCGGCTGCTCACGGACAAGCATATAAAAGAAAAAGGTATATCAGCCCGGCTGATAAAAGGCTATGACCGTGAGGAATTTACGCATATGGGGGTGGCATCAGCAGTTCTTACCGGCATAGCTGACACCGGCATGGGCATACTTGCTGCCGCAAATGCACTGGGACTGGATTTCATTCCCGTGGCAAAGGAACGGTACGACCTCGCCATTCCAAAGGACTTTGCTCAGATGGAGCAGATCACTGCACTGCTCGCTATTATCAGAAATGACAACGAGTTTAGAGCATCCGTTGAAAGGCTGGGGGGATATGATGTATCGGATATGGGACGTGTAGTATATGAGTCATAGGCCGCTCGTCTTTACAGTTGACGTCCGGCTTCCGCATCCGTCGGCTTACGACAAGACAGCGGATGCCGAGCGTCTGAAAAAAGCGCTCACCGAAGCGGGGCTCTCTCCTGTATCTATTCCGCTCAATCTTCTGCGAAGAATTCCGGAAGAACTGAGAAAAAATGCCTTTTCTCTGCCCATGGTTATAGGACGGGATGAACATGGGTTCAGGGTCCTTGATATCGGCCGGGATAAAATATACGGCATAGCCCTGGATATCGGGACCACGACGCTCGAATGTGCGCTCTTTGAGCTCGAGGACAGGAAAATGCTTGAGGTTGCCGAGACGGGGAACCCCCAGCTGCATTTTGGCGCAGACGTGCTCTCACGCGCCCAGATGGCAATGGCCGGCAAGGGGGCAGCACTGACCGAGTCATTAAGAAATGGCGTGAACAGCCTTGTCCTTGACGTCTGCAGAAAATGCGGAATCCGGCGTGAAGACGTCTATGCAATGACCATAGCCGGCAACACGATCATGTCCCATTTTATTCTTGGTCTGGATGTCCGGAATATTCCGATCGCTCCGAACACGCCGGTAATAAACAATGCTGTCTTCTGCTCTGCCGGAGAGACAGGCATTGATATCAATCCGGCTGCAACGGTCTATGTCCTTCCCAATGCAGGAAGTTATGTCGGGGGCGATATCATAAGCGGCATGATCAGCATGGAACTTCACGAACAGGAAGAGCCGGTGCTGTTCATGGATGTCGGCACAAATGTGGAGATCACGCTCGGCTGCAAAGACTGGATCATGGTCGGCGCCGGAGCTGCAGGTCCCGCTCTTGAAGGGGGTGTGGCTGATATCGGCAAAAAGGCAGAAACGGGCACGATCAACCGCGTGGCGATCGATCGCATGAGCCGGGAGCCTAAACTGACTGTTATAGGCGGCGGTGAGCCTGACGGCATCTGCGGGTCAGGGCTTATCGACCTTGTTTCCGAGCTCTATGCATCAGGTATTATCGATCAGGCAGGCAAGTTCAGCAGCCACGAAAAGCATGTCGTCGTACGAGAAGGGGTGCCTGCTTATCAGCTCTGGAACACCCGGGGGCGGGAGCTGTTTTTTACTGAACACGAGCTGCAGAATTTTCTTCGCTCCAAAGCGGCCATGTTCGCCTTCCTGTACGTCTTTCTGCGCATGGTCGGCATGAGGATATCCGATATCGGGAAGATTTATATATCCGGTGCCCTGGGATGCGGCATTGATATCGAGAGTGCGGTGAATATCGGCATGCTCCCAGATATTCAGAGGGACAAGATCGTGATGATCGGCAATTCTTCCCTGAAAGGGGCTTCGATGATCCTTGTTGACGGTTCACTGATAAAGGCAGTCGAACAGATCCACTCCCTGATCACGTACCAGGAGATGAGCGAGGATGCGGACCTGCTGAATGTCCTCCAGGGGGCGCTCTTCATCCCGCATACGGACCCGGAGATGCTCAGGGGATAGGGAAGCTTATTCCTGTTTTTTGCTTTTTTTTACGTAGCGTGCGAATTCCTGCTCGAAGTGATTGCTGAATAATCCTGTTCCTATCTGTTCCCTGATGCTGTTGAGTGGCCAGAATCTAACCTCGTCGATCTCCTCTGTATTAAAATGGATCTCTTCCTCTGAGATACAGGTGAATGTGCTCACCAGTTCGGACTCGCGATGATTCGTGAACAGATAACTGTACAGGAATTGAAGCTCAGGTGCTGCGATACCCAATTCTTCTCTCATTTCGCGGACCGCTGCAGCATGAACATCCTCTCCTGGATTGACATGGCCTCCGACCGAGGTGTCCCATCTGCCCGGCGCTATATCCTTGCTCATCGAACGTTTTTGAAGCAGCAGGTCGCCCTTCGTATTGAACACCAGTATATGGACTACACGATGGATAAGGGAAGGGTTGGCATGGATTTCCGAGCGGGGGGCAAGGCCGATCACCCGGCCTTCAATGTCGAGTATTTCGAAGATCTCACTGCCAGAGGACATATCAGCTCTTCTGTTCTGCCCTGCCGGCAATAAAAGAATCGATGCCTTTCCTGAATTCGGGATCGAGATAACGGAAGCGGACCCCGTAGCGCGGGGTATCAGCGTTCTGATCGACGCGCATCACCTCAGCGTCAGTAACGATTTTTCCAAAGCCGGGCAGGAAAAAAGAACACGACAAAAGATCGCCCTTTTCGAGCCGCTTTTCCGACTCGATCATGAGACCTGTTGCACTGATATCGTGAGATGAGCAGAAGAAAGATTCATTTGCCATATTGCCCTTGATCGAGATCCTGATGAGGACACGATAGCTCTGCCGCTGTGGTATGGAAAGGAGTTTGGTTACTTTATCCGTCAGTTCAGCCGAACGGAAAGGCTTCACGATATAGGCATTGGCGCTGCATTGTGTCGCGCGCTTTATGCAGTCAGGTTCGTTATTGCAGGTTATGATGATAGAGACCTGACGGAGTTCTGAATTCTTTCGTATAGAGGAACAGAGTTTGTCCCCGGCCATGTCAGGAAGCTCAAGGGATACCAGCATGAGATCAACCCGTTGGGCCTGATGAACTGCGAGGGCCTCCTGACCCGTTGATGCAGTAAACAGTTCAAAGCTCACTCTGTTGAGGATCGTCTTCTCACGTTCGAGCAGGTCCTCAAGATTATCGACAATAAGGATCTTTTTTCTCATGGAGCAATTTTACCACGAAGCGATCCAAAATTTACGCATGCCGGGCAAGAAAGAGTTAAAGTAAAAAATTGACTATCACCTCTAACATGCCGATAAGACGCAGCGATTGACTCTGAGGGAGTTCCGTGCTAACATGTATTATGCTTAAAACGGCGGTGGTCATCTGTTCCCTTTTCCTGTCTGTTACAAGTGTTTCCGCAGACATCTATAAATATGTGGATGAAAACGGTGTTGTCTGCTTCACGGATGCTCCTTATGGCAAGAAAATGCAGCAGGTCATCACTGAAAAGAAAGTGCGGAAGACAGAACAGGCAGCTTCGCCGGTTGTACTACCGAAAGACTATTCCCAGTATATCCACAAGGCCGCCTCAAAATACGATCTCGAGCCTGATCTGATCAAGGCAGTTATTAAGACCGAGTCGAATGGCAACCATCGGGCTGTTTCGCGGAAGGGCGCGATAGGCCTTATGCAGCTCATGCCGTCTACAGCAAGCGATATGAATGTTTCAAATCCCTATAATCCTGAAGAGAATATAGAGGGTGGGACCCGCTACCTGAAATATCTCCTGGAGAGGTTCAATGGGAACATGACCCTTGCACTTGCTGCATATAATTCGGGACCTAAGACTGTCGAGAAATACGGCAATGTTCCTCCCATTGATGAGACGCGGCAGTATGTGAAGAGGATTATGAATCTCTATAACGGCAAAAAGAATTATGCTTTTTCTGATGTAAGCTCTGCTCCCCGCGAAAAAACTACCACAATCTATAAGGTTCTGCTTGAGGATGGGACCATCCTCTTTACGAACGCTACGCTCCAAAAAAGCAATAAGACCAGGCTGTAGATGTCAGCAGATTTCTCCGCCCTTCGGGATCAGATTCTGAGGTTCAAGCAGGAAAAGCGCGCAATCATCCTGTCTCATAACTATCAGCGAGACGAGGTGCAGGAGATAGCTGATTTTGTCGGTGACTCCCTTGAGCTTTCCCGTATAGCGGCTACCAGGGACTGTGACATGATCGTCTTCTGCGGTGTTCACTTCATGGCAGAAAGTGCCTCGATCCTTTCCCCGGACAAGACCGTCCTTCTGCCGGAGATAGATGCGGGCTGTCCTATGGCGGACATGATCAGTGCTGATGCGCCGAGGCCGGTGAGAACGAGCTTCCCGGGTTTTGAGAACCCTCCTGCCTATGTCTATCCCCCTGAGTACTCACTGAAGGACATAAAAAAGGCATATCCCGGTGTACCTGTTGTTGCCTATGTGAACACGACCGCTGCGGTCAAGGCAGAGAGCGATATCTGCTGCACCTCAGCCAATGTTGTGAAGGTCATTGATTCTCTGCCGGGGGACACGGTCATCTGCGTCCCGGACAAGAATCTCTCGATGTGGGCTGCCAGGAACACGAAGAAAAAGGTCATTGCCTGGGATGGGTACTGCAATATTCACGAACGGGTAACGGTAAAGGATCTGCAGGATGCCCGAACGGAACATCCAGAGGCCGTGGTGATGGCCCATCCTGAGTGCCGTATCGAGGTGCTCGAAATGGCCGATCACGTCACCAGCACATCGGGCATGCTCAGGTTCGCCCAGGCATCGTCAGCAAAGGAGTTTGTTGTAGGCACTGAGATCGGGCTCATGTACCGTCTTCGCAGGGAGAATCCGGACAAGACATTTTATGCCCTTAGGAAGGACATGGTCTGTCCGAACATGAAGAAGACCACCCTCCAGAGTGTTCTGAGGGCCTTTCAGGAAGAGACTTACGTCGTTAAGGTCCCGGAAGATAGACGCATCAGGGCAAAGAAGGCTCTCGATAGGATGCTTGAAGTTGTATGAGTTAGCAGGCAATCAGGTTGTTTAGGCCTTTAGACTGAAGTTTGATATACATGCATTACAGACTTAATACCTGCAGACTAATCACCTAAGACGATGACTCCCCTTGAACAGAAGATCGCTGAACGGATAACCAGGGAAGGGCCCATCACCTTTGAGTCATACATGGATATGGCACTGTATGATCCAGAGTTCGGGTATTATGCTGCCTGGGGACAACGGATCGGCAGAGAAGGGGATTTCTACACCAGCTCGCATCTTCACCCGGTATTCGGTTCCATGATCGGCAAGCAGATCGAAGAGATGTGGGTATTGATGAATTCTCCTGAGACATTCACGATCATTGAGATGGGCGCAGGAGAGGGATATGTCTGCAAGGATATGTTCGATTACCTGGCGCGCAGGGGAAAAGAGGAACAGGGGAGAACTGGCAGTTTTTATCGCGGCCTGCAATATGTGATCGTGGAGAGGAATGAGCTTCAGCGTAACCGCCAGCAGGAACATCTGAAAGAATATATCGGAAAGATACGCTGGATCGCCGATATCCGGGAAGCAGGATTGATCAGGGGCTGCATATTTTCGAACGAGCTTCTTGATGCATTCCCTGTGCATCTGGTCAGGATGGAAGACCGCCTCAAAGAGGTATATCTCAGCCATGACGGCAGCAGTTTTCATGAGCAGGCGGGAGATCTCTCGACAGATGATATTGCACGCTATTTCAGTGATGCGGGGATCGAACTGGAGAGCGGGTATACCACGGAAGTGAATCTGCGCATTCGTGACTGGCTCCGGGATATCGACTCTGTTCTCGAAAACGGGTTTCTTTTTACCATAGATTATGGCCACCCCGCAGAAGAATATTACAGCGAGGACAGGAACAGGGGAACGCTCCTCTGTTACCACAACCACGAATTGGGCGAAGACCCCTATGTACATGTCGGCGATCAGGACATGACCTGCCATGTGAACTTCTCATCGGTCAGGCGCTGGGGCGAGGAGATAGGATTGAAGGCCTTGGGCTACTGCGGTCAGGGATCATTTCTTCTTGCCATGGGCATTGACCAGGAGATTGCCAGGCTTGCTGAGACTTCGAAGGATTATCTTTTTGAGCTGGCACGGATCAAAAAACTATTTCTGCCGCAGGGCATGGGCGATTCACACAAGGTGCTGATACAGTATAAGGGCAGTGAGCTGCCAATACTGCAGGGGTTTTCTATGCGGAACCAGCTGCGGTCTTTGTAAAACGGCTGATATTTTTCATGGACCGGATCACATTATCCGGAGAATGGGCCTCTATGGTATGGATGCAGTCCCTGTTCTTCAGGAGAAGGAAGAATTTCCCGAAATTAAAGGTCCCTTCGCCAACAGGCAGATGCTGATCTGATGACCGGTCATTGTCGTGGAGGTGAAGCTCCAGGATATACGGGTTCAATGCCTCCATCCAGTCCTCAAGCCGCATGGTCGAGAAGAGGTTGCAATGGCCTGTGTCAAAACAGATGCCGAAGTTTTCCGAGTTCATCTGCTCCATAAGCATCTTCAGGTTTGACGGTTCATCCTCAAAAATATTTTCAATCGCCAGTTGAACGCCCATATCTGATGCGCGTCTGTTAAGCGGCTGCCAGGTGAGAAGGCTCATTTCGAGCCACCAGAGTGGCTTTAGCGCATACCGCCATTTCTCATATCCTGAATGGCAGACAATCGCCTTTGGCTGCAGGATCTCCGCGACATCGAGTACATGATTGAATCTCTTCATGGTTGCTTCCCTGACAAGTGAGTCAACCGCGCCCGGCGAAAGGTCCATGAAGGGCGCATGAAAGGAGAGGGAAGGGTTGTGGTCAAGGAGTTCCCTGGCTTTTCGGACATCGTTCATGTTCAGGGAATCGAGCACCTCGCCGGAAAAATACAACTCAAGGTTCAGGGATCTCTCCCTGATGAGCTCGAGATGCTCGGCAAGTCTGTTGAACGGGACGTGAACGTGAGGGGAGATCACTCTTCCTTCTTCTGCGATTTTGATGGTTCAGGTTTTGATGTGGTTTTTGTCTCTGTGCTTGCCGAGCTGGTTGTCTTTTCTTTCTTGTGCTCCTTCTTCTCTGTGCCATCACTCTTGTCAGCAGCTTCTTTTTTGCTGCTCTTGCGGTTCTTGTCCCCGTAGTCAGTCACATACCATCCCGAGCCCTTCAGCACAAAAGAGGTGCTCGATATCAGCTTCTTCATATTCCCGCCGCAGCTGGGACAGATGGTCAGGGGTTTCTCCGTGATCTTCTGCATGATCTCGTGATGTTTTCTGCATTTCTCGCATTTGTACTCATAAATCGGCATACCTTAATACCTCCAAAGCTTAGCTAACTCTTTAATATAACGGAATAATTAAGCTTTGGTCAACGAATCGGCACACGCTCCGAGAGCGTTTGGTTATAATTAAGTATGTTTGTTGTGGCACTTACCGGAAATTACGGCATGGGCAAGAGCTCAGTGACAGCACTGTTCCAGAAATGCGGTGCCTGCACGCTTGACAGCGATGTGATCGTTGCAGGCCTGTTGCAGAAAAAGGCGGTCATTGAAAAGATCAGGATGCTGCTCGGCCCTGATGTAGTGCAAGGGGATCAGAGTCTCAATAAGGCCGTCGTTGCAGATATCATTTTTCACAATAAAACCGCGCGAAGGAAACTGGAGGCCTTGCTGCACCCTCTTGTTTTTCAGGCAATGAAATCCTCAATAAAGAAGCTCAAGGCAGGTACTATTGCCCCTCCCTTGAGCGGAGGGGATGGCGAAGTATGCGGCCTTAATACACTGAATAATAACTGTATCGTGGTCGTAGAAGTGCCGCTGCTGTTCGAAGGCGGGTTCCAAAAACGGTTCGACCGGACTATCGCTGTGTACACCAGCCAGAAGACTGCCCTTGCCAGGCTCAAGAAGAAAGGAATTTCCCGTAAGGACGCCCTTGCACGGCTCCATACGCAGATGGACATCAGGCAGAAGAAGCGCCTCGCTGACTATGTAATAGACAATAATGGAACAAAAGCGCAGACCATGGCCCAGGTCAAAAAAGTTTTTAAGGCATTGATTGAAGAAGAGGCTTAGTAGTCAGCCCTGTTGAGGCTGAGGAGAAGTTGTATCAATGATGGGTAGTTAACGTAAGCACGGTCAGTAAGGGTCTGCGTCGATCCTGATCTCAACGTCCTTTGCATTTTTGAAGCGCTGCACCACTGCCCTCGCTGCGGCATGCAGGACCTTTCTTTCAGCATGCTTCAGCAGGAAAGAATGTTCGATCCCTTTCTTCGTCTTCTTCTCCGTCGGCCCGAGGATCTCGACAGGCTCTTTTGATTCTCTGATGATCTTCATGATCTTTTCTGCCAGGTCTGCATTCCCATAGGCCAGGATGTTCAGCATCTTTGCATAGGGCGGGAACTGCAGTGCTGCCCTCATGGCAAGCTCTTCAGCAGCGAAGGCATCATAATTATTATCACGCAGGTGTTTGAACATGGAATCCTGCGGAAACCGTGTCTGGACGATGACCTCGCCTTTTGCAGCCACAAGATCGCGGACCGCGACTATTTCCTGATACGTCTTCTCACGCGCCCGAAAATCCGGAGTATTGAGGCTGCTGTCAGCATTAAGAACTGCTGCAAGAGAAAATATGCCATTGGGTTTCAGACGCTTTGTCAGCATCTTTGTTCCGACTATAATTTTGTGCTCATCTGTGGCGATGTTCTTCAACAGGTCCCCTATCTCTGTTTTTCTGCCAGCGCTGTCACTGTCAAAACGCAGCGGTTCCATGTTGAAGAGCTCCTTGAGATCCTCCTCGATCCTCTGTGTCCCGGCCCCGAGCTGTTCAATATTTGGACTGCTGCATTTAGAGCATACATCAGGCACTGCAAGAGATTTGGCGCAGTAGTGACACGCCAGGAGGTTTCTGTCCTTATGCAGGACCAGTGGTATGCCGCAGTCAGGACACGATGCCGTGTTGTTGCAGTCAGCGCAGTGAAGAAAGGTTGAATGGCCTCTTCTGTTGATGATGAAGAGTATCCGCCCGTTTTTCTGCAGGACCCGGCGCGCCCTGTCGATCACCGCATCCGAGAGGTAAGCGCGGCGTTTCTTTCCGAACCTCAGGTCAGCAAGCCTGATCGCCGGTGTTGGTGAGGCTGCCTTCAGGCGGATGAGATCATATTTGCCGGATTGAGCGTTGAACCACGAATCCATCGACGGCGCCGGAGACATCAGCATAACAGGCACCCCTTCCAGGTAACCCCTCATGACCGCTGTGTCACGGACATTGAGCCTGATCCCCTCCTCAGACTTATGAGAAGATGAATGCTCATCAATCACCAAGATAAGAGACAGGTCTCTCACCGGGGCAAAGAGTGCCATTCGGGTGCCGATAATAATATCGTGTTTCCCGTCAATGATGGTATCAATGTTTTCCGAGCGCCTGCCTGCCGACATAGCGCTATGGAGTATGCATACCCTTTCCCCGTGCTCAACCCTGATCGCCCGGTAAAACAGTTCAGCCTGGGCGATCTCCGGGAAGAGGATAATGATATTGCAGTGCGATCTGATCATTGCGGCTGCGGCAGAGTATTCATGGATAACCGTCGGGGTATGCAGGAGCGTTGTCTGGTAATGCTTCGGGCTGATGGCAGCCTGAAGTCCGGACAGGTCCCCATCAGGAAGGTCGATCAAAGGCGCTATTTCTGTAGAAAGCGGCTCAGCAGATCTCCTGCGTTTTGTTTTTGTAAAGATCTCCCTTGGGAATGACTGTTTGAGAATAAGTCCCTCAGGAGCAAGGAAATACTCTGACATCCACGCGATCAGTTTGAGAGCGGCTGCGCTGTATACCGGTCTGCTGCCCTTTATCTCTGCAATATCCTTGAGGCGTCCGGCAGGCGGGGCGGTATTTATTTTGTAGATGAGACCTGTTGTCATGCTCTTTTTGAGCGGCACAGAGACGAGCATTCCCGGTTCTGCAAGATGCTTCAGGCTGTCAGGGCAGCGGTATGTGAGCGGCCCCAGGTTAATGGGGAATATGATATCAAGGCATGTCATGCTGAGAGCTCAATCTGCATGCATCATGCAGCTATGATCGGCTAAGCCTTGATAAAAGAGCAGCAGTAGTCGCTGATGGTCTTTACCTTCATGGTAAATTTGGAGTTAGCAGGAATTTCGAAAGATTCCCCGCCCTTGATCAGCTGCCATGTGCTCTGACCCGGCAGGAGCAGGTCAAGTTCCCCTGACAGGATCTCCATGATCTCTTTATCGCCGGTATTGAATTCATACTCGCCGGGCAGCATGACGCCGAGGGTCTTCTTTGAGCCGTCCCTGAACAGGACCGTCCTGCTCGTTACATTACCGTTAAAATAAATGTTCGCTTTTTTCACGACCGTTACATCTTTGAACTCGGACATAGGAGCACCTCATAGTGATTTGATGTATGTCAGCAGAGCAGACTGCACGTATCTTACCAGATGCGGAATGAGGGAGTAAATCGGGCGGATGAAAAGAAAAAGCTCCCTGCAGAACAGGGAGCTTTCCCGGCAGCAAACGAGAATCAGACCTTCTCTACGTTGATGGCCTTGAGGCCTTTGGGGCCCTTCTCGGTCTCAAAGCTTACTGAATCACCTTCGGCAAGTGACTTGAAGCCATTGCCGGCGATGGATGAGTAGTGCACAAAAACATCAGTTCCGTCTTCACTGGTGATGAAGCCGAACCCTTTTGACTCGTTGAACCACTTCACTGTTCCGTTAGCCATGTTCATCCCTCCTTACATATAGACTAAAGTCTCAGGAAGCGCTGCTCAATAAAAAAAGCCACAAAGCTAAAAGTCTTTGTGGCTTTCGATTCACGTACAAAAACTTCTGAAACTTCAGTTCTAATAATTGCATTACCGATAATGAAAAGTCAATTCCCTCTTCTCTCAGTTCGGTCAAAGTATTTAGTCGCTGCCTCGTGGTATAATTACCAATATTTTTTTTGTGGGAGGCTGACATGGCAAAACGCGCAGGAGCATATAGAAGTGAAAAAAGAAAAAAGGAAGTAAAGCGTCAGAAGAAGCAGGAAGAGAAGAGATTGAGGCGGAGCGGTCTGCTCAAGCCGTCAGGAGAGGGTGAGAATCCCGAAGGAATAGACCCAGACGCAGTTCTTTCTGAGGATACGGGTGAAGGCCCGGAAGAAGGGCAGGAAGAGGGAAATACTGCAGAAGATAAGGCGGAAGAACAAAACGCATAGGCTCAGGGTATGATCGTTGTATGGATCATTGTCGGCTTTTTTCTCCTGCTGGCACTCTGGGGGGTCTGTATTTATAACAGGCTCGTCACGCTGAAAAATGATGTTAAAAATGCCTGGAGTCAGATAGATGTGCAGCTAAAACGCAGATATGATCTCATCCCGAATCTTGTTGCTGCGGTGAGGGGATATCTGGCGCATGAGAAACAGGTCATTGAGAATGTAGTGACCGCACGGGCGTCAGCCCTGGCAGTAACGAAGATGAGGGACAGAGCTGCTGCCGAGGACGGAATCTCTCACGAGTTAAAGGGCCTTTTTGCCGTTATGGAGGCTTATCCCGACCTGAAGGCCAATCGAAATGTCATGCTCCTGCAGGAAGAGCTTGTTTCAACAGAAAATCGCATAGCCTTTGCCCGCCAGCTTTATAATGACCTCGTCGCCAACTATATGACACGGCTTGGGGTCTTTCCCGATACCCTTATTGCAACTGCCTGCGGATTCCTTCCTTTTGAATATTTCACAGCAGAGGCAAGGGATCGCGAACTGCCAAGAGTATCAGCAGCTTCATAATATCTGCATGACGGGATTTCCTTAGCCCATGCCGATCACCCATATCGATATCGAAAGGGAGAAGAGCTCACGCATAGCCTTTCTTTTTGTCTTTCTGATAGTGCTCTACTTCCTGGTGACCCTTTCGCTCTTTTTTGGTGTTTCCATCTTCTTTTTCCCGCTGATGATCAGGGAAGGGCGCTTTTTGGGTCTTTCGCTTTCGTCGCTCAGCGTCCTTTTCTTCTTCTCGCTTTCTATTGCTGCCTTTCATTTCTGGTTTTCCTCAACGAATGTTATTGAGACCATCATGAGGAACCTTTCAGCGGTCTCTCCTGATCCCAGGGACGGAAGGCATAATAGACTTCTGAACATCATGGAAGAGATACGGGTCGCTTCTGGCAACAGGAAGAAGATGCGTTGCCTTGTTATTCCGAGCCTTTCGCTGAACGCGCTCGCTGCGGATGACCTGAGGGGAGAGGCGGTTATAGCCATAACTGAAGGCCTGCTTTCACGGCTTTCGCGCGATCAGGTTGAGGCGGTGATCGCCCACGAGGCGTACCATGTGCTTTCAGGAGACTGTAAAGCAACTACGCTTGCAACAAGCCTCTTCGGCATGTATGTGTCTATGCTTGAAAATATGGAGGCACTTTCCGATGACAGCAGAAGAGGAGGCCTTGAGCCCTCTTTTCTGCCGCTGCGGATTCTCCTGAAAATGAGTGATCTGCTCAATATGTTCATTTCCCGGGAGCGGGAGTACCGCGCTGACGCGGCAGCGGTGCACATGACCAGAAATCCCCTGGCCATGGCGGAAGCGCTCCATTTCCTTTCGCGGAACTGGACCGGCGGCGGCATGATCAGCTCCGGCCTTGAGATGCTCTGCATCGTGAATCCTGTTGATACGGTCCTGGATGAGACGGAGGGCTGGTGGGCTGACCTCATGTCTACACACCCGCCGATCATGAAGCGCATCGATCTTCTCCTGAAGATGGCGCACACAAACTTTGCAATGTTTGACAAGAGACAGGAAGAGAAGGACTGGGCGAGAACCACGACTGAAACTGAATCACTGGCGGGACATGCGTCTTCGCTCAAATGTCCTGTTTGCAAGCTGGTGCTCTATGAGGTCAGCTATGAGGATACTCTGGTGTTTCAGTGCAGGATCTGCCGCGGCGTTCTTGTCGAGAATGCCAGCATTGTGAGGATCATCGCCCGGAGGGAAAGGCCCTGCGAGGAGCGGGTCTATACCCTGGCTCGTGCCGTGCTGGCTGACAACCAAAAGGCAGCTGCTATCAGGCAGATCAACAAGACAGGCCGGCGATCCATGGCAGGTCACCTCTGCTCAAAATGCGGGAATGTCATGTTCAGGACGTTTTACAGCGGTGCCTATCTCATAGAGATCGACCGCTGCAATGTATGCGGCCTTACCTGGTTTGATGCTGATGAACTTGAGATGCTCCAATGCCTCATCGAAAACAAGGTTGCCCTGGAGATGGAAAGTCTTAATCCGCAATAAATGTCTGTTACGGATATGGTGTTATTTGCTGATGTGAGCGTAAATCCTGTGAAAAAGATCGGTGTGGGTGCCTATCTGGCCATTCCTGCCGCAATTCTTGATGAAGGTCCGCGCGCTATTGATTCCACCGAGCTGGCTGATCGGATAGCGCTGCAAAGGTTTGAAGATACTTCTTCGACAAAGCTCGAACTGCAGACGGTGTTGTGGGCTCTGCAGGAACAGGGAACAGCATCAAAGGGAAAGCTGACCATATATACCGATTCCCAATGCGTATCGGGTCTCCTGGCTAGAAGAGAGGTCCTGGTGTCCAAACATTTCCACTCAGGAAGAACGCAACGTCCCTTGAGAAACGCTGTCTTGTACCGTTCGTTCTACGAAATGCACGATATGCTCGGCTTTGACGTTATCAGGCTGGAAGGTCATACCCGCTCGCGCGCCAGAGACACGGTCCATCGTGTCTTCTCATGCGTAGACAGGAAGGCAAGGAAGGCACTAAAAATATGGATGGATGAGTCAGCAGCGTCGCAGCTCTCTTCTGGCAGCAGACATGATCAGAGCTGGTGCGTCTATATTCTCAAATGCCGGAATAATGCTTTGTATACAGGCATAACAAATGATCTCCAGCGAAGACTTAAGGAGCACGAGCAGGGAAAAGGAAGCAAATTTGTGAGGTCATGGAGACCTTTCGAGCTGGTCAGGATAATACCCTGTAGTAATGCCGGGGAAGCGAGAAGGCTTGAGTATGCCCTCAAAAAACTTACGCGCAGGGAAAAGATCGAAACCCTTGATCTTCGTATCGTGTAGTCAATGTAAAAAGGCCCTCAATGCCTCTCTTCTTTCAGTTACCTGTTTCGACGATGGTGGTATCGCTGATCTCCACAAGCCCCTTGGTTATAAGCGCCACGATTTCGGGCAGAACGGTCTGGATCATCTCTTCCGAGTCGACGATCTCTATCTTTACCGGAAGGCTGGTAGAAAGCTCCAGGATCTTCGCTGTGTGAAAGATCCGGTGACCACCGTACCCTGCAACGCCCCGGAAGACACTCACGCCTGAGACCTTGTTGCGGAAGCAAATCTCCATAACGGTCTCATAGACCGGTTTCCCATGCACTCTATTCGTTTCGCTGACGTAGATAGTGATCTTTTTCGCCGTTCTGGTCTTCATCGTGATCTCCTATAGCATCCTCGCTGCGCCTTCCCCAAACTTGAGGGCAGCAAAACCGATTATAACACTGAGGCAGACATTCAGCGACGCGATGAGCCATTCACCGTCCCTGAGGAGCGCTCCTGTCTCGTATTCAAAGGTGGAAAAGGTGGTGTATGCACCAAGGAACCCGACAACGAAGAACATTCTCCATTGAGGGTTCAGCATAAGCCTTTCCGTAAAGAGTGCCATGAGGAAGCCGATAAGGAAGCTGCCGCTTACATTAATAAAAAAAGTGCCGAGCGGAAATGTCCTGCCCCACTTGTGGCCTATCCAGAGGCCTATTGCGTAACGCGCAACAGCCCCGAGAAAACCGCCTAATCCTATGACAATAACATTCTGCATGGGGTGAGATTATATTACTATAGTCAGACAAAGAAAAAAGCAGAAATCTGCGCATGGTGACGCAGATCTCTGCTTTTTGAGGACTGGCGACAGATCTCTTAGCTTGCCGGATCAGTTGCTGTCTTTTCCTGCTGCTCCGATGCCGTGAAGAGCCTCTTGGCTCCAATGAAACGTTTTGTGTAATAAGGTGTCTCAAGGTTGTTGATAGTGACTTTCTTGCCCCTGGACGAGGCATGGATAAAGAGGTCATTGCCAAGATAGATGCCTACATGGGAGGGGAACGATGCATAGGTCCTGAAGAAAACAAGATCGCCGACAGACAGTTCCTCCTTCTCGATCTGTTCCCCTTCCTTGAACTGCTCACGCGCAGTCCTCGGAAGGTCCACGCCCATCAGCCCATAGACCTTTTTCACATAGCTTGAGCAATCAATGCCGAAAATAGTATTGCCGCCGAACTTGTAAGGAATGTTCAGCAGTTTCTTTGCAAAGGTGATCAGTTTGTCCTGAGGGGTCATTTCTGCAAATTCAGGAGATTCCGGGACCTTTTTCAATTCATCTTCGATATTCTTTGCCATCACAATGTACTTCTGGTCTGCATTGACAACGTCAGGCTTTTCTTCAAGGAAAAGCTTCTGCCCGACCCTGAGGGCAGGGGAGGACATCTCGTTGATCTCCATAAGGTCATCATAATCCATGTCAAACTTCTTAGCTATCTGCCAGAGGTTGTCACCCTTTCTGACCGTATAGGTCCTGGGCCCTGACAACTTCACAACGAGTTTCTGTCCGACCTTGAGCTTTGCTGAATGCAGGTCATTCAGCTTTCTGATATCTGATACGGAGCCATTGTACTTCCTGGCGATCGACTTGAGCGAATCGCCCTTTTTTACTACGTGATACTTGCTGCTGTCAGCGGCTGTTTTTACAGGCTGAATGGTTTCCCTTTCTGTTTGCTCATGTTTTGATTTCCCGGTTGAGCTGTCTGCCGGGGTTTTTGCACGCTTTGCTTCTGTTGCTGAAGTTACAGTGTTGGTTTTGTCCTTTCTTGATTCTTTCTTTGCAGTTTTTGATGACTTCTTTGTTGCCGGAATGGTGATCTTTGTGCCCGGCTTCAGATGCATTGCATTGACCTTGTTTGCGCTCTCGATCTCTGCTGTGGTCACATGGTATTTTCTGGCAATGTCATGAAGGTTGTCACCCTTCTTGACCGTATAAACGGTCTTTGCATGCGCTCCGGTGACAAAGAGAAACAGGGTGAATATTGTTGCCGCGGCTGTCGCTATCTTTTTCACTAGGCTGCCTCCTCCCGCGTAAGCTCCTTTAATGTCGGGAGCCCGGTCAGATCCTTCAGTCCGAAATACTGAAGAAATTCCTTGGTCGTTCCGTAAAGCATGGGTTTACCCGGCGCTTCTTTTTGGCCGACGATCCTGATAAGTCTCTTGTCCAGAAGGCTCTTGATGACGCCGTCGGAGTTTACGCCCCGGATCTGTTCAACTTCTGCCTTGATAAGCGGCTGCTTGTAAGCAATGATGGCAAGTGTCTCAAGTGCAGGCATAGAAAGTTTGTTCGATGTTGCGGTGTTGGTGAACTTACGCAGAAGTTTTGCATACAGAGGATTGGTTACCATCTGATATCCCTCGGCTATCTCAATGATGATTATTCCCCGGTCTCGCTCTTTATACTCGGCAATAAGTTCGTCTGCAGCCTCTTTGATATCAGCTTCCGGCATTTCCAAAGCCGCCTTTAAAGAAGCAAGCGCTACCGGCTCTCCTGAGACAAAGAGCATTGCCTCGATAAGGGATATCTTTTCCTTGTCCGCCATAAGTTTGATAAGTATAGCAAAAAGTGAACAAAAATTCATTAAAATTGGCTTATTGTGTCAAACCATCTGAATCTTTGATTAAAATTTACGGAGATGAGCAATCACTGTCAACAACACGGTCCAAATGTGAAAATATGGCTGCTTCAAATTAATCAAATTAATCCTTGACAGCCTCATAAACAGACTGATATATTTTGCAGGCTGACTGAGTTCCATATATACATAGACGCTGACTTGACTTGTGGAGGGGCAAGTGAAACGGGGTTATCGGGGCTGCGTACAACTATCTGGTTTTCTATTGTCTGCCGCATGTTTCATCCTCCTCATTATTCCTTTTTCAGCAGAAGCCTTTGAACCTGATCTTGTAAATGAGCTAGCCATTATTATGTAACAGCAAGACAGGATTCAATATATTGCGACTGTAATGCTCCGTAAGACTGCTTAAACGAGGGAAGGTCGAGCATTGAGCTGACCTGCAAGATGCAATAGAATTGTGAGGGGACAGGGGACAATTATGGAGGGGAAAAAACAGCTGTTTGGCGTGCTTATGGCGCTCATTCTGCTTCTGGCTTTGCCATCTTTATCTTCAGCTTCAGAGTTTGCAGCCCAAACTGTCGGCGATTATGGCAATGTTACGGTCATGGAAGTCTCCGGCAACTACGACGCCAATAATCCGGACGGCTCGATCAATGCCGATCCGAGGCAGCAGATCGCAAAGGAATTCTACCGCCTTCATAAGGACGAATACGACTTTCTCGTCATCTTTTCCAATTTCGACGTTAAGATGCCGGAGGCGGATGCAAGAGCCTTTTATCTCCATGTAAAAAACGATACACGCGGCATAGGCCAGCAGCTATTCGACAATTCAGCACTTTTCGGCAGCAACGGAAAACTGCAAGGCACCATAGACATGGGCAATATCTCTGCGCTGACCACAGATCCGCTTGATCCGAACTTCGAGACCCCACTCGATATCCTGAGTCATGAATTAATGCACCGGTGGGGTGCATATGTGAAGTTCATGACAGCACAGGGTATGGTCAGTAATGCCCTTCTGGGTAAAGACCTGAGCCACTGGAGCTTTCTCCTCAACTCATACGCCTCTCTTCTCTACGGCAACCAATGGCAGGACAACGGCAACAATACATTTACCTCAGTGGCCGACAGGAATTACTACAGCCCCCTTGATCTGTATCTCATGGGCTTTGTTGACAAGACGCAGGTACCACCCATGCTCCTGATTGACAACCCTGACATTGACCCAAAGCAGATGCCTGAGACAGGTATCACGATCACGGGAACTCCCACATACGTAACCATTGACGATATCATTGCGGCTGAAGGCGAAAGAATACCGGGTCCGGCAGAATCACAGAAATCTTTTAAGACTGCCTTTATCTTTATAACGGCTCCCGGCACATTCATTGGCGACGAACTTTTTGGCATCGAGAATGTAAGAAACGGCTGGATCACGCGCTATTCAGTGCTGAGTGACGGCAAGGGTATCATGGATGTTGCAGTGCTGCCGCAGGAAGATATTCCGACCAAGCCAGGCACGACGCCTCCACCAGTCACCCCAAGGCCACTTCTTCCGAATATGGAGGATGGCGTTACATGGCTGATGAATAACCAGATGACTGAAGGCAACTGGCTTGATACTGCCGAGACAACAGTGAGGGATACTGCCGAGGCTGCATATTGCTTACGGAATTTCGGCTCAGCGCAACAAAACTATAACCTGGGGCTTCAATGGCTGAATGGAACTGTTCCTGATAATACGGATTATCTCGCAAGGAAGATCGAGGTTATAGCGCAGGCCGGCCAGGACGTAACTCCGCTCTTACAGACGCTGATATTACAACAGAACCCTGATGGGGGATGGGGGAGCAACAAGGAATATTTGAGTAGCGCTGTTGATACCGCGCTTGTTCTAAAGGCTTTTTCAACAGCCGGGTATAACGACCAGAGCGTTATAGGACAGGGCATTGCCTACCTAAAAGCAAAACAGAACCCTGATCATGCTTGGGGAGCTGATAAGGTGAGTGATATCCGATCTACGGCGAGAGTAATTTCAGCGCTGAATGCCCATAAGGTCTCCTATCAGACCGGTGATAACATCGCCCAGGCAGTAGCATGGCTTGCCGGAAAACAGAATCCGGACGGAGGGTTCGGCAATAGTCCCAGCACAATCTATGATACTGCCCTGACGCTCTTAATGCTTGGAGCGGTCGATATATCAGGGGATGTCATGGGCAGGGCGTTGCAGTATATTCTCGCATCGCAGTCAGGGGATGGGAGCTGGAACGAGAGCCCATACCAGACTGCCCTTGCAATAGAGGCTGTATGGATGTCAACAGTAGCGCCAGATCTTTCGATAAAAAATACGGATATCATGTTCATCCCTACTGCTCTATCGAGCCTTCCCTCAAATATTGTCATAAACGCAGTGATATGGAACACCGGCAGGACAGCTGTGCCGGCTGGTAAGGTAGCTCTATATGAGGACGTAATTGCAGAGACCCATAAGATAGGTGAGCAGGCAGTTGCCTTTCCCGGCCAATCGTCAGTAACGCTAACTTTTCATGCTGTTGCAAAGGATGGCAATGAGCATAGGTTTTACGTGGTTGTTGACCCGGACAACCTCGTAACAGAAGCGAATGAAGAGAATAATGTTGCGTTCCAATCACTCCATCCTCAGGAGACCTATGATTTTGAGGTTTTCTCATCAGATTTTTATCTATCTGCCGATCCGGTCGACATATTCAAAGACCTGAAAATTACATCGAAGATAACGAATAAAGGAACGATGAATGCGTATGCCGTGCAGATCAGATATTTCATTGACGAGGCAGGGGCTCCCTTTGAGATAGGTATGTCAACGGTGAATATCCCTGCAGGCGCGACTATTACGAATGAGATTATCTGGAAAACCAATAAGGCTGGCATCGCTCTTCCTCTGACCGTCTTTGCTGACCCGTTCAATAGGTTTGCGGAAATTTCGGAAGATAACAATAAGGCCTCTATAGGTCTGACCGTTAACGGTTCGACTGAAGCAAACCTCACAATATCGTATAAGGATATGGTGACCACGCCAAATCCTGCGAAAGAAAAAGGAAATGCCAACATCTCTGTTCTCGTCAGGAATGAGGGATTTGCCTCTGTCGAGAATGTCCAGGTATATCTCTATAAGGGGGTGCCGGATGTAGACGGCGTATTGCTTGGGACCCGTATAGTTCCTTCTCTCAATCCAGGTGCAAGCAGCAAAGTTGTCTTTGACTGGCCAGATATCCCGGATGCGGGTGAGAGGATAATCTATGCCAGGGTTGATCCTTCCAACCAGATAACAGAGATCAGGAAGGATGACAATGACGCTTTTGTCGTGCTTGATATTCTCAGTCTGCCCGATCTGGCAGTCTCAACTAATTCGATAGTATTCCATCCTGCTGCACCGAAGGAGGGCGATACCGTTTTTATCGACGTTACTGTCAAGAACCTTGGAAGGCAAAGTGCATCCAATGTTCTTTTGAAGGCAGTTGACGGCAATACGGTCATCGGCACGAGGACCATACTGCTTATTGCGGGTAATTCCCAGGAGACTCTCTCATTCTCTTACGATGCAACCGGGAAAGAGGGCCCCCATCAGATAACGGTCATTGTTGATCCTGATAATCTGATCGCTGAGCAGAGTGACGAAAACAATAGCGCGAGCAGGCCCTTTGGCGTGCAGAATGTTGACCTCTGGCTGACCGAGCCTTACATTTCTCCAAATAGTGACGGGATTAAAGACAACACGCAGCTCTTTTTCAGGCTGGCTGCGTTGCAGACGGTAAAAGTGATTGTAACCAACGCAAAAGGCGAAGCAGTAAGGACCTTCAATGGAGCAGAATTTGCAAATGTGGATGCGGGGAATATTGCATGGGACGGGCGTAACGACAACGGCATGATCGTTGCAGATGGCCAATACCTGATTAAGGTGCTTGAAGCGAATAATGGCGTCCTTGGAAGCCTTCTCGTGGTCCTGGATAACAACCGTTCTCCGTTGACTGAGGCATTGGATACAAAATACCTACTAAACAATAATCTTACCTGCATGCTGCCGGATATTAATTACAATAATGGCGCGTGGCAATGGTTTCCGAATGAGAGCGGTATCGTATTCTCTACGTACTATTCAAATGCGAACACGCCTGAATATCCGAGCGGTATTTATACCATAGCACCGGATGGCCAGGACATTTTGAGACTTGTTCCTCCAGACTGGACTGATAGCGGTCCTGATTTCTATTACTTAAATTATCAGGCATATCCTTCGCCTAACGGGGAAAAGATAGCCTTTACCTTTTGGAAGTATGACAATCAGTCGAACCGCAGCACAATCGAACTCTGGATGGTTGATCCTGATGGAAAACATCTGACATCTATTGCATCTATGAACTATAACTACAATGACAGGTTTTACAGTGTCAAGTGGTCACCTGACAGCAACTATATGTCATATGTGGCGTTATCTGGTGGCAATTTCGATCTCTGGATTACAAACGCCGCTACACTGGAAAAGAACATGATCAACTCCAATGTCTGGAGTTACGATGAGAGAGAAATGGACTGGTCGCCTGATAGCACGAAGATAGCTTATCAGGCAGGTTATTACAACCAACAAAACAATAATTATGATTATAACCTAATGGTCTCTGACCCGTTGGGAAACAAGAAAGTCATATCTGATCAGTTCGGCGGCACCTTGCAGTGGCTCGATAATGAAATAATAATATCAGGGCGTCTATACAATTATAACGGAGAAATTTGGCTTGTTGATACAGGCGAAAATGGTGATCACAGATTGATAAGCGCTTCCTATGAAAACTTGACGATCTCTCCTGCCGGGCGTTCATTTGCATTTACGACTCGCGTTAATGACACCATGGTAATGCATATTTCAGACAACCTTGGAAATACCGATGTCATTTATGAACCCGAAAGCAGTGGCCCATCTTTTGAGTATAGGCTTGGTAGCATTATCTGGACTGAAGACGGCAGCAAAATAGCATTTCTTGAGACCGAAAATAATAAATACGATACTTACTGCGAGGGGCCGCAATACAGCGGTATGCATCTGGTGATATATGACTTTGAGACCAGGGAAAAGAAAGTTATAACCTTGCCGCTGAGCGTTCCACAATGTTACCCAATTAAGCTCGATGGTTGGCTCGCTGACGGACTGTCGATTATTTATGACAATGATGGTATCTTTGTCCTTAATTCAGATAGTGGCTCTTCTGTAAAGTTTTCTGAATATTCGGATGGAATAACCATATCTCCCCTGGAGCGTTATATTACCTATTTCAAGTCGGTTGAGTTATCGAGCGTATGCTACGGCAGAGGATGGACAGATCTCTGGTCTATGAGTTCGTTATTGAACCTCACAGCAGATCTGAGGCCACTCAAGAACAAGTCGGCGGTTGTACTGAAGGGTATTGCCGCTGATCTGAATTTCGAAGGTTATCAGATTGAATATGCTGATACGAAGAGTCCTGAGCAGTGGAACCTTGTTCAGCCGCCTTCAAATGTGCCTGTTATCAACGATCTGTTTGCAACATGGGTGCCGCCGTATGAGGGGACTTTCTATCTGAGACTTACGGTATGGGACAAGGCCGGCAATGCCGCAACAGACAGGAAAAGGGTATCATGGGGACTTTCATCAAGCATAACGAATCTCTATAAATCAGCCGAGATCTTTTCGCCGAACGGAGATGGCGTAAAAGATACGCTTTCACTTAACTATACCGTATTGGAGCCTGTACACCTTGAGTTCAGTATCTATGATGAGAATAACAGGCTCATCAGAACATTCCTTAAAGACCACGCTGCTCCGGGCGCTGACTATATTGTATGGGATGGAAGAGATGATAACGTCAAGGTCCTTCCTGACGGCAAATATACGATAAAGATCTTTGACTTTGAGTTTTTTGTGGAATTGGATAATACGCCTCCGGACGTAAATCTGGAATTGAGTTCGATAAATCAGTATTTGGAAAGACCCGACATGGGACCCGGTATCATGCCTTTGGTCGTATTCATGAGAGGACATGCTTATGACAAGAATTTGAAAAAATGGAAAATCGAATATGGCGAAGGAAACAGTCCGGAGATATGGCATGAAGATAGTGTCGGAGCATTTCCGCTGTCAGAAAAGGACAAATATGGCAATTCCATCATTGATCCGGTAAAGGATATCGAAATACGACAGTACTTAAATGAAAACATATCAGCTCTTACCGCTAAACGGTTCAGGATAACGGTCGATGATTTTGCGGGAAACAGACGCACGGTAATGTCGAATATGCTTGAGGAGCAAATGCTTCTCTATTTCCATTCATGGGGAAAGCCCAATACATCTGCTCATGAATATTTCAAGGTTTTCAAAGCGGAGGAATATCAAGCATTGGCCCTGCCGCAAGAACATATCCTGAATGGTATAGAGACGATTAAGTCGTCCCTGACTGATATTAATCTTCAATATTGGAGTGATTTCCAATGGCATGATGCAGTCCAGAAAAATTATTCTTCGGACGGTGTTATTGATCTTGCATGGGACAGGAATAAGGTATTGTCTGAAGTAGGTGCTGTAAGAATAAAGGCAGTTGACGAATCAGGACAATTACACTATTCAAATATCGTGATGACGAAATCATCGTTTTTTATTGATCGATGCGCTCCTCAGACCAATGCTGCCAGGAATTATCTTTTTGAGAAATTGAGCCTGTTAAGGTTTCAGATACAGAGTGCTCAGGATATGCGATATGAACAGTGGACCGATTATGCCACATTCAATGCACCCGATGTGCCTACGGGATCATTCTCTCTTGCTCCATTACCTGACACTATGCCCGGCAAGGAATATCGCTTCAGGATGGTTGGCATCGGCGAGAGCGGCAGAGAATATATCGGCACAGAGGGTTCTTCAGCATGTGAACAATTGGAACCCCTTGAACTTAAACTGTCTGTAAAAAATTATACAGATGCTGATTGCGGAATGCTGTCTGATGGAAAGAGCGGTCTCATTGCAGGACTTTCAAAAAATAGCCTTACTCAGCCGATCACCCTGAGAACCCTGAGCTATTATATACAAAGCAACGGCGGTCTTCAGCTTCTGCGTCAACTCGACCTGACAAAAGACCAGTGGGCCGGCGTCGTGCTAGAAACTTCAGCCATGTCAGAAGGCAGCTATCCGATAAGTGCTGTCCTGAATTATTTCGATACCAATGACTATAAAGATAAAGAGTTGTCAGCTGCGGACGCTCTTATCGTCGATCGGACCCTGCCTGAAGCCAGAATAACGTATCCGGATAAATCGCTGACCGTATGTCCTGTAAAGCGCTCAGATGAAAAGGGTGATTGGTTTGTCCTGCCTGTTGAAGGTGTTGCTCTGGACAACACTGCCGTAAATAGGTACGAACTATATTATGGTTATGGTGAGGAGCCTGCAGAGTGGGAACCAGCTCTTAAACGAATTATCAAAAATAATACGGTGGAATTTGTCCCCATTACGGGTGGGTCTGTAAAAGGGAAACTTGAAGACTGGTATGTGGAAGGCATCTATGGAACAGTTTCCCTGAAACTGAAAGTGATCGATCGTGCGGGCAATGTTACCTGCTACACGACCAGTTTCACGGTCAAAGATGTCGTTGAGATCGACGGTCTCAGTCCTGATAAGTATCTGTTCTCCCCGAACGTTGATGGGCTATTTGATGAGGTAAATGTAAGTTATGAAATCAATGAATATGCCTCGGTTGATCTGAAAGTATATCCTCTTACTCGTAATGGCGATAATTATCTGCTTGGACAGTCGCCTGTGTGGACCATTGCTTCAGAAATAGATCATATCGGCGGTGAGGGATACGCTTCCTGGGATGGCATGACCGATGCAGGCATGGCCCCGGATGGGTATTACGGCATGACGGTCAATGCAACGGACGCCTGCGGCAATACGAGGACACGATGGACTCCGGTTGAGGTGGATAATACGCCGCCAATCTCTGTAATCAGTTATCCGGGACCAGGGGACATTGTCGGCAATATTATCGAGGTCAGGGGCACAGTAGCTGACAGTCATTTCAGAAGCTATCTGCTTGAAGCGGCTCCTGTCGGCAGTACGACCGAATGGCGTCTCATTGCAGATAAAGTTACTCCGGTTATGAATGACATCCTCGGAACGTGGAATACCTATGGGTTGAATGGACTCTGGACATTGCGCCTGACTTCCTCAGATACGGTGGATAATAAAACCGAGACATCCGTTGACATAGATCTCGGATCACGCAAAAACCTTATCAAGGACCTGAACGTCACGCCCAAGATCTTTTCTCCGAACAACGATGGAAAACTTGATTCGGCTGCCGTTAAATACGAAATCACGGCTGCATGCGACATAACGATTGAATTTATCGATTCCGGAGGCGCAACAAGAAAATTATATACTGGTTCAGTGCCGTCGCCTGGCATTTATTCGTACTCTTGGGACGGAAAGGACAATGCAGGCGCTACAGTATCTGAAGGCGCATACACGGTTAAACTCACAGCAGCCCTTGCAGGCAACCCCTCCGTTAATCAGGCAGAAACAGCCACAGTTGTTGTTGATATAAAGACGCCGACGATCGATATCAAACAGCCTCAGAACAATTCCTTCATCAAGAGCTCTGTCACGGTACATGGAACAGTTACTGATAGTAACATTGCCGAATATTCGATCAGTTATGCGGGAGATACGGGAATAACGCTGCTTGATGCCGCAAACCAGAATAGGGAAAACTATGTATTTGGTGTAATAAGTGAGCTTCCCGAAGGCAAATACACGCTTAGTGCACAGTCAAAAGACCTCGGCGAAAATATCTCTGAAAGCGGCATCGTTTTTACCATAGACAGGACACCGCCCAAAGTCAGTTTGGATACACCAAAAACAGGTGAATACTACGGATCAGGTAAAAACAGAGTCAGTATCACGGGCAGCGTTGTCGAAAAGAATATTGAAGCGTACTCTCTTCAATACGGTGCCGGAGATAATCCTCTACTCTGGACAGACCTTTTGACCGCAACTGAGTTGCCAAATACTTCCCAGCTGTTCCTGTGGAACGTCGGCAAATCAGACGGCATTCCTGACGGACTTTATACCTTATCTCTATCGGCAAAAGATAAAGCAGGTCTGACCGGAGAGACAAGAACTAAGGTTACCATAGACAACACGCTGCCGGAGGTATTTTTAACATCTCCGGCAGAGGGTTCTTATGTGCGGGCCGTACATGACATAAAAGGCACTGCCTATGATGCGAATCTCGACAGGTATACCCTTGAATTTTCTGAGGGCGATTGCGACACTGCATTCAAATGGGCGCCCTTGAAGCATGCTGCAGCCCCTGTCACGGATGGAGTGCTGAGCTCCTGGCAAGCTCTTCCTTATGATGGCAAGTATTGTTTGAGACTTGCCGCTGTTGATAAGCTCGGAAATTTATCCGAAGCAAAAGTAAATGTAACGATCGATACTCATCCTCCTGCGCCTCCTGTTCTCTCAGGCAAAGCAGAAAACAGATCGGACATCAGGCTTATCTGGCCTCAGAATGCGGAGCCTGATATTGCGGGATATGATCTTTACCGGGACAGCCGCAAGATTAATGCTGCTCTTATTAAGGGTCCGAGTTATCTTGACCAAAACAGAGAGGAAGGGGTTTACATCTATACCCTGAAGGCAATTGACCTTGCAGGGAATGAAAGCCTGCCCTCAAACGATGTGAAGATCAGGGTTGATCTGACGGGGCCTGATGTCAGGATTCGCTTGCCTCTGAACAGCTCACGGGTAAGCGGACTTGTGGATATACAGGGCACGGCATACAGCACAGGCGACTTTAAACAGTACAAAGTTTATATTGGGCGGTCTTCTGCCTCGTCTGATTGGAACCTGATCAAAACATCCCCGCTGTCTGAACCCTATGGTCTGCTCGCCAAGTGGGACACAAACGGTCTTTCGGAAGGCCTGTATGCAATTAAGCTTGAGGCTGAAGACCTGTCCGGCAATAGTACCACATATCAGATAATCACTACGGTTGACAATACTCCGCCAATGACTCTGGTTCTTATCTCGGCAGTTCCTAACGGTTCGGATGTGACACTTACGTGGCAAGGCAATACAGATGAAGATCTTGCGGGATATCTGCTCTACAGGAATGACCAGCTTGTCAATGTCTCGGGAATCGTAATGGGAAATCTCAAACCCTATCTGATAAGCGGCACATCATATATTGATAACTCCCTGAATGATGGCAAAATCAGGTATTACCTCTTTGCCATGGATCAGGCCGGCAACCTGAGCGGTCAATCGAATGCTGTTGAGGTGACCATCGATACACATGCGCCGCATGCAATTATTGTCGATCCTGCCGATGGATCAAAATTCGATGCGAAGATTATTGTTAAAGCTGAATCACCTGATCTCGATATCGCAGAAATACATTTTCAATACAAGAAGGCTGATGATGAGGCCTGGGCAAATCTCGGCACGCCCCTGACACGGCAGCCTTACATTACGTATCTCGATCCGATCGGACTTGGCCTTACAAAAGGTGATTACCATCTCAGAGCCGTTGCTGAGGATAGAGGAGGAAGAACGGATTCGGCACCGTCTTATGTAACCATTACATACAGTGATATTACTGCACCTTCTCAGGTTCAGCACCTTAGGACATTGACCATTGGTTCTGACGTAACTCTTTCGTGGACGGCAAACAGCGAGGCGGATCTTGATGGTTATAACATCTACATAGCCGAAGAGGGGTCGAAAATAAAGATCAACAACGCGGTCATAAAAGAAAACAGTTATATCGACCCCAATCTCTCTGCGAGAATACACACGTACGAAGTAACAGCAATAGACAGATATGGTAATGAAGGCAAGCCTTCAAATTCAGTACCAGCGAGGGTATACGCGCCTGTCATCGAACAGCCTTATACACCACAGGAAAGGTCTTCGGTCAATATCAGGGGCAACAATGCGGCTGCAGGCTCATCCGTGGAGATAGTTATCGATTCCGGTTCAGGCCCTGAAGCACAGGGAACTACTCTGGCCGATGCAGATGGACGTTTCTCCTTGGACATCGCACTTAGATCAGGTGAAAATAAGATTACTGCTAAGGCTGTTGATAAAGAAGGAAATGTCAGTAGGCAGTCGGACCTGGTTGTAGTCGTGTTCAACGAACCTCCGGCTGCGCCGACCGGACTTCAGGCTGCTATAAATGGTTCTGATGTTACGCTGACATGGGATCCTAATACTGAAGCAGACCTTGCAGGATATAACCTGTACAGGAATGGGGAAAAGCTTAATCTTGCATCCATAGAAAACACCGGGGTCGCATCGGCATATTATTCTTATTATTCTCCCGCGCGAGCCATTGACTCAAATACGTCAACTTATTGGATGTCTGACCTCGCTTATTCTGACGAATGGTTAGAGCTAGACCTTGCAGCACCGGAATTGATAAACCATCTGGAGATAAACTGGTTAAACGACGAATATTCTGCAAGGGATTATGAGATACAGTTCTGGTCCGGCTACTCCTGGATTACGCAGGAAAAAATATCCGAGAACACAACTTCTCTGAATATATTTGATGTTAAGCCCTCCTATAGAACTGAGAGGATAAGAATTCGTATTTCTGACACAAACAATCAGGACTACCATCGCTATGTTGCGATTTCTGAAGTCAGAATCCTTAAGGACAAGCTTATTACCGTAAGCCCTTTCAATGATCCCGGCCTGATTCATGGCACGTATGCATACAAGATCACAGCCGTTGACAAATACGGGTTCGAGAGCCTGCCTTCGGATATTATTACTGCTGGGGTTGGTGACGTACTAGCACCGTCATCTCCGTCAGACCTGATCGCTGCAGCCTCTGATAGCGATATCTTCCTTAATTGGACGCCAAACAGCGAGGCTGACCTTGCAGGGTACAACGTGTACAGAAATACTGCTCAGGGTTGGGCCAAACTCAATACATCCCTTATAGGGGAAGCTGCATTTACTGATGCATTGCTCAAAAATGGCGCTTATACCTATAGGGTCAGTGCCGTTGACCAGACCGGAAACGAGAGTCAGCCGTCAAATGAGTCAACAGCAACGATAAATATTCCTGACATGACTCCACCATCAAAGCCGGTAATATTCTTACCGACAGTGGCCGCTTTGCCTGTTCTTCTGGATAAGGACCATACAGATATATCAGGGTTTGCTGAACCAGATACAACTGTCGAGCTTTACAGAAATGGGGTCAGTGCCGGCATAACAAATGCGGCGGGAACGGACGCGATTACACAGCATGAAATGGAGCCTGATGCATATGTATATACATCGCCTGACGGCAAACAGATCTTTTACGATCTGAATAATACATTATGGCTGAAGGCCATAGATGCAGGGACGGCGACCCTGATCGCAGAGAATGCGTATGGGGCAGGTTGGTCGCCTGCCGGAGATAAATTTGCATTTTACGCGTATGACAGCAACTGGCGCTCCCGTTTACGGATTTTTGAGCTGGAGAGTGGTATCACCAAGACGCTTACTGATGACACCGCTACGGACGAATACCTTCTCTCATGGGCCCCGGACGGAAAGAGCTTGGCCTTTGGCAGTAATCGGAGTGGAAGAGATGATGTCTGGTTCAAGAACTTTTCATCCGGCTCATTGACTCAGTTTTCTTATGACAGTGATATTTTTAGCCTCAAGTTTTCGCCGGACGGTAAAAAAGTTGCCTATTTCATAGGTGCCAATCTTTATGTCCGGAACCTCTCAAATGAGAATATCGCGTTGGTTGATGAGCAGACAGACTCTTTCTCTATTGACTGGTCTCCCGATGGTAAAGCTCTTTCATTTATTTCATATAGAGACAGCAGCGGCGATCTCTATACCTATGCTATGGACACCCAAGCTGTGACCCAGATCACTCACGTGGGGAGCAGTGATATTTCTTGGCATGTTTGGACTTTTGATGGCAGTAAAATTCTGCTTCTCATGAACGACAGCATTAATGGGACGACCTCCATAGTGATTGTGTCGCCCCAGCAGGGACAGGTCACAACAATTAGGGAACAATTGTATTTATATGGTTTTGATAGACTGACAACGGGTGGAATAGCCTTTAAAGACAACAAATTATTGAATGTTCTAGATTTTAAGGGGCATTTCAGCTTCAGAAATGTCCTCCTTGATAAGGGCGAAAACCTGCTATTTGTTACGTCCAAAGACGCAACAGGCAACGCAAGCCAGCCCTCTGATGAAATCTCGGTCACATTCGATGCAGGCCAATTGCCTGACATTGAGATCCTGACTGACGATATCTACGTCTATCCCACGGTGCCGGTTGAGGGCCAGCAGCTTTCAATGAATATCGTAGTCTGGAACAAGGGGCAAAGTGAGGCGAATGATGTGGCAGCAGATGTATATATTCAGGATGCAACCGGAAACCTGGAACGCATAAAATCGGTTAGCATTCCTCTTCTGGAACCGGGCGCAGGAGAGATAATAGGTGTATCATGGAACACTTCGGGCAAGAAAGGCGCGAACAAGATATTTGCGGTTCTCGACCCGGCTGATATGATACCCGAGCAGAGAGAGGACAATAACACAGCAGAAAAAGACTTTTTTGTGGTGACCGGGGAGGGCGTTTACCTTGTCGCAGCCCTGAATGCCGGCCAGTTGACCTCTGGTCAGAATGCAGGCATAGACATGACCGTTATTAATGGCGGTATAGGGAGAGAGATTTCCCTTGATGTGGCGATCGAGGACGGGAATGGATATGTTGTTGCAATTCTGGATTCAAGAAACATACATCTGGAATACGGCTCTCAGAAACATTATGCATATTCCTGGAACACCGGCTCTACTTATGCAGGAGTGTATTCATTACACGCCATAGCGAGAGATGCATCAGGTATCCTGGCAGAGAAGATCTTGTTGTTTACGATACTGCCGAATATTGCTCTTGAGGCAGCGGTTGTGACAGACAAGAGCATATACGGTCCGCATGAGAATGTGCAGGTGACATACTCGCTCAAGAATGACGGACTTAATTACCTCATCCCTGAACTGCATATTAAGAACGTAATCGCGGACGCTGCCGGGACAGAGCTCTTTTCAGAGGATCGAAATATCATAGACTTGCTCCCGGGCAGTAACGCTTCATACCAGGTGATATGGGATACCGGCCTGAGTGCGCCAGGCAATTACATTGCGGCTATAAGCATATCCGACAATGAACAGGTAATTCTCAGCAGAACAACAACATTCAACATTGAATCCGTGGTGAGTGCTACCGGCTCGTTACAGGTTGCCCCCTCACCGGTTCTGTTGGGGGATGCCCTGCAGACTGATTACGCGCTTATGAATACGGGTAATAGTGACGCCATGGGTCTTGTGGTCAGGGTTGTGATCGAAGACCTGGAAACTCAGGATGTCCTGAAGAGCTTTGAAGTTGCTGCTGATCTTCGTCTCAATAACAGCGGTTCCGGACGCTTCATATTCTCGACGCAGGGACTCGGCTTAAAGACCTATACAGCCGCACTCCAGTATCTGTATCAAAGTGAGACGAAGACTCTGGCAAGATCTCTGTTTACCGTAAAAGATGGCATTCCGCCGGCAGTAACGATTAGTTCACCCGTCTCCGGCGGTCTATATAATGCTGCGTTCGACATCTCGGCAATGACTACGGATGATGCTTCAGGCGTTGATCGGGTCGAATTTCAGGCAGACAGTGGTTCCTGGAGAGTGCTGCCTACTGCTGATTATGCTTCTGGCAGATATTCGACCACTTGGATACCGGTGAATGTCGATGAAGGGCCCCATACATTAAACATCAGAGCCACGGATAGGGCCTGCAATGCAGGTGCAGTTAGTGCAATAGCGTTCATAATCGATATGACGCCTCCTGAACTGCTTGTATCGACACTGTCAGACGGCAGTTGGACGAACAGCGAACTGCTGAATATTGCCGGTAAGATTACTGATAACTTTGGCATACAGAGCATTATTATCAATGGAATGGCCGTCGACATAAATAGTGATGGCACCTTCACCTATCCCCTGCCGCTTCTGGAGGGTGCAAACGTAATCACCATAACGGTAAAGGACCTTGCCGGAAATAAAACAACTGATTCAAGGGTGATTATTCTTGACCGCAACGCACCCGTAATGAACATCAACACGCCGGTTGATAATATGAAGACTAAGACAGCTCAGATCGAACTCACCGGGACGGTGGATGAGCAATCAACCGTCATGGTCAGCGTAAACGGGTATTCACCTGTCCCTGCAGTAATGGACGGCAACAGCTTTAGGCTGTTAATTATGCCGGATTATGGCATCAATACCATACAGGCGACGGCAACGGATCGGGCCGACAATACATCGTCGGTAAAAAGCACGGTCATATTTGATGACAGAAATCCCGTGCTTAGTGTTATTGATCCTGCTCAAGACCTAAAGACGAATCTTGTTGATATGATCCTGAAGGGTGAGGTTGAGGATATCACGGCTATTGCAGTCAGGGTGGCATTTGACGGCAAATCGTATTTCCCTGCTGTTGCCGGCGGCCGGTTCGAGCAGCCGATCACTTTCGATGCGGAAAAGACATATCAGATCTCTGTTACTGCAACAGATGAAGTCGGAAATGAGACAACAGTGCAGAGAAACGTTATATATGATGCCACTCCTCCGTTACTGACGCTAGACTCTCTGCCAAGCTTTTCCAATCAGGTTAGCCAGGTAGTGACCGGCTCGTCCGAGGCGGGTGCAATCGTCAGTATTATTTGTCCGACTGCTGCCGTCGGCGTGGTCTCGTATCCGACTCCTGAAACATGGGAAGTATTGCTGTCAAATATGGCGGAAGGATCTCATGTTATCGAGGTTATGGCCGCTGACGAGATCGGCAACATAAGCCAAACCATAACCAACGAGATTATTATTGACCTGACAGCTCCGCTTGTAACTATTGCAGCACCAGTTAACGGAACCCTCTATGGAGGCAAGGTGGAGATTGCAGCAATCGCGACTGACAGCGGCTCCGGAGTGGAGAGTGCAGAATACCAGATCGACGGTGGTATTTGGCAGCCGCTGGCTGCAACAGAACCGGGGACGAACACCTATTCTGCTGTCTGGATGCCTGAACTGGCAGATGAAGGCACACATGCCATCAGCGTAAGGGCAACAGACCAACTCGGCTTCGTGAGCATTCCTGTTTCTGTCGCCATTACCATTGATCTTCTTTCCGGCAACGTTAAAGCAACGCCTGATCCTGTTTCCAGCGGCCTTGAGGAGAAGCTTTCATTCAACATTACAAACTCCTCAAGCGGAGATATCTCCGGTCTGGCTGCCATGATACTGATACTCGATCCTGATACCGGGGAGACTAAACAGACTTACACCTCGACCATTCTCATTCTGGCTGGCACTGCCTTCTCTAGCAGTGTAAATGCGTTGACCGGAGATCTTTCACCAAAGAGATATGATGTTATTCTTCAGGTGGCCGGCGCAGGTCTGCCTGCCAATAAGGAACTCTCAAGAACGAGTTTTGAAGTGAAAGCCAGCCAGCTTCTTAATGGGGTTGAGATTGAAAAGACGATTCCTGATGTAAGAAACGTGCTGATTTGGATCAACGATGGCTGTCCTGTGAGCAATGAGGAATTTAGCAGCCCGCAATTCGCTGCCGGCGAAGGCCACCTGTCTGCAAATTTCGGAAGCAAGGAGGAAAGCGATAGATGCCATGAAAACGAGAGAGACGGCCTGCGGATAAATGATTTAAATACACATGATAAAGATGCAGAAGACTGGCATTCTTCAGGCATCAGGAATGAATGCAAGAACTGCGTCAGATACGACCTTGTCGAGCGAGTTCTGCGTGAGTCGGGAATGATTCATCTCATGGTCCATTCTGCAAAGGATTTCCGGCAAGAGTTGAGAAATCCGTATTTCACGGATATAGTTATCCTCGGCGATTACTATGCGCTGGAAACCGAATCCTGGGAGGAACTCCGGGAGAAGGTCTATGCAGGGACGGGGCTGGTATCCTCTCTCTTAATGTGGCGGGAAGCTGACGATCAGAATGAGGCAGATGATCTGATGCTGGGTGTCATGCAACGAGGAAGATTGCCAGGAAAGACGCATGAAGTGCACTTTGATAATAGTCCTATTGCCGGGAAGGACAGCATGGAATCAAAGGGAAAAGCTGAGCGAGTCAAGGCTATTCCCGGGACGACTATTGCCGGCTGGCTCTCAACTGCAGGATGCAAGGAAAGATACAGCAGGTTAAATCATCGTCCGGATGAGCACCATAATCAGAGACAGGAAGCGGCCTGCGGGGAGCCTGCAATTGTCCTCAATAAATATGGAAAGGGAAAAACAATATTCCACGCTTTTGATATCGGCCGGACTATCGATGATGATAACTACCTGCAGCTGGCAGCCTTACTAAGGAACTCACTTTCATACGTTCACACGGTCTCTGACGGCAGCGCTATTGGGCCTGGCAGTCTTATTCCTATTGAGATCAGTCTCAATAGTTTCGACAGCCCTTTTGACCTGATACTGACAGAGTCATATCCAGCAGCAGTCAGGCTGTTTGATCCTGTAACCGGTGCATGGATTAGTGATCAGCCATGGATTAATCGCAAGCATCTGGGTGGCAACGAAGCGGTATCGCTTCTTTATTACGCTCTGATTCCAGACATGGCGGGGACCTATACCTTTAAAACTGATGTTGCCTATCTCGAAAATGGCACATACCGGCCGTACAAAAGCGTTTCTCACGCAATAGACGTCGCTAAAGATCTAAAGGCGTCAGCTGGCGACGTATTACGTATGATAGACGGACTGGACTTGGGTCATAACGCTAACATGAGAAGAGCGAAGAAGATATTACAGCTCATGACCCAGCGCGAGACAACCACGAAACAGGGTATAGAGAATAATATACGCAGCGTATTGTCGGCAATACGTCTTGTACTCAGCACGGCTTCTAACCCTTCTGATGCTAGAGCAATGATGGATGAGATCCTTTATGGATTGGAAAGTAAATATTATTTCACGGATTAGTCACCTTTCATAGGGAGTTGTATGGCAGGAGTTCCCCCAAAATTTTCAGGCACTTGAGGTAAAGAGCGTTCCTTGTGCGGAGCCGTGTTGAATCAGCTTGATAATTCTGCCCGGATGACGCATAAAGATGCTTGTCAGTCCATCAGCTATGCAGTAATAGTGGAACTCGGGTATGCCGAAGACCCGTTTAGCCTCCTTCAATACGTAGCCAGCAATTACCTTGAGTTTTGAAGCAGTATCCAACAGCACTGCCGCAAAATAGGCGGCAGCCCAAACCAATGGCATAAGGTTCTGTAGACTCCGATAGGTTAACTCAGTGTCTACTAAATCGGGGGCAGGCTCACACTTATAAGATATATCATAGGAGGTCTCTCTTTTCCCTCACCCTTGTAAAAAGTTCCCCCATTTTTCCAAAACAATCCCCGACCACTTCCGTTCTCCCTCAAATCCTTAGCTGCTCAAGGCACTGCGAGATTTATACCCGGATTCTTGGGGAACTCCTGTTTTTAATACTCGTCTGGTTCGAAACCGTCCGGGCCATCTGTTATACAGAAATTTTATTTATAGCTTGGGTATACCGGCCAGACCGCAGTAGCCCCGTCTCTGTTCAGGATGGTCGGTCCATTCGGTATCTTCTGTGCCGCATTTGTCGCAGACATGCGGCGTGTATTCAGCCCACCGCCATGCCATACATGCAGAAACACGGCACGGTTCAGCCCTGCTGGAAAGTGTCACATGGCAAATCTTTTCACTGGCTTCTTTTTCATTCAGCAGCATGATAACCCTCCCTGCAGCGTGATATGCACTGCCATTTTACCGCTTTATTGACGTGGCTGCAAGAGCGGTGATTGCTTCAAAAATGGAATCGTTGAATTTATTTGCAGATGAATCTTGTAAATTAATCTGAAACAGGTTACTATTTTTTGTAGGCAGTAATACAATTCATAGAGAGGTGAATAATGGGAAAGTGGCGGTGTACGATTTGCGGTTATGTATATGATCCGGAGTTCGGCGATAGTGACGGAGGTATTGCGCCCGGCACGAAGTTTGAGGATATCCCTGACGGATGGGTCTGTCCTGTGTGTGGTGCGACAAAGGATTCATTTGAACAGGTGTAGGACCGGGATACGGCCTGACCTTGCCATGTCAGTATGACAACAAAAGAAAACTCTGCCGTTAGGGGCAGAGTTTTCTTTTGTTGTAGCTAGTTATGCGCTTTTGAATAGAAATTACTTGAGGTTTAAAACGTCCTGCATATCATAAAGCCCTGCAGGTTTACCGGCCAGCCAAAGGGCAGCTTTAAGCGCTCCCCGTGCAAAGGTATCTCTGCTTGAAGCCTTGTGCGTGATCTCGATTCTCTCTCCCAGGCCACCGAACAGCACCGTGTGCTCTCCCACAATATCTCCTGCCCTGACAGTCTGAATGCCTATCTCCTTCTTCGTCCTTTGGCCGATGATGCCGTGCCTGGCATATATACCGACCTCATCAAGATTCCTGTTAACGGCACCTGCTATGACCTGGGCCATCTTCAGGGCAGTTCCGCTTGGAGCATCCTTCTTCAGTCTATGGTGTGCCTCAATGATCTCGATGTCGTAATCGTCCCCCAGCGCTCTTGCCACATCCTGCAGGACCTTAAACAGGAGGTTCACGCCAAGGCTCATATTCGACGCCATGACACAGGGGATTTTTCTGAGCATGGGTTCAATCTCCCGGATGTCATCCTTAGAAAGGCCGGTAGTTCCGATGACCATGCACTTTCCCTTATCAGCTGCTATCTTAAGGTTCGCCTTGGTTGATTCTATAGAGGTGAAATCAATGATGACATCAGAGGCGTCCATCACCTTTTCCATGCTGTCCTGCAGTATGACGCCTGTCTCGCCGATGCCCACAAGGGGACCTATGTCTTTGCCGATATCCTTCTGGCCTGGTCTCTCGCACGCTCCCGTGAGCTGCAGTCCGTCATATTCACCGCAGAGTGCCGTGATCCTGCTTCCCATCTTTCCTGCTGCCCCTGCTACGCCGATCTTTATCATTCTTCCTCCTGCCTTTCATCAAGTTCACTTTCGTCTTCCTCTTCTTCTGCCTTGCCTTCCACACGATACTCTTCCGCCGCCCAGGCGCCCAGATCAATGGTCTTGCAGCGGTCCGAGCAGAACGGACGGTACGGGTTCTCCTCCCAGGTCGTTTTCTTCTTGCATATGCGGCATGTTATCTGCATGTCAGGTCTGGGGTACAGTTTGTATTGTGTCAGGATCTTTTTTCAACAGATTTTTTATCAAAATGTCTGCGACAAGCCCATTTGCAAAGCCGGTCAGTGTCCCTATGAGCATAATTACCGGGCTGATGAGCAGCACTGCCTCTATCCTCTGGATGAAGAGCAGGTAAGCGAAAAAGAGCTGACCTGCATTATGAAATAGGGCCCCTATGAGGCTGATCCCGACAGGTCCAAAGATATTTCTGCTTATCCTGAATACTGCACCCATGGCGATGGTTCCTGCAAGACCGCCTCCCAGGCTCAGCATGAAGGCAGGTCCGAGGAATGTTCCTGCGAAGATAGAGCCGAGCATGACCCTGATGAGGGTGATCATCAGGGCAGTCCTGAAACCGAACATGAACAGTGCGGTAAGGGTAATGATATTGGATATCCCGAACCTTAGCCATGGCAGGGGGCTGGGGAGCATTGCTTCGAATCCGTGCAGGGCCAGGGCATAGGCCGACAGGATGGCGATGCGGTATTTATCCTGTAATAGCATCAATATCTTTTGTTGTTCCGCTGCCGACCAGGACAACAATATGGTTCGGCAGGCAGATGATCGTGCCGTGCGATATCCATCCCTGCTGCACGCAGATATGATTGGCACAATCCGCTTCCTTCATGCGCACCTTGCTGTCTTTTATTTCGAGAACCGCCCGGCCGTGTGCTCCTTCTATCGAAATCTGTGCGTCAGTATCGAGCGAAAGTGTGTAAGCAGGCCTGCCGTTCACTTCGACCACGACATCAGATCCCAGAGAGAAAGCCTCCCTGGTATAGACGAGTCCGGCAATAGATACGATGAGCAGGAGCAGGAAAAGGCCTCTGTCCGCAATGGTAGTGTTCCTAATGGCTTTTTTCAAGAGTGATCTTTTCCTTTATTGCATCGGTCATATGGATCGTTCCGCTGCTGTCGATGATCATGGCTTCTATGCCCATTTCCCTGGCCAGCTTCATGCCTTTTTCAGGGCCGAGGATAAAGACCGCATTGTCAAATCCGTCTGTAGTGACACCTTTCCCCGCGACAACGCTGACGCTTCTGCTGAGTTCTGCCGGAAACCCTGTCTTCGGGTCCAGCAGATGGTGATATCTCCTGCCGTCCTGCAGAAAGAACCGCTCATAATCCCCTGCGGTCGATATGGCCTGATCATGCAGTCTGATCTTGGCAATGATCTCATCTTTTTCACCTGTCTGGCGCGGGTTCTTAATGCCAATTGTCCAGGGACTATTGTCGGGCTTCATGCCAAAGGTCCTGATGTCGCCAGCGATCGAAACCAGGCCCGACAGGATGCCCTCCTTCTTTAACGATTCGACCGCCAGGTCAGCAGCATATCCCTTTGCAATGCCGCCCAGGTCGATCATCATGCCTTTGCGTTTGAGAAAAACAGTCGTATCTGATTTATTAATAAGTATATCCCGGTAGTTCACCAGAGGTAAAGCCCGGGCTATCTCGATCTCTGTCGGTCTTCTCCTGTTCAGGAAATCCCAAAGTTTAACGATCGGACCGATCGTCGGATCGAATGCTCCGCCGGACTTTTCCGCAGTAAAGACCGCCTTTTCGATCACCTCAAGAGTTTCCGGTGATGCTGTTACTGCGCGAATGCCGGCATTCCTGTTGATCTCAGCAAGTTCGCTTTTATCTGAATAGAAATTTATGCGATCGCCGAACCTCGTGATGACGGCGAACGTCTTTTCTATGGCCTGTTCAGCTGCATCCCCGGAGGGAGATACGACCGTGATACTCACGATCGTGTCCATGAGCGGCATGGTCTTCTTGTACACGGTCTCCTTACCGCGGGAACAGGACAAGACCGTGGTCAGCAGAACCAGCATGAGCAGGCTTATGTTTCGGAATGTTTTCACGGTATTACTCATTGTAGTCCAAAGACGATGATCAATAAAAGGCTTAACGGACCTTAAGATGTTCGATCAGGAATCTGCCCGTGTATGAGGCTGTATTTCTGCTCACCTCTTCAGGAGTCCCTTCTGCAAGAACTTCTCCGCCCATATCCCCTCCTTCAGGTCCGAGGTCGATAACAAAGTCGGCTGATTTAATAACGTCAAGATTATGCTCGATCACCAAGACCGTGTTTCCTCTGTCAACGAGCATGGTGATGACGTCCAGCAGCCGCTGTATGTCGACGAAATGAAGGCCTGTTGTCGGTTCATCGAGTATATAGAGGGTATTGCCGGTTGCTCTTCTGCCGAGTTCTTTCGAGAGCCGTATCCTCTGCGACTCGCCGCCTGACAGTGTAGTCGCGGACTGGCCCAGCTGGATGTACCCGAGGCCGATCTCTTCAAGCATTTCGAGCTTCCTGCGCAGCAGAGGGATGTTCTCAAAGAAGATCAGGGCATCAGATACGGTCATGTCGAGTACTTCCGCAATGTTCCTGTTCCGGTATCTGATCTCGAGCGTTTCGTCATTATACCGCTCACCCTTGCATTTATCACAGCGCACATAGACATCGGGCAGGAAGTGCATCTCAACCTTGATAAGGCCGTTGCCGCGGCATGATTCACATCTGCCGCCTTCGACATTGAAGCTGAAGCGCGAAGCAGAATATCCGCGTTTTTTTGCCTCCGGTACAAGGGCAAAGATATCTCTCATCAAACTAAAAAAGCCCGTGTACGTTGCCGGATTGGAACGCGGCGTTCTGCCGATGGGCGACTGGTCAACGCTTATCACCTTGTCGATCTTTTCAAGGCCGACAATCTTCCTGTGTGCACCTGCGGCACGGCCGCCGATCGGGCCGCGGGAAAAATGCTTTTCAGCTGCCCGCTCCAGGATATCGAATACCAGTGTGCTCTTGCCGGAACCTGAGACGCCGGTAACGCAGGTGAGGGTCCTGAGCGGTATTCGGATATCAATATTCTTCAGATTGTGTTCAGCAGCTCCCTGAATAAGAAGAAACTCGTCTGCCTTCCTCCTTTTTGCCGGTGTTTGGATCCTGACCTTGCCGCTCAGATATTGCCCGGTGAGTGATTTGCTGTTCTTCTCTATCTCTGCCGGAGTACCCTCTGCAACTACCCATCCGCCGTGGGTACCTGCCCCAGGCCCCATGTCAACAATATGGTCTGCCCATCTGATAGTCTCCTCGTCATGCTCTACGACAATGACCGTGTTGCCGGCATCCGTGACAGCGCTGAGGCTTTCGAGGAGCTTGACACAGTCCCTCGGATGGAGCCCAATGCTCGGCTCATCGAGGACATAGAGAACACCGGTCAGGGATGAGCCCATCTGGGTTGCCAGGCGAACTCTCTGCGATTCACCTCCCGACAGGGTCAGCGAAGGCCTGTCAAGAGTGAGATAACCGATGCCGACCTTTGAGAGGAAGAAGAGCCTGTCATTGATCTCCTTCAGTATTCTTGACGCAATGGTCCTTTCCCTCTCGGAGAACTTCACTTTTTTCAGAAATACCTGGGCCTGATCAACGGACATGCGACTGAATTCCGCGATATTGAGGCCATGGAATCTGACGCTCAGGGATTCTTTCCTCAGCCTGAGACCGTGGCACTCACTGCAGAGCTTCTGCTCGTCAAGGTCAACAGCCTCCTCCAGGATATTTTCGAAGCCGAGGCCGTTGCATTTCGGGCAGGCCCCTGCAGTGCTGTTGAAGGAGAAGAAGCGGGGGACAATATCCGGATAGCTGATGCCGCATTTTGGGCAGGCCGCTTTTTTTGAAAAGAGAATATCCTTATTCTCATTGAGCAGATTCACGACCAGGGAGTCTGCGTATTTGAATGCGGTCTCTACCGAATCGCTCAGTTGCCGCTCAATGCCCTGTTTTACGATCAGCCGGTCGATAACGATCTCTATGGTGTGGCGCTTCTGTTTTGCAAGGATAATGTTCTGCGTGAGGTCCTTCATCACGCCGTCGATGCGGGCCCTCACAAATCCTTCGCTTCGCATCTCCTGAAGCTCTTTGCGGTAATTGCCCTTCCTGTCCCGGATAATAGGTGAAAGGATCTGTATCCTGGTCCCTTCCGGCAGGGCGAGAACCGCATGAATGATATTTTTTGCCTCCTGCGTTGATATCTCAATATTGCATTTGTAGCAGAAGGCCGTGCCGAGTCGGGTGTAGAGCACGCGGAGATAGTCATATATCTCGGTTATGGTGCCGAGCGTTGACCGGGGGCTCCTGCTTACGGTCTTCTGGTCAATGGCAACGGAAGGGGAAAGGCCCTCGATAAGATCGACCTCAGGCTTCTGCATCTGTTCAAGGAACTGCCGGGAATAGGGCGAGAGACTTTCCACATATCTTCTCTGTCCTTCTGCATAGATTGTATCAATGGCAAGAGAAGACTTGCCTGAGCCTGAAGGCCCGGTAATGACCGTTATGGCATCCCGCGGTATGGAGAGTGTGAGGTTCTTGAGATTGTGCTCTCTGGCACCTTTGATCATTATTTTCGTCTGCATGGCCTGATCATTAGTATAACTGAAATACGGGCTGCGAAATCGAGGGAGCGCTGGGATGTCTTTGATTCCGGTTTTGATAGTTCCCCGGGGGATTGGTTATAATGAAACATGAGTGCAGTCCTTCAGAAATTTTCGCTTTATCTAAAGATGATCAAATTTTCTCATTCGATCTTTGCCCTCCCGTTCGCCTTTACCGCTGCTCTGATCGCTTCGTCAGGAATACCTTCGCCGGGTCAGATCCTCTGGATCACCGTTGCGATGGTCGGTGCGCGCTCTGCTGCGATGGGGCTGAACAGGATCATTGACCGAAAGATCGACAAAGATAATCCCCGTACTGCAGGGAGAGAGATACCGAAGGGACTTATAAAGGTCTCTGAGGCTGTCGGCTTTGTCATATTGTCTTTTGTATTCATGATCCTTGCCGCATACATGCTGAACCCTCTCTGCCTGATGCTCTCACCCCTTGCGATAGGCGTTCTGTTTCTTTACTCCTATACGAAGCGCTTCACCTGGGCGGCACACTTTGTTCTGGGTCTGGCGATCTCTGCTGCCCCCCTTGGGGCCTGGATAGCTGTCAGGGGGACGCTTGATCCGGCAGTTATTCCGCTTGTTGCAGCGGTCATATTCTGGCTTGCTGGCTTTGATGTGCTCTATGCCCTTCAGGACCGGGAATTTGATGCGAAATACGGCCTTTTTTCGATTCCCCGGAAGTTCGGCATTGTCAGATCGCTTATTCTTGCACGAACATTTCATGCCATTGCCTTCGGACTGCTTGTCCTGAATGGTATTCTCTTCAGTTTAGGGATTCCCTACTGGGCGGGCATGATCGTCGTGGCCGGTCTTTTTCTGTATGAGCACTCACTGGTCAGCAAGGATGATCTGAGCAGGCTCGATATGGCATTTTTTAATATGAACGGGTACATCAGCATGACGGTCTTTCTCTTCACGCTGGTAAACTTCCTGCTATGAAGAGGTTTGTCTTTGCCATAAGCGGGGCCTCCGGCTCCATCGTGGGCATCAGGGTCCTTCGGGAGCTTGTCAGAACGTCAGAGGTATACCTGGTCATATCTTCCCAGTCCTTTTCTATGATCAAGGAAGAGACCGGCATTGACTGGCAGGCAGGCTCAGATCCCGCTATCGAGAAGAAAATACGCACGGCGCTTGGTTCAAAGAACGTTCGTTACTGCAATGAACAGAATATGGCTGCGCCAATATCAAGCGGCTCGTTCAAGCATGACGGCATGTTCATTGTTCCCTGCTCCATGAAGACATTGTCAGGTGTTGCCCAGGGGTACACGGAAAATCTGATCCAGCGGGCAGCTGATGTGACGATAAAGGAGGGCAGGCCTCTGCTGCTTTCGCCCCGGGAGATGCCGTTCAGCGCGATCCATCTTGAGAATATGCTGAAACTTGCACGCCTGGGGGTCAAGATCGCCCCGCCGGTACCCGGCTTTTACCACGCTCCAGCTACGATCGATGACCTGGTCGATTTCATGGCAGGCAAGATCCTCGACTCCATGGGCATTGAACATAATATTTATAAGCGCTGGGAATAGAAAATATTTCCCCGCACAGCGCATGCATCCTGAGACTGCTTCCGCATAACGTATATGTGTTTTGTCTGCAGCAAGCTTTTCCTGCCAGTATGATTTACCTCATAGCGTTTTCCCCCGGCTCTGGTAAAATATAAACATGTTCAAGGAAGGATGCCCAGGAAGCGCAGAGATACGGTCCCCGTCGCCGGAGGATATCACCTGTTTCTGGTGTGATGCCAAAAATGAGATCTGGAGTGACGAGTCTGAGATGAAATGCAAGAATTGCGGCAAAGAGATCAGCCGCGATATGAAGCCGTCCTGCATTGCGTGGTGTCCTGCAGCAAAGGAGTGTGTCGGGGTTGAGAAATACGAACGGCTTATGAAGGCAATGACAAAGTAATAAGGTTATTATTTCAGGCAGCACAATAAAAAAGCCCCTTCAGTTTCCTGAAGGGGCTTTTGGCTTATATAATCTTATATTAGGCCGCTGTCACATTGACTGCTTTAGGGCCCTTGGGGCCGTCAGCAACCTCAAAGTTTACTTCCTGTCCCTCTGCGAGGGTCTTAAAGCCGTTGGACTGGATCTCTGAGAAGTGTACGAACACATCCACTCCATCCTCACCGGTGATGAACCCGAAACCTTTTGACTCGTTGAACCACTTAACCTTTCCTTTCTGCATGCTGCTCTTTCCTCCTGAAATAATTTTTCGGTTCCGGAGCGCTGTATAACCAACCCCCGGACCTGTTGTGAATTATCGCATAGGAATTTTGCATAAATCAAGCATTATTGGCCGAAAAATGCTCTGCTTCCTCAACCATGAGGCGCGATATATTCTTTGCGAGAACTGCCGGGTCCTTCGGCTTCATGCCGGAAAGCAGAAGCGCCTGATCAAGGAGCAGGGCCGTATATTGAACGAGGGCTGGCGCGCTGCTGTCCTTCTCGAAGATGCGGTTCATGGCTGCAAGGACCGGATGCGCCGGATTGATCTCGAGAACCTTCTTGTGTTCAGGCACTTCCTGTCCCATGGCCTTCAGCATCTTTTCCATGCGCGGATCAAGGTCGCCTTCGTCGCCGACAAGACAGCAGGGGGAATCTTTGAGCCTGCCTGAGAGCCGCACATCCTTCACGTCATCTTTTAATTGCTCCTTGATGAAATCCATGAGTTTGCCGAACTGCTTCTTCTCTTCCTCTGTATCTGCTGCCTTGTCCAGCTTTATGTCGCCTTTGAGCACGGATTTGAACTTCTTGCCCTTATATTCAAAGCCGCTGAATATGAAATCATCGATGTCATCAATCATGAAGAGGACTTCATAGTCCTTTTCCGCAAAGACCTCGAGATACGGGGATGTCTGCATCTCCTGCAGGGAAGGGCCGGTCATGAAATAGATCTCAGTCTGGCCTTCCTTCATGGCGGAAACATATTCATCCAGCGTTCTGAATTCATCCTTTCCGGTCTTTGTGGTGTTAAACAGGAGCAGATCAGCGATGGTCTCCTTACGTGAGAAGTCAATATGCAGGCCTTCCTTAAGGACCCTGCCGAACTCCCGGTAGAACTGACGGAACTTCTCCGGATCTCCCTGCTTCATTTCAGCGAGCGTGTCGAAGACCTTCTTGGTGATATTGTTCTTTATCACAGTGATCTGCCGGTTGTTCTGCAGAATCTCGCGCGAAACATTGAGCGGCAGGTCGGAGGAATCCACTACGCCCTTTACGAACCTCAGATATGACGGTATGAGCTCTTCGCAATGGTCCATGATCTGGACCTTTCTGACATAGAGTGCAGGACCTACCTTGAACTCTTTGTAAAAGATATCGAGCGGAGAGTGTGACGGCACATAGAGCAGGCAGGTGAATTCTGATGTGCCCTCGGCCTTATAGTGGATGACCTTGAGCGGATCGGAGAAATCATGCGAAAGGTGTTTGTAAAATTCGCTGTGCTCGCTGTCGGTTATCTCAGCCTTGTCCCTGAGCCAGATGGCCTTGCCGGTGTTGATCTGCTCATCTTTCTTTACTTTGACCTTCAGGGTCTTGTCGAGCGCGGACTCCTCTTCCCGTTCGATCTCCAGCATGATCGGGTATTCGATGTAGTCAGAGTATTTTCTGACCACATCCCTGATCTGCCATTCGTCCAGATAAGCCTTCTCGTCCTGTTTGATATGCAGGACAACGTCAGTGCCGGGCGTCTCTTTTGCATAGTCCTCGATAGTGAACGTACCGTCAGCAGTGGACTCCCACCTGATGCCGGCCTTGTCCTTAGATCCGGCCTTTCTTGAAAGCAGCGTGACCCGGTCACAGATCATGTACGCTGAGTAGAAGCCGACACCGAACTGGCCGATCAGGTCCGGGCTGTCCTTGATGGATTTTTCCTTCAGTGTGGCGAGGAATTCCTTGGTGCCGGAATGGGCTATGGTACCCAGGGCCTTGACGGCCTCGTCTTTGGTCATGCCGATGCCGTTATCGCTGATTGTCAGGGTGCCGGCATCCTTGTCTGCTGATATCCGGATCTTCCATTCCCCCTTCTGTTCAAGGATATCAGGATTGGTGAGAGACTCATATCTGGCCTTGTCTATGGCATCAGAAGCATTAGAGAGGATCTCTCGTATGCTTATCTCCTTGTGAGAATAGAGTGAGTGGATCATGAGATCAAGCAACTGGTTGACCTCAGTCTTGAATTCGAATTTCTCTGCTGTCATCTTTTGTAACCTCTTTCTGTATAGTTATTAGCACTCTTTGGCACAGAGTGCTAACTTATTTATATTACAAAGTAATTTCCCGTGTCAATGGTCAACCGCATCTGTCTGATGAATTTCTTGCAGCTGTGGTAAAATGCGAAAGTCATGACTGCCTGCAGGAACCGTTATATCGTTAAAGCAAAAGGCATATACTGTGCACGTCTGCCCTCAGATAAAACCTGTTATCTGTCCATCAAGGACGGGGTGATCCAGTCGATCTCTGATGAGATGCCGGACTGTCCCGGGGATGAAATTGTCGATTTCGGCAGCCTGGCCATATCTCCCTGCTTTTGTGATTACCATCTCCATTTTTCGGAACAGGTCAGGTCTGCTGCTGAATCTATTGGTATTGGGCTCCTCCGCTCAGGCATTGCACGTGCATATGAAGGCGGGGACAAAGGATTGACCGGCTTATCGGTCAGGGAAACCCTTAAAGGTATGCCGAAGATCATGACATCCGGTTATGCACTGTTTAAAACAGGTGGCTACGGAATGCCGATCGGCAGGGCTGTTAAAGGGTATGATGATGCCGGCTCTGCCATTAATGAACTCCAGTCCCTTCAGGTTGATTATATCAAGATAATCAACTCGGGCATTTACGATCCGGAGTCGAACATGATCACGAAAGGCGGCTTTGAGGTGGGAGAGCTTAAGCGTATTGTGTGCTATGCAAGAGAGAGGGGCCTTGATGTCTATTGCCATGCGAACGGCGAAGAACCTTTCAGGGCCGCGGTAGATGCCGGTGTATCTGCTGTTATTCACGGCCTGCATGCGCATGATGAAACATTTTCAAAAATGGCAGAGAAGAACGTGGCCTTTATCCCGACTGTCCGGGCGTTTCAGGGTCTTCTCTCTATCGCAAAGACAGCGGCAGCAAGGCGGAATATAGAAAGGACCGTTGAGGCTCACCTGTCTGCTGTCCGCAGGGCGTTTGACCGTAAGGTTCGTGTGCTGCCGGGAAGCGATTCCGGACCAAAGTTCATACCGTATGGCAGTGCTTATATCGATGAGCTCAGACTGTTTCAGAAGTCAGGCATGTCTATTGAAGATGTTCTGCGGTCAGCCGCCGGTCCTGTCCTGACCGAAGGCGCTCGTGCAAATTTTGTGCTGCTCAACGGTCTGTCTGTTGAACAGGTAGTAGTCAGCGGCCAGTTCCTGCTTTAATCGCCATCCACGTCCAAAATATTTAAGTAATCTGTTACTATAATAGTCAAGAAATATTGAAACTATTGGAAGGAGATATGTTATGAAAAAGATATTTGTCCTGCTGAGCGGACTGCTTCTGCTTACCTGCTCCTTTGCCGCAGCAGAAGGCTTTAAGACTCTCACTGCAGACGAGCTGAAGAAGATGATGGATGCAAAAAAGCACGTGGTGATTGTTGACAGCCGCACTGAAAAGGAGTTTGCGCTGGGTCATCTGCCCGGGGCGATAAACATCCCGCCCGAGAAAGTGGCTGGAATTGCCGCAATGCTGCCAAAGGACAAGTCCGCACAGGTTGTCTTTTATTGCCGGGGAGTTTCCTGAGGCCTCTCAAGGCAGGCTGCGGTCGCAGCCGAGAAAGCAGGCTACAGGAATATCCAGCTTTTACCGGGCGGTTATCCTGAGTGGAAGGAAAAAGGGTATAAGATCGTAACCAAATAGGAAAGGAAGAATACCATGAGGCGTTTTGTCATTCTGTTGTTCGCATTATTACTTTTCAGTTCATCTGCCCTTGCAGGAGAGATCAGGTCAGCCGGGTCTGTTGTTCTTGCTGAAAGGCAGACAGGGGATATAAGGGTTGTCCTGTACATGACGACCTGGTGACCATACTGCAGAAAGGCCCGTGAGGACCTTAAGAGACTGGGTGTAAATGTGATCGAATATGATATTGAAAAGGATGAAGCAAAGAAGGCGGAAATGAAGAAGCTGACCGGCGGGTCAGCTATGGTGCCGGTGATTGATGTCGAGGGGATCGTGATCCGCGGATATTCAGCTGACGAGATCCGTTCCGCGATTGAGAAGAAGAAAAAAAGTGCTATCTGACCTTCGGCGTTTTTTAGGTTTCCTGGTGATTGGTGCACTCTTTGTTGTTGCGGCAGGACCGGCGTATTGCCTTGAGGTCGGAGAAAAGGCTCCGATCTTTGCACTCCCTGATCTGCAGGATCGCACACATAGTCTGACCGATTACCAGGGCAAGGTCGTCCTGGTAAATTTCTGGGCGAGCTGGTGCAAGGAGTGCCTGCTGGAAATGCCTTCGCTGAATGCGTTGTACAAGCGATATTCCGGTCAGGGACTTATGGTCCTTGGGGTAACAGTAGACAGAAAGCCTGATGATGCTGCCGCAGCTGCACGAAAGACTGAGGTCGTGTTTCCGATCCTGCTTGACAGGAAAGGCGAGGTCTTTATGAAGGAGTATGCGGTCATCGGTCTTCCGACAACAATACTTGTGGACAGGAATGGTCTGATACGGGAAACGTTTGTTGGTATGCATGATTTCCTCGATGCGTCGGTCAGTGATAAGGTCCAGTCGGTCCTGAAGGAAAAAATCAGGCATTGAAGGCTGACTACCGCTGGTGATCAGCAATTACTGAAGTCCATCCTGAATTTTTTAGGTAACTATCACAGAGAGAGAGGATCATTACATGGGTATTTTCAAAAGTATTCTTACTATGCTTGCTCCGGGAGAAGAGGAGTGTCAGCCGGTGAATCTCGGCAGGAACGATGACTGCTGGTGCGGCAGCGGCCGTAAATACAAGAAGTGTCATCTCGAAGAGGATGCAAAAAAACTCAGATCGAAGTTTGCGGTCAAATGTGGCAGCACCTGAAGCACTTCCTGAGCTGAGTTCAGCTCCTGCAGATGCACCCTGATCATATTGCATAGAATAGCACCTCATCTTTTTTCATATCCGGAGGAACAGGCGAATGTCTGAAGAAAAGAAAGAGCGCTGGCTGAATTATCTTGCGCTTACAACCGTTATATTTGCTGTCTGCGCAACACTCTCGACGTTCAAGGGCGGCAGCCATTCTACAAAGGCTGTGCTGAGCCAGACCATGGCGTCCGACCAGTGGGCCTATTACCAGTCGAAGAGCATCAAGGGTTATCTGTATGAACTCCAGAAAGACAACCTCGCACTTGAGCTGAAGGCGCAGGGCCCGAAGGCATCCCGGCTGATGATGGATGAGTTTGCAAAGAAGATCGCTTCCTACGATGAGAAGATAAAGAAGTATGAAGAGGAGAAGGTGAAGATACAGGCCGATGCCAAGGCCTATGAGGAGAAAAGGGATGCTGCGCAGGAGCACCAGCAGGCCTTCGGCGTTGCAGTCATATTTCTGCAGATCGCAATACTGCTATCTTCTGTGGCGGCACTCCTGAAGAAGAAACCGCTCTGGTTTGTGAGCCTCGGTGCCGGCGTTGCCGGCCTGTTTTATTTTGCGAATGGCTTTCTCCTCTTTTTAAAGTAGCCCTCATGCAGAAGGTCCATCTCACAAGAACGAAACGGCTTCATAACGGGCATCTCTGGATATTTTCGAATGAGCTGCATGAGAGCCCAAAAAAATATGAGCCCGGTTCCCTCGTTGAAGTCTATGACATGCATGAAGCGTTTATCGGTATTGGATATATTAACCCCAACAGTCTCATAGCGGTCAGGCTTCTCACCCGCGAAAAGAGGAGCATTGACCGGGCATTTATAAGGCAACGGATCAATGATGCAGTAGCGCTGCGGAAAAGACTCATTGGAGAACGAGATGCCTTCAGGGTTGTATATAGCGAGGGCGATTACCTGCCCGGCCTTATTGCTGACCGGTATGGGAACTGTCTTGTGCTGCAGTTCCTTACATACGGCATGGAGGCCCTGAAAGCTACGATAGTCGAACTCTTCGATGAGATCATGAATCCGGAGATCATAGTCCTGAGAAATGAGAGCAGGGTTCGGGATCTGGAAGGTCTGCCACGGCACAAAGAGATCCTGAAGGGCAGTCTTGCGACCCTGCCGGTGATTCGTGAAGACGGCATTCTTTTTGAGATCGACCCCTATGAAGGCCAGAAGACCGGTTTTTTTCTTGACCAGAGAGAGAACAGGGTAGCACTGAAACAGTATATAAGGACAGGGAAGGGTCTTGATCTCTTCTCTTACATCGGTGCCTGGTCAATGCACCTTGCATCAGCAGGAGCAGAAATTACCTGTGTGGACTCATCAGACAGGGCGATCGGCCAGGCCAGGCGAAACGCTGAACTGAATGGCCTGAACAGCAGGGTCGATTTCGTTGTTGATGATGTCTTTTCTTTTCTTGAAAAGGAACTCCGAAAGGGTGAGAAACGGTATGATTTTATTGTCCTTGATCCTCCTGCTTTTGTAAAAAGCGCAGCCAGGCTGAAGGAGGCGGCAAAGGCCTACCGTGAGATCAATGAGATGAGCATGAGGCTCATCAAGCACGGCGGCATTCTGGCCTCATCCTCCTGTTCGTATCATATGGGCAGAGAGCTGTTTGTCGATACCCTGAATGCTGCTGCAAAGAATGCCCATCGCAGTCTGCGGCTGATCGAGCTCCGCTCACAGGCTCCTGATCATCCTGTGCTGCTTTCGATGCCTGAAACCGAGTATCTCAAGTCTGCCTTTCTTCTCGTTGACTGACCTCAGTTCATAACTTGCGAGTATAAACCGTAATTATGTATTTTTGGCCGGGATCCTCTTCCTGTGTATCTTCATAATGTATTCAGACGGCTTTCATAATTGATTCATTATTATAAGGTAACCTATATCCACAGTTACTAATATGAAACGAAAGGAGGTGAGAAGAATGAAGAAGATATTATTTGGAATCATTGGGTTGAGTCTCTTGCTTGTAGCAGCAGTAGCCTTTGCACGTCCGTGGAATACTGGCCAGAATGACGGAAATATCTCAGCTGAGCAGAAACAGTTCTTTGATGCCACTAAGGATCTGAGAAAGGAGATGCACGGCAAACGGTTCGAGCTGATGGAGCTTTCCAGGACAGGAGCCGATCAGGCGAAGATCGATGCGCTTGAGAGCGATATTGAAGCTCTCCGCACGAAGATCCAGGCTAAAGCAGACGAATTCGGTATTGCGGGCGGACCTGGCAATTGTGGTAACCTCGGCGCGAACTGCAATATGCGGCAGGGTATGGGACGCGGTATGCAGGGTATGGGCTGCAACGGCAGCAATGCCTGCGGAAATCAGCAGGCCAATATGGGCTGCGGAAAAATGAACAGATGCGGACAGTAATGGAAATTATATAGTTACGTGCCAGGGGGCGGAGCGTATATCCGCCCTTTTTCTTTTGTTGTATATTTCCTGAGAAATATTTCCTTCCAAAAGTTTTATAATATCTCGTGCTAGAGAAAAAGCTCATATATCACTGTATGACGGTTCTTGTCCTGGCGTCCCTCTTCCCTGGAAGTATGCCGTCTTTTGCACATGCCTGTGATAACCCCTGGGGCAGCAGGGCGGGGAATACCAAAATGCTGACCGGATTGCCCAAGCTCGAAGATGTGCGGCTCTGTCTGCCTGCGGGATTTGCAGGTCAAGTGAAGGAGGGCGGTGTCAGTTTCAGTGATCCGAGTGACTCTGCCGGCGTCCGTGGAAGCCTTGGCCTGGCCATTTCGCCCGGCAGCAACTTTAGCGCCTCTGACAGTGAGATGGAATATCAGAGACTTAAGGGGTGGCTTTGCCAGCTTGCCAATCTCTCTGCAGGGACTCTGTGCACCATCACCAGACTGAAGGATAATTATTTCGTGCTGCTGAAGGGCCTTGGTATCAATGTATATTCAGAGGTCTATGTTCATACGGGAAATGGATATATGCTGGCGCTGACCGCCGAGGCCCCCAGTGATGCAGCGCTTTCAGCGCTCAGGCCGGTGATACAGGACGCGGATATTCCCTGATCATCTTCTGACATTGATTCCCCGGCTATAACGCTTATACTATTCTATATGGCATACAGACAGATAACTATCGGATTACTCATGATCGTCACGGTCATATCGTTGTCCTACGCATGGTCCCTAAGAACTGTTCCTGAAGTCAATAAGCCCGTTGTTAACGACGCTGTTTATATCGAAAAGGTGATGGACGGCGATACCGTTCAGGTAACGATAAACGGGAAGAGAGAACAAGTGAGATTGATCGGCATTGATGCGCCGGAACTGGGGCAGAAACCCTGGGGCAAACGCTCGAAGAAATTTCTGGAAGAACTGATAGCGGCTTCCGGCTGGCAGGCACGTATCGAATACGACATTGATAAGAGGGATAAATTCGATCGGGTCCTTGCCTATCTTTGGGGCCGCGGCAATAAACTGCTCAATGAGGAGATGCTCGGCAATGGGTACGCAGTGCTTTTTACCTTCCCGCCGAACGTGAAGCACATTGACCGGCTGAAGGCCGCCCAGGTGATAGCACGGGAGAATAAGCGCGGCATCTGGGGCAAGGATGGTCTGAAGCAGCTTCCTTCGGATTATCGCAAAGAACACCCGAGGAAATAACGAAGCGATGCCCCTTTCCTATGGGGCGGATATTTTAATTTTCTTCTTTGAATATCTGAGGGAGAAGCACTTATTGGGGTAGTCAATATCGAGGCGAAAATTCGACAGAAAATCATTAACGCCGAGAATTACATAGTCAAAGTTTTCTACATACTCGACATGAGTATTGCAGATTTCGTGAAATAGCTCACCTTTACTGTTCAGCATCTGAATCGTAGTTGTGTGCAGCCATGTGATAGCTTCACCGCCGACAGTTTCCGCTGTGGATCGGTTACCCTTTTTGAGGTCATGTCCAAGAATGCCTGCCAAGTCGGCGGGCAAAGTGCATGCATCAGCTCCGGTGTCGATGAGGCCGTATGTTTTAAACGATTTTCCGGTGAGCGGATTTAAAATTACTATCGGAAGAAGAGGGCGTAATATTCCGTCCAGTGGAAGGAATGAGAAGTTTTTGACGGGCATTAAAAGAGAAACTTAGTTCCCTTTTTTGGTATTTTTACGACAACAGGATTCTCATATCCTTTTTTATTGGCCCGCTCGATCGTCTTAACTATGGTCGATGCTGAGCTAATTATTGAATGATCCGCGAACGAGGGTGTCGCCACAAACTTACCGGCATATTTCGCATTATCTGAAAAGAGTTTGTCTTTATGAGGCATATGGATGTCCTTTTTGCCTGCCCTTTAGATGTAGTTTATAACATCGCAAGCATTCTTTGTCAAGCGCAATGCATTGCAACTCTTTGATTTTATTGTGCTCTCTCAGCATGATAGATTACCAAAGAAGATAGCGCTGAAGAGTGATCTGCAGTTCTTTTTGGTGCTATTTCCACGAAGATAAAAAAAAGTCCTACTTGTCGTTCAACCCCTGGTGTTTCTATAACGAAATATTATGTTAGTATTAGCCTATGAAACCAGCAATATGTCATATACCCAGCAAACAATAGTAGAATAATGTGTCACGATATTTTTTAATTATATGCTCTCTTTTAGCTGGTTTTTGCATAATAATATTTTACAAAAGTTTTTCTCGGCATGTTAATGACTTCTGGGGTTATCACGGAAAATACGATGAGTTTGGTGGGTTCATAGTCACGCTTGCTACTGGTTTGGCATTTATTGTATATGGCCTTCTAATGTTATTCGGTTTTTTAGATGGTCGATAGTTCTGCGCTTGGAAGCGAAAATAAGAGCACACTTCGGGGACTGTGTTGAATTAGTTGATTTGTTGCTATCAATACCCACGGGCTGATAATCCATCTGTCCTTACCAGTCAATAGGGAAATAGTCTTTCAGGAATTTGCCGGACCAGTGTTTGCCGGTCAAAAAGAAACAGCAGAAACAAAAGGCCCGAAAAAATGTAGTTGATACCGGCATCAGGAATGAAGGGGAAAGTAAAAAATGAATAAATATACAACATTGAGAAAGAAGCGGACATTATGCCTAAGTTGTTGGATCATGTCAGGTGCTTTAATGTTTGCGACATTTGTGGTTTTTGGCCAGAGCATGGCACAAAACACGCCGGATCAGCCTGCGAAGCTTGAACAGGCGCAACCCGCAAAGAATCTGAACGAGTATTTCAGAAACAAATATGATTTTCAAAATCCTTCCGATTTTGTCATGTCTTCTGTTCGTTCGACCCCTAATGGACCCAAAGGCAGTTTAGGTATAAGTGCAGAAATTAGGATGGGAAATGTTTTGCCATTACCAATGGAACAGGGCGCCAGTTCAATAATGAAGTGCAACACTTGGGGCAGCAGAAAGGCAACTGCTATCCTAAGTGGTTATGGGAAAACACTACAGACAGATTACCATGGATGAACGGGAAGTCATAGCGAAACTGCATTACGAGGGCAAGAAACCGAGCGAGATCGCCGGAGCCCTAAAGAGGGACAAAAGCACAATCATCCGGGAACTCGGGCGCAACTCGTCTTCGTCGTATGACTGTTATGCTCCCTGTCGTGCAAACCAGAGGGCTGATATGAGAAGGCGAAAAGCGAGCAGACGGCCCCGGCTCAAAAACAAGGCTATTCGTGCCTATGTTCGAGGCAAACTTGCCCTTGGCTGGTCCCCTGAACTTATTGCCGGGAGACTCTCGTTGGAGCATCCTGGGCAAGCTATAAGCTACGAGGCAATTTACCAGTATATCTACCATCCCAAGACCGAAGACCGGGAGGAACTGATCGCCAGCCTGAGACGAGCCCATAAGAAGCGTAAACAGAAGAGCATAGGCAGAAAAGCCCGTAAAACCAAGATACCCAACCGTGTGCCAATTGATGATAGGCCGCAGTCAGTTGAAGCCCGTCGATATTATGGTCACTGGGAAGGAGACAGTCTGGTGTCCCGGAAGAGCACAGCAGCACTCAACAGCCTTACCGAGAGAAAAAGTCGCCTTCTCCTGCTGACCAAACTCGACAGGAAGGGCGCTGCGGAGACCCGGCGGGCAGTAGTCGCCAGACTCCGGAAGCTCCCTGCCGCCATGAGACGAACCCTCACGCTCGATAATGGCACTGAAAATGCCCAGCATGAGAAGATCACCGCTGCAATTGGAACCAAGTGCTTTTTCGCCCACCCTTATGCCTCGTGGCAGAGAGGAACAAATGAACATATCAATGGGTTGATCCGATGGTATTTGCCCAAGGGAACAGATTTCAGTAAGATTACTGACAAACAGATCGCTCAGATAGAATCGTTGATCAATAACCGCCCCAGAAAGTGCCTGGGGTTCAGAACACCAATTGAAGTCGCTGCTTCAAGTGGTGCACTTCGACGTTGAATTCGGGGGGGCAATCAAGGGCAATAGCTAAAGCTTTTTTGGAAGAAGAGGCAACAATAATTGGAATAACAAACTTTAATGAAATAGGTGAAATTAAACTTTATACAAATGAAGAGAAAATAACGTTCCTCCTCTATGGACGGTTCATTAATGGTATAGAACTCGACGGGATGCACATTCTCATAGCTATTGGTGCCGATCAAACAATAAGATCTGTCAATGCCACCCTCGTTCCTGTTGGCCCCGAGGTCTATGAAGCAACAGCAAAAGAGACGCTTTCGAAGGAGCAGGCTCGTAGAATTGCGGGACAGGATATTAAATCGTTTCCCCGGAAAGGATCAAAGCCGGACCTTTCCAAAATTGAGTTCAAGAAATATGCGATTGCCGATGCACCTTATGTGATATGGGATGCAAGGGCCGCCGGCCGGCACTATCGGATCGATGCCTTTAGCGGCGAGATATTGCGAAAAACTGAAATGCGTACCAGCGACCCTTAGCTGAAATTATTTCCTCTGAGGCCGATAATTCTTCTTTCTACCTGTCAATAGGGAAATAATCTTTCAGGAATTTGCCGGACCAATGCGTGCCGGTCAGGATACCGTCAAAGAAAGGATCGCAGACCCTGGCAGCGCCGTCGAAATGGCTACGCAGTCAGAGTGTAGGATAATACAGGAGTTGACATAATCCCGCGTCCTTTTTATGATTAAGCCATGAATAACGAGGCATTGCAGAAGTATTGTCATGAATCCGGGATTGAGCTCCTTGTTCTTTTCGGTTCTGCAGCCCGCGGTGCTGTTCAACCTGACAGTGATGTCGATATAGCGCTGAAGATGAACAAAGGTATTGCTGTGTCAAAGCTCGATTTGATATATAATCTTGGCCAATTGTTCGACGACCGCGAGATAGACCTTGTAATCTTGTCGATTAATACAGACCCTGTTCTACTGTATGAAATATTTGCTCATGGCAAGCCCCTGTTCGAAGGTAAATCAGATATCTTTGCAGAAGAGCGTCTTCGGGCATTCAAGCTGTATTTTGATACGGAAAAGCTCCGCCGTTTACAGGCCGAATACCTGAGAAAATATACCGAAAGGATGCGCCATGTCGCCTGATGTTCTCAGAAGAAAACTTTCTGCAGTTGCTGTATATATTCAGGACCTAAGGCGGCATGAAAACATTACTTTTGAAGAGTTCATGAAGAATCACTATGAGATCGAGCGCATACTCGAATTACTCATTATGACGGCAAGTGACATTGTAATGCATCTTCTTTCGTCTCGCGATGAGGCGGCGCCATCATCATACCGGGCTGTATTTCTCAGAGCAGGAGAACTGGGAATCCTAAGCGTAGAACTGAGCAGAAACCTGTCTTTGAGCGCAGGGCTGAGGAATATCCTGGTCCATGAGTATGAGGAGATTGATTATTCGATTCTGCATCAAAGTATACCTGCAGCGCTGAGAGATTTTACCAAGCTGATTGAAGAGTTTGGGCATTAAGCAGACTTATTCCTTCTTTCTACCAGTCAATAGGAAAATAATCTTTCAGGAATTTGCCGGACCAGTGCTTGCCGGTAAGGATACCATCAAAGAAAGGATCGCAGACTCTGGCAGCGCCGTCGACAATATCGAGCGGCGGCTGAAAATCATGCACCTTCTGCTTGAATTGTGAGAGCTCCAGCGGATCTTCATCGGTCACCCATCCCGTATCAACCGCATTGATATAGATGCCATCCTTGGCAAGGTCCTCTGCTGACGTGTGCGTCATCATATTCAGGGCTGCCTTGGCCATATTCGTATGCGGATGGCGCGAGTCCTTCTTGAACCTGAAGAACTTGCCCTCCATGGCAGTCACATTCACAATATGCTTCTTCCCGGTATGATCGCGCCGCATCAGAGATACCAGGCTGTTGCATAATACGAACGGGGCAACTGAATTCACTAACTGCACTTCAAGCATCTCAGTGGTCGGTATTTCTCCCAAACGTAAGCGCCAGCTGTTTGTCTTCCGCAGGTCCACCTGCTGAAGATCAGCATCCAGCTTACCTGCCGGAAAGAGTTCTTCGGCTGCCAAAGAGTTGTCATGACTGTACGGGATCTGGGACAGCCGGGCTGATTCCCTCAGGCCGATACCGGGATTCTGGTTGTGCCACGCAACGGGAAGGTCTTCGTTCTGATTGCTGGTAGTATGGCAGAGAGATTGGATCTGTCTTTTGCAGTCTTCGTGGTCTGCCAGCAGTTTCTGCGCCTTATCTGAAACTCCACTGAAACCTATCGCTTCATTGGCCATCAGATGGGCGTAAAACCCCGGGGGCCGCCGAACAGTCTGGGCTGCATTGTTTATCAGCAGGTCGAGGCGGCCGTATCGTTGCTCCAGATACCCTGCGAAGAGTTCAACGCTCGGAATATGCCGCAGGTCAAGGCCATGTATATGCAGCCGGTCTCCCCACACAGTAAAGTCTGTTTCGCGGGAATACCTGGTGGCAGCGTCAACCGGGAACCTGGTCGTTGCGATCACCGTTGCGCCTGCACGCAGCATCATCAGTGCTGCCTGGTATCCGATCTTCAGACGTGAACCGGTAATTACGGCTACCTGTCCGTGAAGCGATGCTGTCTGAAAACGCTTCCGGTAATTCAGGTCACCGCATTTCGTACACATGGTGTCATAGAAGAAGTGCAGATCAGTAAACTCCTCTTTGCATATATAGCAGTTGCGGGGTGATCCCAGTCTTTCGTTATTTTGAACAGGGCTGTCAGAACTGAGCTCTATCCTTGCAGGTGCAGTAAATATCTCGTCAGTCCGTGCAGTGCGAATGCCGGTCTTGTTCCTGGCATGCCGGTCTCTTTCGAGCGTTGCCATGCTCTGCATCTTCTTCGCTGCCTTGCTCCTCTTTTTGGCCGCAGCTCTGTCAGGGCGTGATATCTCTCCGGTTGCCTTCATCAGCGCTATCCTTTGATCTTCCGGGAGGGACGCGAATTTTTCCTGATCCTGAGAAAGGTCCCGGAGCAGGGCGATACACTGCTCAATATCTCTTGAAGAGTGTTTCACGCAACCTTTTCCCTTTTGATAGCATCGATCACCTTTGCGACCCGGGCCATCTCTTTCACATCATGGACCCGAATTATATTGGCGCCTTTCATGATCGAGACTGCGATTGCTGCTGCAGTGCCCTCGAGCCTGTCTGATGCGGGAACGTCGCCAAGGATCTTTCCGAGAAATGCCTTGCGGGAGGGGCCCAGAAGGAGCGGTTTTTGCAGAACGGTGAGCTGTTCAAGATTATTCAGGATCTCGAGGTTATGGTCAAAGGTCTTGCCGAAACCGATCCCGGGATCGAGGATCATGAGCTCGTCAGGAATCCCGAATTTCCTTGCAAGCCGTATGCTGATCCTGAAGTAGTCGATGATCTCCGGGATGAGCGCTTCATAGACCGGGTTCTTCTGCATCTCCCGGGGCCTGCCCTTGATATGCATAATGATCACCGGGACCTGATTCTCGGCCACGACCTTCGGCATGTCCGGGTCGAACCGCAGACCGCTGATATCATTTACGATCGAAGCGCCTGCGGCAAGGGCCTGACGGGCAACTTCTGCCTTGTACGTATCGATCGAGATCGGTACCGCAATTTTGTTGGCAAGCGCCTTGATCACCGGTATCGTACGCCTGAGCTCTTCTTCGAGAGGAACCGGCTCAGAACCCGGCCGGGTTGATTCTCCGCCGATATCGATAATGTCTGCACCATCATCGACCATTCTGACTCCCTGCTCTACAGCTGCAGTTGCATCAAAATGACGGCCGCCGTCGGAAAAAGAATCAGGCGTGATATTGAGGATGCCCATGACATAGGTTTTAAGGCTTAAATCGAGATTGAAGTGCGACCAGGCAAGTCTCATAGGATCTCCCTTGAAGCAGGCGCATAAGGAATTAAAAAAGAACGGCGGGACCTGAGCCCCGCCGCATTCAAAAAGCCGGATACGACTGTCAGGCTATACCAGTGCAGCCTGTATCATTACATTCAGCGTCAGACGATTCCTTGGACGTTTTGACCCGCTGTATCATGGCATCAATATCAGGACCGTCCATGGTCTCTATTTCCAGAAGTTTCTTTGCGAAGGCTTCAAGGATGTCGACATTCTCTTCCAGAAGACCTTTTGATACCACATAGGCCTCTGACACCAGTCGCCTGACCTCATCATCGATATCGACCGCTGTCTTTTCGCTATAATCTTTCTGTTGTCCCATCTCCCTGCCGAGGAAGATGTGCTCTTCTTTCTTGCCAAAGGTGACAGGGCCGAGTTTTTCGCTCATGCCCCACGAGGTTACCATCTTGCGCGCCAGTTCAGTGGCCCGCTCGATATCATTGCCTGCGCCGGTCGTCATCTGATGCAGCATGATCTCTTCAGCAGCCCTTCCTCCCAGAAGCACATGGAGACGCTTTATGAGATAGTCTCTGGAATACGTGTATTTGTCGTCCATGGGCAGCTGCTGGGTTATGCCGAGCGCGCGGCCGCGCGGGATGATGCTGACCTTGTGTACCGGGTCTGTGCCGGGGGTGAGCTTTGCCACCAGTGCATGGCCTGCCTCGTGGTATGCCGTATTCTTCTTTTCTTCGTCGCTGATGATCATGCTCTTTCTCTCAACGCCCATCAGGACCTTATCTTTCGCTGCCTCAAAATCATCATTTTCGACCGTTGTCTTTGCAACGCGGGCAGCAAGCAGTGCAGCCTCATTTACGAGATTGGCAAGATCAGCGCCCGAGAAACCCGGTGTGCCGCGGGCGATCTTCTCGAGATCGACATTTTCACTCAGCGGAATTTTTCTGGTATGGACCTTCAGTATCTCAAGCCTGCCTTTAACATCAGGGTGCGGCACAACCACCTGTCTGTCGAACCTGCCCGGTCTCAGGAGTGCAGGGTCAAGCACATCAGGCCTGTTCGTTGCCGCAATAATGATGATCCCTTCATTTCCCTCAAATCCGTCCATCTCGACGAGAAGCTGGTTGAGCGTCTGCTCCCGTTCGTCGTGGCCGCCGCCGAGGCCTGCGCCTCTATGTCTGCCGACCGCATCGATCTCATCTATGAAGATGATGCAGGGAGCACTCTTCTTTGCCTGTTCAAAAAGGTCGCGCACGCGGGATGCGCCGACGCCTACAAACATCTCGACAAAGTCGGAGCCGCTGATGCTGAAGAACGGCACGCCTGCTTCACCGGCGATCGCCCTTGCCAGGAGGGTCTTTCCTGTTCCGGGCGAACCGACAAGCAGCACGCCCCTGGGGATCTTGCCGCCGAGCTTGGTGAACTTGTTCGGGTCCTTCAGAAAGTCGATTATCTCCTGGACCTCGGTCTTTGATTCGTCAATACCGGCAACATCAGCGAAGGTAATCTTGACCGATTTTTCTGATATAAGCCGTGCCTTGGATTTTCCAAAGGACATCGCCTTGTTTCCGCCGCTCTGCATCTGGCGCATAAAGAAGATCCAGACCACAGCAATGAAGATGATCGGTCCCCAGGTGAAGAAGAAATTCACATACCAGGGGCTCTGGTCTGCAGGCTTGACCGTTGTCTTGACCTTGAGCGCCCGCAGACTCTTGTAGATCTCCGGGTCATCAGGCACGTAGGTCTTGAACTTTGTCCCGTCCTTCAGGCGGCCGGTAAGCAGCCGTTCGCTTTCCTTGATGGTCACCTCTTCCATCTGGCCGGCCTCAAGTTTTGCTGTAAAGTCAGAAAAGATTATTTCTTCCTGCATTTTCTTCGGCGTGTTAAGCAGGTTAAAGAGCAGTATGATCATGATGCCGATCAAGAGCCATATAAAAAGACTTCTGTAAGCGTTCAAAGTCACCTCCGTAAAGTTCGACTATTCTAGCATAGGGAAAGACTTATTTTCAGCCTCTGAAACAGGCATGAAAGGCACTGATTTGTTCTGTTTCCGGCCTGTAATGCTACTGTGATACGGACATCGCTTCTGACTGCAGGAGGTCGTTCTGAAGTGCAATGAGAGTGCCGATGCCCTGTTTTGCAAGGGCAAGCAGTTGGTCCATGGTCTGGAACGAGAAGGGTGAGCCCTCTGCGGTACCCTGTACTTCGACAAGATTGCCGTTGCCGGTCATGACGATGTTCATATCCACATCTGCTGAAGAGTCCTCTTCGTAGCAGAGGTCGAGAACCGGCTGCCCCTTGACCACGCCCACGCTTATGGCAGCCAGTGAGTCCTTGATAGGATGTTTGTCAATCAGGCCTTTCTTAACCGCATAGGTGAAAGCGTCATGAAGGCAGATATAGGCGCCGGTAATGGCTGCTGTTCGGGTTCCGCCGTCAGCCCTTATGACATCGCAGTCTATCCAGAATGATCTCTGGCCGACCGCACTGAGATTGACCACCGAGCGCAGCGATCTGCCGATGAGACGCTGGATCTCGTGTGTCCTCCCGCCGACGCGGCCGGTCGAAGATTCCCGGCTTGTCCTTGTAGATGTTGCTCTCGGAAGCATGGCATATTCAGCGGTGACCCATCCGCTGCCCTTGTCCTTCAGGAACTGCGGAACCCGTTCTTCGATCGATGCTGTGCAGATGACCCTTGTCTTGCCCAGCTCAATCAGCACTGACCCTTCGGCCGTGTCGATGAAATTTCTCGTGATCTTTATGCTCCTCAACTGGTCGCTCTTTCTGTTGTCAGGCCTCATTGCTAAACCTCCATTTCAAGTTGTATCTTCTCAATGTTCTCTATGCGCCTGCCGAGAAAGCGTTCCCCGACAGAGAGAAACTTCTGAGGAGAGTCTGTGACATAAAACTCGTGCCTGACCGGTTTCCCTGTCTTGTTCAGCAGCCCCTGAGCGGCAAGAATTGTGCTGATCTCAGCGGCTGTTTCGATCGCCGAATCTATCAGTGTTACTCCCTTGCCCATAAGCTTTGAAAGCACCTGCTTCAGGAGCGGATAATGCGTACACCCGAGGACCAGGGTATCGATGTCCTTTTCTCTCATGCCTGCAAGATAACGGTCTGCCACCATTTCGGTTATCTGGCCATCGGTCCAGCCCTCCTCAACCAGAGGAACAAAAAGAGGGCAGGGTATGCCGAATACGTCGATCGTCGGATCAATTGCCTGGATGGCAAGGGTGTATGCGCTGCTCCTGACCGTTGCTTCGGTGCCGATCACGCCGATCCTTTTCTTTCGTGTTGCAGCAGCAGCAGCCTTGGCTCCCGGCTCGATCACGCCGACAACAGGAACCGAAAAATTGTTGCGTACAGCGCTGAGGCTGACGGACGAGGCAGTGTTGCAGGCAATGACCAGGATCTTCACGTCTTTTGACGAAAGGAACCGGGTGTTTTCGAAGGAATAGCGCATGACCGTTTCAGGCGAGCGGCTTCCATAGGGCACGCGCGCGGTGTCGCCCAGGTAAATGGTATTCTCGTGCGGCAGTTTGTCGAAGATCTCCTTCATAACGGTAAGCCCGCCGATGCCGGAATCAAATACGCCGATCGGTCTCTGACAATCAGTCAATGGTGGTCCTGCCTTCTGATCTTGACTCTCCAAGGAGAGCGGCCTTGAGGGGATATTTCAGGAAAAAGTGGCCGCCCATTGACTCGATCTCTTTTCCCTCGATCAGGACCTTCAGGTCCTGGAAATCCTGCAGATTGGCAAGCAGGCTGTCATACATGCCTTTTATCACGAGGTACTCTGCGAGCGCATCACCCTGGAAGTTCCTCCGCAGTTCATCGGAAAGATCGAGATAGAGGTTCTGATGAGCATCGCGGTACATACCCAATACTTTAACGTCCTGAGGGATCGGTGAGCCGTTTGCCGGTGTTCTGAAGAACTCTTCGATCACTGCCTCTGCAATAGCGATGTTCTTGGTCCTTCGCGGAAGTTTCTTTTCGGTCATCTCCAGTTTTCCATTTTTTGGCAGATAGAGCCTGATGCCCATAAGGTCCTGACCATCAAGGGACTGGGCCGGGTTCTCGGAGAGCTGGGGCTGGCTCGCTGCAGGGGCAAAATAACGAATGAACAGGTAACTGCCTGCAGCACCGACAATGAAGAAGACTATGATCAGTGCAATCCAGACGCTCTTGTTATTCATGTCCTGCCAACCCCTTAACGATTGTATTGATCAGTCTGTCCCTCTCCTTCTGATCGTAAGCCTTCTGTGCTGTGAGCGGGTATTCCAGAAAAACGGCAGCACTGTCGACAGAGGTAAGGACAGGCAGGGGAAGTTCTCTCGCCATGGTCTCGGCTTTGAATTCAGCCTTTAACGCTTCAGCAAGCGTCTTTGCAACAGCCCTGCTCCTGTCGAGGTGACGTCCCTGTCGGGCAGAAAGCTTATAGAGCCTGATAACTGCATCTGCACTGCCTTCATCTGCGACTGCTGTTGTGATGACGAATCTGTCCGAGGGCGCAGCATGGATCGCGATGAAAAGGTCCGGTGACTTACTGTTGCTGAAATTGATCCGATCGGCAAGAAGAACTGACTGGTCCACCTTGCGTGTCAGAAATACCTTCATGCCCTTTTTTTGCAGGGCATTGGCAAGGTCCCGGGCGATGCTCAGGCTTATCTCCTTTTCTTTCGTCTCGCCATGATATATCCCGTAATCGAAGCCGCCGTGGCCGGGATCAATGACGACCGTGCTGAATTTCGGGGCCTTGTCCTGCGGCCTTACTGTGTCGGAAGGCTTCTGCGCTGCCTGAGGCTGCACCTGCGGATTAGGACCATCAGCAGCCTTTGGTGCTGCCTGCGGCGTAGATTTTTGGGCAGCCGGGGCGGGATCTTTCTGCTGTTTCTGGCCCTCGGCCTGAGCCGGCAGCTTTTGGGAGGCATCCAAAGGCTTGATCTTCATCTCCATTACGACCCTCGCAGGCGAGGAAAGCTTATATGTGCGGACATCAGTTACATCGGTGAACACAATTGTCAGCGTGCGGGCATCCCGCAGGGTCTTGAAAGGAAAATCCTGGGGCTTCTTCAGGTCAAAGGGAGAGAGAAAATCGACCTTGGCACCTGACGCAGAAATGGTTGTGTTGGCATTACGGACGACGTTCTCTTCGGACTCAAGCACGATCTTCATGGCAGTGTCCTGCCTGCTGAACCGGAGGACCACTTCAGCGGTCCGCTCAGCAGAAATAGTCACGGTTAAACACAACAGGATCAATGCGATAAAAAAGGACTTTTTCATAACACTATACATTTTCCATATAAAGTTGCGGTTTTGCAATAAGCAGGAATCAGGAGATTGCCTGCATTCTCTGTCACCCAGATGAAGAGGTTCAAGGCAGGAAAGGGAGAGACCAATGTTTGGCCAAGCCGTTATGAGCAGCGAAATACGCAGACCGGGTCTGCGTTATTACGTTGCTCGATGACCGTTTCTTGGTGGAGGCGGCGGGAATCGAACCCGCGTCCGAAAGTACTACTCTCATGCTTCTACATGTGTAGTCAGTCATTTTAAGCTTCGGGAGGCAGTGCGCCGGCTGACAGGCTTCCTGGATCCCTATCTCCCTTAGTCTCGCCTTCAGGCAGGGAGCGCACCTGAAAGCCAGCCCGCTGATTGACGCTATCTAAGGGTCGCAGGCAAGCCCAAAGGAGCGTGCTGCTTAATTAAGCAGCGAGTGCCAGTTCGTTATTGGCGTTTGTGTTTGTTCCATCTTTTTGCGTGGGGATGGAGCCACGACATGCAACATGAGTCTCATAACCCCCGTCGAGACCATTCGCCCCCGAAGTGAGACCGTGATCAGTAAACCGTAAATCGTTAAATGCCGTAACGAACTCCGGCAGGCACGTACGGTTTCCCAACCCTTATTATTATAACACAGCGGATCAGGCACAAGCTTGCAGTTACCTCCTGCTGCTCTCATGTCCTGCCTTATCCTCGGCCTTGACCTATAAGCCTTAACCTTAGTCCTATCTCTGCCCTCAGCCCTTGTTCCTTGACCGCATCGCGCGCTGGATCTCACGGTCAGCCTCTTTCTTTTTGATCGTTTCGCGCTTCTCATACTGCTTCTTGCCTTTGGCCAGTCCGATCTCTGTCTTTGCGCGGCCGTCCTTAAAGTAGATCTTGAGGGGTATGACTGAATAGCCCTTTTGAGCGGCCTTTGCCTGCAGTTTTGCTAATTCCTTCTTGTGGAGCAGGAGCTTGCGCGTTCTGACCGGATCGTGATTCATGATATTGCCGTGCGTGTAAGGGCTGATGTGGCAGTTGAAAAGAAATACCTCATTATCTTTTATCAGGACGTAGCTGTCCATCAGGTTGGCCTTTGCGTCACGCAGGGATTTGACCTCGGTGCCGGTGAGAACCATGCCGGCTTCAAGAGTCTCTTCTATAAAGTAATCATGGAAAGCTTTTCTGTTCTGAGCAACGATTTTCATGTAGGAATAATACCACGCATGAGCGTTATTTGACTAAGCCGCCCATTCGCAGCGTAACTGCCTGCAGCTGAACAGAAGGGCCTGTTCCTCAGCACGATGATGGCGTATAATAGGTCATGGCTGAGATCATATCAGGAGAAGATAAGGCCTGGGAGATCCTTGCGGGACTTCCGGCGGAGGATGTCTGCAGGCGCACCGGCGCCGAGTATAACGACCGCAGTAACATGTATCGTCTGTCAGCCTTCGGTACCCTGTTTTCTGTTGATCCGCAGAACAGGGTCATCACGAACCTTGAGCCTGTGGGCGAGATATTCCTGACCCGTCTGCGTTATTTTTTTGTGCTGTCCCTGCTCTGGTATATGGTTAAGGCTTCGGACGTGCATCCCGGCGGAACGCTGGTCAAGCCGTCGGGTATGAGCGGGGGAGATATCTTTTTTCGCGGATCGCACGTTCTTCCCCTCGAGAGCATTGCAAAAAAATATGCTCACGACCGGCGCGGTTTCCGGGAACGGGGTCTGTCTTACGGGGGCAGGGTGGTTGAATACGGCGATGCTGCGATCGAACTCTCCCCATTTTCTAAGGTTCCGGTTACGGTCCTGCTTTGGCTGGCGGATGAGGAATGGGAGGCACGAGCTGACCTTCTGTTCGATGCGACAGCGCTGAATCATCTGCCGATCGATGTGCTCTGGTCAGTAGCAATGATGTCAGTGCTGATATTCCTGTAGAAGACCTTCAGGATCTGGACTGTCGGGCTGTAGAGGTCTTTTTCATCTTTCTGTAAACCGTTACGCCGGGGAAACTCACTGTCTCAAAAAGATCATCCCGCTTTATCAGTGTTTCTGATTGTCCGATGAAGAGATACCCGTCATCTGCAAGCGCTTCCCATAAGCTGAGTGCTATCCGGTCTGATGCCTTGGCTGACATGTACATGAGCAGATTCCTGCAGAAGATGAAATCGAGATTGGTTATCCCCTTAAGGACCAGGGGATGAAGAATGTTGCCGTGTACATACTCGACACTGCTTATGATGTCGGGCTTGAGCCTGAAACATTCTCTCGGGGTTTCACAGGTTTCGGTGACAGTTCTCTTGAAGAAATCCTCGATGAGCTCTTTTTTTGCGCCGCGGAACGAGTACGAACTGTACACGCCGCTTCGTGCCTTGGCAAGTGCCATAAGATTTATATCAAGGCCCAGTATCCGGATCTTCCATCCCTGCAGCGGCTCCGGCTGCTTTCTGAGAAGCATGGCGATGCTGTAGGGTTCCTGTCCTGACGAGCAGCCTGCTGAAAGTATGGTGATGGATTTGTCCGACTTTGCGACCTTGCCTTTTCTTCTCTGTTTATAGAGATCGAGAAAAAGCTCGAATTGAGCATATTCCCTCAGAAAGTAGCTCTCTGTATTCATTACAAAGCTCGGCAGATCATGCAGTTCGATCTTTGAAAGGGGATCGTTATCGAGATAATGGAGATACTCCTTGACAGAACGCATGCCGAGGACGTGAAGGCGCGGTTGGATCTTCCTCAGAAACGTTTCGCGGGAATGGGTCTTCAGGGACAGGCCGAATTCCTCTTCCATGAGCCGTTTCAGGGCTTCGAAGTCATTGTCGTCCATAATAAGTTGCATATTTAATTTACATTGCAATTAATATGCCATCATAAATGCAATGTCATGTTTACAAATCAAGTATAATGAATCACAGGAAATGCGCAACAGAATATGAACAGAAAACTAAAAAATAAAGCAAACTCCTTGATATCAAACGAAAAAGGCACTACATTCAAGGACCCGGGCGGAAGGATCAATATTGCCCTTTGCTATCCAAATACCTATTCTGTTGCGATGTCTAGTCTCGGATTTCAGGGTATCTATGGCTTTTTCAACAGTTTGAGTGATGTTGTCTGCGAGAGGGTTTTTTTCCCTGACCGGGAAGACAGGGAGGAATATGTAAAGTCTGGCGCCGAGCCTTTTTCCCTTGAGTCAAAACGGCCACTTTCTGCCTTTGATATTATCGCTTTTTCCGTATCTTTTGAAAATGATTACCCGAATCTCCTGAGGATGCTGAATATGGCAAAAATCCCGCTGCGAGCTGCGGAGCGGGGACCGCGTTACCCCCTTGTGATCATGGGGGGCGTATGTGCGTTCTATAATCCTGAGCCGCTTGCTGACTTCATGGATATCATATTTGTCGGCGAAGCAGAGGAGATGCTCGAAGAATTCCTCACCTGTTATCGCGTATCGGAAAAAAGGGATGATCTTCTTCGGAACCTGACTGCAGTCCCGGGCATCTATCTCCCGGGGTTCTATTCTGTACGCTATGACCGGGCCGGCAGGATCATGGCGCGAGACGCCGATCATGAGGCTCCTGAAATGATATGCAAGCGGACGATAAAGGACATCTCGCGCTCATTTCTGAGGTCAGCGATCCTCACACCGCATGCAGAGTTTTCGAATATGTATCTTCTTGAGGCAATGCGGGGCTGTCCCTGGTCCTGCCGGTTCTGCGTTGCAGGCCACATTTATAACCCGGCAAGGAAGAAGGACTTTGCAGAGCTTGCCGGGGAGGTGAAGGCCGCTGTGCAGAGAACGCAGAAGGTCGGCCTCATAGGCCCGTCTCTCTCCGATTATCCCCATGCTGAGGAAGTGCTTCAGATGGAGGGCGTTGACTTCTCGATCACCTCATTACGGGCAAGCCCGAAGAGCGTCCGTCTCGTGCAGCTGATGAAGGGCCACAAGAGCATATCCATTGCGCCGGAGGCCGGAACGCAGCGCCTGAGAGATGTGATAAACAAGAGGATCACTGAGGAGGATATCCTTGAGACCGCACAGCGTATTCTGGACTGCGGAATCGAAACGCTGAGGCTCTATTTTATGATCGGGCTGCCTACGGAAACCGCAGAGGATATAGACGGCATCATAGATCTGGTCAGGGCAATTCGCAGGAATACGCGCACGGGTCATATCCGTTTGACGGTCAGTACCTTTGTGCCGAAACCCTTTACCCCTTTTCAGTGGCATCCTATGGAGCCGCTGAAGAGCATAAAGGGAAAGCTTTACCGGATAAAGAAGGGGCTTGTCCGGGAAAAAGGCATCAAGGTCCTTCATGATGTGCCAAAAGAGGCCCATCTGCAGGGTCTTTTTGCTCTTGGCGACCGGCGGATCAGCAGGGTGATAGAACGCATTGCCATGGATAATATCGACATCATTAAAAAGGGCTCCGAAGATCTGGACCTCGCATCCTATATTTACCGGCAGAAAGATCTTTCAGAGTGTCTGCCCTGGGACTTTATCGATGCGGGCGTCAGCAAGGAGCAGCTCTGGGCTGAATACCAAAAGGCGCTGAACGGATGAACCTCGCTGTCATAGCAGTCTCCTCTTTCATGATCGCATTGTCGGGCGCCATGGTGCCCGGCCCGCTCTTTACGATCACCGTAAGCGAGTCAGCGCGTCGGGGTGCATCGACAGGTCCTTACCTGATCCTCGGTCATGGCCTTCTCGAGATAGTGATCATTGTTCTGATCCTGTCCGGCCTTTCACCGTTCCTGAAGCATGAGACGACGCGGCATGTCATCAGCCTGGTGGGCGGCGGCATGCTTATGCTTATGGGTATCATGATACTCAAAGGCCTCCGGGCGGTCAGGCTGGATCTCTCGGCAGAAGGCGGCGGAAGGGGCATGAACCTCATTCTGACCGGCATTCTCGGAAGCCTTGCCAATCCCTATTGGGTCATCTGGTGGGCCACGATCGGTCTCGGTTATCTGCTGAGTTCCATGAAATACGGGCTTGCCGGCGTCGTCGTTTTCTTTCTTGGCCATATCTCTGCGGACCTTGCCTGGTACAGTCTCATCTCCTATGCGGTTGCAAAAGGCAGAAGGATCATGGGGGAACGGTCATACAGGATCGTTCTGGCGATCTGCGCTGTCTTCCTCATCTTCTTCGGCATCTGGTTCATTTCCGCGGCATGACAGGAACTGCATTGCATTTTCACGGTGCTGCTGTCCTATAATTAATGACATGAAAAAATGCCCGATCTTTTCACAGATAAAGGCAGTGTACCTCGCCATGTCTCATAGTGCCATGAAGGCTGACCGCAGCCCTGACGAGGTGCGGCTTATTGTCGTGAGCAAAACGGTTGGCATACCGGCCATCAGGGAAGCGGCTGAAAGCGGCGTGCGGCTCTTTGGCGAAAGCCGGGTGCAGGAGGCCAGGAAGAAGATCCTGAGCGAAGAGATCATGGCAATGCCCGAGAAGCTCGAATGGCACCTGATCGGCCATCTGCAGAAGAACAAGGCCAGGGATGCCGTGCAGCTCTTCGAGGTGATCCATACGGTCGATTCGGCCGAACTGGCAGAAGAACTGGACAGACAGGCCGAAAAGATCGGCAAGATACAGAGGGTCCTGATCCAGGTGAAGCTCTCTGCAGAGGAAACGAAACATGGTGTGTCCGAAGCGGAACTCCCTGAGCTTCTGAAAACGACAGCAGAGCTGAAACACCTGAGAGTAGAGGGTTTAATGACCATCCCCCCTTATCTCGAAAACGTAAAAGATGTTGTCCCCTATTTCAGACGTCTAAGGGGATTGAGGGATGAGGCGGAGCTGAAGGGATACAGACTGCCTGAGCTTTCTATGGGCATGTCCCATGATTATGAGGCAGCCATAGAGGAAGGTGCCACTCTGGTGAGAGTAGGAACGGCAATATTTGGAGAGAGGTGTTGATATGATCGGATTCATAGGTGGCGGAAATATGGCTGAGGCCTTAATTAAAGGCATGGTTCAAAGTTCGATGTTCAAGGTTCAGAGTGAGATTCATGTGTCAGAACCCTCTGCAGCGAGAAGAGAGTATTTACAGAAAACGTATGAGGTTAAAACCTCGTCATCGAATCGGGATGTTGCTGCGGTATGCAGCATAATCATCCTTGCGGTCAAACCGCAGAATATGGAGCCGGTGCTTGAAGAGATAGCCGGCCTTATCGACAGCTCAAAAACGGTTGTATCGATCGCGGCTGGCATCACGCTGTCGTATCTTGGATCGCGGCTGAAGACAGACAAGATCATCAGGGTCATGCCGAACACGCCAGCCCTTATCCAGGAGGGCATGTCCGTGTACTCACTCTGCGAGTGCTTTACCGGCAATGAGATCAATATCGTGAAAAGCATGTTGATGTCCATCGGCAGGGTCATTGCCCTTCCTGAGCGGCTTATGGATGCGGTGACAGCTGTTTCAGGCAGCGGCCCTGCCTTTATTGCTCTGTTCATCGAGGCGATGATCGACGCCGGTGAAAAACTTGGCCTGAGCAGAAATGATGCAGCAGAACTGGCTGTGCAGACTGCGCTCGGCACAGTGAAACTCCTGGATACCGGCATGTCTCCCGAAAAGCTCAGGCAGATGGTCACCTCACCCGGCGGTACGACCGCGGCCGGACTGAAGGTCTTTGAGGAAAAAGGATTGAAACCTCTTGTCTTTGACTCACTGCTGGCTGCAAAGAACCGCGCAGAAGAGCTTGGGAAAAAAGGCTGACGGTTATTCTGCTCCAGAGAACAGCTCAGTTCCCTTCGTGGATAAAAAACAGTAACTCATTGTAAAATAGCGGTCAAAATCAGCCATCGAGGTAAGAATGCTTATTGTCGGTAACTTGTTAATGGCAGTGGGAAGAATAGCAGATATGCTGCTGGAGCTGTATAAATGGGTCGTGATCATTGCTGCACTTATCAGCTGGGTCAGCCCTGATCCTTACAATCCGATTGTTCGTTTTCTTCGAAATGTTACAGAACCTGTTTTTAGGCCCATACGGAGGGTTCTTGGCAACAGACTCGGTCCAATAGATATTTCTCCGATTGTGGTAATCCTCGGTATCCTGTTCATCCAAATGGTAATCATACGTTCGCTTATTGAGATCGGCATTAAAATCAAAGGGGGAGCCGTCATATGAGAATCTCGCCGCTGGAAATCCAGCAGAAACAGTTCAAGATGAAGTTCAGGGGATTCGATGTTGAGGAGGTCTTCGGTTTCCTCGAGATTGTGCGTGAAGAGATGGAAGACCTGCTCAGGGAGAATGCCACTCTCAAGGAGAATATCCAGAGGTCTGAGAACCTGATCAGGGAATACCGCGACATGGAGACGACCCTCAGGGAGACGCTCATGACTGCGCAGCAGATGGTCGAGGATTATAAGATAAATGCACGGAAAGAGGCGGAACTCCTGGTCAAGGAGGCGGAATCAAAGGTTGACTCCATGATCAAGGAGGCGCATGAGAAGGTGATCAAGATCCATGAGGACATCACTGACATGAAAGGCATTCGCCGCCATTTCCGGGAAGAGCTGAAGCGGCTCGTAGAAGGCCATCTGAGGATGCTCGAGACCGATGAGCGCTGGGAGACCAGCGACCGGGAAGTAATGCCCGAGTGAGCAGTCAGCAATACAGGACCCTTAAGGGCATGCAGGATATCCTGCCGCCCGATATCTATCTCTGGCAGAGGGTGGAGCAGACCGCACGCCAGATATTTTCGGTCTATGGTTTTCAGGAGATCAGAACGCCTGTTATGGAATCCACGTCGGTCTTTTCCCGCTCGATCGGCGAGAGTACGGACATTGTTGAAAAGGAGATGTACACCTTCACGGACAAGGGGGACAGAAGTGTTTCCCTGCGGCCCGAGGGCACAGCCTCTGTGGTACGCAGTTATGCGGAGAATCATCTCGATAAACTGCCGGCTCCTCAGAAGTTCTACTACATGGGTCCGATGTTCCGGTATGAGCGGCCGCAGTCCGGGAGATTCAGACAGTTTTATCAGGTCGGCGTTGAGGCCTTTGCCGATGCCAGCCCGAGGATGGATGCCGAGGTCATCGCAATGCTTGGACGTGTCCTCTCGGAGATCGGCCTCAAAGGTGTTGCCTTTCAGATTAACTCCATTGGATGTGCAGAGTGCAGGCCAGGATATCGTGACGCCCTTCTCGGGTTCTTTTCTGAAAAGAAGGAGAACCTCTGTGATGACTGCAAACGGCGGTATGAGCGGAATCCTCTGCGGATCCTTGACTGCAAGGCAAAGACCTGCAGGGAGCAGCGGGAGGGAGCGCCGAAGATAACCGATCAACTCTGCACAGACTGCAGGTCGCATTTTGAACAGCTGCAGTCCCTGCTGTCACTCCTCCAGGTTCCCTATACATTGAATTCTGACATGGTACGCGGGCTTGATTACTATACCAGGACCACCTTTGAGGTGACGAGTCAGAGCCTTGGCGCGCAGAATGCCGTTGCAGCGGGCGGCAGGTATGACAAGCTGGTGAAAGAGTTCGGCGGGCCTGAAACGCCAGCGATCGGCTTTGCACTCGGCATGGAGCGAGTTATCGAACTGCTGAAGACGGATGAACTGCGGACTCCTCCGTCTCCTTCTGTTTTTTTTGCTGTCCTTGGTGATGCGGCAGGCAGCGCGTGTCTTGTTCTTGCCGAGCAGCTGAGAAAAAAAGGTTACTGGGTTGAGCTGGGCGACGCGGGCAGCTCGCTGAAGAGCCAGATGCGAAGAGCTGACCGGATGGTGGTACGGCATGTCCTGATCATGGGAGACAGCGAGCTGCAGTCCGGTGTTCTGCAGTGGAAGAACCTTGCCGGGGAAGGCCAGGGAGAAGTGAGGATTGCAGACCTGGAATCGTTCCTTGCCGGGCAATCCTGATCGCGTAAAACAGCGCCTGCTTCGCTATCCTGAGGCTTCTTTCTTTATGGTAAGATTAAGGCAGCCATGAGCTTGAGAAATTACATGCCGGGGTTCCTTGTCACAGGCGTCATAGCGGTTATCTCTCTCTATCTTTCGTCGCTTCATGCATCCTTTGACGCACTTGTTGTTTCTATCCTTCTTGGCATGCTGATTGGCAATCTTGTCGGCAGCCGGGATTATTTCGGGCCTGGCCTTGATGTTGTCATCAAGGCACTGCTGCCTGTCGGCATTGCTCTCTATGGCATACAGCTCTCGGTCACCAGTCTTCGCCCCGGCTTGTTTATCAGTATATTGCTGGTCTTCTGCGCACTCTTTTTTTTTACGCTTTTGCTCTCCAGGGTCTTTCGGCTGAACAGCAGCATATCTCTTCTTCTGGCATCCGGACTGTCGATCTGCGGTGCCTCTGCCATAGCCGTGATCTCCCCTCTGACAAAGGCACGTCGCGAAGACACATCCATAGCCATTCTTTCGGTAATGATGCTTGGTCTTGTCGGCATGATCTTCTATCCTTTGACGTATTTTTTTATACCGTTGACGAATGATGATTTTAATTTTTTTGCCGGCACAACGCTGCCGATGCTGGGGCAGGTGAAGGTCGCTGCCGCTACGATCGGACCAGCATCTGTGGAGACCGCACTCCAGATCAAACTGGTGCGCGTTGCTCTTCTTCTGATCCTCGTGCCCGTTCTGATCATCCGGCAATACAGGGAGAAGAGGCAGATTAGCATACCCTGGTTCATTATTATCTTCATGTCGCTATCCGTTCTTGTTAATACGGTCCCTGCCATACGCCAACTGCAGGAGACCGCCAAGACGATCGGAACCTTCTGCTTTTCTGCCGGACTGGCAGCCATTGGATTCTCTGTGGATTTTGACGCCATAATAGAGGAAGGCATGACGCCGCTCGGGGTCATCTTTGCCGTATGGGGTGTTGTCCTTATTGCCATTTACCTCTTCAGGAATATTATCTGATGTTCAGGACCCGGATCATATACCGCTTCATCTCGGCACTCCTGATCTTTGCGCTCATGATCGTTGTACCCTTGTCCCTGTCGATGGTCAAGCAGGTCCAGAAGATGATCGAAGAAGAAGAGAGGATCGAGCAGGTCAAATCCGAGGAATACAGTCTTCTGCACCGAGAATTTGCCGGCAAACTGGTCGAGCAGATGCTGCCTTTTATTTTTTATATCCTTGTTCTCGCCTTTATTTTGTCCTTTTTCTTTCTGCGTAAGATCCTTTTATCGATCGCAAATCTCAAGAAAGGGTCGCAGGATATGAAGGACGGCAATTTCGCCGTAAAACTTCCTCTCCTTGCTGATGACGAACTCGGCGAGGTGACGCGCACCTTTAACGATATGGCTGATGCGCTCAGGGCAAAAACAGAGGAACTGGTCAAGAAAGACAAGTATATCAGCGCCATGCTTGATCCCCTCTGGGTTGTTGATGAGGAAGATAGGATCACGGATATCAACCAGGCCTTTACCCAGCTTTTCGGCTATACGCGGGAAGATGTTCTCGGCGTGCCGGTCTATGATTTTGTCGATGACAGGAATGCAGCGATCCTCAGAAAACAGAGTGAGGAAAGACGTGAGAAAGGAGCCTCGTCCATTTATGAGGTCAGCATTCTTTCCAAAAGCGGGACGCAGATGCCTGTTTTGATCAGCGGTTCTCCTATCTATGCGGAAGGCAGGGTTGTCGCCAAGATAGGCGTTCTTAAGGATTTCCGGGAGCAGAGCAGTCTGCGCAATGACCTGCAGCAGTCTCTGGATTACATCGAGACGATCATGGACAGCATCCCTGACGAGATGGTGGTGATAGACAGGAATTATCGCATCAATATGGCCAACAAGGTGGCCGTAATGAAGGCAGGCCGCGACCTTACCGGGCAGCTCTGCCACCAGGTGCTGCATGCTTCTGCCGTCCCCTGCTGGGCAGAAGGTCATGAATGCCCGACACAGGCAGTTTTTGCAACGGGCAGAAATCACCGTACGATTCATAAGCACGTTGACGCTGCAGGAGGGTTGCGGTACCATGAGATCATTGCGAGCCCGGTGGCTGATCCCTCGGGCAAGGTCCTCCATGTCATTGAGCTCCTTCGCGATGTGACGGACAGAGTGAAAAGCGAAGAGCAGATCGTACAGAAGAATAAAGAACTGACCGCGCTCAACAGCATCTCGGGCATCCTTAATCGCTCGCTCAAGCCGGATGAGATATTTAGCAGGGTCCTTGACAAGATGATAGAACTGCTCGGCATGGATGGCGGCGGTATCTTTTTCCTTGATGAAGCTGCCAAAGAGATGACCTGCCAGTATCACAAAGGCATATCAGAGGACTATGTGAAGATGCTCGGCAGAATACGGCTTGGCGATGATATCCCCGGGAAGGTGGCGCTCACCGGTCAGGTCGTGACCACATCGGACATTTCGAAGGACCCAAGGATAGAGCGGTCTGTGATGAAACACTCCGGCATGAGAGGTTACTGCTGTATTCCGGTCAGGGGCAAGGAGAGGATCATTGGCGTTTTCTGTCTCTTCAGTTTCAATACGCATCTGTTTACCGCAGAAGAAGAGAGCACTCTTTCTGCCGTAGGTGATATGACCGGAATGGCCCTGGAGAATATAAAACTCTACGAGCGGATGCGAGCGCTCTTTGAACAGCAGAGCAGCAGGTGGGCAGCCGAGCATCAGCAGCTTCTGGATATTTCAACACGCCTCGGGGCTGCAATTGATATTGAAGAGAGTATGATGCAGGTAATCGGTCTCATGAAGAAGGTATTCAGGGCGGATTTTCTCTGGATGCTCTCATACGACCAGGCTGAGAACCTCTTATTGAGATCTGAAACAGAAGCCTCGGGTAGGGTGGGAACGCTAGTATATCCCTCTGACGTCAGCTCCATTGAGAAATACGCACTCAGCAGGCGGCAGCCGGCAATCGTGGGCGACATCCGCTCTGAGGAGAAATTCTACATTTCTCCGGAAGTGTCGTCTTACCGGTCGGCAGTGGCAGTGCCGATGTTCATGGGAGAAAAACCTGTCGGGGTATGCTCTTTCTACTACGCTGGGCATCGGGAATTCAGGGAGGAAGACCTCCGGTTCATGGAGATCATTACCAATATGATCTCGGTTGCCATTGAACGGTCTGAGTATTATGCCCGTGCCGGTAAGGAAAAGGAGCTTGCTGACACGATCCTGCAGAGTGTGCAGGAGGGCATTATGACCGTTGATATGGGCGGCAGTGTCATCTCCGTGAATCACGCGTTTGAAAAGATGACCGGCATATCCCCTGAACGGGCGATCAGCAGGCAGGTATGCGAAGTGTTCAGGTTCAGCGATGAGAATATCTCCTTTCGCCTGCTCCTTGGCGACTGTGTGGAAGAGGCGAAGCAGGGAAAATCGATGACCCGGTCATCCACGATCACGACACTCTACGGCAACAGAGTGTTGGTCACTATCGCAAGCTCCCCTATCCTGGACAGGAACGGTTCGGTAACGGGTATCGTGAACCTGATTCGGGATGTGAGCAGGGAAAAGGAGCTCGACAAGATGAAGACCGAACTGATACGGTCTGTTTCCCATGAGTTCAGGACTCCGCTTTCTGCGATCGTGGGTATGACCGAGATGCTGCTCCATGGGGATGTGGAAGATAATAAGGTCAATAATTACCTGAATACCATCCGTGATGAAGGTATGCGCCTTTCCCGAATGGTCACCGAACTTCTGAGCATCGCCCGCATAGAGAGCGGGAAGGAGACTCTAAAACTCGGCATTGTTGACCTGGAAAATCTCTTCAGGGGGGTTGCGGATACTTTTGTCACTCTGCTGGAAAAAAAGAATGCCGTGCTTCGTTGTGATCAGGGCGGGATCCGGGCAATTGTGGCTGATGAAGAGAAGATGAAGCAGCTCCTGATTAACTTTATCGATAACGCGTTAACATTCTCTGACGAAGGGTGTATTATAGAAGCGGTTGCCAGGCGTAACGGCGACATGCTTGAGATCAGTATTGCCGATACCGGGTGGGGCATTCCGGAAGAGGATATCCCTCATCTGTCAGAGCGATTTTACCGCGGCAGTCATGGTACCCGGGTAAAAGGCACCGGACTCGGGCTTGCCCTCTGTCATGACATCCTGAAGATGCACGAGGGAACCATGAGCATTGTGAGCAGGCTGGGAGAGGGAACCAAAATAACAATGAGCATTCCATACAGGGAGGTTGTGTGAGCAAGGTTATAGTGATCGATGATGAACCCTTTATCCTGATGATGATCGAGGACAAGCTCAAAAAGGCCAAGATCGATGTTACGACTTTGCGCGAGAGCAGAAATGCCCTTGCCGTTATCAGAGAGAAGAGGCCTCAGCTCATTATCCTCGACTGGATGATGCCGGAGCTGAGCGGTATAGATCTCTGCAAGATGATCAAGGCAGACCCTGATCTGCAGGAGATACCTATTTTTATGCTGACGGCAAAGGGGCAGGATTCCGATGAACAGCAGGGTTTTCAATGCGGCGTGAGCCGTTATATTACCAAGCCTTTCAGTCCCCGGTCGCTCCTTGAGATGGTGGAAGAAGTCGTTGGAAAAGCCTGATTATCAGGAGGACCTGACCGCTACTATACAGGAGCTCAGCGTTGCCTATGAAGAGCTCTCTCTCCTCTATCGGGTATCCGGCATATTTTCGTCGCTCAGTATCGATGATATCTGCGACCGCATGATCTCTGAAGCGATCGATACCATCGGGGTAAGGACGGCTGCTATTCTTTTTCACGACGAAAAGAACGATCTCCTCTTTACCAAGACCTTCAAGGGCGCATGGGATATCAGCAGGACATTTCCGAGAGACCGTGCGGTCATATGGAAGTCCATAGAAACAAAGAAACCGTCCGCCTTCTGCAGAGTGGCCGATTCGGAATACCGCGGCTATATCCCCGGCATCAAATCGATCATGGTATGCCCTATTCTCGGCAAAGCCAAGACCGTCGGAGCCATCGTTGTTGCTGATAAGGAAGATGACCAGGAATTCTTTTCCCATGACACCAAACTGTTGATGGCCATTACGTCGCAGGCTGGCCTCGCCATAGAGAATGCCTTTCTCTATACGGAATTGGAAACGCTGCTTGTCGGCGCCATCAAATCTCTGGTCAAGGCGCTTGAGGCTACCTCATACTGGACCGCAGGACATACCGAGCGGGTCACGGAATACGCTATTTCTATCGGCAAACTGCTCAAGCTTGACAGCGACACCCTCGAAAAGCTGAAGATCTGTTCTCTGCTGCATGATATCGGCAAGATAGCCACGCCAAAGGAGATTTTGAACAAGAGTGAAGCGCTGAGCGAGAGCGAGTGGATAGAGATGAAAAAACACCCTGGTGTGGGAGCTGAAATACTGGGAGAGATGAAACAGTTCAAGGATGTCATCCTCGGCATTAAATACCATCATGAGCACTGGGACGGCAGAAAGAGCATCTTCGGCCTGAAGAGAGAGGAGATCCCGCTGCTGGCGAGGATACTCTCGGTTGCAGATACGTTTGATGCGCTCACGTCTGACCGGCCGTACCGGCCGAAGAGATCAAAGCAGGAGGCAGCTCAGGAGATAGAGCGCTGTTCCGGTTCGCAGTTCGATCCGGAGGTCGTAAAGGCGTTTCTCGGTTGGCCCCTGTTATCTACCCAACAACATTGAATTCTCTGACCCTCAGCCTGACCCCCAGCTCTTTTGCGATCGCTTCACATTTCTTCAGATCAACGTCAGGAAGTTTGACGACCGTTACCTGAACATCCGGCACTACCTCTTTTACGTCGTGGATGAACCTGAGGACCTCTGCATATGCCTCCGGGAACGATGGCTTGCAGATCCTGTTATAGGTCTCGGTATCCTGCGCATCAAGACTTATGGAGATACTGTCAACCAGGTCCTTCAGTTCCGGGATAATATTCCTCTTATGGATCAGGTTGGCATGGCCGTTTGTGTTGATCCTGACGCGCCCGCCATGGTCCTTTACCCATTTGGCGATCTGCTTCACCACGTCGAGCCGCTGAAGCGGTTCACCATATCCGCAGAACACTATCTCTCTGAAGGCCCTGGGATCACCGATCTCCTTCTTCAGTTCTTCCGCTGAGGGCTCATGGGAAAGCCGCAGCCTATGACCCTTAACAAAATCTGAACTGAACTTTACACAGAAGGCGCATCTGTTCGTGCAGCGATTGGTGATATTCAGGTATAAGCTGTCCCGGATCTGGTATGTTATTTCCCCTTTTTCCGGGAGCGTTCCAATAGCAAAAAGCCTTTTGGCGTTCAGGGTCGTTATACGCGACAGGTCCTGAATACTGATGCCCCTCAGTTCAGCGATCTTTTGGGCTGTGTTAAGAATATAAGCAGGCTCATTGCGTCTGCCCCGAAAGGGTTCAGGCGTAAGATAGGGCGCATCGGTCTCGATCAGCAGATAGTCATCGGGTATCACTCGGGCTACCTCCTGAAGTCCCGATGCCTTCTTGAAGGTCACCGGCCCTGCGATAGAGATATAAAAGCCTAAAGCCATGACCTGTTCAGCCATATCTGTATTTCCGGAAAAACAGTGAAACACGCCATGACTGTTGCCCGATTCCCTGACAATATTCAGGGTGTCCTCATCAGCTTCACGGCTGTGAATGACAATAGGCAGACCTGTCTCCTGCGCCAGTTCAAGCTGTCTTCTGAAGACCGTTCTCTGCTGATCACGTGGTGAATGATCATAGTGATAATCAAGCCCGGTCTCTCCGATAGCAACAACCTTCTGTTTTTTTACAAGGTCCAGCAGCAGAGAATACGTCTGATCGGTAAAGTCCTTTGCCTCATGAGGATGTATGCCTACCGAGGCATAGATGAAGTCATGCAGTTCTGCAAGCCTGACAGCCTCCAGAGTCCCTTTCAGATCAGAGCCTATGGTGATCATCGCCTCAAGGCCAGCTTCCCTGGCCCGTTGAATGACCTCTGCACGATCGGGATCGAATTCTTTCATCTCGAGATGACAGTGGGTGTCGATAAACGACAGTGATGGGTGATGAGTGATAGGTGATGAGTCGGGGAGAACGATATCTTTGTCTTTACTATTCACTGATTACTGATTACGCATTACGGTCTTTATGCGCCGAACTTTTTGAGGCGCAAGGCATTGGCAAGCATGTAAGGCATAAGCTGAATGGTCGGAAAGATGCCGAATTCGCCTTTGGTACATTCCCGCTCAGAGAATGATGAACAGAGCCCTCCGAGCACATAGGGCGATTTCAGAAGAATAGGCACAGGATGCCAGCTGTGGCCCTTAATCAGCGCAGGTGTCGAGTGGTCGCCGGTAATTGCCAGGACGTCAGGGTTCAGTGCCAGGATCTTCGGAAGAAGGGCATCGAATTCCTCGATCCTTTTGGATTTCTCTGCAAAATTGCCGTCCTCGCCATAGGAATCAACCTTCTTGACGTGGAGAAAAAAGAAATCATAATTTTCATATTGAGCCTTCAGAAAAGCGATCTCATCTTCTACAGAACCCTCCAGGGCGGGGGCTTGCATGCCGACCAGGGTTGCCAGGCCACGGTACATGGGGTAGGTCGCTATTGCAAGGGCATTCAGGCCGTACGCCTGCTCAAATGTCGGGATGTCAGGCATGCCCGAGAACCCTCTCATAAGCGCGAAATTTGCCTTTTCCTCATTCTTCATGACCTCTTGTACCTGTTCAATGACCTTTTTAGCTACCGCAGCAACTTTTTCGGCATTTTTTGAAAGCGGCCGGGGCTTGAGCGGCGCCTTGCCCTCCTGCTGCGGGTCTGTATCAGGTATCTGTGCCGCATCTGCCGCAAGCTCAAAGGGGAACCTCATGATCACGGCGAAGCGATGCTCCATACCAGGCGCAAAGGTTATCTCAGCGTCATCGATCTTTGTGATCGCTTTCTGCAGACGCTCAGTAAGTTTTCTGCTTTGTTCCGTCGGAATTCTGCCGGCCCGCCGGTCAGTAATAAGTCCATCCCTGATGGTCGCATAGTTACACCTGACCGCCACATCGGTTTTTCTGATCTCAATGCCAAGACCGAGCGCCTCAAGAATGCCTCTGCCGATCTGAAACTCGAGCGGATCGTACCCAAAGAGAGATAAATGGCCCGGTCCGCTGCCGGGTGTTATTCCTGCAGCAACAGGGGTATGAAGGCCGCAGGCTGATACCTTGGCGAGGTTGTCCATGTTCGGCGTTGAAGCGGTCTCAAGCTCGGTCCTTCCGTTGACCGGAAGGCCGCCGAGGCCGTCAAGGACCACGAGTATGATTTTTGATCTGTTCTTCTGCACCAGACTTCTCACGAGTTTCTGCATGGGTTGAATATTACTGCAAAGACCACTATCTTTTCAAGAAATACAGGAGAAAGATTATATGCTATAGTAATTGCGGAAGCGTATGGATTTCACTGCCAGTGCTTGCTGGTGCTGAGATTCGGTCTGTTCCGAACGTTCAGATAGCGATTACTAATACCATTCTTTAATAAGGAGTAAGACCATGAAAGTAGTAGCCCTTAATGGCAGTCCGAGAAAAGAAGGAAACACCCGCGATGCGATCAACATTGTTTTAGAAGAACTGAAGAAGGAAGGGATCGAAACAGAATATCTGCAGCTCGGCGGTCTGGACATCAAGGGATGCAAGGCCTGTTATAAATGTTTTGAGCTGAAGAATAACCGTTGCATCCAAAAGGATGAGCTGAATGGGTTCATCGAAAAGATGATCAGCGCTGACGGGATCATTATCGGTTCTCCGACCTATTTTGCGAACGTTTCGACCGAGGTGAAGGCTCTCATTGACCGCGCAGGCCTTGTTGCCAGGGCAAATGATCATCTCTTTAAGCGAAAGGTAGGGAGCGCTGTTGTGTCGTTCAGGCGTGCCGGTGGAACAGATGTGTACTCAAGCATCAACTACTTTTTCGGCATCAGCCATATGATTATCCCCGGTTCGAGCTACTGGAGCATAGGCCAGGGCAGGAACCCCGGGGAGGTATTGAAGGACGAAGAAGGCGTTACGACATTCAGGCACCTTGGCCAGAATATGGCCTGGCTTCTGAAAAAGATCCACGCGTAGATATTCGCTGGACGCAGAGTCCCTTCCTGACAGGACGGTTCGCGTTTACAGACGTTTGATCTGGTCAGCAGACTGACAGAGAAGGTTGCGGGATCAAAGACCGAGGTTCTGCAGCAGCTGAACGATCACGGTGTTGGCGATATGGAGTCCCTTTCTGGTGAGACGGATATTGCCTGCGGTAAATTCGATCAGAGACAGTCTAAGCAGTTCCTCGCCTGCTGCGCTGAGGTCCAGGCCGAGATCACGGGCATCCTCCAGTGAAATGCCATCGATCTTGCGGAGACCGAGAAAAATGAATTCCTTCCGTGCATCATCACTGGACAGCCTGGTCTTTTCGATCTCGGGGTCTGTATCTTGTTCGAGTGCTTCAAGATAGCGTTCAACACTTGAAACATTTCTTGTCCGGTAATCCGTGATGAATCCATGCGCACCGGCACCGGCACCAAGGTAGTCTCCACGCTCCCAATAGTTCATATTGTGTGCAGAACGATATCCCGGTAGCGCGTAATTTGATATCTCGTATTGTTCGTATCCGGATTCTGCGAGCTGGTTGGCTGCAAGGTCAGACATATCGAGGATGAGCTCTTCGTCTGGCATGCAGAAGTCACCTGCATCAAGCGATCCCCTGAGCGGCGTATGCAGCTCCGGGGTCAGTTCGTATGCAGAGATATGTTTTGGTGAAAGGGCAATTGCCTGCTGCAGGGAATATTCCCAGGTCTGCATGTTCTGCCCCGGGATGCCATAGATGAGGTCAAGCGAAAAATTTGTCAGGCCTGCAGTTCGGACCACCTCCGCCGATCTTATGGCCACCTCTGCATTATGGATCCTTCCGAGCGTGCGGAGTTCACTGTTGTTGAAGGACTGAATGCCAAGGCTCAGGCGGTTGACGCCGTGCGTCATCAGTCTCCTGATCTTTGTCTTGGTCACGGTTCCGGGGTTTGCTTCTACGGTTATCTCTGTCTCTGCACTAAGATCATAATTTGCACCGATGCATTCAAATATCCGGTCAAGAGAATCGGCCGGCAGCAGAGAAGGCGTACCGCCGCCCAGATAGACTGTTTTTAACCGGCCTGCCAGGTCCCGCTTCATCTTCAGTTCTCTGCAGAGTGCTTCCGTGTACCTAACGATAAGGGCTTCGTCACAAGGCACGGACAGGAAGTCGCAGTAAACGCACTTCTTTACGCAGAACGGGATATGGATGTAGAGATATTCAGCCATAGGCTATTGTAGGCTATTGGAGGCAAATCTGCACTAGTGTGATATCATAAGGTCCTATGAATCTCGACGAACTGGTAACGATAATGGCAGCGCTCCGGGGGGAGAAGGGTTGTCCCTGGGACAGGGAGCAGACCCGGGAATCGCTCAAGCCCTTTATCATTGAAGAGGCCTATGAGGTGATAGATGCCATTGATGAGAAAGACCCCGACGCGGTGAAGGAAGAACTGGGCGATCTCCTTTTCCAGATCGTGTTTCAGAGCCGGATAGCAGAAGAGAAGGGGGAATTCAGTCTTTCTGATGTAGTAGAAAAGATCGGAACAAAGATGATCTCGCGCCATCCGCATGTCTTCGGTGACACGGTCTGCAGGACATCTCAGGATGTGCTGACAAACTGGGACGAGCATAAAAAAAAGGAAGGCAAGCAGAAGGATTCAGTACTGGAAGGCATACCCAGGACCATGCCTGCTCTTCTCCGTGCTAAAAAGCTCCAGGACCGCGCTGCAAAGGTCGGTTTTGACTGGGATAGGATCGATGATGTGCTCGCCAAACTTGATGAAGAAGTAGCTGAGTTCAAAGAGGCGGTTACGAGCAGGAAGGAAGCCGCGATCGAGGACGAACTGGGAGATATCCTCTTCATGATCGTGAACATCTCCCGTTTTATCGGCGTGAACCCGGAAGAGGCCCTTAGAAAAACGATCAGCAAGTTCATATCCCGCTTCAGATATATCGAGATGGCTGCTGCAGAAAAGGGGGAGAAGCTCTCTGATATGAGCCTTGCGGAGATGGATGAGCTCTGGGACGAGGCAAAAAACCGTCAGCGTTCGTGACCGCGTGCAGACTATTTCAATTATTGATTATTTGCAGTAAAATAAGGGACTTTAAGTAGGAGAGGTGCAGAGGATGGGACATGTAAAAGGACTTAAATGCAGGGAATGCGGCAGGGAATATCCGGTTGATCCCATTTATGTCTGCGAGTTCTGTTTTGGTCCGCTTGAAGTAGCCTATGACTACACGTCCATTGCAAAAGCGATATCGAGAAAAAAAATAGAGCAGCGGCCTGAGAACCTCTGGCGTTACCGGGAACTCCTGCCTATTGACGGTGACCCTCAGGTTGGTCTTAATTCCGGGTATACCCCTCTTATTAAGGCAGACAATCTTGCGAAGGCGATCGGCATTGATGAGCTGTACATCAAGGACGATACGGTGGTCCATCCTACGCTTTCTTTCAAAGATCGCGTGGTTGCCGTTGCTCTGACCAAAGCAAAGGAATTCAATTTCGATACGGTTGCCTGCGCATCAACGGGTAATCTTGCTCATTCCGTATCTGCCCATGGGGCGAGGGCAGGGTTCAACCGTTTTATCTTCATTCCCGCAACGCTTGAGGCGAGCAAGATCGTGGCTTCTTTGGTCTATGAACCGAATCTCATTGCGGTTGACGGCAATTACGATGAGGTGAACAGGCTCTGCAGCGAGGTTGCAAACAAATACCGCTGGGCCTTTGTGAACATAAACATCAGGCCGTTCTATGCAGAGGGGTCCAAGACGATCGGTTTTGAGATCGCCGAGCAGCTTGGATGGAAGGCCCCTGATAATATTGTTGTGCCCTGCGCCAGCGGATCGCTTCTGACCAAAGTATGGAAGGCGCTCAAGGAGTTTAAGGAGATCGGCATCCTGAAGGAACTCAATACTAAGATCTACGGTGCTCAGGCAACGGGTTGCAATCCCATTGCAGCTGCAGTGAAAGCCGGAACCGATATCATCCGTCCGGTGAAGCCAAACACGATCGCAAAATCCCTTGCCATCGGAAATCCTGCAGACGGTTTTTACGCATCTCAGGTTATGCGGGAAACCGGCGGCCATGCCGAGGATGTTTCTGACCAGGAGATCATCGACGCCATAAAACTGCTTGCAAAGACAGAAGGTATCTTTGCGGAAACAGCAGGAGGGGTGACCCTTGCTTCGACCCGAAAACTTATCGAGAGCGGAAAGCTAAAGCGCAATGAGTCGACGGTCATCTGCATAACCGGAAACGGACTTAAGACGCAGGAGGCTCTGCAGGGACATACGACAGTGCCGCACTATATAAAGCCAAGCCTTTCATCTTTTGAGGAAGTGCTTGAAAAAATAAACAATAGCCAATAACAAGGAGGAACGATATATGGCAGTGAAAGTCAGAATACCCACACCGCTTCAGAAACTCACCCAGGGAAAAGAAGAGGTCGACGGCATCGCAGGAACAATCATGGCGCTGGTCAACGACCTTGAAAAAAAATATCCGGGACTGGCAGAAAGAGTTTCCGAGAACAACAAGATCCGCAGATTCGTCAACATTTATGTCAATGACGAGGACATACGGTTTCTGAATGCCGAGGAGACGCTGGTCAAGGACGGCGATGAAGTGTCCATTGTCCCCGCTATTGCCGGCGGGGCCTGTTAGGAGACAGCCATGAAAACACGCGTGAAATTGACCTTTCCGCAGAACCTGATCAAGGAGCCGATGATCTTCTCTATGGCAAAGCAGTTCAATGTGATGCCGAACATCAGGCGGGCCAGGATCACGGAAACAGTCGGCGAGATGGTGCTTGAGCTTGAGGGTGCAGAGGATGACCTCGGCAAGGGCATAGCTTTTCTGAGACAAAAAGGCATTGAAGTTGAGATGGTAGAAGGCGACGTGATCGAATAAGCCGCAAACTGACCGGCAGAAGATGCTTTACAGATCTCTGAGCAGTTCTTGCCGGAATACTGAAGGAAATCCTGTGAAATATATTGTGATCGTTGGAGATGGCATGGCCGACAGGCCCCTGGAAGAGCTCGGCGGAAAGACGCCGCTGCAGCAGGCCTATACGCCCAATATGGATAGGCTGGCCAAAGCAAGCATCCTCGGAAAGGTAAGGACGGTGCCGGAAAATATGCACCCGGGTTCGGACGTTGCCAATCTGAGCATCCTGGGTTACGACCCTGCAGTATACTATTCCGGCAGGGCCCCGCTTGAAGCTGCAAGCATCGGGGTAGAGCTTGGAAAGAACGACGTTGCGTTCAGATGCAATCTTGTGACGCTCAAATTCGGCACGGATAGATGCGGTGCATTGATGGAAGATTACAGCAGCGGTCATATATCCTCGGATGAGGCCGCTGAATTGATAAAAGAAGTGGACAGCAGGCTCGGAACCGGGGCGATCACTTTCTACCCGGGTGTAAGCTACCGGCATTTGATGGTCTGGGCTGACGGATCGACCGATATCGAATGTGTTCCCCCTCACGATATTCTCGGCAAAGAGATCGTGGACTACCTTCCGGTTGGAAGCGGCGAAGAAGTGATCCGGAAGATCATGATGGAATCCGTTAATATTCTTGACACACACCCGGTGAACCGGAGCAGGGTCAGGAACGGGAAGAACCCGGCGAACAGCGTCTGGCTCTGGGGGCAGGGCAGGCGGCCTCAGATGCCTACTTTTCAGAAAAAATACGGTATCAGCGGAGCCCTTGTCTCTGCGGTTGATCTGACCAGGGGGCTGGGCATCTATGCAGGCTTTGAGATCCTTAAGGTGCCTGGCATGACCGGATACCTCGATACCAATTATCAGGGAAAGACCGATGCCACTATCGAGGCCTTAAAGACAGTGGATTTTGTCTATCTCCATGTCGAAGCCCCTGACGAGGCTGGCCACTCGGGCAATTGCAAGGACAAGGTGCAGGCGATCGAGGACTTTGATAACTATATCGTGGGCGGCGTTCTGGAAGGCATGAAGGCCTTTCCGGAATACCGGATCATTGTGCTTCCTGATCACGCAACGCCGCTTGCGATAAGGACCCATTCAGCAGAGCCTGTTCCATTCATGCTCTATGACAGCCGTTCAGAGAAACAGAATGCCGTGTCCGGCTATGACGAGACGATCACGGAGCGAGATGACATTATGGTTTTTGACGAAGGTTATAAACTTATGGATTATTTCATCAGGGGATAAGTGATTCTTGTAGTTATCAAAAGATTTGATATGCGGAGGAGAGAGTGGCACTGATAGTTCAGAAATACGGCGGCACGTCGGTCGGCAACGTAGAGCGTATCAAGAATGTTGCCAATCGTGTTGCAAAGACGGTCAAAGAGGGCAATCAGGTGGTTGTTGTGGTATCTGCCATGTCCGGCGAGACAGACAAACTTATCGGTCTTGCCAATCAGATATCAGCAATGCCGGCAGAGCGCGAACTGGATATGCTCCTGTCATCAGGAGAGAGGGTCACCAGCGCACTCACGGCAATGGCGATCGATTCGCTGGGCCATAAGGCGAAGTCCTTTACCGGCCGGCAAGCCGGCATTGTCACCGATACATTCCATACCAAAGCCAAGATCGAGCGCATCAATGGCGAGCGGATCAGGCAGGCACTTGACGAGGGTTTTGTGGTCGTGATCGCCGGTTTTCAGGGCATAACGCCGAACGAGGATGTCACCACGCTCGGCAGGGGAGGATCGGACCTTTCTGCTGTCGCTATTGCCTCTGCGATCAAGGCCGATCTGTGCGAGATCTATACGGACGTTGACGGCGTTTATACAACAGACCCGAACATTGTTCCGGAAGCGCGCAAACTCGATAAGATATCCTACGAAGAGATGCTTGAACTTGCCAGTCTTGGCGCAAAAGTTCTGCAGACGCGTTCAGTGGAATTTGCCATGAAATACAAAGTGCCTGTTGTGGTCAGATCAAGCTTTAATGATAATCCGGGAACACTGGTTGTTGAGGAGGATGGAGATATGGAGAATGTTTTCGTTTCAGGTATTGCCTATGACAAGAATCAGGCGAAGATCACGATCGTGAATGTGCCTGATAAGCCGGGGATCGCTGCGAAGCTTTTCGAGGCCATAGCAGCATCAAATATCGTGGTTGACATGATCGTGCAGAATGTCAGCAGCGACGGCAAGTTTGCGGATATTTCCTTTACGGTCCCTAAAACCGATACACGCAAGGCCATGGAGGTTTCAGAGGCCATTGCCAAGGAACTGGGCGCAGAACGTGTGGACAAGAGGGAGGACATCAGCAAGATCTCGGTCATCGGTGTCGGCATGAGGACCCACTCGGGCGTAGCCTCAAAGATGTTTCAGACCTTTGCTGCCAATAATATCAATATCGCCATGATCAGCACGTCCGAGATCAAGGTTTCCTGCGTCATAGACCTGAAATATACGGAGCTCGCCGTGCGGGTGCTTCACGAAGCTTTCGAGCTTGCAGCGTAGATCTTTTTCATTTCGAGGCCCGATACGATGGCTCTAAAGAGCGTGAAAAAGGAGATCATGCGAAAGATAGAAATTTACGATACGACCCTGAGAGACGGCGCCCAGTCAGAGGACGTCTCTTTTTCGCTCGAGGACAAGCTGAGGATAACCGAGAAGCTTGATGAGCTGGGCATTCAGTTCATTGAGGGCGGATATCCGGGGTCCAATCCCCGTGACATCGATTATTTCAAAAAAGCCGCAAAATTGAAGCTCGCCAATGCAAGCCTGGTCGCCTTCGGGAGCACGCACAGGCCGAAGAAAAAGGCCTCAAAGGATGAAACGCTCAGGGCTCTGGTCGATGCAGGAACACCGGTCATAACCATTTTCGGCAAGACCTGGGATTTTCATGTCAGAGAGGCATTGAAAGTTCCGCTCAGGGAAAACCTCGGGATTATTTTCGATTCTGTTGCCTTTCTGAAAAAACATGCGGACAAGGTCTTCTTTGATGCCGAGCATTTCTTTGACGGATACCGGCACAACCCTGACTATGCGCTAAAATGTCTTGAAGCGGCCCAGGATGCCGGCGCCGACTGCCTGGTGCTCTGCGATACGAATGGCGGATGCACGCCCACGCTCATCAAAGAGATCGTCAAAAAGATGAAGAAGCAATGTTCTGCACCCCTCGGTATCCATGTGCATAACGACAGTGACTGTGCAGTCGCCAACACGATCGTTTCTGTGGAAGAGGGCGTGTCCCAGGTCCAGGGCACGATCAACGGGCTCGGAGAACGGTGCGGAAATGCGAACCTTATCTCTATAATCCCGAATTTACAGGTCAAGCTCGGCATGCGGTGTATCAGCGATAGACAGCTCACAAAGCTGCGGGATGTATCACGTTTCGTGACCGAGATCGCTAATATGCGGCATTTCAAACGTCAACCGTACACTGGTGACAGTGCTTTTGCACATAAAGCAGGTATGCATGTCAGTGCCATCAGGAAGAGTCCCGAGACCTATGAGCATATCCGGCCTGACCTGGTCGGCAACTCACAGCGTATCCTTATTTCGGATCTTGCGGGACGGGCGAATATCCTGCGAAAAGCTGAAGAGTGCGGCATCACGCTCAGCAGCGATTCTGTACAGCTTCAGGACATTATCACGCAGCTCAAGGAACTCGAGAATCAGGGTTTTCAGTTCGAGGGAGCTGAAGCCTCTTTTGAACTACTCATGAAAAAAGCCCTTGGGCTCCATAAGCGTTTCTTTGATCTTATCGGTTTCAGAGTGATCATCGAAAAGCGAAAAGAAGGCGAAGAGCCTCTGAGCGAGGCTACGATCATGGTGAAGGTAAGCGGTCACATTGAACATACTGCATCGACGGGCAATGGGCCGGTTAATGCCCTTGATAACGCGCTCCGCAAGGCCTTGGAAAAATTCTATCCGGCGCTCAGGGACGTTAAGCTGCTGGATTACAAGGTCCGCGTACTCACCGCTGGAAAGGGCACTACCGCCAGGGTCCGCGTACTCGTGGAATCGGGCGACAAGGAGAACCGCTGGGGCACGGTCGGCGTTTCCGAGAATATCATTGAGGCATCCTATCAGGCCCTTGTCGACAGTGTTGAATACAAGCTCCTGAAAGAAGAGCTCTGATATGCTTACCTTGGTTCCACGTCAGCAGTGTCTTATCTTTTTCTGGCGTGAACCATGACAGGTCAAAGGCCTGATGTTGTGCTTGATACAAGAGACCTGCTCTCGCCGCTGCCGCTCCTGAGAACCAAGAAGGCCATCGATAACATGAGACCTGGTCAAGTGTTGTCAATCACTGCACGAGATGAAGCGGCAAAGTCAGACATCGTTCAGTTGGCTGAGAGGCTGAAACTTGAATTGACCGATGTCACGGCAGACGACGGCAACATAAGGATCACGATCAGAAAGTAGCTCTAGAAATCGGCATCGAGTTCCTCAAATGCCGCATTCTTCCGGTCTTTTTTCTTTGTATTCCATTTTGACACCTCGTCGTTTTTTGTGATAGCATTACTCAATTTCCTTCCTTATTTGCCGGAGTGGTGGAATTGGCAGACACAAGGGACTTAAAATCCCTCGGGGGCAACCTCGTACCGGTTCGAGTCCGGTCTTCGGTACCATATAAATCAAGATGTTACGCATTCCCGTGAAGCCCTTCTGTTGTTTGAATTTGGCTGGATGTCACTAAATTGTAACTGTTTGACGCTCTTTGCAGCTTTTCCTGTGCCTCTTGATGAAGGTTTGTTACCCTTGCTGCTGCATTTCTGAGGTCTTCTTCATTCACGATATTGTATCTGTCGAAAACTGATCTTGTCTTATGGCCTGAAATCCTCATTGCTACCACTTCAGGGGTTCCTGCCCGGATCATGTTCCTCACGGCCGTTCTTCTCAGATCATGAAAGAGCTTTCCCGGAATCTTCGCTTCTTTACAGCCGGCATCCCATGCGCCCCGGAAGTCCTTTATCCTCTGGCCGTTGTTGAAGAACACGAAAGGGCATTCAGGATATTGAGCATCCCTGAATTGTTTCTGCTGCATGATCGTGAGCAAGAGTTCTCCTGTCATGAAGATTATTCTTGCCTCATCGTTCTTCGTGGTCCCGGCCTCCAGGGTGATCTTTGCTTCAATGAGGTTCACGCGATCCCAGGTGAGGGAAAGGATTTCCTCTTTCCTCATGCCGGTGTGGTATCCCATTGTCAATGCTGGCTGTAAATATGCCGGAAGCGCCGCTTTCAGATTCAGGTAATCATTATGCTCAAAGTATCCCGTCCTGATATTGTTCTCTTTGAGTTTTGGGATATAAGGCGTTCTGATAACCTTTGGCGGGGTATGTCTGCTGCCTAAAGTGAACATCCTCTGAAGTGCAGACAGTTCCCGGTTGATTGTCGCATTCTCCGCGCTGTCGCTCTGACGTTTGAGGATATACTTTTGTATCAGGTCTGTGCCGATCTCCGCGGCCTTCATTGAGCCGAAATAGGCTGTAAGATGCTTCAGGCTGCGTTCGAGGCGGTCAAGAGACTTGCGCCCATTCAGCTTGTAATCATCAAGAATATCCTGCTTGAGCTCATCAAAGCGTATCCTCTCAATATTCAGCCCTGAAAATCGGCCGTCTGCAATCTCGCCCTCTCTGGACTTCAGCTTTCTCTTTGCTGCCTTCTCCTCTTTTGTCTTCGTGCTTTCGTAGTAGGGCTTGCCGTTGCGGTAATACTTGATCCAGAAAACATCTCCTCTTTTATAAAGAGATCCCATTATTTCTTCACCCCCTTCAATTCCTTCAGTTCCGGGAGACTAAGAAGAAATTTATAGTGTCGAACTTCATCCTGTCTCAATCTTATAAAGCTTCTGATTACTTTTATGCATAAGTCCGTTCGGTCCGTGAACTTCTTCTGACCAGATACTACAAGACCGATTTCTTTAGCTGCTAACTTAACTGCCTTTTCCATCTTGTCTGAGTCGAATGTTATCTGCCCAAATGTTGCCGCGCTTTCCTTGCTGATCATTACTTTTTCACCTTCCTTTCCTTTTTCGTTTTCTTTTCCGTTCCCTTTGTCTTCTTCTCAACTCCTTTCTTTTCCAAGCACTCAAGGGTTAAGTGCAGGAAAGGGGGAATAGTCGTGACTTCACGCTCCCAACGCGAAATGGTCATTACATCAACGCCCAGGACTGTAGCAAGCTTGCCCTGACTGTATCCGGTGCGCCGTCTCCATTCTTGTAGTTGTTTTGCGTTCATCATTCTTATTCCATTATATAGGCATATTGCCTATATGTCAAGAAGAAAATCAGAAGGTGATTGTAGTTTTATTCTTTTCAATCCAGTTCTCCAGATCGCGGATATCAAGAAGGATTCTGCGTCCGTCTTTTATGCAAGGCAGCTTACCGGCCCATATCATCTCACGAACAGCCCATATTGACCGGCCCAAATATCGGGAAGTCTCTTTGACCGAGTAAAGCCTTTTTTCGAGTTGCGCCGTGCTCATTGGTTTAACTCGCAATTCTTTTTTCCGAGCCCCCAGAAGAAGACAGGATCAAGAGCAAAGTTGAGGTAAGGGGGGATTGGCAGTATCCCGCGTTCGTATCTCCAGAGAGTTGAGTAGTGTATACCCAGGACTGAGGCAAGAAGCTGCAGACTGTACCGGTTCTCTCTCCGGTATTGTCTCAGCCTTTCGGGTGTCAGTTTCTGCGTCAATATGTCCTGATTATGCACTTAGAAACAAAGTCCTTTACATAATCTGGCATGTGAAGAAGGATCAAAGGGAAAGAGGCACCTGCTATATACTCGCTGAAAATAGCCTGAAAGCCTATCAGAGCGCTTATCTGTGCTGATGTTGCCAGTGGGAGAGGTTGCCGGGGGAAGACAATCTCTCTCGCGCGTGAATACGGCAGCAAGGGCATGCCCGGTCCTTTCCCCCGGGGTTAGAGAGATCGGGCGTTCAGCATCATGATTGTTGATCAGTCTTCTTTCGCGGTTACAGTTCCGGTGACAGTGCATTTTAGAGGATGAAAAAAGACTATAAAACAGAGAGTTACAGTGCTTAAAAAAGACACTCTGGATGCAGAGTCCCGCGTGTATATAGTTCTTTGCAGTCAGCTTGACCGGATTTACCCCTTGTGCAAGCCTCATTCTCCCCCTCACAGACCGATGATTTTTTACCAGCATGGCAGTTACTACCTCTTTACTTGCGTTTTGCGATTCTACGAGCGTAAATGGCATGTGGCCTATGCTGGGGAATATACTACGGCTGGGCTTATCCACAGTTATCAGCCCTTTTTTGCCTCATTGCTGTTAAACGCTGCCTAAAGACTTCCTTTTCTTCCTCAGTCCAAACTTTTTTTGATTTCGGCCTGTTTGGGTTCTTGCCGAACCTGAAGGGATGGAGAGGGCAAATCCTGTTCGCGGTGTTCAGCACTTTCCCGGAACACGCCGCGACATTGGCAAGCATGCTTTCTCCGACACATGCCATGCAATAACGGCGAATTTTCTTTACGCTTGAACCAGGCTGATCTATGTTTAGGTTGCAGTCAACCTGACCGCACACTTTCCACCGGGAACTGTTGAGGCACCACCGACATTCTTCCTTTATGGCTTGGGCGGCTGTCATGCCTATCAGCCCCGCCTCTTATTGCTGCAGTTCTCACAGGGATTGCTTTCGGTTTCTGATATTGCCGGCGCTTTCGGGCCCTCTTTCAGGGTCCACTGATCATGCCCCGTCTGCTCAATGACCGTGCCGCACATCCCGCATTTCAGTATCGAAATCTCGCCAATGGATGAAGGGAACTGCCGAGATCCACATGAAGGACATCTGAACTCATATTGAGTCGAAACAACAACATTTACTGAAGACCGGGTTTCCTTGTTCGGGTAGTCCTGGATAAACCATTCGCCGTTGACCTTTTCAACCCTGCGGACGCAACCGTCACAAAGCAGCGATTCTACCAGAGAGGGAAGGGCGGCGATCTTGTTATTCTGGCAGAGACAGCGCCAAGAGTATTCGAAATGCTTTTCCACTTTGACAGGGACCAGTATCATTCCGGCACCTCTATTTCCCATTTATCTTCTGAGTTGCGGAGTATCTTTGTTTTGCAGTTCTCGCAGGTCAGATGATGGAAACTGCTTTGGTCCTTCAATGGCGGTATTGTCGTTTTCACCTGCAGACCGCACGAGGGGCAACGGTAAGACCAGAAATGTTCCGAAATCTTAACTCGCTTTATTTCAATGGTCTTCTTCTTGTTCATAGTTCTTTCTCCTTTTCTATTTGGTTTATTGTGTTCTTCGATTATCAGAGCCATGCAACCGCCTTAATGCTGCCGGTAAAGGATCGCTCGGTCATCTGGTATGTCAGGTGAGTTATTAAAAAGACCAGAGGAGACAAATCAAAGGTATTGCCTGTCCCGTCTTCCAGTTCCCCGGTAATGGTGAACTTCATGCCCTTGCGTAACCAAGGCAGCGGAGGGCCAGAGAAGGTGAACTCGTATTTCCGCTTTGACTTCTCAAGGGCAAGCTCATTGCCGAACTGTAGCAACTGCGCCCTGGACAACAGATTGTTCTCGATCTCGACATCCCTGCCTGTTGCGTTCACCGGGATCTCTTGATGCCATGTGGTCGTGTACCGTGTCAGGATGCCGGCGTTTCCGTTTTCCCCGACTTTCTTTGGACCGGGTAACTGTCCGGCCTGAGTAATGGTTCTCCGGTCAACAACTTCGCCGTTCTTTACGTGTGTCATGGAAACCTGCAACAGATCCTTATTGATCTTGTGGTATGAGATGCTTTTTTCGTCTTTGTCCGGGGTGCCTTTCGGCGTGGTATCGGGATTGTAATTCTGCGTTGACTTCAGTTCAACTTCCTGTGTCATCTCATCTGCAGCGGAATATGCATAGGCGTATTCTTTGATTGAAACTGAGCACTTGTAAAGCAGATCACTCATGCCTTGCCGAATCTGCCAGGCGTAATGGTTCGATGTCTCTGTCTTGTTCTCAAGCCGGTTGTATCCGCTCGTGATCACTCCGGCGTTGCCGTAGTCGTAAAGCGTGGTTGTCTCTTCAAACAGGTAAAGATTCTCGAACACAACAGCATCCGGCACGATGCCGTCCGGGGGCATACAATAAACCGTCTTTATCTGCTTTGTCGTAACTTCAAGCGTGTAATATGTGGTTACGACTTCGCGCAAGATGACGATTTTCCCGGTCTTGTCGTAAACCTCAGTTGTGACCGTCTCTTGCCGGTCCCATGCCGCGCCTGATTCGTTCACCTCATCCCGTATAACGTAGATGCTCCTGATCGGCCCATCAGGGTTGGTGTTTTCTTTCGCCGGGCTAATATTAGCGGTCTTCAAGTCAGTCAGCGGTATCGTGTAGTCAGCGACATAGGGCCATACGCGCTTTTTGACATATACATCGCTGCCGACAAGGAACAGGTCAACCCTGAACATCTCTGTTATCTGCAAGGGCTCAATGAGCTTTTTGAGGGCTTCGGCAATGTTGCCGTTGAAACCGTTGGTCGTCTCGATCGGGTTCACGACAGGATAGTCCGGTGCATCCCACACCAACCCTAACCCTGCCAGCAAACAGGCTTCCCTTGCCACGGCAGATGCCTGTATCGTGCCGACATGATAGGGGATGGGAACCCCGAACTTTGTTTCCGGGGTCACGCTCGGAGAGTAGAGGAAATACGTCTTCTGGAACTGTGTATCGAGAAGGAGCTTTGCCTTGTCCCTGCCCTTGACTGTCAAATTGAAGGAACGCGGGGTAAGATTGATCGCCCAGGAGTCGGCCAATCCCTCAACGGTCTGGATATTCGCCCCGCCATAGCCGAGGGAAAAGGCAAAGGCTTCCGTCTCGTTGGTAAAAGCATCGAGAAAAGGGCTTTCAAAGGAAAAGTCATCTGCCAGAAGTTCGATGTCGCTGTCGATTGTTACGTTTTTAGGTGTTTCCATGTTGTCTCCTATATCCTTTCGTCTTCTCGCTGCCAGGGACTATCATCAATGAATTTCGATCCCTGCACGAGTTTAAATTTCTTGATGAGCCCGTTTGGATTTATGCCTTCTTTCGCCCAGGCTTTCGCCTTTACTATTTTCAGCTTTCCTGATTCCATTGCAAGATAGAGGCGCGCCTTCTCAAGTCCGAGTTGACCGCCCCGGCCAATGTCTGTATTGCGGTTTTTCTGAATGGCAATGATGCAGACGCCGTGATTCAGCTTGTCGTAAATCTCTTTTATCAGTGCTGCGATCCGGTAAAAATCTTCGGTGATTTCGAGAAAATCAATAATGGTGATATTGTCAGGGTCGATGACATCAGCGAAATTGCTTGACCTGTCTTTGAATCGAACTTTTTTCCATTCGAGGAGGGGGGCATCGAATTTTGATAATCTTGTCTTCAGTTCAATAGCGCCCATCTCAGAGGAAAGATAAGTCACCTGCATGAGGTCCTTATTCAGTCGAGCGACGTTCAACAAGAAGGCAGTCTTCCCCGCGTTAGGCTCTCCGGCAATGATGACAATATTCTTTGGGTAAACCGCGACGTGATCAAGAACATCAAGGGGGAACTTCAGCGCAAGGGGCTTGCTCTCAGCATTCCACCAGTCGATTTCTTCTGCTGCATCATCTACCCGGCGATATACGCCATTCTTATTACCGCTTTTCTGGATTGTCCCTTTCTTGCTCAGGCGGTGAAAAATCTGATGTAGATTGTTCTTTGTGTAAGTATTTGTAAGGCTTTTAAGGTTCTGTAATGCCGTGTAACACTCAGTAAGGCTGAAGTCACCATCTGTAAGGGAAATCCATTTGTCTACTTCTCTGGAAAGAGAAACGTCACGATGCTTCCCGCCTGTGAGATCAAGGGTTTGCGGGATTTTTGCGAGGTGTTCGCTGATCTCATCTGTAGACATGGCATGAAGATTGCTCTTTAAAAAAGAGTACGTACTTAATACAACACGCTTGAAAGCGTGCTCTTGCAACAGCCGAACATGCATCCGAATGTTCGCGGTCGTCACAACATCGCCGGCAAGAGTAAACACGAGATCCTTGAGACCGTTGACACGCTGTGCAACGATAACCGCATCAATTCCGCTGCCTTCTTCGTGAAGATCCAGAATGGCCTTGAAAATCTCCGCGTGGTCCGCATGGTAAAAATCGGACGTCTGCAGTTCTTTCACTTCATGGATTACGCCGCTATCAAGGAGAAGCGCGCCCAGGACGGCCTTTTCAACTTCAGTTGAATGAGGAGGGGTTTCAGCCTTCATCTGAGCTCCCTCCCACAGCAAGGACAGTAAGCGGGATTATCTATCGGGGCAAGGTAGTCGTCGCCGTGTTCGTCGGTTACTATCTGCCAGAGCTGCAGGGATGTCTTTCCGTCACAGAAGGTGCACATTATTGTCTGGAGAGCGCCTGACCGCGTAACGTTAGCATCATCGCCCTGATTTCTCTCTGACATTGCACGAAGTCAACAACGTTGACCGGCACATTATTATTGAATTGCTCGCTCAAAGAGTAGAAAGCGTCATCTGCATTAAACAGAGCGATTACGCGGCTCCCCTGCAAAATTAACTCAGGTTCGTTCTTTTTGTATTTTTGAAAGGGGGTTAAACCTACCAGGTCGTTGACCGGTATTTTCCGGGGAACAGACTGGCGATTTTCTTTTGCTGTTTTGTTTGTCATATATGCTCCTTGTAAGATTCGTTAAGACTTTCGTCTTCTTCACGAAGATTACCGCAGCGGAGCACATTAGTCTAAAGATTAAAATGTTAAAAGATGGTCTTGGAAATGTTAGGGCGGGTGCTATTTAAAGACAGGGAATTTCTTTGTAATAGAACTGTTAATAAGTGATGTTGCTCTGTCGAGGCAATCATTGACTGTCTGCCGAGCCGGGATATTATCCTTCATATCGTCGATCGTATTTTCAATGATAAACAGTAATGCGTCTTTTGCAAAATAAGCCTTCAAATCGTGAAGCATTAAAGCCGTTTCCATTGAGTTAAAATCAATATGCTTTGTGCGTGTCTTATGCTTTTCGTCCCTTATCATCTTGTCAATCATATTCTTAACCTTGACAGAATAGTTGTTCAAATCTATTCTCAGGTAAAGCACCGGTTCCTTATATTTAAGATCTTGATTAATGAGACCCCATGAGCTGAAATCTGTCATCGGCATTGATCCTGCCTGTAACGCTTTGTTATCCTCTTGTACTACCTCTTCAAGATTGAATAACGACGTTTCTTGAAACATCTTTACAACTGAAGTATCTCTGTTTTCACTCTCCGCAGAAGCAAGCAAGAAATGTCTTGTTTGAGACTTGATTCCGTATTCTGTTAAGCCTAATGAGTAATTTACGATATCACTATATTCAATAGCCCACTCTTTGATTGTAAAATGAGAAATATAATCTTTTCGTCTTTCCTCAAGGCTGCGAGCTTCCATTGCATTCAATATATCTTGTGCGTTGCGATTTCTAATGAGGCAATGCACCCTGAAAAAATTCACTATATGCGTCTCGCTGCTTAATCTGCGCCATGTCTGAAGCCTGTTCCAGCTTTCCCGGAGTTCATTGTTTTTGCGGAGCGTCTTTAGCGTTTGAATGAATTTGGCGGTATCTTTGGGCGCTGAATAATGAGAATGCTCTTCATCTTCATTGGCTAAGATGTTTTCTATCTCTTTGATGCTTTTACGAAAAACAACCGAGAAGATAGCGTTATTTTGAATTTTCATTTTCCACGTTCTCCTTTGTGGTCTCTCCAAAGTTTCCGGGGCAGGGCCATGGAGTATGGCCTTTTCGCGCCGTCGCGCTATCCCCAGTTAAATATTACCTATATCTTTGGCATCTCACCTTCAATGAATTTCCTATTGTTGCGTGCCCGGCAACAGCTTCCGGCGTGGGATTTGAAGATGCCCGGAGCATACTGCCCTGTCTCTCGTGGATTTCTAAGAGGGTCGAACATTTCTCTTTTTCTGACATAGAAGTGTCCGCGATAACTTCAAGGGCTTTTCTGGCTAGATATTTATATTCATCATTATTTCTCTTGCTCATTTCATCAATGTATTCTTCCCTGCGTTGTTCAGTATTGCGATCCGAACGATAGGTTTTCTGAGATGATGATGAGGGATCGGAAGGATTGTTGTATTTCTGCAAGTCCTGATCACCGTAAACCTTTGGCTGCTCTGCGTAGGATATCCCGGAAAGAATCAAAAGTGAGATTATCGAGAGTGCTATTTTCATGAGGCCCCCTTTGAGAAGTTGTTCTTCAGATTATCCTCCGCATTGACGATATTTTCAACAATATTCTTTAAGCCCGAGAATGATCATGGCCTGATCAAGGGATTCTTCAAGCTGCAGGGCCTCTGCTTCCTTCTCCTTGCAGGTCATGCCCGGCTTAAAGTATCCGGTTGCCAGGTCAAGGATCTTCGGTTCTTTCAGCCCATCCCGCAAGTATTGATCCAGCGCGGCGCACTTGCTGAAGAATCGCTGCATGCATTCGGCGGCCTGAATGAAATCCCGAGTCACTTTGAAGCCTTCAAAACCAATATGGCCCCCTTGATGAAACCATCAAGATTCCCAATGGCCCTTGCGCTCTCAGTCATGCTCTGCAGCGGATAGACGATCTTATTTGCTGCTTTGATAGCTATAGGCTGTTGACCCCTTTCAATAAGTATTCGGTCAAATTCCATGCATGACCGCCAAAATGTTACAAGCTTGTTTGTGTCTTCAATTAGAGTTTTCATTGTTGCTCCTTGATCGAGAGAAGGGGCCAGCCCGCCCCCCTCTGTCTGCTATAATCATACTGACCGTCAGGGCCCCCAGGCTTCGCTGTCCCCTCCAATGAACCGCGGCGTCTGCCTGACGGTCTTTTCATTTATCCCTTACCCTGTGTCCGGCTCAACCCGGAACAGAGCAGCCAAAGAATCCCTAACCCTATCATTGCTGCTATCATGATCATCTCCTCTGAAAGAGGGGGCCGGCGCCATGGCAAGAACCGGCCCCCATCTCTCGAAACGCATACTCCCGTACGCGTTACGCTGTCTGGATAAACGGTCTTAACCGTTCCAGCGTTCGGTTAATAGCTTGCTCCTGTTTGACGCCTCTGAAAAGAGCGTCCTCTGCTTCAAGACAGAGCTTCCCGAGGATGCCCCTTATCTCTGCCTCTCTTTTGCCTTCTGCCTCTTCTGTGCAATCTGAGGCCGTCTGAGCGATATTTAATGAGATATGCGGGGAACCGCACTTCAGGCAGACAGAAGCATGATCAGCGAGAAACTCAGTTTCGCATTCTCTGCAGGTGAAGGTTTTCACTTCCCGGCCCTCTGCCTGAAGTAGTTCTCATGAAGCTGTTCAATGTTTTTCAGGCATTTAATCGCCTGCCCTGTCAGAACCGTAAGCATGGATTTCCAGGGCTCTTCACAGGTCGGGCTGTCTGCGGCATAATGCAGGCTTCTTACGATCGCCTTAACGTTATCGACTTCATCTCCTACAGCGTCCTGAAAGTTGTTTGCGGCAATTACGGCTTTATTATCCTCATTCTTCTTCATGTTTCAATCTCCTTTTTGTAACTGTTTTTGTCACCATGTCAACAAATCTATTCCAACCCCTGCCAACTCCTGCCAACACAGGAAAAATTGAAAAGCCCCCGAAAATACAGGGCGATCCTGTAAATTCAAGGGCTTGCGCGTAACTCCGGGAAAAGCGGTTTTAGGGCTTAAAATCCCTCGGGGGCAACCTCGTACCGGTTCGAGTCCGGTCTTCGGTACCAGCATTTTCAGGAATCTGCAGGATCATCATAGACGTGCAATTTATGAAGAAAACTTAACTGGATGTCCTGTAACGATATCGGTATACTGAATTCGTAAAAAATGCGGCAGCATCACAGGAGGTCCTATGGAACATGAACAAAGAGATATCAGGAAGAGTTGTTCCGAGATACTGGAATTTACGGTTGCGGTCTTCAATGACAACCGGCTTCGCTTTATCGACCTCTCCGGGCTTGCAATCAATATGTCGAGAAACGGCATATGCTTTACCACACTCTATCCTCTGAGGTCAGGTCACGTGCTGAAGTTCAAGAAAAGCATCGGCAGTTACGGGCATGGTGTTGTGATGTGGATCAAAGATCTCGGCGATCGATATATTGCAGGGGCGTCTCTGGTTGATGAGGCTGTTTTGGCGTAACTATCAGCGTTATAATTATCCAGGAGCATGTCCGGTCAATCCGGGTTTATTTTATTGAACTTTGCTCCTTTTATTGATGCTCCTGCCATGAGCCCTTTCTGGTCGACAATGAAGCCAAGGACGGGGTGCTGGCTTACAAGAGTACTCGCGGGCAGGTCTACGCCTGTATCAATCAATGTGACTTCTGCATCAACACCTGCTTCCCAGCCTTTGCCCTGCCGGAATTTATTAAGAGCCTCTGCGGTGGCAAAGACAATGATAAGGTCATATTTTTCTGCCCCGACCTGAAAACCGAGGGATCCGGCAGTCATGCTGTAATAATCAATGGTATTCCCGGTTTCCCTGAGTGCACCCTGTCCATATTGGGCGCCCAGGATAAATGCCGCCTTGGTGATATTGGGAATGACAAGCACTCCTTTCGCTATCTCCTGAAATGCCCGGCCTGCACTGACCTCCTGACTGAATCGATTAAGGGCCGCATTGACGCCGGCATCAATCTCGCCCCTGGTCATTGCATGCGATGCAGTCGTCGTTAGGGAAAAGAACAGGACAATACAGATGACCCAATAATGTCTGTTTTGAAGGATCGCTGTCTCCATCGTAGGTTCCTCCTGCAGATGTAGGTTAACCGACCTGTATCCCGTATCAGCATGGATGAATTGATCTGGACCGTGGGCCGGCATCGCTCGTAATTATAGCAGATATCCTCAGATCGCAATGGTAAAAAATGTTGGCAGTTAGAAGATCGATACGGTTGCTACTCAATCAATGGCCATCCCATCTTTCTCTGAAATATTCGACCGTTACCGCTATACTATCACGTGACGTATTGACACGACTGTATGGCATGGAGCGGCAATTGCGGCTCTTGAGACCGCAATAAAATCCCCCTGTTCATCTATGGTATAATGAACAAATTCTTTGTGAGGTAGATTAATGTCTGATGATGTAAAAAAGGCGATATTTCCTGCGGCAGGTCTCGGGACGCGGTTCCTTCCTGCGACCAAGGCTTCCCCTAAGGAGATGCTGCCTATTGTTGACAAGCCGATGATCCAGTACGGCATTGAAGAGGCAATAGCATGCGATATCTCCGAGTTTATTATCATTACCGGCAAGCATAAGAGGAATATCGAGGACCATTTTGACTATGCTTTTGAACTGGAGGACAAGCTGAAGAAGAGCGGCAAGGACAAGCTCCTTGAGGAGATCAACCGGCTGAGCGAGATCAACATTGCCTATATCAGGCAGGGGTACGCTCTCGGCCTCGGACATGCGATCCTCTGCGCCAGGCCTTTTGTGAAGGACGAACCCTTTGCCGTCATCCTGAGCGACGACATCATTCCTCCCGAGGAGACGCTGCTTCTCGATATGATCAAACTATACCGGAAGCTGAAGAGCCCGATCCTTGCGCTGGAACGGGTGCCGATTCATGAGGTCAATCGGTATGGCATAATCAGCGGGGACAAGGAGCGGGACAATGTATATCGGATCAACAGCCTTGTTGAAAAGCCTGATCCGGCCAAGGCACCATCCAATATGGCCATCATCGGGAGATACATCCTTACGCCTGACATCTTCGATATACTGGACAAGGCCAAGCCGGGCAAGGGCGGAGAGATCCAGCTTACCGATGCGATCAATCTTCTTCTTCAAAAGAGGCCGGTGTACGGATATCTTTTTGAGGGTAAGCGGTATGATGCAGGCGACAAATTCGGGTACCTCAAGGCAACGGTGGACTTTGCCCTCAGGAACAAAGAACTTGCAAAGAACTTCAGGAAATATCTGATCGATGTTGCCGGCAAATTGAAACATTAATTTAAGGAACGTATAAGGAGACGCAATGGCGGAGAAAGAAAAAAATAACGATAAAGAGGCCGAGATCCCTGATATTATTCCGGTCCTGCCAGTCAGGGATATCGTAGTCTTCCCATACATGATAATTCCACTTTTTGTCGGCAGAGAGTTGTCGATCAAGGCCATCGAACAGTCCCTTGCTGAAAACAGGATGATCCTTCTGCTGACACAGAAAGATATGAGCATTGAAAATCCGAGCGCTGCTGACCTGTATGAGACCGGTACGGTCGGGATGATCATGAGAATGCTCAAGCTGCCGGACGGCAGAGTGAAGATCCTCGTGCAGGGCCTGTCTAAAGCCCGGGTGAAGAAGTTCCTGCGGGCAGCACCCTACCTGGAAGCTGAAATTGCCAAGATAGAAGACAAAAAATCTGCAACAGTTACCATCGAGGAAGAGGCCCAGATCAGGACGGTCAAGGAGCAGCTCGACAAGGCTGTCTCCTACGGCAAGACCATCCTGCCGGACATTATGGTGGTCATAGAAAATCTGGACGAACCGGGAAGGCTCGCCGACCTGGTTGCATCAAATCTTGGCCTCAAAACAGAGCAGGCTCAGGAAATACTTGAACTTTCGGATCCGGTAAAAAAACTGAAACGGGTGAGCGATATCCTCGGCCATGAGATAGAGCTTCTGATCGTACAGCAGAAGATACAGTCAGAGGCGAGGGGAGAGATCGATAAGACACAGCGGGAATACTTCCTGCGGGAACAGCTTAAGGCCATTCAGAAGGAACTCGGCGATATTGATGAACGCGCTGAAGAGATCAGGGAGTTCAGGCAGAAAGTTGAAGAAGCCAAAATGCCTGAAAAGGTCCTGAGAGAAGCCGAGAAGCAGCTGAAGAGGATCGAAAAGATGCATCCTGACAGCGCTGAAGCAGGAACGATCAGAACCTATCTGGACTGGCTTGTGGAGATACCCTGGTCAAAGAGTACCAAGGATAACCTTGATATCAAGGCTGCCAAGAAGGTGCTTAATGATGACCACTATGACCTCGAGAAGGTGAAAGAACGCATCCTCGAATACCTGAGCGTGCGGAAGCTCAAGGAGAAAATGAAGGGGCCGATCATCTGCTTTATCGGCCCTCCTGGTGTTGGCAAAACGTCCCTGGGCAGGTCTATCGCGCGCGCTCTCGGCAGGGAGTTCGTGCGCATGTCCCTCGGTGGTGTTCGTGACGAGGCAGAGATACGCGGCCACAGGAGGACCTATGTCGGTGCGCTGCCGGGAAGGATCATCCAGGGGATCAAGACTGCGGGCACGAACAACCCGGTCTTTATGCTCGACGAGATCGACAAGATCGGTATGGATTACCGGGGAGATCCCTCTTCAGCACTGCTTGAGGTGCTCGACCCTGAGCAGAACTTTGCTTTTGCTGACCATTATCTTTCGGTGCCTTTTGACCTGAGCAATGTCATGTTCATCACAACAGGCAATCTTGCCGATACGATACCGGGCCCGCTCAGGGACAGGATGGAGATCATATACCTTTCCGGGTATACCACGGAAGAGAAGCTCGGCATTGCAAAGAAGTATCTGCTGCCAAAGCAGCTTGAAGAACACGGACTCACCGAAACGATACTATCGACCACTGATCAGGCACTGACCCTGCTCATTTCCCAGTATACCCGTGAGGCGGGCGTCCGCAATCTTGAGCGCGAGATCGCAACGCTCTGCAGGAAGGTGGCCAAGAGGATCGCCGAGGGCAAAGAAAAGAAATATGTGATAACCGCGAAGAACCTTCAGAGCTTCCTGGGTGTGCCGAAGTTTCTGCCGGAAGAAGAGATGGAGAAGGATGAGGTCGGCGTCTCCACAGGCCTTGCCTGGACAGAGGCTGGCGGGGATATTATCTACATTGAGGCCACGACCATGAAAGGAAGGGGCAATCTTACCCTTACGGGACAGTTGGGCGATGTCATGAAGGAATCTGCCCAGGCAGCACTCAGCTATGTCAGGTCAACGGCAAAAACGCTCGGCATAAAGGATGACATATTTTCAAAGACAGATGTGCATATCCACGTACCTGCAGGCGCAATACCGAAGGATGGGCCGTCTGCCGGCATCACGATAGCAACTGCCATCGCTTCGGTCTTTAACGGGAGGCCGGTCAACAAGAACATTGCGATGACCGGCGAAGTGACGCTCAGAGGCAGGGTGCTGCCGATCGGTGGATTGAAGGAGAAGACCTTGGCAGCCAAGCGCATGGGCATCCGGAAGATCATTCTGCCGAAGCGGAACAAAAAGGACCTTGAAGATATTCCGAAGTATATCAAGAAGGACATGGAGTTCGTCTTTGCCGAGACCATGGACCAGGTATTAAAAGCGGCTCTTAAGGCCAAGAAGAAATCCTGATCCAGCCGGCGTCATGAACCTTTCTCAGGCCGGAGAACTCACGCTCCTCGGGATCCTCAGAAAGCGCTTCGGGAAGATATCCCGGGGCGTTCCTGTAGGCATTGGCGACGATGCTGCCGTGGTCAGGGCCGGAAAGAACGTTCTGCTGACCACGGACATGATGGTGGAAGGCGTTCATTTCGACCTTGCATGGATATCACCTTTTCAACTCGGTTTTAAACTGGTATCCGTAAATATCAGCGATATTTTTGCCATGGGCGGCAAACCGCGCGCAATACTGCTGAATTTTTCTGCTCAAAAGAAAAGCACCAGGGAATTTTTTGACCGGTTTTTCGACGGCATTGAAGCAGCACTGAAGACCTACGGTGTAAGCCTCATCGGTGGTGATATTTCCGCTGCCGACAGGGTCATGCTATCAATTACGGCGATCGGAACCGGGAAAAAAGTCCTGAAACGCAGCGGTGCCAGGGTCGGCGACCGCATTTACGTTACCGGCAGACTGGGCGATTCTGCATGCGGGTTGGCGATGCTTAAGAATATTCGCACGACGATCGATTTTGCAAAGCCAACAAAAAAGGGACTCCCGGTGACATGGGATATTGCAGTTCCCCTGCTGAGGAGACATCTGATGCCCATTGCCAGAGATCCTGGGCGCATAGCCGGCACGGCAACGGCAATGATCGATATCAGTGACGGCCTTCTGATCGATCTTTCCCGCCTCTGCAAAGAGAGCGGTGTTGGTGCCCGGATCAGGGCTGCGGATATACCGGTTTCGCAGGAGTTAACGACAACAGCTGCCAGCCTGGGGCTTTCTGCCTTCGATCTGGCATTGAACGGCGGCGAGGACTATGAACTCCTCTTTACGGCGCCTGCAACGGCGCGCATCAAAGCCTTTTGTATCGGTGAGATCACGCGTTCCGGCATCTCTGTCGTTAACGAGCAGGGGAAACGAATAAAAGTATCTGCACGGGGGTATCAGCATTTCTCATCTCAGGGATAAGTTCAGGCAGATCCTGACCATTAAAGAATCGCCCCACAGAATAGCGCTGGCATTCTCTGTCGGCGTATTTATAGGCATGTCTCCTCTCCTGGGACTGCATACCCTGCTCGGTCTTCTGGTTGCGTGGATCTTTAAGCTGAATAAGTTCGTCAGCATCGTCGGCATCTATGTGACCAATCCATGGACTATTGTGCCGATCTATTCTTTTGGTTTATGGCTCGGCGCAAAGCTCCTTGCGATGAATCATATTATTCCTGACATTGACTGGGCTCATCTGTCCATGCAGGAACTTCTTCATACGCTGGGACCGCTCCTTATGCCGTTTCTTGTGGGCACAACGGTCCTGGGCACCGTGTCTGCGCTGCTCAGTTACTTCATCGTCTACCGAACTGTGAAGAAAAGCCGTGCCTAAGATATCCCTGGTAAGCCTTGGCTGTCCGAAGAACCTGGTTGATTCCGAAAACCTCCTGAAGAAGCTTGCTGCGCACGGCTTGACATACACTGAAGATCCCGGGACGGCAGAACTTCTTCTTATCAATACCTGCGGCTTCATCGATGCTGCCAAAAAGGAATCAGTAGAAGAGATTCTGAAGCTGGCAGCAGGCAAGGGTGCGGGATCGAAGAAGCTTGTCGTCTTCGGATGTCTTGCCAAAAGGTTCGGCAATGAACTGAAACAAGAGATCCCGGAGATCGATGTCCTTTTCGGTGTCGGTGATGACGAGAAGATCGTTGAATACTGCAGCAGTGTCCTTTCGGCGTCTGGCTCATCAGAACCGGAGGTTCGGCTCTCTGATACGGCATATGCCTATCTCAAGATAGCAGAGGGCTGCGACAGGGGCTGCTCGTACTGTGTAATCCCTGATATCCGCGGGAATTTTAAGAGCAGGATGCCCGAGGAGATCCTGAAAGAGGCAGAGGCCTTGATTAGGGCAGGGCGGCGGGAACTGATCATCGTTGCCCAGGATATCACATCCTACGGCAAGGATCTTGGCCAGTATGATCTCTCCCGTCTGATACGGGAAATTGCGGCGATCAGCGGAGATTTCTGGATACGCCTTCTCTATCTCTATCCCACTGCGATTACCGATGAACTTCTCAAAACCGTAATGACAGAAGAAAAGGTCTGCAACTATCTTGATATCCCGCTCCAGCATACGGAAGAAAAGATCCTCGGACTGATGAAGCGGGGGGGTAGCAGGAATTATTACGAAAAACTGATACAGAAGATCAGGACGTCTGTTCCGGATGTGGCGTTGAGGAGCACCCTGATCACCGGCTTTCCCCAGGAGACAGAAAAGGATTTTGAAGCAATGCTCTCTTTTGTCCAGCGCGTGCAGTTGGACAGGCTTGGTGTCTTCACCTATTCACGCGAAGAGGGAAGCGCTGCTTATAGCCTGAAGGGGCAGGTGCCGAAGCATCTCCGACAGAAACGGCGAGATCGGATCATGGAGGTGCAGTCAGCCATTTCCCTTGAGAGGAACAAGAGGCTGGTCGGCAAGGTCTTCAGGGCGCTTGTGGATGAGATAGACGACGATGTCGCTATCGCGCGAATATATTCCCAGGCACCGGAAATAGACGGGGTCGTTTTTTTGAAAGGGTCAGGTGTTGCCAAGCATGAGTTCGTTCAGATCAGGATCGATCAGGCATTTGACTATGATCTGCAGGGCACTGTCATTGGATGAAGAGGTCTCCTCTTCTCAATATTGTTCTTTTTCTGCTCACCTTTGCTTCAACGCTTGCGGTCGGTGCCATTCACGCAGGCGTTGACCTCATAGAAGAACCACAGGCTATTTTTCGTGGACTGCCGTTTTCCCTGACCCTGCTTTCGATACTGCTTGTCCATGAATTTTCTCATTATATTGCTTCGCGCCGGCATGGAGTAGAAGCATCACTTCCTTACTTCATACCAGCGCCGACACTGTTCGGCACGCTTGGCGCCTTCATCCGGATGCGGTCCAGTATAACAACAAAGAATGCACTGATGGACATAGGCGCATCCGGCCCGATCGCCGGATTTCTGGTGTCAGTTGTGGCATCGCTGATTGGTCTGCATTATTCTGAAGTACGCACAATGCCCCTTCATCCCGAAGAAATGATGGTATTGGGCGATTCCCTTTTGTTTGTCGCGCTGACAAAGATCGTTATCGGCTCAATACCTGACGCCTCCGGACTGTATCTTCACCCTGTGGCCTTTGCGGGCTGGATCGGTCTCTTTGTCACTTCGCTTAACCTTATTCCGGCTGGTCAGCTTGACGGCGGCCACATTGCTTACGCAGTTCTCGAAGAAAAGCATCGCTGGCTCTCTAAGGTCATGATGGGTGTGCTTGTTATTCTCGGGTTTTATTTCCAGGGGTGGCTGGTCTGGGCAGTTCTGCTCTATTTTCTCGGCTCAAATCATCCGCCAATCCTTTTCCCTGATCTGCCCCTTGATCCGAGGCGTAAGGTGATAGGGCTCCTTGCACTGCTTATTTTTATCCTGACGTTCATACCGGTTCCGGTCAGCATAAAATAAAAGGGGCCCGGACTGTTAAGTCCAGGCCCCTTTTATAAAAAGTTCTTTTGTTTTTAGAATCTATAGGTGATGCCAAGATCAATACTGTCTTCTTTGAGTGATGATTCGACAGCGGTCTTGTTCTTAAAGCCCATGAAGGTTCCTTTTTCCTTTATGCTGTTCTCAAAGGCATGCGTGTAACCCAGATCGATAGACAGGCTCTTGGTTATCTGATAGCCGAGACCTGCGGTCAGATGCGTCTCGACAATTGCGGGGAACCCTGTAATTCTGAGTATTTCATACTGGTAGCGATTGACATGCTTACCCTGGACATTAACCGTGGGGCTGAATGCGCCGTCCCAGCCACTGCTCGGCTTTACAGGATTCTGTCCATAATTATATCCCAGACGCAGGGCAAGGGATGGCATAGGGCGATACTGCGCTCCCAGAGCGAATACCCACTGGTTCTCCCAGCCGAAATCACTGTATCCGTCAGCTCCAGCCCAGTTAACCCACTTGGCATTGGCTTCAAACAGAAGGACGCGGGGTGTCGGCTCATAGGCAATGCCGAAGCCAACGCTCATAGGGCTTTCGAGGGTGAGGTCGTCATTGTGTCCGTCGCCGTCAAAATCAGCAACTTCCTTATGCTTGATCCTCTGAGGAAGCACTACGACTGCGCCAAACTGCAGGGGGCCGTGCTTAACGATAGCGCCGACCTGTCCGCCAATGCCGAAGCCTGACTCATTGCCCTGGCCCATATCCAGCGTGCCGTAGTCAATATGAAGCGAAGCACCGATAGAGAAGTTCGGTGTAACCATGTATGCAATATTCGGCGCAACCTTCAATATGGAGAGGTTCGTGTAAACATCATCCTTCGTAGCGGTATGGGGATTCAGGTCAAACTGGTTCTCGTAATCAACACCCAGTCCCGAAACGCCATAAGCAGCGAAGCCGAAACGCCAATCCTGGGAAAGGGGTATTGAGATGCCCATAGCCGGTATGAAGAAAAGATCAGAGGCACTCTCTTTTTCACCTGTGTTCTGGACAAAAGCGGTATTCTTTATCTTCGTGGTTGCCTTCGGCATAAAGATCGTTGTTGCGAAATTAAACTCGGACCCCGGGCAGTACGGGCCGAAGCACATTGCCGCCGGGTTTGAAAATACGGCGCTGATTGCATCCTGGGGCGCAGCAATGCCGACGCCGCCCATTGCCCTTGAAATGGGGCCAATGCTGATCAGATTGTCGCCATTTGTTGCCGATGAGAGACTTGCAAAAGAAAGAACAATCAATAGAGATAAAATGAGAATTTTCTTCATGGAACCCTCCTAGTAAAATTTTAATAATTATATACAATTACGCACTCTTTTTGTCAAAAAAATTAATCAAGGAAATACGGAAGAGCGGCTGGCCCCCGGAGGAGATTAGCCTGAATCCCAGCTGCTCTGTGAAAAGTGCTGCAAATAGCAAGAAATTGTAATATGAAATATCAAAGAGATGACTATTTGAGCAGTTTTGACAGGAGGCAGGCACGGCATTTTTTGTAATTATTGTGGTATTCTACAAGGAAAACTACTCATAAGGAGACGGAAATTATGAAGGTTATTCTGAAGGAAGATGTTAAGGGGCTTGGACATATGGGTGATGTTGTCAATGCATCGGATGGCTATGCACGGAATTTTTTGATCCCGAAGAATCTTGCTGCAGAGGCGAGTACCAAAAATATAAAGGAGCTTGAGCATCACAAGAAGATCATCATGGAGAAGGCGGCCAAGATCAGGGATGCGTCGAAGGCATCTGCCGAGAAGCTTGCAGCACTGACCCTTGTCATCAAGGCAAAGGTCGGGGAAGAGGAGAAACTGTTCGGCAGCGTGACCAGTATGGATATTGCCGAGGCCCTCGCTGCCCAGGGATTTGATATCGATAAGAAGAAAATTCATATAGATGAGCCCATAAAACGCATTGGCGAATTTGTCGTGCATGTAAAGATGCACCCGGAGGTTTCAGCTCCGGTAAAAGTTCATGTTGTTTCTGAATGAGAGATTCTGAGATACAGAAAGACCGGGTCCCACCCCAAAACATAGAAGCTGAGCAGTCCGTGCTGGGCGCTATTTTGCTTGATAATGACGCCCTGCACACTGCGGTTGAGATGCTCGTGGCCGATGACTTCTATCGGGACGCCCATAAGAAGATCTATCAGGCCATGACCGATCTTCACCGAAAGCCGGAGCCGGTCGATATCATTACCCTGACTGAGTTCATGAAGGTCCGCGGAGAGCTCGATGCCATTGGCGGGCTGCAGTATCTCTCTTCCCTTGCTTCCATTGTGCCTACCTCTGCCAATGTGCGTTACCATGCCAGGATCATCAAGGAAAAGGCGCTGGTCAGGGGGCTTCTTACGTCGGTGACGGACATTGCAAAGAATGTCTATGAAAGCGAGCAGGATGCCGATGAACTGATCGACTTCGCGGAGAAGACCATATTCACGCTCCACGACAGGAAGGTAAAGACTGCCTTTTATCCCATGAAAGACCTGATCACCGACACGTTTGTCACGATTGAGAGGCTTTATGACCGGAAAGAGGCGATCACCGGCGTTCCCTCGGGCTTTAAGGACATTGATGAGCTGACAACAGGTTTCCAGAGAGGCGACCTTATCATTATCGGCGGACGGCCCGGTATGGGCAAGACGGCATTCTGTCTGAATATCGCACAGCATGTCGGCATAGGCATGGGTGAGCCCGTTGCGATCTTCAGTCTTGAAATGGCGAAGGAGCAACTGGTGATGAGGATGCTCTGTTCTGAGGCAAAGGTCGATTCGAACAAAGTGAGAAAGGGCTTCATTAATAAGCGTGAGGATTGGAACAAGCTGACCAATGCCGCCGGCAAGCTTGCCGAGTCGAAGATCTTTATTGACGATTCGTCAGGCCTTTCCGTATTGGAAATGCGCGCAAAAGCGCGAAGATTGAAGCAGCAGCACGGACTGAGCCTCGTCATCATCGATTATCTTCAGCTTATGAAGGGGACCGGAAAGTTCGAGCGGCGCGAGCAGGAGATCGCAGATATATCGCGCTCCCTGAAAGCACTGGCCAAGGAACTCGAAGTGCCGGTCGTTGCCCTGAGCCAGCTGAACCGCGGCGTTGAGACCCGGACAGGCGCCAATAAGAATCCTACTCTTGCCGATCTCAGAGAGTCGGGCGCCATTGAACAGGATGCTGACGTTATTATGTTTCTCTATCGCGAAGCTAAGGACGAAAAAGACGGCAGGGGCGGCATCGTGGTCGATATAGCAAAGCAGAGAAACGGGCCGACTGACAAGGTCAATCTTACCTTTCTTGCCTACTGCACACGCTTTGTCGATGCTACTGATATCGAATATCAGGAACTGGAAGAGACCTTCTAGCTATGCATCGCACTCCCGCAGTTGCCGGCAGGTTCTATGACGGGACCCGTTCCGGTCTTAGAAAACAGGTTGAGCAGTATATTGTTTCCTCTCAAAGACCTCACGAAGCAGTCGGCATTATGGTTCCGCATGCAGGGCTCATCTATTCCGGATCTGTTGCAGGACAGGTCTATTCGTCTATCTCCATGCCGAAGACCTTTATTATGCTAGGTCCCAATCACACTGGTCTCGGCTCCCCTGTCTCTCTGATGGAGGACGGGGCATGGGAAGTTCCAACCGGCACGCTCACGATCGACCGAAGGATTGCGAGCAGGATCCTGCAGAGCACTGAGTTGGCGGTCAGCGACTCGCAGGCTCATGCCTATGAGCATTCCCTTGAGGTTCAGATCCCCTTTATAACCTATTTTTCCCTGGAGGTGTCGATCGTTCCGATCTCAATAATGCGTGCGACCTACGACAACTGCAGGGAGCTTGCAGGAGCGCTCGCAAAGGCGGTTCAGAGTGTGGACTACCCGGTAACGATCCTTGCAAGTTCTGACATGAGTCATTACGTGCCTGACAGGATCGCTCGCCAGAAAGACAAGAAAGCGATAGAGAGGATCCTTTCTTTTGACCCTCGCGGCCTCTATGATACCGTTCTCCAGGAGAGGATATCCATGTGCGGCGTTCTTCCGGCAACGGTCATGCTGATCGCCGCGCAGCTGCTCGGGGCGAAGAACACGCGGCTTATCGGCTATACGACATCAGGAGATGTGAGCGGCGATTACGACAGTGTTGTCGGCTATGCAGGCATCACCGTTTCCCGATAAAGAGGGCATGGACTTGTCCCGAGGGGCATGATAGACTGAACCATGGCGAAAGGAAGCTCAGAAAACAGAAAATTCAGACGATATGATGTGGACAGTGTCCACGGCAAGATGGCTTATCTGTCCGATATCAATATCCTGAATATCAGCATGGACGGTGCTGCCATTGCCACAACGCAGCGGCTCTCCCTTGACCGGGAATACGCCCTTAAGCTGAACTATGAAAACAGCAGTCTGACGCTGAGAGGCAAGATCGTATGGTCTGTACTCAGTCACTCAAAGACCCTGCAGAATGGCGAGGTCGTGCCGGTCTATAAAGCAGGCGTCAAATTTACCAATGTCCTGACCGATGCAGCCACGAGTCTTATCTCCTATATTGAGAAAAGCAGGACCAGTGATATGGAAAAAAGGATCCTTGGCGTCCGGTTCAAGGTGCGTCAGCCTGACAATGCCATGATCACCATGCCCTGCGAATATGAGATCAGGAGGATTAGCCTCTCCGGGATGCTGATCGTTTCAGACACTGCTCATGCAATAGATTCAGAGCATGAGATGGAAATTCAGCTCGACGGCACGCCGGTCACTGTTGTCGGAAGGATTGCAAATCTTGCCGAGATAAAGGGCGAGGGTGCTGCAAAGTATGATATTGGCGTTGAGTTTGTCAATATCAAGGAAGAAGAACTGAAGGTGCTCACCTCCTATCTTGATGCCATAGAATCGGGAACGTAGAGCTTTCTCCCGGCGTTCCCGAAAACGTGTATTCCGCGGTCTGTCGGCAATGTCCGAAGGTATTCGTTACTCTTCAATTATCCGGTAAGAAAAATTGATCTTTGCAGAACCTTCGAGCGTGGCTTTGACCGAGCAGTATTTGTCCATGGACAGCTGAACCGCTCTTTTTATCGCCTCTTCAGTCACTCCCCTGCCTCTGACAATATATTCGATGGTGATGGAGGTATATTTGTGGGGATAGTCATCCGCCATGGTGCCGCTGACCTGTGCCTCAAGCCCGGTCACATGCTGTTTTTTCTTTCTGAGGATCGAGATGATGTCCATGCCTGAGCAGCCTCCGATACCCATGAGCAGAAGCTCCATAGGCCGTGAACCGGTGTTGCTGCCGCCTGAATCCATATCCGCATCCATAACAACAGCATGTCCTGAATCTGCCGTTGCCACGAACTGCATGCCTCCTGTTAATGTTACCGTTGCCTTTGCCATGATAAGCCTCCTCTGAGTTAATCTCTCCTGCCCGATGCTGCCAGCTTCTGAGCGGAGAATGTTTGCCTGATTTGTTCGTCCTCTATTATAAACGACTCATCCGGTAGAATATGTTTTTAAATACTTTTTTTTGCGGACGTTGCAGTTTTAGCAAAAAAAAGATATTGAATTTATTTGAGATTTGAGTAGTATAATAGGCATGTTTATAGGCCTATAAGAAAAAATGATTAGTCGTGTTGCAAGCTATGGTTCAGTATGGAAATAACGGAGCTGATATTCAGGGATCAAACATTCAGGAAAATAAGGGGGTAGGCAATGAAAGAACTTGATCTTGCGTCCAGGGAAGAGGAGACGATCTGCGGTTTTTCCCGCAGGGATTTTCTGAAGTTCTGCAGCACCATGGCGGTTGGCATGGGACTGCCTGTCGGTATGGGAGCAACAATCGCCGAGGCGGTAACGACCCAGAAGCGACCGCCTGTACTCTGGCTTTCTGCGCAGGAATGCACCGGATGCACGGAGACCCTCCTGAGGGCAAGCCATCCGACACTCGAAAAACTTATCCTTGAGCTTATCTCGCTGGAGTATCACGAGACCCTGCTCGTTGGCTCTGGAAAACAGGCCGAGGAGTGGCGTGCAAAGGCAATGAAAGAGTATAAGGGTAAATACATCCTCGTGGTCGACGGCTCCATACCGGTAAAAGACAACGGCATCTACTGCAAGATCGGCGGCAAGACGGTCATGTCGCTGCTCGTTGAAATGGCTGCTGATGCTGCTGCTGTTGTGGCCATGGGGTCCTGTTCCTCGTGGGGCGGCCTGCCCGCCTCTGATCCGAATCCGACAGGGGCAACTGCAGCGCATGAAGTGCTGAAGAGCAAGGGAATAAAGACGCCGGTCGTGAATATCCCCGGATGCCCGCCTAACCCTTACAATTTCCTTTCAACGGTTCTTTACTATGTGACCTTCAAGAAGCTTCCCGAGCTTGATGATCAGTCAAGGCCGAAGTTTGCCTACGGCAGGATCATCCATGAAAACTGCGAGCGCCGTCCTCATTTCGATGCAGGAAGATTCGCCCTGCAGTTCGGTGATGAGGGCCACAGAAAGGGCTATTGCCTGTATAAGCTTGGATGCAAAGGGCCGGAGACTTTTGCTAACTGCCCTGTCCAGCTCTTCAACGATGTCGGGTCAGGGGCATGGCCGGTCGGTACCGGACATCCCTGTTTCGGCTGCACAGAGAAGGGAGTAGGATTCACCATTCCTCTTCATTCTCCTGCGCGGCCGAAGTACATTACGCCTCCTTCACTGTTTACGGAAGTCTTCCCCGTCAAGGAGGGAGTTGCGCCCGGGACCAAGGCGCTTGCTGCCGGCGTTGCGGGCGTAGCGATCGGTGCTGCAGGTGCGGCAGTGCTGTCAGGTCTTGGCAAGAAGGACGACGACAACAAAGACAAGGGGGAATAGGCCATGAGCATGAACAGGCGAGATTTTCTCAAGACAGCGGCTGCCGGCGGCGGCATGCTGCTTGCCTCACAGGCATTGCCGGCCGATGCTTCCATGTCCAGGGAGCTTCCTCCCGAAGCGGTCGGCATCCTCTATGACGCAACGCTCTGCATCGGATGCAAATCCTGTATGGTCAACTGTAAGACATACAACAGCATGCCGAAGGGAGCACTCTCTTCCGGAACTGAGGGGGTAGAGCCTCCTTACGAATATTCCTCTCCTGAAAAGATCTGGGACGACCCTCATGACCTTTCAGCAAAAACGCTAAATATTATTAAGGTTGCCAAAAACGGGACCGGTGCAACGAAAGATGCTCCTGAGAACGGGTACTCTTTTGTAAAACAGCACTGCATGCACTGCATTTCGCCGGCTTGTGTTTCCGCCTGCCCGGTGGCCGCTCTTAAGAAAGATCCGAAGAATGGGGTTGTCTATTATGAAGAGAACAGATGCATAGGCTGCCGGTACTGCCAGCTTGCCTGTCCCTTCAGGATACCGAAATACGAATTCTCCAAGAGGTCTCCGCAGGTCAGGAAATGCCAGCTCTGCAATCACCGTTATGCGGAAGGAAAATATTCTGCCTGCTGCGAGTTCTGCCCCACAGGCGCTTCTATTTTTGGCAAGGTGGTCGATCTGCGCACAGAGGCTCAGAAGAGGCTGACCCTGAAGACCGGTGACCAATATGATTTTCCGGTACAGACCGTGGGCTCGAAGGAAAAGAGCAGGCGCACGGTCTCCAAATACATCAGCCATGTATACGGCCTTAAAGAGGCAGGGGGCACGCAGTACCTTCTGCTTGCCGGACTGCCCTTTGAGATGCTCGGCTTTGACAAGAATATTAAAGAGGAGGCCCTGCCTGAGCTCACCTGGGCTTATATCTCCAAGATTCCTGCTGTCATAGCGACCGTGCTGATCGGCGGTGCAGCTACGTGGGCGATCACAAAGGGCAGAAACAAGGATAAGGGGGAATAACTCGATGAACCATAAAGACATTAAGATGATGACTCCCATGACCCTGGGACTGCTTGTTGTCATGGCAGCAGGCGGTGTCGTGGCGATCTACCGGATGCTGTTCGGGCTCGGCGCTGCAACAAACCTTAATGACATCTGGCCCTGGGGGTTCTGGATCGGCATTGACGTATTGGGCGGTGTTGCCATGGCTGCCGGCGGTTTCATCATTGCCGGAGCTGTGTACATCCTGAACTGGAAAAAGTACAAGCCCATAGTAAGAGCTGCTATCCTGAACGCTTTTTTCGGGTATCTTCTTGCTGCGACAGCGCTTTTCTTTGACATCGGGCAGTCGTTCCGGATCTGGCACCCCATTTTCATGTGGCAGATCAATTCGATCATGTTCATCGTTGCGATTCATGTTGTGCTCTATTTGACAACGCTTGCTACCGAGTCAAGTCCGATGATCTTCGAGAGATTTAATATGAGCGGGGCATATCGTTTTGTGAATAAGATCATGGTGCCGATCGTCCTGTTCGGTGTGCTCCTTTCAACACTCCACCAATCCTCGCTCGGCGCGGTCTATCTGATCGTGCCTTCAAAGCTCTCACCGCTCTGGTACAGCACCAAACTTCCTTATATGTTCCTTGTTTCTGCCGTTCTCATGGGCCTCTCCATGGTGAGCTTCGAAACGATCCTGAGCGCGAGGATATTCAAACATAAACCTCCTATGGATATCCTGACCGGCATGGCACGCGGATCTCTGATCGTTGCAGCCCTCTATTTTGTCCTGAAGGTCTGGGACCTGATGTCCGGCGCAGGGCTTGGAGCTGCGTTTACCGGAAGTTTTACCGCTAATATGTATCTTCTGGAAATGGTTATCGGTGTGGTGTTGCCCCTTATCCTGCTCTCAGTCAATGACTATAGGACCAGACTGAACAGCATCTTTGCGATCAATATTCTGGTGATCATAGGCGTTCTGCTCAACCGCCTGAATGTCGGCATATTCGGTCTGGCGGATTATGCAGGCAAGTTCGGTGTGGATTACTTCCCGTCACTGATGGAGATCATCCTCACTGCAGCAATGATCGCCTTCGCCTTTGTCGGCTTTAAGTTTTCAGTCAAGTATCTGAACCTTTTTCCGGAAACCGAGCACTGAAAGAGATCCATGAATAAAGAAAATTCCATAAAATACTATCTGTCAGGAGGAGGACTCTATGTCTAAGAGAATTACGATCGACCCTATCACCAGGATTGAAGGTCACCTGAGAATAGACTGTGAGATCGACAACGGCAAGGTCACGAATGCCTGGTCATCAGGTCAGATGTGGAGGGGTATTGAGACGATCCTGAAGGGTCGCGATCCGCGTGAGGCCTGGATATTCACACAGCGATTCTGCGGCGTTTGAACGACCGTTCACGCACTGGCTTCAGTGCGTTCGGTAGAAAATGCGCTCCAGATGGAAGTGCCTCTTAACGCACAGTTCATCAGAAATCTCATGATGGGGGCCCACGCGACCCATGACCATATTGTACATTTTTATCACCTTGCAGCGCTTGACTGGGTCGATATCGTATCGGCACTGAAGGCGGATGCACGGGCCGTTTCAAACCTCGGGCAGAAACTTTCCTCCTGGACCGGCAACAGCTATAATGCCGTGAAGGCTTCGCAGGACAAGCTCAAGACCTTTGTCGGTTCAGGCCAGCTCGGCATTTATGGCAGCGGTTACTGGGGCCATCCTGCAATGAAGCTCGCACCGGAAGTGAACATGCTCGCTGCTCATCACTACCTGCAGGCCCTTGAGTATCAGAGGGAGATCAATAAGGTCGTTGCGATCCTCGGGTCAAAGACCCCGCATATCCAGAACGTGGCGGTCGGCGGCGTTTCCAATCCGATTAACCTGGACAGCCAGTCGACCCTGAATATGGAACGGCTTTACTTTATCAAAACGCTCATTGACAAGGTGGGCGATTTTGTTGAGAACGTGCTCCTTGTCGATACGGCTGCGGTCGCTGCGTTTTATGCGGACTGGACCGGACATGGAAAGGGCGTTACCAACTATCTCTCTGCGCCTGACATGCCGATGGACACGAAGGGCACAAAGTTCGCCCTTCCTGGCGGGTATATCCCGGACGGCGACATTTCAAAGTTCAAGGCCATTACCAGTTACAACGATGAGTTCTTTAAGACCAACGTAAAGGAAAGCATCAAACACTCCTGGTATGATGGCGACTGGGACAGACACCCCTGGGACGGCGAAACGGTGCCGAAATATACTGACTTCCAGGACAAGGGTAAATACTCATGGGTCAAATCGCCGACCTTCATGGGGAAGCCTGCCCAGGTCGGACCGCTTGCAAATGTCCTCTGCATGTTTGCTGCAGGACATGAACCCACAAAGAAATACGCAACAAAGATGCTCGATACGATCAGCGCTCTTGCCGGGACAAAGGTCGGCGTTGGAGCGCTGCATTCGACGATCGGCCGGATCGGCGCCCGCTCGATCCGCTGCGCTGTGCTTTACGATACGCTCAAGGACCAGTGGAACGCCCTTGTTGAAAATATCGCAAAAGGTGACACAACAACCTTTAATGTGCCTACATTCCCGTCAGGCATCCAGAAGGGCTTCGGGTACCACGAAGCGCCGAGAGGCATCCTCTCTCATTGGATAGTGATAGAGAATGGCAAGATCAAGAATTATCAGGCAGTCGTCCCGTCGACCTGGAATGCGGGCCCGAGAAATAGCCAGGATGCGCTAGGTCCTTATGAGTCTGCATTGCTCGGCACGCCTGTCTCAGACCCGGAAAAGCCTCTTGAGGTTCTGAGAACGATCCATTCCTTTGACCCATGCCTTGCCTGTGCAATACATGTGCTGGACAAGAACAAAAATCAGATCGTCAAAGTGAAGGCGGTTTAATGGAAAACCCTTTTCCGCCATCAGGAGCGCAGCCGAAGATCCTTGTCATGGGCGTGGGCAGTATCCTGATGATGGACGAAGGCATAGGCATCAGGGCGGTTGAAGAATTGGAGAAGAGGTATCGGTTCCCGGAGAACGTCGAGCTGCTGGACGGCGGCACTTCGGGGATCGAACTCCTCTCGTATATTTGCGATAAGGATTACCTGATCATCATCGATGCGATAAAGAGCGGCAATCCTCCCGGCACGGTGCTCAGGGTTGAGGGTGAGGATGTGCCTGCCCAATTCCTGACACGGATATCTCCCCATCAGCTCGGCATCTCCGATCTCCTGGCAGCTGCAACGCTCACGGACGAGATCCCGAAGAAGCTGGTGCTTTTCGGGATCGAGCCGAAAGAGATCGTCATGGCCATCGGCCTTTCTGATGAGGTGAGGGCAAGCATGGACCACCTCGTTGAAGTGGTAGTTGATGAGTTGAAGCGGTTAGGGTGCGCGGTTGTAACCCTTCAACCGCACGAGATCTGCCAGACAGAGAGCGTCTGGGGAAAGATGTAAGGTATACTAATTCATGTGTCTTGCCATCCCATCAAAGATCATAGAGAAAGACCAGTTCAGGGCCGTTGTGGATGTGTACGGCGCCCGCCGGGAGATCAACCTTATGCTGATGGCCGAAGAGGTCGGGGTAGGCGACTATGTGCTGGTGCATGCAGGCTTCGCACTCCAGAAGGTCGATGAGGTCGCGGCACAGGAGTCTCTGAAGGTCATTGCTGCTATCATCGAGGATGTTTCGAAAGAGATGGAATCCGAGGTCACCAGCGCAGCCCCTCCGCTCTGCAGTTAAAATATCCGCCAGGGAACTGTCAGGGATACGTGAGCATTACCCTCTGAATAGTATTGGCCTTTCCTGAATCCTTATCAATATCGATCACCACTGCTGAAAGAATTGCCTGTCCCTGCGCAGTCTCGAAGCGGTCCGGCATGCCGGTCAAAAATCTCCTGATGATCTGATCCACATCAATGCCGATCACCGAATAAGAAGGTCCGGTCATGCCGACATCCGTAATATAGGCAGTGCCGTTTACGAGGACCTTTTCGTCTGCTGTCTGCACATGCGTATGGGTGCCTACGACCGCACTCACCTTGCCGTCAACAAAATAACCGAAGGCGACCTTTTCCGAGGTCGCTTCTGCATGAAGATCGACAATGATGATTTTTGTGTCTTTCTGCAGCCTCTCGATCTCTTTCTCGGCAGTTCGAAACGGACAGTCAACCGGCGTCATGAAGATCCTGCCTGCGAGGTTCAGAACGCCAACCTTGGTGCCGTCAGGGAGGGTATAGAGGATGCTGCCGTAACCCGGGACACCGGGCGCAAAATTGGAAGGTCGTATGACCCGGTCTTCCTTGGAGATATACCCGACAAAATCCTTCTTGTCCCAGACATGATTGCCGGTCGTTATGACATGCACACCCATTCTGAAGAGTTCCTTTACAAGACTCTCGGTGAGGCCGAAGCCTGCTGCCACATTCTCGCCATTGGCGATCACGAGGTCGATGCCGTGTTTGTCAACGAGGCCGGGGAGGCAGGCGCCCACTGCCTGTCTCCCGACCTTGCCGACAATATCGCCGATAAATAATACCTTCATAGTCAGTGATGCGTAACGCGTGATGCGTGATCGGTTTCAAACCTTGCAATTTCGTGACGCATAACGCATAACGCGTTACGGCAGTTGCTATTTTGCATATTCGACATGCCTCGATTCCCTGATGACCGTAACCTTGATCTGACCGGGATAAGACATCTCGGCCTCGATCTTCTTGGAAAGGTCACGGGCAATGAGGGCGGACAGTTCATCGTTCACCTCTTCAGGCTTGACGATGATCCTTATCTCCCTGCCTGCCTGGATCGCGTAGCACTTTTCCACGCCCTTGAACGAGAGGGCCAGCTTTTCGAGGTCCTCAAGGCGCTTCAGATAATGCTCGATGCTTTCACGCCGCACGCCCGGTCTTGCTGCCGAGAGTGCATCTGCAGCAGCGACCAGCGCAGCCTCGACCGTCAGGGGATCGACATCACCGTGATGGGCGAATATGGCATTGACGACCTTGAAATTCTCGCCGAACTTTTTCGCCAGGTTCGAGCCTATCTCCTGATGAGAGCCTTCGGTATCATGGTCGATCGCCTTGCCCAGGTCATGCAGAAGACCTGCACGCTTGGCGAGTTTCTGGTCCGCACCGATCTCTGCGGCCATCATGCCTGCGAGATAAGCCACCTCCCGTGAGTGCTGGAGGATGTTCTGACCGTAAGAGGTCCGGTATTTGAGACGCCCAAGGGTCTTGACAAGCTCCGGATGAATACCGGAAAGCCCGAGATCAAAGACTGCCTTTTCTCCTTCTTCCCTGATGTTCGTATCAACTTCTTTTTTGACTTTTTCGACAACTTCCTCGATCCGTGTCGGATGGATTCTGCCGTCTGTGATCAGCCTCTCCAGTGAGAGTTTTGCTATTTCGCGCCTGACCGGATCAAAACCGGAAAGCGTCACCATCTCCGGTGTGTCGTCAACAATAAGGTCAACGCCGGTAGCCGCTTCGAGGGCCCTGATGTTCCTTCCTTCACGGCCGATGATCCTTCCCTTCATCTCATCGCTCGGCAGGCTTACGGCACTGACAGTTGCATCGGCAACATAGTCGCTGGCATAGCGCTGCACAGCGAAGCCGATGACTTCTTTTGCCTTTTTCTCGGCAGTTTCCTTTGCTTCATCCTCGATCTTCTTGATCAGTTTTCCGACCTCCAGACGGGATTCTTCCTCGGTCCGTCTGAGTATCTCCTGCCGCGCCTCATCGGTAGTAATGCCGGAGAGCTTTTCGAGCACCTCTGTCTGCTCCTTGAGGATCTGCGCATACTTGTTCTCTTTTTCCTGAACTGAACGTTCTTTTGCCGTGTAATCGCGCTCCCGTTTATTCAATTCCTGTTCGCGCTTCTCGTTCTGCTCGGTCTTCCGGTCAAGGGTCTCCTCTTTCTGTCTGAGGCGCTTCTCAAGCTGGTTGACCTCATTGCGGCGTTCTCTCAGTTCCTTTTCTGCATCATTCTTTGCCTGATAGACAATATCCTTTGCCTCCAGGGTCGCTTCTTTCTTAATATGCTCGGCTTCTTTTTGCGCAATTTCGATGACCTTGTCCTTGTCCACATCGAGAGTGGCCTTCTGGCTTTTCAAAGCACTTTTATATACAAGGCTCATCACAAGTCCAACAGTAATGCCAATGGCAATGGCAATACCAACATACATCATGCTATCCATTAGTCGTCTCCCTCCTTTTTTGTATTCTTTCCTGTACTATTTTTTCGAAACCCTCGGAAGAGGGGGTGTAAAACGTCTTCTGCTCAGGCATATAGACCTGCTTTACGTAATGGCCGTCATAGCTGTGCGGATACAGGTAACCGACACCTGCACCGAGCTTTTTGGCGCTTTTGTAGCTGGCGTCCTTGAGGTGGTCAGGCACTTCGCGGCTGGGTTCATTTCTGACCGCTTCTATGGCATTGTCGATCGCAACATACGATGCATTGCTCTTGGGTGCGGTCGCAATATACAGGGCTGCCATGGCAAGCGGTATCCTTCCCTCCGGAAGTCCAATCTTTTCGAAGGCATGGAGCGCGGAGACAGCCACAACGAGCGCCTGGGGATCTGCATTGCCCACATCCTCAGCTGCGCAGATGACGATCCTGCGCGCGATGAAAAGGGGGTCTTCACCCGCCTCAAGCATCTTTGCCATCCAGTACACTGTCGCATCCGGGTCAGACCCGCGCATGCTCTTGATAAAGGCTGATATGATGTTGTAATGCTCATCTTCATCGTAATAGATCGATCTGTTCTGGGTGACTTCCTTCACCTGCGCAAGCGTAATGACTGCGGTATTCCGGCCAGCCTCAAGAGATGAAAGGAAGGAAAGTTCAAGGATGTTCAGGGCCTTCCGCGCATCACCATTACATACGGTAGCGATAAAATCGGCTGCGTCCTTCTGCAGTGATATCTCATATTCTCCGAGCCCCTTCTTGTCGGAGATCGCGCGGGAAAGCAGTTTTTTTAGCTCATCCGCAGGTATGGGTTTGAACGGGAAGATGAGCGAACGCGAGGAGAGGGCAGGCACAAGAGAGAAGAAGGGGTTCTGTGTCGATGCGCCGACAAGAATGATCTCTCCCTTCTCAACATGCGGGAGCAATGCATCCTGCTGCGTCTTGTTGAACCGGTGAATCTCATCAACGAAGAGGATCGCCCGCTGTCCGCGAGACGAGTCGACCGCCTCCCTGATATCCTTGATGCCTGCAGTTACGGCATTGATCGCAATGAACCGGGCTTTTGTCTTACGTGCGATGATATGAGCAAGGGCGGTCTTGCCGGTGCCGGGGGGGCCATAAAAGATGACAGAAACGATCTTGTCATCTTCGATGAGACGCCTGAGCGGTTTGTTCATGTCGAGCAGATGCGACTGGCCGAGGAAATCGTCGAAATCCTCAGGCTGCATCCTCCACGCAAGCGGTGCGGCTTTTTTTTCGGTCTTAAATAGTTCCAATTCCTATAGTCCGGAGCCGGACTATAGTCTCAAGAGGCCTTTTGGTAAAGAGAAAACACTGTCCCGGGGGAAAAATGTTTGCAGGGGATGTATGAAAAAGCCCGAAATGAAAGACTTAAACTCATTGTTTTCTCTATGATTTTTTTTGTTGTTGGTAACCAAAAGCGCCAGGACCATAGTCATCAGCATTGTTAGTTTGGTGAAAATAGACCCGCCCTGTCGTGTACGTGAAGAATTAGATCCGCCTAAACTATAGGTGGGTGCCTTGAACAGACCTTCAGGCTTTTGGCACATGGCCAACATGCACACCAGTACGTCACAAAGGCTCCCATAAGATCTAATTTGCCGGATTAATTTAATCACATAGCACCTACAGGGCAGGTAATCACCGTTTTCATGCTATTGTTATAACAGAATTTGCACGGAATGAGCAAGAAAAAATTCTTTAACTAAAGAGACTTTTAACTTGTATTGACCGCATTTTTTTAATAGACTATCAGGATATATTCGCTATGGATGCTCTCATACTTGCAGGCGGTGAAAATAGTCGCTTCTTGTCTCACAAGGCCCTTGCTGAAGTTCAGGGGAAGAGGATCATTGAGACAGCAATAGAACTATTCAAAAAATACTTTAAGAGTATTTATATAAGCACCAATACGCCGGAGATTTTTTTCTATCTTGGTCTGCCGATGATAGGAGACCTGATGCCGCAGAAGGGCCCCATGACAGGCATGTATTCATCTCTTGTTTCGACCGGGGCAGACGAACTCTTTGTGGCAGCCTGCGACATACCGTTCATTCAGACCGGTGTCGTGGAATTGATCATCAGCAAGTATACGGGCCAGACGGCGGTCATTCCTGTCTATGAGGGGCGGCCCCAGCCCCTGATCGGTATATACTCGGCGAATACGCAGGAAGCCATGAGGCGCTGTCTCATGCAGAACAGACTGTCTGTGCGGGATCTGCTCCAGGATATACGGGCGGATCTGATAGCCGAAGAAGAGGTCCGTACAGCAGACCCTGAGGGCAGGACGTTTGTCAATATTAATACGCTTGAGGATTACCGTAACCTCGTGATTCACATCTGATCTAAATACGTACCGCTGAAGGAGGCATACAATGTTCGGATTAGGCATGCAGGAACTTATCATTATCCTTGTCATTGTGCTTGTTCTGTTCGGGGCAAAGAGACTCCCTGAACTGGCAAGCGGCATGGGCAAGGCAATCAAGAACTTTAAAAAGGCAACGAATGAGCCCGACGAGATCGATGTGACCCCAAAGAAGGGCGTCGAGGGAGAAGCCGGAAAAGAGGAAGAGAAGAACAAGGGTGTATAGGGGACCGGTCGCAGACGTAGACCTCTCTGCGCTGCAGCAAAATCTTCAGATCATACGCGCCAGGGCAGGAAGCAGTGACGTGATCGGTGTTGTCAAGGCAGATGCCTACGGTCATGGGGCGGTTGAGGTCGCTCGATGCCTTGCGGCGGCAGGGACAGCCGGACTCGCGGTGGCCTATCTTGATGAAGCAAAGTCACTGAGGGAGGCCGGCATCACGGTGCCCATCCTGGTATTTATTGACCAGGAGGATCCCGATGATTATTTCAGATATGACCTGATACCGATATTGCGAGACAGGAAAATGGCCGGGATATTTGCGGATGCAGCCGGGAAGCGGGGAGTGACCATTGCCGTGCATATGAAGATCGATACCGGTATGGGACGCATCGGCTTCAGTCCGGAAGAGTCAGTTGAGGCTGCCCTGTACATAGCCGGCAGCAGGGGAATACGGCTGGAAGGTCTTATGAGCCATTTTTCCGAAGCAGATTGTGCAGACAATACCTATGCACATCAGCAGGTAAGAATATTCAGCGGGCTGCGTGACACCATACAATCACGAACCGGGCTGAGCCTTCGCTGTCATATGGCAAGCAGCGCTGCCATTTTCTCATTGCCTGAGGCCCTGTTTGATGCCGTGAGACCGGGCATCGCCCTGTATGGCTACTCCCCTTTTGAGGAGAGTTTCGGTCTCAGACCGGTCCTGAGTCTCCGGTCAAAGGTTCTTACCGTGCGAAACCTGCCCGCTTCTTCTCCTGTCAGTTACGGAAGGACCTTTGTCACGAAACGGGCCAGCCGCATCGCAGTTGTGCCGGTCGGTTATGCCGACGGATTCAGCCGGCTTTTTTCGAACAATGCGGAGATGCTGGTGAGAGGTCGCAGGGTGCCTCTGGTGGGGAGGGTATGCATGGACATGGTCATGCTTGATGTGACGGACATCCCCAATGTCTCGGAGGGCGACGATGTCGTGATCATCGGCAGACAGGGCGAGGAGATGATCACGGCAGCAGAGCTTGCACAGAGGATCAATACTATTTCCTATGAAATTCTTACCGCTCTGGGAACAGGGGCCAGAAAGGCTTACGTCAATTGATCCGTCTGATCGAACGCATCGGCAGATCATTCCTATCGTTCTTCGGGAACGCAGTCCATGTTGCTGAGGAGACCGGCAGGATCCTCCTTCTTCTCATGGCAACGCTGAAGCAGCTTCTTCTCCCGCCGTATGAGATCATGAACATATTCAAGCAGATGCTCGAGATAGGGGTTCGCTCCGTGCCGGTCGTCGTTGTTACCGCTATTTTTACCGGCATGGTCTTTGCCCTTCAAACCTATACCGGCTTTAAGCGTTTTGGCGCGGAGACGCTTGTAGGAACGGTCGTAGCAATGTCCATGACCAGAGAACTTGGCCCGGTGCTGACCGGCCTGATTGTCTCGGGCAGGGCGGGTGCTGCGATAGCGGCTGAACTCGGGACCATGCGGGTGACCGAGCAGATCGATGCACTTGAAACACTGGCCACGAATCCGGTCAAGTATCTTATCGTGCCCAGGTTTGTGGCCGGGCTGATCATGCTGCCTGCACTTTCCATCTGCGCAGATATTATCGGCATTATCGGCGGGTATTTCGTTACCGTCGTCCTCTTTAATACCAGTTCGGTCGTTTACTGGAAACAGACCTGGAGCTATCTCGAGAGCGCTGATATCTACAATGGGTTGATCAAGGCCTGTTTCTTCGGAGCCGCCATATCCCTTCTCAGCAGCTACAAGGGGTTTTATACGAGCGGAGGCGCTGAAGGCGTCGGCAAGGCCACTACGGGTGCGGTAGTGCTGTCGTCCATGACCATACTGATCTCGGATTATTTTCTCTCGAGCTGGCTGATAAAATGATCCGTCTGGAAGAGGTATATAAAGCATTCAATGCGAACCAGGTGCTGATTGGCACCAGCCTTGTGGTGAAAAAGGGCGAGAGCCGGGTTGTGATCGGCGGCAGCGGGTCAGGGAAAAGCGTTATCCTGAAGCATATTGTCGGCATCATGAAGCCTGACAGGGGAAAGGTCCTGATCGAGGACCTGGATATTGCAACCCTCAAAGAGCATGACCTGTATGAGGTTCGGAAAAAGTTCGGCATGCTCTTCCAGATGGCAGCGCTCTTTGATTCCATGACTGTCTGGGAGAACGTCGGCTTTGTCCTCGCCCGCAACGGACTGAAGGCCGCAGAGGTCAAGGAGAGAGCGATCGAAAAGCTCAAACTGGTCGGGCTGGTGAATGTCGAGAACCTGATGCCTTCCGAACTTTCAGGCGGCATGAAGAAGAGGGTCGGTCTGGCACGGGCAATAGCACACGAGCCGGAGATCCTGCTGTATGACGAACCGACGACCGGACTTGATCCCATTACCGCTGATGCGATCAATGATCTTATCGTTAACCTCAGGGAACGACTTCAGGTCACGTCTGTTGCCATTACCCATGACATGCACAGTTCGTATAAAATAGCAGACAGCATATCGATGCTGTACCAGGGAACGATCATTGTGACCGGAACGCCGGACGAGATACGCAATACCGACAATCCGGTCGTGAGGCAGTTTATCACGGGCAGTGCCGCAGGCCCTATCAAGGTGGAAGGAGTGAACAATGAAAGAACTGTCAACAGAGCTTAAGGTCGGCGCCTTTGCGCTGATCGTGCTGGCTGTTCTCACGTTCATGACCTTCAAGGTGGGCGGCCTGGACTGGGCAAAGAAGAAGGGCTATGCCGTACATATTGTCTTCAGCTCAACTGCAGGCCTCGATGAAAAGACCCGGGTGAAGATAGCGGGAGTTGATGCAGGCGTTGTTGAATACATCGGGCTTAAAGAAGGAAAGGCAGTCGTGACACTTCGGATCGAGCCGGGCGTCAGGATCTATAGGAATGCCCAGGCATCCATCCGGTCTTCCGGTCTTCTGGGCGATAAATATCTCGACATCCGCATCGGCTCTCCGGAAGCGGGCCAATTAAAGGACGGCGACTCGATAACGGATGTTATAGAGGTCGCGGACATGGACGACCTTGCGAGAAACCTTATCAATGTCTCCCAGAGCTTCACCAGGCTTACCGAGTCCCTGAATGACGTACTCGGTAATGATCAGGCAAAAAAATCGCTGGGAGAGACCATTGCCAATCTCAGGGAGATATCTGCGACCCTGAACCAGACGATCACGCTGAACGATCAGAAGCTGAGGACCGTTCTTGATAATATCAGCACCCTGACCGCTTCCCTGAACAGCCTGGTCGACCGGAACCGGGACCCGCTTTCTGCATCCATAACGAACATGAAGGATTTCTCCACGAGCCTGAAGAATACCGGGCCGGAACTGATCGAAAATCTGAACAAGGCTTCGCAGCAGTTGAAGGCCATCCTCGAGGAGAACAGGCCCGGGGTCAGGAGCACAGTGGAATCCGTCGATAAGATCGCACAGCAGGTCGAGAAGGGTGAGGGCACGCTCGGCAAGCTGGTCAAGGATGAACAGCTCTATGACTCAATGACCAGTGCTGCCGACCGCCTGAATAAGACTCTTTCAGCAGTGGAGCGCTTCAGGGCATACATGACTTTTCAGGCAGAATACCTGACGAGGCAGCAGGACGGCAAGGCGTACTTTGACGTTACGCTGCAGCCGAACAGCGACACCTATTACATCCTGGGTGTTGCGGGTGGAGCAACGCGCACGTCTACGGTCACGGAGCGGACAAAGCACGGGAAGACGACCACGGAAGAAGAGCTCACCGATAAGCTCCGTTTTAATGCGCAGTTCGGCAAGCGGTTTGACAACGCTGCTGTCAGACTGGGTCTTTTTGAAAACACCTTCGGCGTGGGCGGCGACTACTTTTTCAACGACAATAAAGGTAAAATATCAGTTGACGTATGGGACTTCCAGAAATATGAGGAAAATGCAAAGACCGTGCATGTAAAGGCTGGTGCGAATTATTTCCTCTTTAAGAATCTTTTTGTGAGTGCCGGCGGAGACAATCTCCTGAGCAATCGATACCGCGGTGGCTATGTCGGCATGGGTGTGCGTTTCGGGGCAGAGGATTTCAGGTAAGACATGAAAGCAGCAAGGAACGGGCAACGGGACCAGCATGCATAAAAAGTTAGGACAGATACTGCTCGAAGCAGGCAGCATAACCGAGGAACTGATCAGCCGCTCGCTCGAACTCCAGGAACAGGAAGGGCATACGCGCAGATTCGGCGAGATCCTTATTGAAAAGGGAGTTTCCGAAGATGAGGTGTATAAGGCCCTGTCGGTCCAGTTCAGGATGCCGCTCATGGATGCGGCAGAATTCCCTGAGCAGACCCCGCTTGAACGCGTCTCCTTCAGTTTTCTCGAAAAGAACCTTATTGTTCCGCTTACGCTTGCAGGCAGCACGCTCAGTATCGCAATAGGCGACCCGACGAACAGTGAGGGCATTGATGCCCTGCGGTCGTCCTATGACTATGAGCTGTCTGTTGCGCTGGCAAAAAAATCGGATATTCTCCAGCAGCTTCAACTGCTCCAGGGATCAAGGACTGCTGTCATGCAGAAGCTCATTGAAGGCGCCGCCGAGGACGATCTGCCGGCAGACGACCTTACCGGAGAGGTGAGCCATCTCCGGGACCTTGCCCAGGAAAAAGGCATTATTCAGCTCGTCAACCTCATCATTGAAAATGCGGTCAGGGACAGGGCTAGCGACATCCATGTTGAGCCCGGCGAGTTCAGTGTGCGCGTCCGTTACCGCATAGACGGCGTACTCTATGAAAAGGAGACCCTGCCGGCGCGCATGTATTCTGCGATCTCTTCGAGGATCAAACTTCTCTCCCAGATGAACATTGCTGAACGGAGGCTGCCCCAGGACGGCAGGATCAAGGTCAGCTCGGGCGGCAGAAGCATCGATATCAGAGTATCCACCATACCGACCGTATATGGCGAAAGCGTTGTCATGCGGCTTCTGGATAAATCAGCATCCTTCATCACACTTGAGGACATCGGTTTTGACAAGACCATCCGCGATATATACGAAGAAGTGATCAAAAAACCCTATGGCATGATCCTGATCACCGGACCGACCGGAAGCGGCAAGTCAACAACGCTGTATGCCTCTCTCGCCGAGATCAATTCTTCTGAAAAGAAGATCATCACGGTCGAGGAACCGGTTGAATACCTGATGCCCGGCATCAACCAGATACAGGTCCGCCCGAAAATAGGTCTGACCTTTGCCTCCGGCCTGAGACATATTGTCCGGCAGGACCCGGATATCATTATGGTCGGTGAGGTCAGGGACATGGAGACTGCGAGTATTGCCATCCATGCCGCACTGACCGGTCACCTGCTGTTCAGCACGCTGCATACGAACGATGCGCCGGGTGCGATCACAAGGCTCATGGACATGGGCATAGAGAATTATCTTGTTGCATCAACACTGGTATGTGTTATGGCCCAGAGACTGGTCAGGAAGATCTGCCCCTCCTGTAAGGTGCGGGACGAGGTGCCGCAGGATGCGCTGGACAGGATCAGCGCAAACATCCATGAGGTCTGGATCGGCAAAGGCTGCGACGAATGTTCAGGCACCGGATATAAAGGAAGAGTAGGCATATTTGAGGTCCTGCCGATTGGCGGGCCGATCAGGGAACTGATCATGAAAAGGGCAACCATCAAGGAAATGAAGGATCTGGCAATTAAGCTCGGTATGCGGACGCTTCGGGAAGACGGCATCGAGAAGGTGAAGAGGGGAATAACCACCCTGGATGAAGTGCTGAGGGTGACCCAGGTGGAGATGTGAGTCGCAAAGCAGAGAGCGCAGATCAGAGAGCAGGGGACGAAAATGCGCGAATAACGCTATACGCTTCACGCTTTACGGAAAATGGCGTTGCCCTGATGATGGTGCTCTGGATCCTTGTGCTTCTGAGCATCCTGTCGATGAATTTTCTCAGATCGACCCGATGGGTTACGGGGAGCACGCACAATCTGAAGGAAGAGACCCTGGCTTACTATCAGGCGTTGTCCGGCTTCAATGAGGCCCTGCAATATATACATTCTGATAAAGACCCCCAGGTGGACTTCCTCGACGAGGAAGGGAATTTCTGGATCGATAATGAGACGACCCCGGTCACCGGCACGAGAGAGACAGAAGATGGAGAGGTTGAGATACGCATTACGGATGAGAATTCGCGGATCAATATCAATTTTGCCCAGCAGGACCGGCTCCGCAAACTTCTTCAGACTGCAGGTGTTAAAGAAGAAGAGATCATAATCATTATGGATTCGGTCATGGACTGGAAGGACCCTGACAAGGAACATCATCTCTCAGGCGCTGAAGATGATTATTATGAAGGACTTAAGGATCCGTACAAGGCCAAAAACGCTCTTTTTGACGCACCGGAAGAACTGGTGCTGGTCAGGGGCATGAAACCCGAATATCTTTTTGGGAACGGGAGCGGTAATGCAGGATTGCTTCCGCTCATAACGACATTTGGAAAGAATGCGATTAATATCAATACCGTCTCGCCCGAGGTGATGCAGTTGCTTGGCTTTGGCGAGGTTGAGATAGCAACGATCCTCAAGCAGAGGAATAAGGATTTCGGGGGCTTCAGGTTCATACCCCCTCAGTTCTCTGCGCTCGGTCTGACCGCTATGTCAACGCAGACATTCAGGATAGAGGTGACCGCAAGGGCAAAAGGCAGTCCTATCGGTTCCCGGATAACCGGCATTGTCAGCAGGGAGAATACCCCCAAGGGAATTGAATTGAGAACGATCTACTGGAGAGAACGTGCCGAGACTGTTAGCAGTTGATATAGACAGCAAATACCTGCGTATGTCTGTTGCCGACAGACGGCTGAAGCGCATTACCTATCTGCGTTCAGAAGGCATCGGCCTGCCTGCTGACAGGGAAGAGGGGAACAGGACGTTGACCGAAGCCCTTCAGCAGTGGAAGAAGAGCTATGCGCCTTCCGGTGTTGTTGTCGGGCTTTCGCTGCAGCATTTCACCTGCAAGCTCCTTGATATGCCCGCCCTCAACAGGGAAGATATGAGAAGGGCCCTGCTCTTTGAACTGGAAAAACACCTGCCTCTCGCTGTTGACGAATACATCTTTGATTTCCTGATGATCAGGACGGCTGCGGGCATAAAGACCCTGGTCTTTTCGATAAAGAAGGAGGCGGTCAGTTCCCTGGTAAAACTGATCACCGATGCCGGCCTGGAAGTCCTCTCTGTCCGCTGCAGGGTCATGGATGTGCTGACAAGCATGATCGGCATCGGCAGCGAGAAAGCGGTGAAAGGCATTTTTGTGCTTGCAACGGATGACGGATACGAAATGGCCGGCATTGAGGATTCCCTGCCGCGTGCCCTGAAGAGGGTCCCTGCCGGCGCTGATCTTGCCGATGCTCTCGACGTTTTCAGCAAAACCTATCCCGGCAAGGTCTACTGCTCGGGTCCGGTCGATCAGCTCACAGCGGAACGCTTTACCATGACAAAGTCCCAGATCACGGTGCCGAATGCGCTGATCTATGCCTTTGTGCAGAGAGCACGGCTGAATCTTGAATTTATCCCGCAGGAGCTCGTCAGGCAGAAGAAAGACCCGTATCCTTATTTGATCGGAGGTCTTGCTGCCGCAGCCCTCTGCCTCTATCTGCTGACCGGTTTTATTGCCTATTTCAAGGATGCGCGCACGCTGCGCAGGATCGAGTCGGGGATCGAGACCATAAAGAGCAAGGCCTCGGGCGTGATCGAGGCGAGAAAGAAGCTGGAAACGCTTCAGGATGACAGAAAGACGGTCCTTGATTTTCAATACCGTTCGAACATGGCGGTCAGAGTATTGAGAGACCTTACGAAGGTCGTTCCTGATAATACCTGGATCATCAATTTCGTTGTTGATGAAAAGGGTCTGGTGGAGATCGAGGGTTTCTCGAAAAAGACCTCGGACCTGGTGACGGCGCTGGACAAATCGAAACTCTTTCAGAATATTTCTTTTGCTGCGCCTATCCTGTCCCGTGACGGCGAGGAGCGTTTTTCGCTAAAGTTCGAGGTGAAAGAACCATGACCATGAACAGAAAACAGTACGGCATGCTTGCCGCTGTCCTGGTCCTTATACTGCTCCTTTTTCAGACCTATGTCCTCACACCGCGGTCCGAGACCATGCGCGAGGAGATCCAGACCAAGGCGGTCACACTGCAGAAATACGAGACATACATGGAAGGTTCCTCCATTACGGATGCAGAGATCCGGAAGGTCGGCGAAGACATGAAGGTGGTTGAAACGAAACTGGTGAAGGAATCATCAGAATTTCTAGCTGCTGCCCGCGTGCAGAAGGACCTCTCAGAGCTCACGCAGAGCGCCGGGCTGAGCATACAGACCATCAGGCCTCTCAATACGGTGAAGGCAAAGAACTTCTTTTTCATTCCGGTCTATTTTGAAGGCAGCGGGACGATCAAGCAGATCGGCGAGTTCCTGAATGCAATCGAAAAGCACGCACTGCTGCTTAAAATAGATAAGATGTCGGTAAATGTGACAAATATACAGAACCCGAGAGAACTGCGCTTTAAGATGCAGATATCCGGATTGGGCAAGATATGATACGGAAGATCGTTCTCCTTGTCGTCGCTGCCGTACTATTGCTCGCAGCAGGCTGGAAGTTCACGGTCAGCGCAGTGCTGTATAATCCGCTCTCCGAAACCCTTGTAAAAAAGGCAAAGATACGCGAGTCGGAGCCGGCCAAGGCTGCCTATGCGGCTGCGTGGGACAGTGTCATCCATGACAAGAACCTCTTTAACATCCTGCGCACGTACAAGGAACCGGTACCGGTCCGTGCTGCAGCACCACCTCCGCCTCCGCCAAAAAAGCCGGACCTTGCTCTTAAAGGCATTATCCTCGACACCTTTGGGGACTATGTTGCGTACGTCGAGATCAATCAGGGAAAATCCACCCAGCTGCGCAAGGGAGACAAAATCGAAGATATCGAGGTTTCTGATATAACAGAAAAGGCAGTTATGTTAAAATGGATGAACGAAACAATTACGCTTACCATAGAAAAAGTGAAGACTCTATCCGGCAGACCGAGGGCAGGTAAATGAAGCTGAGAGTGATCAGTATATGTCTTATCATCCTTTTCGTCAGTGCATGCGGCGCCAAGCAGGCTGCCAAGCCGGACGAGAATATTGTTGTTCCGCCTGTGGTAGAGGCGCCGAAGCTCCCTGATATCACTCCTCCGGCTGAAGCGAAAGAAGAAAAGAAGAAGCCGGAAAAGACCGTTGCCGAGAAGGCGCCGGCTGAGCAGTATGTCATGCTCAATTTCGAGAATGCCGATATCGAGACGGTCGTCTCAACGATCTCGGACATGCTGAAGATCAATTACATCCTTGCTCCCGGTGTCACCGGAAAGATCACGATCCAATCCCATAACAAAATACCGGTCAGCGAGCTTTTCTCTACGTTTCAGACCGTGCTGGAGTTCAATGGCTTTACTGCCGTAAAGGAAGGCAGTTTTTACCGCATTGTGCCTATTGACACGGCAAAGCAGCAGCCTGTCCAGATTCAGACAGGCAAGAAACCTGTGGTGGGCAAGGATTCGAGCTTTGTGACCCAGGAGATACCGCTTGAATACGTGAAGGCCAGCGATGTGGCGAACACGGTCAGAAACCTCATGCCAAAGGGAACGGACATCATTGTCTATGAACCTTCGAACATGCTGATCGTTACCGCTCTGCCATCGGGCATACTGAAATTTCTGAAACTGCTTGAGGCCATAGATGTTCCTTCCACCGAGCGCGACAATTCTCGGACCTTTATCTACTACGTTGAAAATGGAGAGGCCAAGAAGCTTGCAGAAGTGCTCAAGACACTGTATGGCAAGAAGTCAGGAACCGGAACACCGGCACCTGTTCGGCCCCAGGCGCCGGCAACGCCGGCACCTGCTGCAAGGAGGACTCCTGGTCAGCCGGCAACTGCTTCTGCGGGAGCGACGGTCCAGTCAGATACCTTTGCTGCAGAACTCGAAGGAGACATTGATATTGCTGCGTACGAAGATATCAATGCCCTGATCATCAAGTCATCTCCGCGGGCGTATCTGGTGCTTCTCGAGACGCTCAAAAAACTGGATATCCAGCCAAAGCAGGTTTTGATAGAAGTGCTTGTCGCAGAAATCAGCCTTACGGATGAGACAAAGCTCGGTCTTGAATGGCTGATAAAAGGCCATAGCCGTATTAACAATCAAAATTTCGATTACCTCACTGGCAATGTGAGCAAGCCTGCTGATTGGTTCACTACTCCAGTTACTGATCCGCCTACTACACCTGACCTCATTAATACTCTTCTAAATCCGGTTGTTTCATCCGGAGGTTTTGCGACATTAATTGATCCGACTAAGTTCATGGCCGTGATCAGTGCTGCCGCAACGCTTGGTGATGTGAATGTGCTTTTAAGCCCTCATGTCCTTGCGCTTGACAATAAAGAGGCAAAGATCGAGATCGCGAATGAGGTGCCTGTTGCAACCTCTATTACCGATACAACAGCAGTGACGTCCAACATCACATCAACATCGCAGGTCCAGTATAAGTCAGCCGGCGTTATCCTGACGGTTACCCCGCACATCAATGACAAAAAACAGGTCACGCTCAAGATCGTGCAGGAAGTCAGCGAGTTGGGTGAGTCCGTTCAGGTCGGTGGTGGTCAGTATCAGGGATTTATAACAAGAAAGGCAAATACTACTGCTATTGTCCAGGATGGCCACACACTGGTCATCGGAGGCATCCTGAGCGACCGGAAGGAGCAGTCACGAAATGGACTGCCTTTCCTGAGCAAGATACCGGTCCTCGGATATCTCTTCGGCACGACCACTGATTCTCTCAAGAAAAGGGAGCTTATTATCATGGTTACCCCCCATGTTGTCGCAAATCATGACGAGGCCGACGCACTGACTGTTGAATACAATGGCAGGGTCAAAGAGCTCAGGAAACAGATCCAGAAGAGAGAGAAGAAATTGCAGGAGTCTGCCGAACAGGCTCGGCTGGACGTAAAGGAAGAAAAAGAAGCAGCTGAGGAAGCGCAGAAGGCAGAACAGAAACAGCAATTAGAGCGATAAAATAATTCGGCAACATTTAAAGAGCGGGCGCAATGCCCGTTTTTTTATGAATGGGTCAGCAGCTCTTCTACGGTGATCAGGACCGATTCGCTGAGCGAGACAAGGTTGTAACCGCCCTCAAGGCAGAATATATAAGGGATAGCTGCTTTCGATGAGAGTATGCCCCTCACGATGTTCCTGATCCCCTCGTTCGTCACCCGCAGGCCTGCCAACGGGTCAGCAGCGTGCAGATCATATCCAGCCGAGACCAGCACAATATCCGGATCAAATCTCGATACAAGCCCCGGGAGGATATCCTGATACGCATGGAAATAGTCCTTGTCTCCTGAGCCGCTCTGCATAGTGATGTTGTAGGTAAAGCCAGTGCCTTTTCCGCGTCCGCGCTCAGCATCTGCTCCTGTACCGGGATAGTGGGGGAATTGATGCGTGCTGAAGTAATAGACCGTATCATCTTCCTCAAAAATGTGCTGGGTACCGTTCCCATGATGCACATCAAAATCGACGATAAAGACCTTTTGAAAACCTGCCTTCTGCGCATAGCGTGCGCCGACAGCGACGTTATTGAAAATGCAGAACCCCATCGCACTGTCTGTTTCGGCATGGTGACCCGGAGGCCTCACCGCGCAAAAGGCCCTTTCGATCTCTCCTGACTTGCACCGTTCTATCGCTTCTGTAACAGCACCGGCTGCAAAGAAGGCAGCTTCTGCCGTATGCGGCGACAGATAGGTGTCCGGATCATAATATCCGGTGAACTGCCTGATCTCAGATAAATAGGTCGCAGTATGCACGGCAAGGATATCCTGTTCAGACGCTTTTCGCGGCTTCAGATGATGCAGGGATTTCCAGTGGGGCGACCGCTGTAACCTCTCGTTGATCGCAATAAGCCGGTCCTTTGATTCAGGATGGGCAATCGGCATCTCATGGAGCAGAAAAATATCATCGTAAACATATCCTACTTTTTTCATGTAGTAATTTTAGCACGTTGCCTTAAAAAGAAAAACAGCGGACAGGAGGGCTGTTGCATGCGGAAAGGTATTGCAAATATTCTTTAACCAGCACTTTTTGTTCTGCTCATTCCGGTGGGTACAAGTAACTGAGGAGATGCTGTGACTCGGGCGCGTGCAATACTTGTTCTTGCCATCAATCTTTTTATTATCACTAGCAGGTTGACGGCTGATGCGCCTGTTTTTTTGCTGAGTCTGATCTACATGTGTATAATCGCGACCCAGGCTTCGACATGGGTGATAGGATGACTGGTCCACGCCGCAGGAGAGTGCCATGCTGCTGGAAGATCTATAGTTTTTGAGGAAATCGATCGTTTGATCGCAGTCAGTGCAATGATCCGGCAGTAAAACCACTCTATACATAAGGGCCTCTTTGCAGGCCTTGTTTCAGCTAAAGTGATTGAAATTGCGTTAAACCTTCCTGTATCATATCCGCATTCTGCAATGATTCTCGTGTTTGGAGGTAACAGGATATTAACGTTCGATTAAGTGATGGCAGTGAGAGAAATTTCAGCGAAATTTCCGATCTCGAAAAATATCTCGCAAAAGCAAAAGCCTTAGCGGTCAGGATCAACGGACACCTTTCAGACCTCAGTTCCCTCAGGGAGATCAAGGACAATGACACGGTCGAACCGGTCACCTTTGATTCAGATGAGGGCAGGGACCTTTATCGGCACAGCACATCCCATGTTATGGCCCATGCGGTCAAAAATCTCTTCCCGCAGGCAAAGGTAGCTATTGGGCCGTCTATCCAGGATGGCTTTTATTATGACTTTGATATTGACCGCGCCTTTACCCCTGATGATCTGACAGCCATAGAGAAAGAGATGGAGTCAATCATAAAGAAGAACGCAGCCTTTGTGCGGAGGGAGATGACAAAGGACGAGGCGTTGAGCCTCTTTGCTAAGAGCGGCGAGACCTATAAGGTGGAACTGCTTCAGAGTATTGATGCAAAGACAGTCACGGTCTATGATCAGGACGGTTTTATGGACCTCTGCAGGGGTCCCCATCTTCCCTCTACCGGCAGGATCGCTGCGGTGAAGCTTCTGAGCATAGCCGGTGCTTACTGGCGGGGTGATGAAAAGAACAAGATGCTCCAGAGGATCTATGGCACTGCCTTCAATAATCCGAAGGACCTGAAGAAATATCTCGATTTTCTTGAAGAGGTGAAGAAGCGGGACCACCGCCGCCTCGGCAAGGAACTGGACCTGTTCAGCATCAATGAGGAGGTCGGGCCGGGCCTGATCCTCTGGCACCCCAATGGGGCCATGATCCGGAAGACGATCGAGGATTTTTGGCGCGACGAACATCAGAAGGCCGGGTATAAACTTCTGTACAGTCCGCATATCGCACGCCTTGACGTATGGAAGACGAGCGGCCATCTCGATTTCTACAATGAGAACATGTATTCGCCGATGGAAGTGGAGGGCATGCAGTATGAACTGAAGCCCATGAACTGCCCGTTCCATATCTATATCTACAAGAATTCGCTCAGGAGCTACCGGGATTTCCCGATGCGGTATGCGGAACTCGGGACCGTGTACCGGTTTGAACGGTCAGGCGTGCTCCATGGCCTGCTGCGCGTCCGGGGCTTTACGCAGGACGATGCACATATCTTTACCCGCGAAGACCAGATCGAGGCCGAGATCCTGCAGGTGCTGGACTTTATCCTGTTCATCCTGCGCACCTTCGGGTTCGAGCAGTTCGAGACCTATCTCTCGACACGTCCTGAAAAATATGTCGGCAGTGACGAGCATTGGCAGAAGGCGACCGCAGCGCTTGAGGATGCACTCAAGGCAAAGGGTCTGAGCTATAATATTGATAACGGCGGCGGCGCATTCTACGGGCCGAAGATCGACATCAAGGTGAAGGACTCGCTCGGCAGGTCATGGCAATGCAGCACGATCCAGGTCGATTTCAATCTGCCGGAGCGGTTCGATATGACGTACCGCGGTTCTGACGGCAAGGAGCACCGGCCGATCATGGTGCACCGGGCGCTTATGGGTTCGCTGGAACGTTTTTTTGGCGTCCTGGTCGAGCATTATGCAGGGGCCTTTCCGCTCTGGCTCGCGCCGGTCCAGATGTCGGTGCTCACCATATCGGAAAAACATGCGGGATATGCGGAAAAGATCGCAGCCGCTCTTTCGCAGAAGGGTATTCGTATTGATCTCGATGCGGATGACGAGAAGATCGGCAATAAGATCAGGAAGAGTACCATAAGAAAGATCCCATACGCCATCGTGATCGGTGATAAGGAAATGGAGCAGAATTTGTTGAGCTTAAGGAAGCGCAATGGGGAGAATGTCGGCCCGTTTGCGATCGATGAACTCATATCTTTTCTTTGTGAAGAGATCAACCTCAGGAGGTGAAAACATCAGTAACAGGGACATTGGCAAAAATATCAGGGTAAACGAGCAGATCAGGGCTAAAGAGATCAGGGTCATTGACAGCGACGGCGGCCAGCTTGGCGTCATGACCGTGCGCGAAGCCCTTCATGTGGCCGAACAGAGGGAGCTTGATCTTGTTGAGGTGTCGCCGACGGCAGTGCCTCCGGTATGCAAGATCCTTGATTTCGGCAAATACAAATACCAGCTTCATAAGAAGCATACGCAGAAGAAGACCATTGACCTGAAAGAGGTGAAGGTCAGGCCGCAGATCGACGAACATGATCTTCAGCTCAAGATCAGGAACATCAACCGCTTTATTGAGGACGGGGACAAGGCAAAGGTCGTGATGTATTTCCGGGGACGGGAGATTATCCGCCCGGAACTCGGCATGAAGGTCTTTGACAAGATCATCCAGAGCCTCACCGGCAAATTTCAGGTCGAGACGAATCCGAGACTTGAGGGCAATCACATAACCATGGTTGTAGCCCCGAAATCGTAGTAATTTCTGAGTGACAAAATAAATCCTTTTGGGGTATAATACCCACTCTTGTTCCGGAGCAGGACAGGAATGTCTGCGCAGGAACAGGAATATTTTTATTTGGAGGAAACGATGCCAAAGATGAAGACGCACAAGGGTGCTGCCAAACGGTTCAAGCTGACCGGTACCGGCAAGGTCAAGCGGAACAAGGGTTTTACGAGCCATCTGCTTACCAGCAAGCCCGCTAAGAGGAAGCGTAATCTGCGCCAGTCAGCGATTGTTGACAAGACTGACCAGAGGAATATCAAGACCCTTTTACCTTACGGGTAAGACCGGTAGAACATCGGGCGGGACGCAGCGCCCGTGACGAGTAATCAAGAATCAGGAGGATGGGAATATGCCCAGAGCAAAAAGTGGTACAAAGAACACAAGAAGGAGAAAGAAACTCCTTTCGCAGGCCAAAGGATACTACGGAGCCAAGAGCCGTCTCTTTAAGGTGGCACGGGAGACCGTTGACAAGGCCCTGCAATATGCATATCGTGACCGTCGTGCAAAGAAGCGCGAGTTCAGGGCGCTCTGGATCACCAGGATCAGCGCAGCAGTGCGCTCTCTCGGCCTGAACTACAGTCAGTTTATGAACGGCCTCAAGAAGGCCGAAATTACGCTTGACCGGAAAGCCCTTGCAGATCTTGCGTATCATGATCCGAAGGCGTTTAGTGAGATTGCAGAGGCCGCCAAGGCAAAGCTTGCATCATAGTCTGCTGTGGGTGATCTGCTCTCCCTAAAGCAATCTTTTCTGGCCGAGATCGAGCAGGTTTCGGATATAGCAGAACTTCAGAAGCTCAAGTCAAAATATGCAGGACGGAAAGGGCTGGTAACAGCTCAGATGAAGGCCCTTTCCTCTGTCCCGCCTGAACAAAAACCCGCATTCGGCAAAGCAGTCAATGAACTGAGAGATTTTGTCGAACAGACCCTCGATCAGAAGGAATCACTGTTCAGGGACCTTGAAAAACAGAAACGTCTTCTTTCCGAAAAGATCGATATCACACTTCCGGGCAAACCCTGTCTGCCGGGGAGGACCCATCCGCTGAACAAGGTGCTCGACGAGATCAAGAATATCTTTGTTTCGATGGGCTTCACTATTCAGGAAGGCCCTGAGATCGAGCTTGATTACTATAATTTCGAGGCCTTGAACATGCCGAAGCACCATCCGGCCCGCGACATGCAGGACACCTTCTATGTCTCGGATGACGTGGTGCTCAGGACACATACCTCTCCGGTGCAGGTGAGAGTTATGGAGAAGAAACGTCCGCCGCTCAAGATCATCGCTCCCGGCAAGGTGTATCGGTGCGATGCAGACATATCCCATACGCCGATGTTCCATCAGGTCGAGGGCCTGATGGTCGATACGGACATATCCTTCAGTGACCTCAAAGGTGTTCTCGGGCTTTTTATCCACAGCTTCTTCGGCGAGGGCACGCCGGTCCGGTTCAGACCGAGCTATTTCCCCTTTACCGAGCCGAGTGCAGAAGTCGATATCGGATGCATCTTCTGCGCAGGCAAGGGCTGCCGGGTCTGCAAGACCACAGGCTGGCTTGAGGTGATGGGCTGCGGCATGGTGAACCCCAGGGTATTCGAAATGTCGGGATACGGCCCCGATGAGTTTACCGGATTTGCTTTTGGTATGGGTGTCGAGAGACTGACCATGCTGAAATACGCCATTGATGATATACGTCTTTTTTACGAAAACGATCTTCGTTTTTTGAAGCAATTCTGACACACAGGAACGAATATGCGCGTATCGCTTGATTGGATAAAGGAATTCGTGGATGTAACGGCATCTGCCGGGGACGTGGCTCATCGTCTGACCATGGCCGGTCTCGAGATCGAGGGGATGGAAACGGTCGGCGAGGACGTTGTGATGGAGGTCAATGTCACGCCGAACAGGCCTGACTGCCTGAATGTCTTCGGGCTTGCACGCGAGGTTGCAGCGCTGTACGGGTTGCCGATCAAATTGCCTGCATCCGCCATTCCCGCGGATCTGCTGCCGTCCGATGTTCATGTGGATATTGATGCGCCTGACCTTTGTCCTCGCTATACCGGCAGATCGATCCATGACGTAACGATCAGGCAATCTCCTGACTGGATGAAGACGAGGCTTGAGAAGTGCGGCATTCGGTCGATCAATAATGTTGTGGACATCACGAACTACGTGCTTCTCGAACTGGGTCATCCGCTTCATGCGTTCGACATGGCAAAGATCACCGGCAGGAAGATCAGGGTTGCGCAGGCAGGCAAAGACCGTCTTATGACCACGCTTGACAGTGTCGAAAGGAAAATGCCGGAAGAGACCCTGCTCATATGGGACGCTGCTGGTCCGGTGGCAGTTGCCGGCATCATGGGGGGAGAAGGGTCGTCTGTAACAGAAACGACAAGGGATATTTTTCTGGAGAGCGCGTATTTTGAGCCTGCCTCGATCAGAAGATCGTCAAAGGCGCTGGGTCTCAGGAGCGAGTCATCCTATCGTTTCGAACGGGGAACTGACCGGGTTTTCCTTGAAACAGCCCTCAACAGGGCTGCGGTTCTGATCGCAGAGCTTGCCGGCGGCCGTATCTGCAGTATTGTGGATAATTATCCTGTTCCGTATGTTCCGGTCGAGATCATTGTCTCCTACCGCCGCATCAATGCACTGATCGGTATTACTATCGATAAGAAAGAAGTGCTCGGCCTCCTTAATGCGATCGGAATCAGGACCGTGGAAAGAGGTGAGGAGTTTGCGGCATTTCCTCCGCCGTTCAGGGGTGATATCACTGCTCCGGTGGATATTATTGAAGAAGTTGTGCGCTGCTACGGTTACGACCGCGTGCCTGCACGGCCTCCGCGCGCAACGCTTTCTGACGGCCTGCTGAGCAGTGCAGAGCAGACTGTTCATGCCATTCGTGAGACGATCCGGAAGAACGGCTTCAACGAGGTGGTCAATTTCAGCTTTATGGACCGTGCAGACCTTGATCTCCTCTCGATCGAATCACATGAGCATGAGCGCAGACGCAAGCATGTGACACTGCTGAATCCCCTCAGGCAGGAGGAGTGCCTGATGCGGACAACGCTTATGCCGGCACTCGTCAATAACTTTGTATATAACCTGTCGCGCGGGATCAGGGATGTAAGGCTCTTTGAGGTCTCCCGTGTCTTTATCGACTGGGGAGAGCAACTGCCTTCTGAAGGTCTGAGATTGGCCGGACTCTTTTTTCAGGACATGCTGCCTTCTCTTTGGAAAGACCCTGTTCCTGCGTTTTATGGCGTCAAAGGTGTGCTGGAGGCCCTGTTTGAAGAGATACGGCTTAGAAATTATAGGTTTGTTCCATCGCAGGAGGCTTTTCTTCATGGCGGAAAGTCTGCTGATATTTACAGCGGCGATCTGAAGATCGGGTACATGGGCGAGATGGCGCCGCAGATCGTAGAAAAACTGTCCCTTAAGATCCAGAAGCCGCAGGTGATTGTGTTCGAACTTGACCTTGATCAACTGCTGCCGTTGCTGGAGCAGAAGATCGTATACCACCAGATCCCGAGATATCCGGCCATAGAGCGTGATGTGGCACTTGTTCTGGACGATCAGATCGCTGCATCTGATGTTTTGAACTTACTCAGGGAGTATCCCTCCGACATACTCTCGCAGGTTGAGCTGTTCGACCACTATAAAGGCAAGAACCTGCCGGATAATACGAAAAGTCTCGGCATTCGTCTGACCTATCGGAGTAAAGATCGGACTCTTGCCGAAGATGAGATAGAGCCTGTTCATATCGCGCTCGTTGAGCATGTGGCGCAGAAGACCGGTGCGAAGATCCGCGGAACTAATTGATCAGGTGGATGGGGCTGATCAGGATCTGATCTTGTAACCTGCCTTGATGACAGCCGCTTCAATAGCTGCTTTGGATGTCTGTGATTCGTCGAACTGTAATTCCGCCTTGCCTACTTCCACATTCAGGCTGCTGATCCCGGGCAGCGCTTCAATGGCCTTTTTTACTCGCATCGCGCAATGCATGCAGGACATGCCATCAATGAGTATTGTCGCGTTAGTCATGGATATCTCCTTTAAAGGTATTTAGGTGCTAAACTTATTGACCTTAGTTTATGCTATCAAATAAATAAAATCAAACGGACGCTTAATTGCTGTCACAGAGATAAAGGTCCTGACGTCAGTAACCCCTCAAAAAATCATGAGAAAAAACTGGTAAAGAACGCTTCAGTTTGTTAAAATTAACACCGATTTTTAGGAGGTGTTATGGAACTGAAGGGACAGGTAGTCATGGTTACCGGCGGCGCCCGGGGCATAGGCAAGGCCATTGCCGAGAGATTTGCAGCTATGGGTGCTGATCTCATCATTGCGGATGTTTCCCTCGATAGTGCGGATGAGACAGCAAAAGAGCTTACCCGAAAGGGGATACGGGCAAAGGCTGCAAAGCTGGATGTCTCAAAAGCTGCTGAAGTTGCCAAGGTTTTTGAGGAGGCGATCAGGGATTTCGGAAGAGTAGACATCCTGGTCAACAATGCCGGCATCACCCGGGACGGCCTCTTATTGAGAATGAAGGAGGAGGACTGGGACCTGGTGCTCAGCATCAACCTCAAGGGTGTTTTCCTCTGCACCAAAGAGGCTGTGAAGGTTATGGTGAAGCAGCGGTATGGCAGGATCATCAACATAGCATCGGTGGTAGCCTTCATGGGCAATCCGGGCCAGGCGAACTACAGTGCATCAAAGGCAGGCATAATCGGCCTTACCAAGACGACTGCACGGGAATATGCGAACAGGGGCATAACTGCCAATGCGGTCGCACCGGGATTCATTTCAACTGCGATGACCGATGCACTGAGTGAAAATATACGTCAGGAAATGTTAAAATCTATACCACTCGGAAAGTTCGGTTCGGTGGATGATGTTGCCAGTGCCGTTGCTTTCTTTGCTCTGCCGGATAACGGCTATGTCACCGGCCAGGTGATCCACGTTAACGGCGGAATGTACATGTAGTTCTTAATTATCAGAATCAAAAAAAAGAAAATTATCATGGAGGTAGAAGAATGGTAGAGGAAAAAATCAAGGAAATCATCGCGAAGCAGCTGGGTGTGAATGCTGCCGAGATTACGGCCGAGTCTTCATTTGTCGAAGACCTGGGCGCGGATTCGCTCGACACCGTCGAGCTTGTTATGGCGTTTGAAGAGGCCTTCAATGTCGAGATCCCCGATGAGGATGCAGAGAAGATCCAGAAGGTCAAGGACGCGATAAGCTACATAACCAAGAAACAGGGTTAATGGACAAGAGACGCATAGTTGTTACCGGGCTCGGCCTTGTAACCCCTCTCGGCATCGGCGTCGAAAAGAGCTGGGATGGCCTCATGCAGGGAAGGTCGGGTATCCGGCGCATTACCCATTTTGATACAACCGGCTTTCCGACGCAGATAGCGGGAGAGGTCGCGGGTTTCAATCCCGAAGACTACATCGAGATCAAGGAGATCAAGAAGATGGACAGGTTTATCCACTTCGGGGTCGCTGCTGCTACGATGGCGATGGAGGACTCGGGCCTGAAGATCGACGAGACGAATGCGCCGCGCGTTGGCGTGTACGTGGGTGCAGGAATGGGCGGTCTGCCTGCGATCGAGCACTACCACAAGGTCCTGCTTGAAAAGGGGCCGAGGAAGATTACGCCTTTTTTCATACCGATGCTCATCATAAACCTGGCAGCCGGCCAGATTTCGATCAGGTTCGGCGCAAAGGGGCCTAATGCCGCACCGGCAACTGCCTGTGCGACCGGCAGCCACGCCATCGGCGATGCCTTCAAGATCATTCAGCGGGGCGATGCTGATGCCATGATCGCTGGCGGCACTGAATCGGTCATCACGGCCATGGGCATTGGCGGATTCAATGCCATGAAGGCGCTTTCTACACGCAATGACGAGCCTGAAAAGGCAAGCAGGCCGTTTGACCGTGACCGCGACGGCTTCATCATGGGAGAGGGGGCTGGGATCGTTATTCTGGAGGAACTCGGCCATGCAGTGAAGCGGAATGCGAAGATCTACGCTGAACTGGTCGGGTACGGACTGACCGGCGATGCCTATCATATCACGTCTCCTGCACCGGGCGGCGAGGGTGCTGTGCGCTGCATGACCATGGCACTGAAGGATGCTGAGGTAGCACCGTCAGCAGTTGACTATATCAATGCCCACGGCACCTCGACCAAGCATGGCGATGAACTCGAAACGAATGCGGTCAAGGGTGTTTTTGGCGAGCATGCGTATAAACTTGCGGTCAGTTCTACGAAATCCATGACCGGCCATCTCCTGGGGGCTGCAGGCGGTGTGGAGGCCGTGGTCAGTGTGCTCAGCATCTACAAGAGCATGCTTCCGCCGACCATAAATCTTGACAATCCAGATGAGGGATGCGATCTCGATTATGTGGCTCATAAGGCAAGGCCTGCCTCTGTGAGGTATGCGCTTTCCAACTCGTTCGGCTTTGGCGGTACGAATGCGTGCCTGCTCTTTAAAAAGTTCGAGAATTGATCCGGCAGAACAAAAAAGACCTCATTCAGGAAGCAGAAAAAAACCTTCAGTATTGCTTCAGTAACAAAGAGCTCCTACTCGAAGCACTTACCCATAAGTCCTATTATCACGAAAACAGGGAAAGAACCGAAAAGCATAACGAGCGGCTGGAGTTCCTGGGCGATTCGGTCATAGGCCTTGTTATCGTGGAATTCCTTTTCCTTCATGAACAGACCTATAGTGAAGCGGTCCTGGCGAAGATCAAGTCCTATATCGTGAGCGAACCGGTATTTGCCGAAATCGCACAGGAGCTTTCCCTCGGTAATTCTCTTTTGCTGGGCAAGGGCGAGAAATCAACAGGAGGGACAACAAAGAAGTCCATTCTTGCCAATACGCTTGAGGCGGTCATCGGCGCGGTCTATCTGGACGGCGGGTTTGAGACCGTCAGGAAGATAATCCATCGTCTGTTTCAGGGACGCATCATCCGCGCACTCGAAAGCGGAGACTTTTTTGATTACAAGACCGAGCTTCAGGAGAAGACCCAGATGCTGTTCGGAAAACTGCCGGAGTACCGTCTGGTCAGTCAGGAGGGCGACGAGCATGAGCGGATATTCACCGTAAGCGTATCCCTGAACAACAGGCAGTTGGGTACAGCCTCGGGCCGCAGAAAGAAGGAAGCTGAATCTCTCGCTGCAAAAAAGGCCCTTAACATCCTTGCAGAATCAGCGGAAATTAATGCAGTCGATATGGATCCCGAGGTCCTTTCCCCGTAACAGGGCTATGAGGGCCTGAAGGTCGTCTATCTTCTTGGCCTTTACCCTGACCTGGTCTTTCTGTATCTCTGCCTGGACCTTCATCTTCGTATCCTTGATGATCTTCACGATCTCTTTTGACTTTTCCACCGGAATGCCCTGCTGAAGGGTCACGACCTGACGCACACTATTGCCGGAAGCCTGCTCTATCTTGCCGTACTGGAGCGCCTTCAGGGATATGCCGCGTTTGACCAGCTTTGTCTGGAGGATATCGATAACTGTTTTCAGTTTGAGTTCGTCGTCAGAGATAAGCGTGATCTCATTTTTCTCTTTGTTCAGCACGATAGAACTTTTGCTGCCCTTGAAATCAAACCTCTGCGATATTTCCTTTGTGGCCTGCTGCTCGGCATTCAGCACCTCCTGCAGGTCAATTTTGCTCGCTATATCAAATGAATGCTCATCAGCCATATTTATCTCCTTTCGCCGCTATTTTCATTTAGTGCCTTTCTCCTGCGTCCTGTTCTTTGGCGGTTCAGGTTTGCAGACCGGACAGAAATACTCCCCCAGGTCCAGGGGGCAGACATGCCCTCATTCAGGACAGCAGGTGCAACTGTCCGGACTGTTACCGCAGATCATGCACGTTTCCATGGTCTGAATTATACTCTTTCAAAATCGTCTTCTTCAATAAAAACAGACTGCTCGTGATATAATATCACGCTAATAGGGGGAGATGAACGAATGGTTAAGAGCGATCGCTGGATCATAGAGACTGCGCAGAAGGGTATGATAGAGCCCTTTGAGAATGCACAGGTGAGGAAGGGTGTCATATCGTTTGGCGTAAGTGCATACGGATATGACATCAGGATCGCCGATGATTTCAAGGTCCCAAAGCCACAGGCCGGTAAAGTGATCGACCCCAAGAACTTCGATGAAGGCAACTTCGAACATGTTTCCGGTGAAGTCTGTGAGATTCCTGCCAATTCGTATGTCCTCTGCCGTTCGCTCGAATATCTGCGGATACCCCGTGATGTGCTCGTGATCTGCTTTGGTAAATCAACGTATGCCCGGAGCGGCGTTGTCGTAAATATCACGCCCCTTGAGCCTGAATGGGAGGGTTATATAACCATCTCTGTTTCAAATACCTCGCCTTTTCCGGTAAAGCTCTATGCGAACGAAGGACTGGCACAGCTCGTATTCCTTGGTGCAGATGAGGTCTGTATGACATCCTATGCTGACAAGAAAGGCAAATACCAGGCGCAGAAAGATATTGTGCTGCCGAAGGTCTAGAACCATATTGGTATGAAAGAAAAATTAATCCTTGCCCTTGATGTCGCTGATTATGCGTATGCTGCGGAGCTGGTCGACAGGTTCTCTCCATATATAGAGATCTTCAAGGTCGGGCTTGAACTGCATACCATTGCCGGATCAAGAATAATCAAAGAGATCCATAAGAGGGGCAAGAAGGTCTTTCTTGATCTCAAATTCCATGACATTCCCAATACGGTCGCCAAAGCAGGCATAGCTGCTGCACGTTCCGGAGTTTTCATGTTCAATGTTCATGCGTCGGGCGGACTGGACATGATGCAGATATGCCGGGACGAGGTGGTTAACGCCTGCCTGAAAGAGAATATCGAGAAGCCCCGCATCATTGCCGTTACCGTACTGACCAGCATGTCGCAGGATGTTCTTAAGCACGAGATCGGTATCCAGCACAGCCTCAGAACGCAGGTGAGGCATTTGGCAGGCCTTGCCCTGAAGGCACGCCTTGACGGTGTTGTTGCATCTGCGCAGGAGGCGGCCCTGGTCAGAGGTCATTGCGGCAGGGGCTTTCTTATTGTGACACCCGGCATCAGACCGACCTGGGCAGCGGCGGACGATCAGCACAGGATGATGACACCGAAAAAGGCCCTGCATGAAGGAAGTGATTACCTGGTCATGGGCAGGGCGATCCTGAACCATGCCGATCCTGACCGGGCGATAAAACTGATACTGGAAGAGATGGCCCGGGCTTAACGCCCCGTCAGTGTCGATGTCTCTGCTTAAAGATCCTTTCGCATTTTTTTGTCAGCCGACCTTCCGGGAGATTTCTTTTCAGGACCCGTTTGAGGCCTATAAAAAGGTCCACTCAGAAAACAGTCTGCTTCTTGAAAGCCTGAAGGGCCCTGAACAGATCTCGCGATATTCATTCATCGGTATCGAGCCCTATCTGACCTTCAAGGCAAAAGACGGTCTTGTTGAGATTGACTCTTCTGGCACGAGCATAGAATCACGTGGCAGGCCGCTTCAGCGTCTGCGGGAACTGGTATCGGCTGTCAGCCACGATCACCTGGAGGGACTTCCGCCGTTTCAGGGGGGGGCAGCCGGCCTGTTCAGCTATGATTTTGTGCGTTACTTCGAGAAATTGCCCGCAACTGCAGATGATGACCTCATTATCCCTGATGCACATTTCTTTATGTTCGATCGTGTCATCTCGTTTGATCTGAAGATGAGGAAATGCTGGATCATCGTCTGTCCGGGCGCACGCGAATGTTCGCAGGGACTCTCTGATATCGCTACGCAAAAAGAAGAATTACAGGAAGAGGCATGGCTCCATATCGAGAGAATAACACAGATGCTTGAACAGGACCGAACGACAGAGCGAAGAGAATCCGGCCTGAAGGACATCAGCATAACGGCAGATACGGACAAAGACCACTATATCGCAATGGTACAGCGGGCAAAGGAATACATAGCTGCGGGTGATATATTCCAGGCAAATCTTTCCCTTCGACTCTCTGCGCATATCGGAGATACACCCCCTTTGGTTATTTATGAGATCCTGCGTGAGGTCAATCCTTCGCCTTTTGCCGCGTTCCTGGATCTTGGCGGTTATCAGGTCGTCAGCTCCTCACCGGAACGGCTTGTCCGCGTCAATGGCAGGGCTGTTGATACGCGGCCTATTGCCGGTACTCGGCCGCGAGGCAAAGATCTGCAGAGTGATGATGCGATGACAGCTGAACTGCTGCTGAATGAAAAAGAACGGGCAGAACATATCATGCTCATTGACCTTGAGCGGAATGATATGGGCAAGGTTTGCGACTATGGCAGCGTTCATGTTGATGAACTGATGACGACCGAGCTGTACTCACATGTTATCCATATCGTGTCCAATATCAGGGGCCTGCTTGCAGAAGGCATGGACTGCTTTGACGTGATCAGGGCCACGTTTCCGGGAGGGACCATTACCGGGGTCCCGAAAGTGCGCTGTATGGAAATTATTGACGAACTGGAGCAGCACCGGAGAGGGCCCTATACCGGCTCCATCGGCTATATCGGGTTCAACGGGAATATGGACCTTAATATCGTCATCAGGACCTTTCTGATAAAAGAGGGCCGGGCATACGTGCAGGCTGGCGCCGGTATCGTCGCTGACTCTGAGCCTGAGCGTGAATATCATGAGAGTTTGAAGAAGGCCGAGGCCTTGATCAGTACGCTGAAGAGGCTGTAGGACAAAGTGAAGGGGGCTTTGCAGCCCCCGGTAAAACTAGTATTTGAAGTATTCCTCAGGTGTGTTGTATGCGATATATTTGACTGCCTCGTAGATGCAGACCCGGATCGCTTTTTCCATGGGCGTCTTTGAATAGGTGCTCAGACCGCCTGCAAGTCCGACGGTGCCGATGATGCCCCCGCCGAATCCGCCAAGATTGAAATCAGTTGCCTCACCTTCCACCCGCGTTGCAGCGAGTACCTCTGAGGTTTCGGTATCGATGATCCTGATGTCCATTGCCATGGAGGACTTTTTGATTCCGCCCATTATCCCTCCGAGCCCCCTCCAGTTGCCGATGCCGATGCCGCCGCTTGTGCCCGACGTGCCCGGGTCCCAGCCTGTTACCGCAGCAACGATAAGGAGATCAGCTCCCTTTACCTTGCCTCGTTTCTTTGCGGTCTTTTTTTCCGTATATCCCTCTTCGGACAGCCCTATCTCGTCTTTGATAGAATTCATCTCTGCCCTTTCCAGGACCCTGAAGCGTTTGCTCTGAACCAGCACGGTTGACATCATATCCCTGAGACCGGTTGGTTCGCCATGGCGGTAATCATAGCCTGCCTTCCACTCGAACTTGGCAACGGCGGCAGCCGCCTTTGGACCGCTGTACGGCGGCAGCTGGCCTTCGCCGGTATCTACCTTGGCAGTCGGTTCAATTGCGTCTGCATGCCCTGCAAACGGCAGACTGAAAAGCATGATAAAAAGCAGCGAAAGAAATGTAAGGCTTGTCTTCATGTTACCTCCACAGTAATCGGTATGTTTTAACCTAACATAAAATTCCAAAGAAAGGAACACGCTGGCGACCCGTTTCGCAGGAGAAAGAAGTCAAAAATATTTTTTTGTCTGACCAACAGGTGTAAATATGCGGTTGTGTCGCTTAGGCAGCCTGTCATCAGAAAGAGTGGCTGCAGGGATATGGTACAATAGAGAAGGCATCTCCTGCGAGATGCCTTCTCTATTGTAATACTGTCTCTGGTCAGGGTGCGGTTATCGTGAAGTACCTGTCGGTTATGTCAGTTGCAACGGTCGTGCTGCCAGCTTTCAGTTCGATCTTAATCAGGAAACAGTGTCTTGTCTCTGTGAAGGCCGGGATGACCCAGGTATACATGGGTGGGAAGGGAATTGGATTCAGCGATTCTATCTGTTTCCAGGAACCGCCATCCCAGTATGACAGCTTGATCGAAGTCGGCGTCTTCTTTGTGGTATAGGTCTCCCAGCCGATGGTCAATGTTCCTGGGACTGCGGCTTCCTCTCCGCCGTTGGGGAAAACAATACGTGCTGCTTCTATGGCAAAGGTCGATTTTGACATGCCTTCTGCAACGATCTTTTTGGAGGCATTGTATCCTACGATCTTGATGATATTATCATTCGAGTTCAGCGTCTTGGGGAGTTTGAAATTCCAATTGTAACTGGTAACGCTGCCGACCTTGGCCAATTTCTTGAAAGTCTTACCATTGTTTTCAGAGTGATAGACCATGTAACTTACGGCCCCGGGGAATGCATCCCAGGTGATCAGGTGAGCAGAACCGGTACGAATATGTTCGCCGCCTGCAGGTGACGTTACATTGATGCCCGCGTTAGGCGTATTAATGAGAAACGAAAGGGTATCATCCTTATAATTTGTTGTTATCAGATCAATATGACCGTCTGAGTCGAAATCACCTGCTGCTACGGCAATAGGGCTAGAACCGACCGCAAAAGTGAGGGGTTCCTGGAATTTGCCGTTTCCGTTGCCATAGATTACTGAGAGCCTGTCGTTCGATAAATGCGTTGCTGCAAGATCGGTCAAACCGTCTCCGTTAAGATCTTCGGCTGTAAGCGCAGCAGGAAACTGATCCACGGTAATATACTGTGACAGATCGAGCATATTTGAACCCAGGCCAAGGAGTACTGAAATTTCCTTGTTGTTTGAGATGGCTACAGCAAGATCAGGCAGACCATCGCCGTTAAAATCGCCCTTTACCATTGCGAGAGGAGTCGGTCCTATCACATACTTATTGGGCTTTGTCATGGTGTATGTGCTGTCCGCGTTCTTGGTCAGCGACAGAATGGTGACATTATTTTGCGAATCCGCGACTGCAAGCTCATCCTTGGCCACTAATTCATCAACATTAAAGTCGGCAGCAATGATAGCAACCGGATTGCCTCCTGCAGGGAACGCCTTCTCAGTGGCTGTATAACCGCCGATTCCGTCGCCGATCAGAACAGTGATATTGCTCGACTTGAGATTTGCTACCGCAATATCAATAAAGCCGTCGCCGTCAAGATCCCCGCTTGTCAGAGAATAGGGCGTGCTGCCTGCCGCGTACGTTGCGGTAGTCGGAAAGCCGCCTGCTCCGTCGCCGAACAAAATGGTAATGTCATTGCTGCCGGAATTGGCGACAGCAAGGTCAGCCTTGCCGTCGCTGTTAAAGTCGCCGCTAATGACAGCATAGGGTTCAGTTCCTACGGCAATATCATTTCTTGAGAAGGTACCGTCACCATTCCCGAGCATGACAGAGACCGTATTATCGGTGAAATTAGCCACGGCAATATCACGTATGCCGGAAGATGAGGAGAAAACCTGCAGTTCAGATACAGAAAAGAGGCCATCACCCCCGGTTGCATAAATGCGGATATACCGTGCAGAAACAGCTCCCAGAGTTCCGCTGTCCCGGGTACGCAACCCGCCCCCGCTTGACACAGGAACGTTATAGAGTGCTGTCCAGAGTATGCCGTCCAGGGAATACTCAACTCTGTAGGTATCGTTGTCATCTGCCTGAACAATAACACGATTTATTTCGGGATAGGGCTGCCCCAGATCTATTCTCAATTCCTCATTGAGTTCAACCGCATATGTCGAATTGTTCCAGCCGGTTCCTTCCGGCGCAAAAACATTGTTTGTTATCAGCGCGGGTGATCCGAATGCAGGGGAGTTACTTGCCGTAACAGGCTTACTCTGCGATATGTTAACAGAAACAATATGAGAGGAAACGAACTGCCCAGTCACGATTGCACTTGGGCCTGCGCCCGCCGGCAGGCTGACCGCCGGTGCAAAAGCAGCAGCATGGACCGGAGACTGGATTCCGGCCAGCGCAGTTGCCATGACCAAGATGGATAAAAACAGCATATTCCTGAGTTTTGACATGCTACCTCCAATGATTTTGAGCTTAAAGATCTGCCTCAAATTATAGAACCTCAGCCATGAAATATTCTAGTCTTATCGACAGGCAGTTGAAATATTTTTTCAGGGCCGCTAGAGACGTCCTGAGCGGATGATCGAGATTATGAGCCAGATGCCGAGAAAGAAGGCAAAAGCAAAGGCGGAAAGGCCGAGCAGGGAGATGCCTCTATAGGTAGGGCCGACGCCGGTGGCATGCATGATCGCAGAACTCAGCAGGATAGCGCTGATGATCATGCTGAAAGATATCCGGTTGCTCGACCGGTCCATGTCCCGTATGAAACGGTCTATGCCGATATGGGTCATTTTAATATGAAAGTCGTCCCGGAGCACTTTTTGGACCACCTGCCTGAGCTGTTTCGGGAAGAGGATGGCAAAGTCGCTGAGATCAGAAACATTTTTTCGGGCTTTTTCGTAGAGCTTTCCCGGGCTCATCCGTTCCTTCACGATCTTTGAGGCATACGGCTCCGCTGCAGAGATAAAATCAAAATCAGGGTCAAGCTCCCGGCCGATGTTCTCCAGGATGAGCATCGCCTTGTTGATAAGCAGAAGATCCGACGGTATTTTCATTTTGTGCTTGATCGCGAGATGCATAACGGTATCAAGGTATTCGGCAAAGTTGATTTCCTTGATGGTCAGGCCGTACAGGGGTTCGAGAAAGTCGGCAAGATCTGCCTTGAACTCTTTCCGGAAAATATCCAGATCAACGTGCTCAGGCACGAGGCCAAGCTCGATATACTGGTCAATAAGGCTGTCAAAGTTCTTCTGGATCAGCGCGAGAAAAGTATTCGCCATGGTCTCCCGCATTTCCGGCGTTACCCTGCCGACAATGCCGAAGTCCATGAACCCGATCTGCCCGGACGGCATGGCGAAGATATTCCCCGCATGGGGATCGGCATGAAAGAAGCCGTCCTCAAGGATCTGTTTGAAATATGCGTTGATGCCTGCCTTTGCAAGCTTTACACGGTCAAGGCCGAGTTTTGTAATACCTTCAATGTCATCCAGACGGACGCCTTCGATCCGCTCCATGACGATGATCTTGTCTGTAGAGAAGTCAGCGTGCACTGCGGGTATATGGACATCAGGGATAAGCTCAAAGTTCTTTTTGAAGCGGATGCAGTTCCTCGCCTCCTCGGCAAAGTCCAGTTCTTTTCTGACCGTACGGCTGAATTCCTCGACAATGCCCGAGGGATTAAAGAACGCGCTCTCCGGAAAATATTTTTCCATGAGTCCGGCAGCGAAATTCAGTATGCCGATGTCGGTCTCTATCTGCTCCCTGATGCGGGGCCGCTGGACCTTGACAATGACCTTGCTGCCGTCGAGCAGCGTGGCAAAGTGCACCTGGGCGATGGATGCCGCAGCGATCGGTGTTGCATCAAATTCCGAAAAAAGCTGATCGATCCTGCCGGTCGTTTCCTGCTCGATTATCTGTACAGCCTCGTCGCTCGAAAAAGGCGGAACCCGGTCCTGAAGCTTCTTGAATTCATCCGCAAACCTTTTGGTTATAAGGTCAGGGCGTGATGAGAGTATCTGGGCAAGTTTGATAAAACTGGGGCCGAGCTCGGCAAAGGCCATTCTCAGACGCTCTGCTACTGCAGGCTCCTTTACTGACGGCCACTGGCCGAAAGACTTGAGCCTTTTTCTGAACGGTACGAACCTGCTCAGGTGTATCTGATCTATGACCTTGCCGAATCCGTATTTCAGAAAGACATTGACGATCTGCCGGATCCGGTTAATGCTCCGGCGGAGCCTGAAGTAGCTAAAAGGCATACGGGGACCTTAACCGGTCAGCTCTTCTGCTCCTCAAGCTTCTTGATCCTTTCGGTGAGCGCAACGATCTGCTCGTTCATTTTGTCAAGGTCATCCTTTGAGGGCAGTTTCATTTTGTCGATCGTCTTTTTCATGAGGTCATTCAGGCTGTTGGAGATATCTTCCGTGTTCTTCTCGGCCTTTTCTGTCCATTCCTTGACAAGTTTTGCCCCCTGTGACTCGCTCAGTTCGCCTTTCTTGACAACTTCATCAACGAACTCCTTCACCTTTTCCTGTACGCCGAAACCCAAGAGCATTGCGTTCCTGATGATCTCGAAAATAGCCATAATGCCTCCTTATTGCGTTCTGTTAAGAATATCGTATAATGATTCGAGTGCTTTGTCCAGCAGCTGGATCTCTTTGGTGCCGCCCTGTGCCGTGTCAGCCTTGCCGCCGCCTTTGCCTCCTGCAGCAGCTGCAATTTCCTTCAAAAGAGTGCCGGCGCTGAATTTTTTAGTGAGGTCTGTTGTTACCATGGCGACCATGGAGGCCTGCTCATCCTTGACCGATGCCATTACCAGGATGCCTGAACCGAGGGCATCCCGTACATTATCCGCAATGATACGGAGGTCCTTCGCATCGATGCCGTCAAGTCTGCACGCGACTGTCCTGATGCCGTTGATCTCACGGGCTGTCCTGACGATCTCTCCTGAACGTGCAGCCGCGCTCCTGCCCTTGAGGGCTTCAAGCTCCTTTTCAAGGTCTTTCATCTCGATCATAAGCTTTGAGATCCTGTCCGCAGGCTTCTCCGAGATCTTCAGGTTCTCGCAGACGCTCCTGAGTTCCGCCTCTTCCTCACGGAAGTAGGAGACCGCTGTCCTGGCAGTGACCGCCTCGATCCTGCGTATGCCTGACGCAACGCTCCCCTCGGCTATGATCTTGAAAAGCCCCAGGTCGCCGGTGGCGTGTGCATGCGTGCCGCCGCAGAGTTCTGAACTCACCTCGGGGACAGAGATAACGCGGACCACATCTCCGTATTTCTCGCCGAAGAGTGCGGTGACGCCTGCTTCTATCGCCTTTTTGGTCTCCATGGTCCGGATGTCGAGCGGGATATTCCTGACTATGCTCTCGTTCACCTCATCCTCGACCGCTTCGATCGTTTGTGCGTCAAGGGCCTGAAAGTGCGTGAAGTCAAAGCGGAGCCGTTCATCAGAGACAAATGATCCTGCCTGCTTTACCTGTTCCCCAACGATATTTCTGAGGGACGCATGAAGAAGGTGTGTTGCCGTATGGTTTCTCATGATCGATAAACGCTTCTCTTTATCAACAGAGGCCCTGATCTTCATGCCGGTTGTGAGCGAACCTTCCACAACCTTTATCCTGTGCATATGCATGCCTTCGACAGGCTTCCTGGTATCAAGAACAAGCGCGCGGACATTATCAGCGCTTAACTGTCCCTTGTCGCCGATCTGTCCGCCTGACTCTGCATAGAATGCCGTCCTGTCGAGAAGGACCTCGCCCTCAGCTCCAGCCAGCAGTTCATTGACCTCTTTACCGGAACTGATAATGGCCAGTACCTCTGCATCCGCATCAAAAGAATCATACCCGACGAACTCCGTTGCTGTATGTTTTGACAGGAGTTCTTTATAGGCAGACGCTGATGCAGACGTTTCCTCCCCGACCCACGAGGCACGGGCTTTTGTTTTCTGCTGCTCCATCTCCCGGTGAAAGCCCGGCTCATCGATCAGCAGATCATGCTCAGAGGCAACGTCCCGCGCAATGTCGAGCGGAAATCCATAGGTGTCATAGAGACGGAAGAGCTCCACGCCCGGGATGCTGCCCAGTCCTTTTTTCCGGGTCTGGCCGATCACATCGTTCAGTATCAGCAGCCCCTGCTCAAGGGTCTTCATGAAGCGCTCCTCTTCAAGGCGGAGCATCTTCTGCACTCTGGTCCGTCCCTCGTTAAGCTCAGGATAGATATCTCCCATGGTATCTGCTACGGCATCGGAAAACCGGTACAGGACCGGTTCGCTGATGCCCAGGCTCTTTGCATAACGCGATGCTCTCCTGATGATCCTCCTGAGGACATAGCCGCGTCCTTCGTTCGACGGTACACAACCTTCGGAAAGGAGAAAGGTGATGGACCGTATATGGTCCGCAATGACACGGATCGCGATATCGGTCAGCCTGTCCGCATTGTATGCCTTGCCTGAATAGGTGCATATCGCGGATATGATGGGCGAAAAAAGGTCTGAATCAAAATTATTGTATTTGCCCTGCAGCACGGCCGAAAGACGCTCAAGTCCCATGCCGGTGTCAATGCTCGGTTTTGGGAGCGGAATAAGCTCCCCGTTCTTTTGGCGGTCGAACTGCATAAAGACCAGGTTCCAGATCTCGAGGAAGCGGTCGCAGTCGCAGCCCACGGCACATTCAGGCCTCCGGCACCCGATATGTTCGCCCTGATCGATAAGGATCTCCGAGCAGGGGCCGCAGGGGCCGGTGTCGCCCATCTGCCAGAAATTGTCTTTGGCCCCGAGCCGTACGATCCTGTTTGCCGGGATGCCGGTAAGCTCTTTCCATAACTGTTCTGCCTCATCGTCATCTTCGTACACGGTCGCCCAAAGTCTGTCCTTCGGCAGCTTGTAATACTCGGTCAGCAGTTCCCAGGCGAAGAGTATGGCGTCCCGCTTGAAATAGTCGCCGAAAGAGAAGTTGCCGAGCATTTCAAAGAACGTATGATGCCGGGCAGTATGCCCTACGTTCTCAAGATCATTATGCTTGCCGCCCGCCCGCATGCATTTCTGGCTGGTCGTTGCCCGGCTGTACGGCCTTTTCTCCTCTCCCTGAAAGACTCCCTTGAACTGCACCATGCCCGCGTTCGTGAAAAGCAGGGTGGCATCATTGCCTGGGATAACGGAAGAACTGCGTACGACCTCATGTCCCTTTGACCTGAAATATTCAAGAAAGGTTCTCCTGATCTCTGCACTGTTCATCATTATTTTCCCGTTCCCGGTTCTTTGCTGATTATTTCCGTGAGCACGTCGTCAGTGAAGATCAGCCGTGTCTTGAAGAGTTTAAGCTTTTCATAGACCCATTCCACGCGCTCTTTACCGGTTTCGGCCGGAGTGAGAATTTTTACTGCGTGCGGCCCGCCCCAGGAGAATCTCACCTGGGCCCGGGTCATTCCCATAGCGACCTCGCTGTTTCTGATATGGTCCTGGACAGCAGCAGGGTAATCCTTGATCTCGTCCTGCGAGTAGCGCACGGATTTGGTGCAGCCTCCTGAAAGCAAAAGCGCGATGACTGCCATACATAATGTGATCAGTTTCATTCTTCCGTTTCCTTGTTTTCTAGGGTATTTTTCAGGGCTTTCCTGATCAGTGATACAGAATAGCCTTTTCGCATCAGGCTGCCCATAAGGCTTTGTGTTCTTTTCGGTTCAGGATATCTGCTTATGCTCTTCTGTTTTTTCTCTATCAGCTTTCTGATGTTCAGCAGTTCGTCATCTTCATCATAGGCAAGGGTCTCTTCAATGATCTCCTTTGAGAGGCCCCTCTGCTGCATGAACCGCCGCGTTCCTGCAAAACCGAGAAGCTTATGGGTCATTGCCTGACGCTTCAGATTCACGGCAAGCGCCCTGTCATCCAGGAAGCCTGCCTCCAGAAGCCAGGCCACGGCGGGCTCTATCTCGTCTGCCTGATATCCCTTTTTTTTGAGCCGCTCGCGCAGTTCCTTTTCGCTTCGACCGCGGTATCTGAGCAGAAGCAGGGCATACCTGAGCGCATTACCTGCCGAACCGGTCAATCTTCATCTCATCCTTTTTGGGCTGCTGCTGGTCCTCCAGCGACGCGTCGCTGGTGGACTGAATGCCCTTCACCTTCAGCGCAAAATCGTCAGGATTTGTGGCCCTTCTCAGCGCCTCTTCATAGGATATCAATCCGGACTTGAAGAGATTGAAGAGCGACTGATCAAAGGTCTGCATGCCGTAGTGCAAGGTGCCCTGGGCGATCGCATCATTGATGGATTTTGTTTTGTCGGCATCCAGGATGCAGTCCTTTATAGTCGCTGTAGCTATCAGCACCTCAACAGCAGGTACTCTTCCCTTGCCGTCCGTTTTAGGGACGAGCCTCATCGAGATGATGCCCTTGAGCACGGAGGCAAGCTGTATTCGCACCTGTTTGTGCTGATAGGGCGGGAAAACGGAGATGATGCGGTTGACGGTCTCTGCTGCGTCGCTCGTATGGAGCGTACTGAGGACGAGATGTCCTGTTTCAGCAGCGGTCAGCGCTGTCTGGATCGTTTCAAAGTCACGCATTTCGCCGACAAGGATGACGTCAGGGTCCTGCCTCATGGCAGCACGCATCGCCTTGCTGAACGATTCGGTATCGCTGCCGATCTCCCTCTGGTTGACAATGGAACGCTTGTCACGGTGGAGGTATTCGATCGGGTCTTCGATGGTCATGATATGATCGGTCTTGCTGGTATTGATATGGTCGATCATGGCGGCAAGGGTCGTTGACTTTCCGCTGCCGGTGGTCCCGGTCACGAGGATAAGACCTCTCGCTTCCATGGCTATCTTCTTGATGATGTCAGGAAGCAGGAGCTCCTCGATCGTCGGTATCCTCATCGGAATGACCCTGAAGACAAGACCGACCGTGCCCCGCTGGATAAAGATGTTGCAGCGGAAGCGGCCGAGACCGGGAACGCTGTATGCGAGGTCAATGTCATTGCGCTTCTTGAATATCTCCCGCTGTCCGGGGCTCATGACCGTAAAGGCCATTTTCAGCGTGTCCTCCTGGCTCAGGCGTTTCTCGGTCGAAAGGGGGCCGAGCTCTCCGTCGATCCGCAGGATAGGGTGGGAACCCACCTTAAGATGAAGGTCAGACGCCCCCTGTCCATGTGCTTCCTTTAGTAACTCATTGACATCCATCTGTCATCTCCTGTTATTTCTTGACGTGTATTGCTTCGGTTATTTTTGCCTCGATCTCTTTGGCCATTTCAGGATTGTTCTTCAGGAATTCCTTTGAATTCTCCCGTCCCTGACCTATCCTGTTGCCTGCGTAGCTGTACCAGGCCCCTGCTTTCTCGATAATATTCCTTTCCACGCCAAGATCCACGATCTCACCCATGCGCGAAACGCCTTCATTGAAATAGATATCGAATTCGGCCTGCCTGAAGGGCGGAGCCATCTTGTTCTTCACGATCTTTACCCTTACGCGTCCGCCGATGATCTCCTGGTTATCCTTCAGGTTCTCGATCTTCCTGATATCGAGTCTCATGGATGCGTAGAATTTAAGTGCATTGCCGCCGGTTGTTGTTTCCGGACTGCCGAACATGACCCCGATCTTCATCCTGATCTGATTGATAAAGACCACGGTCGTATTGGACTTTGATATCGATGCGGTCAGCTTCCGCAGTGCCTGGCTCATAAGACGCGCCTGAAGACCGGGCAGGGAGTCTCCCATGTCGCCCTCGATCTCTGCACGGGGAACGAGTGCTGCAACAGAATCCACAACAATGATATCAAGGGCACCGCTCCTTACGAGCGCCTCGGCAACTTCAAGTGCCTGTTCACCGGTATCCGGCTGGGAAACCAGGAGGTCATCAACGTTTACGCCGATCTTCTTTGCATACGCGACATCCAGCGCATGCTCTGCATCGATGAAGGCAGCAGAGCCTCCTGCAGCCTGGGCCTGTGCGATGGCATTCAGCGCCAGGGTCGTCTTGCCTGATGATTCAGGCCCGTAGATCTCGACCACTCTTCCCTTCGGCAGACCGCCGATACCGGTCGCTATGTCAAGACCGAGCGAACCTGTGGGGATGGACTGTATTCCCTCAGGCACCGCAACCTCACCGAGCCGCATGATCGAGCCCTTTCCAAAATTCTTCTCGATCTGGGAAATGGCCATATCAAGGGCCTTCAGCTTTTCTTTATTCGGTTCCTTGTTCGATTCCTTTGACATCGTTCCTCCCTGTCCCTAATGGTATCTCGGCAATGCTCGTGTATTCCGCACCTGCCGGCTTAAGTTCACTTTTCATGACCTGTATGCTCTTCACTTCCACTGTCCCGAAATCAGAGGACCGAAATTTTGCGAACGTTCCGGACAGTTCAGCGATCCCTTTCTGCGACCTCACCCTCCCGATCGTCAGATGAGGGGAAAAGGGCCTTTCCTCTAATGCAAAACCGAGTTCCGCAGCTTCTGTGTCAATATCTTTCTGGATGCTTCTGAGCGCATCCGAGATTTCGATGCCGACCCAGAGAACTCTTGGCCGCTTTTCCGAGGGGAAGCAGCCAACCCCGACTATTTTAATATAAAAAGCATTGAAATGTGAGAGTTTTTTGCTGATGCGGTCCTTTATCTTCGGGATCAGAGAATCGTCAGTGTTGCCGAGAAACGTGAGCGTGATATGGATCTTATCTGCCGGAACCCATTTAACATCAGCTTCGGTCTTTCTGAGCTCGTCGATCAGTTCTGCCACTGCCCTCCTTATATCATCGGGCAGTTTGATGGCAATAAATGAGCGAATGGTCATAAGAATAAGTTCATAGGTACGCTGGCACCCTTCAAAAATCTCCCCTCACCCCTCTTTGTCAAAGAGGGGCATGATACCTCCCTTTGACAAAGGGAGGATAGGAGGGATTTTTTAATAAATGTCTTCATACTCTTGAACTTCTTTTCATAAGATAAACCCTAACCCTTAAACATTACCCAGACCTGAAGGAGGGCGTTTGCATATATCCCCGCAAGAATGTCATCTGCCATAACCCCCTTCCCATTTCTTAAAGCTTTTTCTACGTTTCTTATCATAAGTGGTTTAAATATATCAAAAAATCTGAAGAGTAAAAAGGCTGCTATGAGCAAGGAAGGTGTATGAGGGACAAGAAACGCTGCCACGTAAAAACCGACAAGCTCATCGATAATTATCTTGCCGCTGTCTTTCTGCTTAAACTGCCTTTCGGCTGAGGTGGCAGCTATCGAGCCGATAAGTGAACCGAAAATGATAAGCCCAAAATGCCATCGAGGGGAAAGGGGGAAGAACCAGAGGCATATCAGTCCTGCAAGGCTGCCGAATGTGCCGGGCCCAAATGGCATATAGCCGATCGGTCCAAGCGTTGCTATATGCTTTAACAGTGCCTGCATAACCGCGCGTATTGTAACACTATACATATTTGCAAATCTTGGTTAAAGTAATAACAGAACTATCCCTGACAGAAGGAGAAGGAAGAACGTATGAGATGGTTATGTCTGATGCTTTTATTCCCGGCTGCAGCGCTTGCAGGAGAGGACTGTTCAATGCTCGGCGGCACCTGCAAGAAAGTCTGCGCTGCTCATGAGGAAGCTGCGAAAGGCGCATTTCTTGACTGCTCTGACACGCAGGAGTGCTGTGTAAAGAAGGAGGGACACCCCAGCGGAGACAAGAAGGCCCCCTTAGAAGGCAAACAGGGTAATGATAAATCCGGAACAGAGAAGTAACCGGTCATGAAAAACACACTCCTCTTCGTCGTATTTGTAATTGCCGTACTCGGATTCCTGTATGCCATTTCCGGCCAGAAATATCCCCAGATGCCGGCTGATGCGAACCATCTTGGTGTGACTGACATAACCGTCTGCCAGGAGTGCCACGATCCGGGCAAGCAGTATGCCCGGAAGCCGGCACATCCGCCCAAGTTCGAATGCCTGAAGTGTCACAAACAGAAGAAACCGAAGACCTCATAGTATATACATGCTCATGTCTGCTGTGGCGTATCTGTGGTTTTGGATGATACTTGCCGCTCGACACTGTCTGGATGTGCTGCCCCGGCAGAGCAGTTCATTGATATTATCACGGGTCTCGTGATACATTTCCATATGAAGAACAAGGAATTTTGGGTCTTTCTCTTCTTTCTTGGAACACTTCTTTTCAATTGGCCTTTTCTTGATATCTTCAGTCTGGTCCTGCCTTATTATTTTTTCGGTCTCTGGGCCCTTTTCATCATTGTGGTAGGTATTGTGGCGAGCCTGACGGAAACAAATGGCAGGGACACGGATGCTTAGCGCATGGGGCATCTTCGGCCTGATCCTCGGCTATCTCAGCCTTCTTTTTATCATTGCCTATTTTGCCGAACGGCGCGAGAGGCTCGGCAAGAGCATAGTCTCTAACCCTTATGTGTACTCCCTTTCTCTTGCCGTTTACTGCACGTCCTGGACATTCTATGGAAGCGTCGGCAAGGCGGCAACATCAGGCTTCAATTTCCTGACCATCTATCTCGGTCCGACCCTGATGGCAGCGTTATGGATGGTCCTCCTGAGGAAGATCATCCGCATTGCAAAGGAGAACAGGATCACAACCATCGCTGACTTTATCGGGGCACGGTACGGCAACTCGCTCTTTCTCTCGGCGGTTGTGACCCTTGTGGCGGTCGTCGGCATTACACCCTATCTTGGGCTGCAGATCAAGGCCATTATGAGCACTCTTACTATCCTTTCCGGGCAGACGAAAGGCATGGCAGCAGCAGGCTGGTATATAGCATTTATCCTCGGGGTCTTTGCCATAATTTTCGGTGCACGCAGGCTCGATTCTTCAGAGCGACATGAAGGACTGATCTTTGCGATCGCTTTTGAATCCATTATCAAGCTCATTGCGTTCCTGGTCGTAGGCTTCTATGTCACGTATGTACTTTTTGGCGGGTTCGGGGACATCTTCGAGAAAGTAAAAGGGTCTGCATACGGCGATCTTCTCTATCTGGGGGGAGGCACGCAGGTAAGCTATATGGAATGGACCTCGCTTATCCTGCTTTCGATGACCGCTATCATGTTCCTGCCCCGGCAGTTTCATGTGGCAGTTGTCGAAAATTCCGATATGCGTCATGTCTCAAAGGCAATGTGGCTCTTCCCGCTCTATCTGCTGATCATTAATATCTTTGTCATGCCGGTCGCTATCGGCGGTCTGCTGCTTGGGGGAAGGCAGGCAGATGCAGACATGTTCATGCTGACGATACCGATGGGGCAGGGGAATCATATGATCGCGCTCCTGACCTTCATCGGCGGTTTTGCCGCAGCAACCGGCATGATCATTGTGGAGTCTCTTGCCTTGAGTACCATGGTCATGAACACCCTGGTCATGCCCGCCATATACCGTTTCCATGAGATGACGCATTTCCCTGCCTTCATTCTCAACACCAAAAGGCTCGTGATCCTCGGCTGCGTTTTCCTGGGCTACCTCTTTGCCGTCTCGATCGGCGAGTTCTATTCCCTTGTTGATATCGGCCTGACCTCTTTCGAGGCGATGACGATATTCGCACCCTCCATCATCATGGGCCTGTACTGGAAGCGCGGGAACAGGGCCGGCGCTCTCGCAGGGATCCTGGCAGGTTTTATCATCTGGTTCTATACACTGCTTGTACCGGCCTTGCTCAAGGCAGGTATTATTGATGACCAGGGGATCTTCTCCCTGATCATCGATAATAAGCTTCTGGACCCTCGTGCCCTCTTCGGTCTGACCGGTCTTGATAAATGGAGCCATTCCCTTTTCTGGGGGCTGTTCTTCAATCTCTTCTTCTCGGTAGGTCTCTCCATTCTTACCAGGCAGACGCCGGAGGAAGAGCGCCAGGCCCTGATCTTTGTAGAATCCTATGCGCCGCAGTCCTTGCCGGGCCGCGCCGATTATTCTTTGCAGGAGATCGAGGCAGTTCTTGAGCAGTACCTCGGCAGGCGTGAGGCAGCCGAGATCGTGGACGGCTTTCTTTTCCGGAACCAGGTCCAGCGGGAGAGCCTGTCCCCGCTTGATCTGAGCAGACTGAGGGATGAGGCGATGCGCATACTCTCCGGCTCCCTTGGTTCTGCCATTGCAACGATCATCCTGGAGGACAAGCTCCTTATAACAGAAAAGGAGCGGGGGGATCTCTCACACTCGATAAAGCAGATGACCGATACCCTCCGGCTTTCACGGCAGGAGCTTCAGGAAGCCAACCGGAGTCTGGCGTATCTCAAGGAGTTCAGCGAAAATATCATCGAAAGCGCGCCGGCAGGCATTGTAACGATCGATGCGGCAAGGCGGGTGACATACTGGAACAGGGAGATGGAGGCGATCACCGGCATCAAACGGGCAGATGCTGCGAACAGGAGCATTTCGACTCTGCTGCCGTGGATCAGCATCAATACCTTTGACCTGAGCGAGAAGAGGGAGGTCACACTCCAGACGCCTGCCCAGCAATATTTCAAGATCGACATCAACCCCTTTACCGATCCCTCAGGAGGATTTGTTGTTATCTTTGAGGATATTACCGAAAAGAGAAAGATGGAGGAGCAGCTCCTGCAGGCCTTAAAGCTCGCCAGTATCGGCAAGCTGACTGCCGGCATTTCTCATGAGATCGGCAATCCCCTCGCTTCGATATCGTCCCTGGTGCAGGAGCTGAGGTCCATTCCCGCAGAAGCCCGCAGCGAAGATGCGTTCTTCAGTGACAGCCTCTCCACCATCAACAGCCATATCGAGCGGATAGCCAGGATCGTGAGAAGCCTTGGCGATTTTGCCCGCGTATCATCGCGGGAGAAGATACTGAGCAGCCTGCCTGAGATACTGGAACGGACCATAAGTCTCGTACGGTATGACAAGCGGTTCAAGCATATCGAACTGGTGACCGAGATCAAGGACATTCCCCAGCTCAGGGTAAATCCTGATCAGATCCAGCAGGTATTTTTGAACCTGCTGCTGAATGCCTTCGACGTGATGCCTGAAGGCGGCAAGCTGATCGTCGCGATGCAGCAGCAGACGGATAATATCGAGGTCACCTTCCAGGATACGGGTTCGGGAATAGACAACGCGATCATCGACAAGATATTTGATCCGTTTTTTACCACGAAGCCGCTTGGCAAGGGCACAGGGCTCGGACTTAGCATCTGCTATGGAATAATTAAGGAACACAATGGCACCATTACTGCCAGGAGCAGGGGCACCGGAACAACCTTTATCATCAATCTGCCGATAGACTAAGGTGCGTTCATATCCCCGAAAGCAACCTCTGCCATCTTTGATCGGGCCGCTATCCGCAAGCTATACAGTAGCACTGACCGCATCATATTTCCCCTTCGGTGTTTTCATCCCCCCCTGAATGCTGATTCGAAGCAATATCAGGGGCGTCAGTTTTTTTGCTGTGGTATAATCAGGTTCGAAAATATATAGTTCTGTAACGCATTACAGAATACCGGAGGTTGACGATGGAGGCTGCTGCCGTCGACATAGCAAAAGGGACCCTGCTTTCGATCGGGATCATACTCGCAGTCGGTGCTTTTTGCGGTTTTCTTTCCCAGAAGATAAAGGTCCCGGATATCGTGATCTTCCTTATGGCCGGCATCGTGCTCGGCCCTGAGATTGCCGGTGTCATAGACATCAAGGCAGATTCTGTTCTGAATCAGATCATCCTCATCTTCGGCTCCTGTTATATCCTCTTTGATGGCGGCGCATCGCTCAGGCTTAAGGTATTAAAAGAGGTCTGGATCACGATCGTAGTGATCGCGACGCTTGGTGTTCTTATCACAGGCGGCATCACTGCTGCTGCCGCCTATTATGCCTTTGGTGTGCCGGTCATTGTGGCATTGCTCCTCGGGGCCACCATAGCATCTACCGACCCTGCTACCCTGGTGCCGATCTTTAAGCAGGTCAAGATAAAGGATCGTGTTGCGCAGACCGTCATGTCAGAGTCTGCCTTCAATGACGCAATGGGTGCGATCATAACCTTTTCCATTCTTGCAGTTGCCATGGGCACGTCCGAATTCTCGATCCAGAGATCCCTGATTTCGCTCGTTAAGGAATCTGTTCTTGGCGTTCTGACCGGCGGCATTCTCGGCTATGCTGCAGCCTGGCTTATCGGTCATGAAAAATACGCTTTCCTTGAAGAGTACGCGCCGGTGGTGACCCTGATGGCGGTTATTGGCTCCTATCTCGGGGCCGATGGGCTGCATTCAAGCGGATTTATGGCGGTATTTGTTTTCGGCATTGTGCTCGGCAATAAGGGCTCTTTTGGTTTCAGGGTTGAGCCGGGCGAGGACGAAAAGCTGGAGGAGTATATCCTGACAACCTCGTTCATCATGAGGATGTTCATCTTCATCCTTCTCGGAACGCAGGTGAACTTTGATCTCATGAGCAAATATCTTGCAGGAGGGGCTGTTGTCATTGCGGTATTCATGCTTGTTGCGCGGCCTCTTACGGTCTTCCTCTGCGCCCTGCCGGACAGAAGGGCAAAGTGGTCGCTCAATGAAATGCTCTTCATGTGCTGGACGCGTGAAACCGGTGTCATACCGGCAGCACTGGCAGGCATGCTGGTCGGCATGAAGGCCCCCGGGGCAGAGCTGATTGCCTCTGTCACCTTTATCGCTATTATGCTGACCATCCTGATCCAGGCCTCCACTACCAAGCTTCTGGCTAAGAAACTTGGACTGCTGGTTGAGTAGTGAGGTCAGATAATCGATAATGGCTGAGCGGTTGCTGATCGTAGAAGATGAGGAGACACTTCGCGAGTCCCTGAAACGTGTCTTTATCCGTGAAGGCTATGATGTCGAGTCTGCTCCTGATGCAGAAACAGCAGTCGGATTTCTGCAGGGCCGCTCGTACGACCTTATCATCACCGACATCATCCTGCCCGGTATGGACGGCATCGAACTGCTGAAGCGCTGCAGGGAGCAGAACCCCGAGCAGTTGATCATCGTCATGACCGCCTTTGCCTCCCTGGAAACCGCTGTTGAGGCCTTAAGGGGCGGGGCGTACGATTACATCATAAAGCCGATTATCCATGAAGAGATCAAGCGGATATCAAAAAATGCCTTGCGGGAGCGGGCGCTCAGGGCTGAAAATGTCATTCTCAAGAAGCAGATCGAAGAACAATATGATTTCGAACATATCATAGGGCAGAGCAGGGCTGTCCTGTCTCTGATCGAAGAAGTAAAGAAGATCGCTGATTCGAAGAGCAATGTGCTTCTGCTTGGGGACACCGGGACCGGCAAGGAACTCTTCGCCCGGTCGATCCATTTCAGCAGTTTCCGCAGGGACAAACCGTTCATCCCGATCAACTGCAGTGCGATCCCTGACAATTTGCTTGAGTCGGAACTCTTCGGCTACATGAAAGGTGCTTTTACCGGAGCTGTATCGAATAAACGGGGCCTGTTTGAAGAGGCTGACGGCGGCACAATATTCTTGGATGAGATCGGCGATCTCAGTCAGCAGCTCCAGGCAAAACTGCTCAGAGTGATCGATGACCGGGAGATCAGGCCGCTCGGCGGTGTACAGAGCAAAAAAGTTGACATCAGACTGATCACCGCAACAAACCGCGACCTGGCTAAGACCGTTGCTGAAGGCTCGTTTCGCGAGGACCTCTTCTACCGGATCAATGTCATACGCCTGGAACTGCCGCCGCTCAGAGAGCGAAAGGATGATATTCTTGTTCTTGCCCGCCACTTTCTGGATAAATTTGCGGACCAGATAGGCAAGGAGGTGCGCAGTATCGACGACGCGGCTGCAAAGATGCTCGTCCAATACCAATGGCCGGGTAATGTGCGGGAGCTGCAGAATATCATCGAGCGGGCGGTCCTGATCACTGAGGGGCCAACGCTGCGTGCAGAGCACCTGCCAGAGGGCCTCAGAAATGCGAACCCTTTCCTTGATGTGTCTCTTGACAAGGCACTCTCGATCGAAGACTATACAAAAGAATTCATTGCCGTGTATCAGGGTAAATATAATGAGCAGCAGCTTGCAGATATGCTCGGCATCACCAGAAAGTCCCTATGGGAAAAGAGAAAACGCTGGGGCATATCCAGGCACTAGGAACGACCAATGGGAAGAAAGGTTGCTAATTATCGCAACCCTTCTTCCCATTGCACATTATCCTTCACTTTCATTACTGATCACCAATTCTGTTGACTCGGCTTGCCCCTACTAATCAAACCCTCCTGAGGCTTCCGGATTTATCGTGAATTTTTGATTTCTTTCTTGTCTAAAATCACTATTACCAGGTCAGTATTATCCATGAATGATAATGCTGTGCCACACATTATATAACTCATTAATACTTAACAATTAATTTACAATAGGTAATTACTGGCTCCATTAATGTAACATTAAGTAATTTAAGTTATACGATATAACTATATGATTTATAATCATAATTATATAACGTTAATTATTGGTTACAATAAGTATCATATTCAATGTTTTTTGAGCGCTTCCTTAAATCACTTATCGCAAAAATTATATGTAATATCAATATGTTATTGTGACTTTTCAGTAACAGGCATGTAAGTTGCTATGATTTTGCAGATGCTGCATGAAGAGATAATAGAGTTTCTTTCCAAAGTGCCGCCTTTTCAGTTTATTGATGAGGCTGCGCTGAAGAGTATTGCGCAGGCTGTCTCTATGGACTATTACCCAAAGGGTACGGTCATCCTGAAACAGAACGATCCTGCCAGCGACTGCCTAAGGATAATCAAAAAGGGCGGGGTAAAGGTCTTCATCGCTTCAGAGAATGGCGAGGAGGTTGTGATCGATTACCGTGGGGAAGGCGACACCTTCGGTTTTCTCTCGCTCATCGGCAAGGACAAGGTCAGGGCGAACATCGTTGCCGTGGACGACACCATATGTTATCTGCTGGATAAGGAAAGTGCCCTGAAGATCATGAACAGCCAGCCGGTTTTTACCGAGTATTTTCTTAAATCCCATCTCACCAAATATATAGACAGAACATACAGCGAGATGCATAACAAGAGCATGATGTATGGCGGGACTGACCGTATCCTTTTCACCTCGCAGGTCGGCGATATCGCGATCAGGAACGTGGTCTCTGTGAACGAGGAGACTACTATTCAGCAAGCTGCCCAGGTCATGAGCCAGAACAAGGTGAGCTCTCTGGTAATTCGCGACAAGAACGATTTCCCTACAGGGGTCATCACCGACCGTGATCTCCGGGAAAAGGTGGTTGCAAAAGGCAGATCCATAACTGACGCGGTGAAGAACATCATGAGCCTGCCTCTCATTAGGGTTGACGCCACTGACTATGCTTTTGAGGCTGTCCTGAAGATGATCAAATACAATATTCACCATGTGCTGGTGGTCAGGGACGGCGTACTCAGCGGCGTTATCACAAACCACGATCTGATGCTGCTTCAGGGCACATCACCCCTTTCTTTTGCCAAAGACATCGAGAACCAGCATACGCTTGACGGCCTTGCGCCACTTGCTACGAAGCTGAATAAGATCATCGGCCTGCTCCTGAAGGAGGGTGCAAAGGCAAGCAATATCACGAAGATCATCAGCGAACTGAACGACAGACTGGTGAAGAAGATTCTTGAGATCGCAGAGAAGAAGTTCGGAACTCCGCCTGTTCCCTACTGCTGGATCGCGTACGGCAGCGAGGGCAGGAAAGAACAGACCTTCAAGACAGACCAGGACAATGCGCTCATTTACGCTGATCCAAAGACACCGGAGCAGGAAGAGGCTGCGAAAAAATACTTTGCCGAATTTGCTCTCTATGTGCGCGACGGGCTTATAAACTCCGGGTTCCCCCCTTGTGAGGCGAATTACATGGCCTCCAATCCGCAGTGGTGCCAGCCGATCGGCACATGGAAGAAATATTTCCTGAGCTGGATACAGCACCCGAACCCTGAGGCCCTGCTCCGTTCTGTCATCTTTTTTGACTTCAGGGGTCTGTACGGCAATCTCAGTCTGGCCGGCGAACTGCGCGAATATCTTATTCGTAACCTGAAAGACCAGAACCTTTTCTTTGCGAGGATCGCAAGCCTTATCCTCAAGAACAGGCCTCCTCTTGGTTTCTTTCGGTCTTTTACGGTCAATAAGGAGGGTGAGCATAAGGACCAGTTGAACCTGAAATTGAGCGGCATAGGGCCGCTTGTCGATCTGATCCGTCTTTTTGCGCTTGAATCCGGCATTCATGAGACCTCAAGCATGGAGCGCCTTCATGCCATGTGGGATACTCATCCCATTGCGATAGAGCTAGGCGGTGAGATAGAGCAGGCCTTTGAATTTATCAATCTACTGAGGATCCATCACCAGCTTGACCAGATGGAGAGAAATGTTCCCCTTGACAACTTCATCAACCCTTCGAAGCTTTCGAACCTTGAAAAGAAGTCCCTGAAGGAATCCTTTCAGCTTATCCTCAAGATACAGGACGGCATAGAAGAGATATACCGTGCTGGAATGGTGGGCGGCTGATGCTGAGTCTCCTCAGAAAGTACGGCAGCGGACTTCTCGCCTCGTCAGGCATGGACCTGTCCCTGCGGCTGGATGAAGCGCCCTATGTGGTGCTGGATACGGAACTGACCGGCCTGGATTTCCGTAAAGACTCTATCGTTTCTGTCGGGGCCTTGAGAATGGTCGGGACAAGGATAGAAGTGAGCAGACCTTTTTACGAAGTGGTGAGGCCCAGCACGGAGCTCACATCAAAAAGCATTGTTATCCATGAGATCACGCACTCAGAGACCGAGCAGAAACCGGGCATTGAGACGATCATGGAAGGATTTCTCAGTTTTTGCGAAGGCGCAATGATCGTAGGTCATTTCATCTCTCTTGATCTCAGGTTCCTTGCAAAGGAGATGAAGAGGATCGGGTATGGCCCACTGAAGAACCCGGCTGTTGACACCGCTGTTATTCATGACTGGATGCGTGAGAACAGGGGTGATCTCAGCAATAGTCATTTTGCCGGACAGGAGACCAAGGACCTGTTCTCCCTTGCAAAGAAGTTCCAGGTGCCGGTACAGGGCGCGCACAATGCGCTGATGGATGCGTATGTTACTGCGCAGCTCTTTCAGCGTTTTATTACCATGCTTGCAAAGCTTGGCGTGAGAACCCTCAGAGATCTTCTGAGGATCGGAAAACCGTAACCAAATAAAAAGGAGGTGGTGTAAGGGGAGGGAAATTTAGTTGTGCTTAGGGGAGAGGTAACATTATGAAATTACAGAAGGAGGAACAATGGCAAAAGAATTAGCAGGATTAGACAAAAAGAAGCTCGCAGAATACTGGAGCTACAACATCAAGCTCACGACCATAACCATGATCATCTGGTTCGTGGTCACGTACGTAGCAATTTTCTTTACACCGGAATTGAATAACATCGTAATTTTAGGGTTCCCGTTTGGCTACTACATGGGTGCCCAGGGCTCGCTTATCGTCTTCGTTATTCTTATCTTTAACTACTCAAACAAGATGAACAAGGCGGACAAAGACTACGGCGTGGAAGAGGAGGAAGAATAATATGGGCGGAATCGGTTCAAAAAGTTTTTTGGATAATTTAGCCAAGATCTATGCGGTTTATACCGGCGGGTTCATCATCTTTGTTATCGGCCTGGCCATTGCAGAGCAGATGGGTCTGTCGAACCAGATGATCGGTTATGTCTTTATGGGTCTGACAATTGCCCTGTATGCCTTTATCGGCATTTCATCAAGGACAGCCAAGGTTTCTGAGTATTATGTTGCAGGACGTTCTGTGCCGCCGGTCTTTAACGGTATGGCGACCGGCTCGGACTGGATGTCTGCAGCGTCCTTCATCGGTATGGCAGGTTCTATATACGCCCTTGGCTATGACGGCCTTGCATACATCATGGGCTGGACAGGTGGGTATGTTCTGCTTGCTGTCTTCCTCGGCCCATACCTCAGAAAGTTCGGACAGTACACGATCCCTGACTTTCTCGGCGCACGATTTGGCGGTCATGCTGCTAGGTCAATCGGTATTCTTGCTGCTATTACTGCTTCATTTACGTATCTCATAGCACAGGTCACGGGTGTCGGTATCATCATGGGCCGTTTCCTTGGTCTTGACTTTGCGACCGGCGTATTCGTCGGTCTGGCCGGTATCCTGGTCTGCTCCATGCTCGGTGGCATGAAGGCTGTTACCTGGACCCAGGTTGCCCAGTACATCATCCTTATCATCGCTTATCTGATACCACCCATCGTTATGTCGCAGAAAGTTACCGGCGTTCCGATTCCTCAGATCATGTATGGACAGGTTCTCCAGACGATCGACAAGGAGGAAAAGGCTATCAATGCTAATCCGAAGGAGGCAGAAGTTCGGGCACTCTGGAAGGCTGAATCGGAAAAAATAGCTGCGGATATCAAGGGCTTGCCTGCAAGCCTTGATGCAAAGAAGGCTGATCTTGAGGCAAAGCTTGCTGCGCTCCCTGCTGAAGCAACTGCTGCTGACAAGGAGAAGATCACCAAGGCCATAGCAGGCCTGCCGAAGACTCCTGCAGAGGCAAAGGAAAAATGGGAGGCAGCAAAGAAAAAGTCAGATGGCCAGGCAAAGGAGATGAAGCCATATCTCCAGCCGTTCGCAAGGCTTGATATGAAGAACATGCTGGCACTTACCTTCTGCCTGATGGTAGGAACAGCAGGACTGCCGCATATCCTGATGAGGTACTATACGACCCCGTCAGTTCAGGATGCCCGTAAATCAGTAGGCTGGTCTCTTTTCTTCATATTCCTGCTGTATTTCACAGCACCTGCTGTTGCAGCCTTTGCTAGGAACGAGGTCTTAAGCCACGTTATTGGACTCCCTATTGCGAGCTTGCCTGCATGGATTGGAAACTGGGGTAAGGTCGGACTGGTATCCTTCAAGGATATTAATGGCGATGGCATCCTCCAGTTCTACGAATTGACTATCGGCGCTGACGCCATCGTGTTGGCAACGCCTGCTATCGCAGGCCTTCCGTACACCATCTCCGGACTGGTCGCAGCCGGCGGTCTTGCAGCAGCACTTTCGACTGCTGACGGTCTGCTTCTGACCATATCGAATGCACTGTCACATGACCTGTATTACAAGATGATCAACCCCAAGGCATCCATCAATGTAAGGTTGGCAGTATCGAGGACCCTGCTTGTAGTTGTTGCGCTGATCGCTGCATACGTCGCAACCTTCAAGCTGACGATCATTGTTGAGCTTGTTGCCTGGGCCTTCTCTATTGCTGCTGCTTCGTTCTTCCCTGCGCTCGTTATGGGTATCTGGGACAAGAGGTCGAACAAGTGGGGCTGTCTCGCAGGCATGTATATTGGCTTCTTCTCATGTGTCGCGTATATGGTTGCCAGTCGTTTCTACGGCTTTGACATCTGGGGCATCAAGACCATTTCGTCAGGTCTTTTCGGTATCCCGATGGGCTTTATAGCTTGCTATGTCGTATCGAGGATGACTGCGCCTCCGTCACAGGAGCTGCAGGACTTTGTTGAGTCCGTCCGTATTCCGAGGGGCGCAGCAAAGGAATCTGACGAAGGAATGGTTACAGGACACTAAACAAAGGAAGGCAGAAAAGTCAGCCCCCCTCCTAAGGGGGGCTGACGCCTATAATAAATGGAAATACTAAAGCAGATATATTATTACCTGGACTACACACTTCAGTTCGTCATGTGGCTGGTCATCGGCAGGGTCGCTGCCCAGCTAGTCATCCGTAACCCAAACAATGTGATCCTGAACATGTTCATACGTTTCACTGAGCCGCTGTACAACCTTGTAAAGAAGATTTTCCCCTTTTCCCGCGTGCCTGAGGAAAAGAAGCAGACCACGTGGGGATTGCTTGACGGTGCTGTTCCGATCGTATTGATCGTTGGCATCTATATAGTGTTGAGACCGCTGATAAGGATCATTGTGAGCGTCATTGTTGTGAACTTCAAGTAAGACGCCTCATTACAATTACTTATACTTTATTAGATATTGCTTATAGTCTCTGTTTGTATTATACTGATTGCGATTTTTCGCCTGCAGAATCAGCTTCATACCATAAAGGAGGAGTTACATTATGTCAGATGCCAAGCAGATGGATGTTTTGATGGACGAGAAGAGGACCTTTCCGCCGTCAAAGGAATTCAGTGCCAAGGCTCATATCAAGAGCATGGCAGAGTATGAGACGCTCTACAAACGGTCTGTTGAAGACCCTGAGGGCTTCTGGGGTGATATGGCAACCCAGAACCTCACCTGGTTCAAAAAGTGGGACAAGGTCCTTGACTATGATTTCCATAAGCCATACATCAAGTGGTTCTCCGGCGGAAAACTCAACGCAAGTTATAACTGTCTTGACCGGTTCATCAACACGCCGACCCGGAACAAGGCAGCCATTATATGGGAAGCGGATGACGGCTCATACAAGACGTACACGTACCAGCAGCTTTTCATGGAGGTCAACCGCTTCGCCAATGTGCTGAAGAAGCAGGGCATTAAGAAGGGCGACCGGGTAACCATCTACCTGCCGATGATCCCTGAACTCGCGATCGCAATGCTGGCATGCGCCAGGATCGGCGCCATCCACAGTATCGTATTCGGCGGCTTCAGTGCAACAGCGCTTCGCGATCGTATCCAGGACTGTCAGTCATCGCTCGTTATTACCTCTGACAAGGGCGTGCGCGGCGGAAAATTCGTACCGCTCAAGACGAATAATGACGGAGCAGTCGAAGAATGCCCGACCGTGCAGAAGGTGATCGTTGTAAAGCGCGGTGACGGCGAAGTTGCGATGAAGCCGGGCCGGGACATCTGGTGGCACGATGAAATGGCTGCAGCAGATATCAGGAACTACTGCGAGCCTGAGCAGATGGACGCAGAAGATCCGCTCTTTATCCTTTATACGTCAGGATCAACCGGAAAACCGAAGGGCGTGCTTCATACTACGGGCGGATACTGCCTGTACACGAATCTCACGTTCCGCTATATCTTCGATTATCATGAAGAGGACATCCACTTCTGTACAGCAGACATCGGCTGGGTCACCGGCCATAGTTATATTGTGTACGGTCCGCTTTCGAACGGCGCGACCAGCCTTATGTTCGAAGGTGTTCCGACGTATCCAAACCCCGGCAGATTCTGGAGCCTTGTGGAGAAGCACCGGGTAAATATTTTCTATACTGCGCCTACGGCCATCAGGGCTCTTATGAGGGAGGGTGAGCAGTGGGTCTCCAGCCACGACCTTTCATCCCTGAGAGTGCTGGGCTCTGTGGGAGAACCGATCAATCCGGAGGCCTGGATGTGGTATCACCGGAATGTCGGCAAGGAAAAGCTGCCTATTGTTGATACCTGGTGGCAGACAGAGACAGGCGGCATTTTGATCACGCCGCTTCCGGGCGCCATGACCCTGAAGCCGGGTTCGGCCTGCCGTCCATTCTTCGGTGTTGTGCCGAATGTTCTTAAAGATGACGGCACACCTGCAGGAGCCAATGAAGGCGGAAAGCTTATCATTGAGAAGCCCTGGCCCGGAATGCTGCGCGGAACCTATGGAGACCCGGAGAACAAGAGGATCAAGGAAGTCTATTTCTCGCAGTACGCAGGGAAATACTTTACCGGTGACGGTGCGCGGGTCGACGAGGACGGCGACTACTGGCTGATGGGCCGTATCGATGATGTTATCAATATCTCCGGCCACAGGCTCGGTACCGCAGAAGTTGAATCTGCACTGGTCAGTCACGAGGCAGTTGCAGAGGCCGCGGTCGTCGGGTTCCCTCATGACATCAAGGGAGAGGGTATCTATGTGTATGTAACGCTGAAGCAGGGCGTTGAACCAACCGACACGCTTAAGAAGATCCTTGTGGGGCACGTCAGGACCGTTATCGGCCCCATTGCCACACCCGATAAGCTCCAGTTTGCACCGGGCCTGCCGAAGACGCGGTCAGGCAAGATCATGAGAAGGATCCTTCGCAAGATCGCCCACAATCAGGTTGATGAGCTCGGAGATACTTCTACGCTTGCCGATCCTTCGGTTGTCGATAATCTGGTAAAGGAAAGACTGTAATACCGTTAATTATTTGGGATGATTTAAGGTATCATACGGGAGCAGGTGAAAACCTGCTCCTTTTTTTGGATATGAATCGTAAACTAGGAGATATATGGTTATTGAGCGGTTGAAAAAAATAATAGGCAGGGGATCGATCATAAAGAAGGCAGATATCGATCGCCTGTCTGCATTGCAGGCTGATCAGAGGGAAAAAGAGCTCCAGTCCATGCTCTATGAGATCGCCTTCAAGGATGCTGCAGCCTTTGTTTATGACAACTTAAAGAGATCTGAATCGGCGTTTAGCGGTCTCGATAGAAACGTCTTTTTTCATGAGATACTTATTATGAACTTCTGGATGATGCAGAAGGTCTTTTCAAAGTATATGAAAGACCTTGCGGAAAAAATGCATATGCACTACTTCGGGTCGCTTTCGGATATAAGCGAGAGAAAAACTGCCCTGATACCAAAGTTAAAGGCCTATAGTCTCTGTTGGGATGAGTATACCGGACACCATGACGAGTTTGGACTGAAGGTCGGAGAGTTCCTCTTTGGCAAGGGATCATCATATCCTGAAAAAAATGTTTCGTTCTGGATAATTACCTATGCTGACGAGAGCATAAAGAAATATAAGAAGGCAAAAAAACAGTGCATTGAAGCCGGCCTGCTGCATAAAGGAGAATGATCATGGACAAGTTCGTGCTTAAACGGGATGACGCGCTGCTGGTCATCGTGGACATCCAGGAGCGTCTTGCGGTCGCGATGTCCGAAAAGGAGAGGGTGATAGCCAACACCCTGCACCTGATCGAAGCTGCCAAACTGCTTGGGGTGCCGCTCCTGGTCACCGAACAGTATCCGAAGGGGCTTGGACCGACCGTGCCTGAGGTCAGAAATGCGGTGCAGGAATATGCGCCGATCGAGAAGATCACCTTCAGCTGCTGCGGAGAGGGGTTCTTTACCGAGGCAGTGGAGGAGACCGGCAAGAAGCAGATCATCCTTGTTGGCATGGAGACCCATGTCTGTGTTCTGCAGACCTGTATTGATCTTTTGAATGCTGAATATGATGTCCATGTCGTTGCAGATGCGATCTGTTCGCGGACAGATGCCAATTACCGGACTGCTCTCGAATTCATGCGCGATGCAGGCGCAGTGATAACCTGCACGGAAACGGTTCTGTTCCAGCTGCTGGTGAAGGCCGGGACCGAGGAATTCAAGGCAATATCAAAAAGGATCAAGTAGGATAAGCCTCCATAAGACCCGTCTGATCTGGTCGGCGTCTACTCCTATAATTCTGTTCGCCGGGTTACAAGGAGAATAGTGCAGACAGCTTTTGTTATTGTATTGCTGGACTACGGCAGTACAGTTTGTACGCTCCTGCAGTTACTGCTGGTTTATTGTCCTTTCCATTAATTTCATCAAAGCACTGTTCCAACCTTCAGGCCCTATACCGTCTGCCTTTATTAAATGCGGCAAAACTATTCTTGCATCGTAACTCCCGTCAGGTTTCTGAACAATGACAGGATAGTCGGCTTTTTCAAGCATCGGCAGATCGTTGAAGCTATCGCCAACTGCCACGGTCCTGATATCGTCCAATTGTTTTCTGTAATACTCAGTCAGCAGCGATAGAGCCCTTCCTTTATCGCTGTTCCCCAGAATATGGAAAAAGCTTCCCTGCGTAAAAGTAAACCCCTTTTGTCTGATCGACTCGAAGAGATGCGGCAGTTCGTCGACAGGACCGCTGTAGATAAATGGCTCATCAAAATCCCGTTCCTTTGCCATTAACGCTTCGTCTCTATTCAGCTTGGTAATTTCACAAAGTTCTTCTAGTGTCATATCGCCAAACCCTCTGACCTCGAAGCCCTCCTGCTTAAGTTCCTCTAAGGCATTTCTTAGGTCGGTGTATCGTGACCCTAACCTGATCACATCGTAATCTGCTTCTGCATCAATAGGGCCAGAAGCAGTGGACAGAGGGGAATCGAAATAATTCTTTGGGATAAATATCCCGCCCCCGTTTTCTGAGACAAAAGGATGACTATTGGCAAGTTTCTTCCTGTAGTATTCGATCTCTGCCCTCGTCTTGCTTGAGCATAGTATAAGTGGAGTAGCATTCTGCTTAATAAGCTCAAGCGCAGGCAGCGCCTTTTCAAACGAGTAGGTCGAAAGATCAAGCAGTGTCCCGTCAAGGTCGGTAAAAATAACAAGTTTTGCCATGGTTGTAGGATATCATAATCAATGAATATCGGCATTGTGGTGCGGCAACACCAACGTGATATGCCTTTACTAAGGAGGCCATAGGTAAAGCCTCACAGCTTGTCATTCCCGCTTGTCGGGAATCCTTCCGTAAAGAGGGATCGCGGACAAGCCGCAATGACAGAAAAAAAGAACTTACTAACGGTTTCCTTAATGACTGTGCGTAAGCAAAATCTGCATATCCATGACATTTGTTCCCGTAGGGCCTGTAACGAGCAACCCGTCAATTTTCTTGAAAAAATTGTAAGAGTCATTATCATTGAGATATGTCTGAGGATCAAGACCCGCATTTCGAGCTGATTCAACTGTTCTTCCATCCACAATCGCCCCCGTCGCATCTGTTGGGCCATCGGTTCCGTCTGTGCCCGCAGAAAGCAGGGTTATGTCTTCTATTCCTTCTGTCACAATAGCAAAGGCAAGCGCAAGCTCCATGTTCCTGCCGCCTACACCGTTTCCCTTCACGGTGACAGTAGTCTCTCCTCCTGAGATCAGGCAATATGGCCGAGCTGATCTACCGGCGGTTTTCAGTTCGAGAGCTTTTTTTGCAAGCCATTTGCCCGCTTCCTTTGCCTCGCCCTGAATTTCAGAAGATATAATTTCGGCACAAAAACCCATAGTTTCAGCTCTCTGGTGTGCTGCTCTTAACGCAATGATATTGCTTCCGATGATAATGTTTTCGACGCCGGAGAATAAGGAGTTGCCCTCCTTTGGCGTTTCAGGAATAATGCCTGCAACACCTTTCCTCAGTATCTCCATGACCGGACCCGGCACACGATCAATTAAATCGTATTTTTCAAGGACCCTGATTGCGTCCTCGTATGTTGTGCTGTCGGGTGCGGTAGGTCCGGATGCTATGACGTCAAGTCTGTCGCCTGTAACGTCCGAGATTATCAGGGATAATATCCTTGCCGGATATGCGATTTCCGCAAGTCTCCCTCCTTTTACTGCCGAGATATGTTTCCTTACAGTGTTCAGTTCTGTAATATCAGCGCCTGCCTTTAAGAGCAATTCTGATACATGCTGCTTTGCCTGAAGGGTAATGCCGCTGTACGGGGACACAAGCAACGCAGAGCCGCCGCCCGAAATCAGACAGAGAACAAGAGTATGCTCATCAGCTCCCTGCAGAAGGCGTATCACCTCATCAGTGGCGGCATATCCCCATTCATCAGGTATGGGATGTCCGGCTTCAAAGGCCTTCAATTTCCTTAGAGGAACTTCTTTGCTGTAGTGACCATGTTTTGTGATAAGTATTCCATCGGTGATTATGTCATGAAGAGAATCCTCAACCGCTTTTCCCATAGCAATTGCGGCCTTGCCGAAGCCGACTATGACAAGTCTCCGGGCTCTTATAGATTGGCAGGCTAAGCGAACTTTGCCAGCATATGAACTGACAAGCCGATAGGGATCGACTGCCTTAAGGGCAGACCTGAAGATATCCAGTGCTGCATTTTTGTGATAAGCTTTGTCCATAAGCTGTCTATTCCAATCATAGCAGACCCGTTGTAATATATCTACATAATATGTATAATGTAGATATATTACAAAAGAAATGAGGTTACAATGAATACGGTCGGTATCAGAGAACTTAAGGCTAAACTGAGCAGTTACATCGAAAAAGCAGTGAAAGGAGAACAGATTGTCGTGACAGACCATGGCGTTGAAGTTGCCGTTATTTGTCCGGTATCTGCCGAGCGCCGCGCCATATCGGCACTTATTGATAAAGGCCATGCCCGATGGTCCGGCGGCAAGCCAAGGGGCCTGATGGGGATCAAACTAAGAGGCAAATCCATATCAGAAACTATACTTGAGGAACGGTAATGATCCTTTATCTTGGGACGAGCAGTCTCATTAAATTGTATATAGAGGATGCCGATTCGAAGATAGTGCGTCAATGGGTAAGCGAGGCCGAGATCGTGGCAACATGCAGAGTTGCTTACACCGAGACGATAGCGGCTCTTGACATTCGCTCCAAAAATGGAGACCTGGCTGCAAAGGATTACAAGCACCTTTTCGATGCTTTTACCAGTGATTGGAATACTATTGCCGTCGTAGACTTTGATGAACTCGAAGCAGGACGACTTGTAAAGAAATACGGATTAAACAGGATGGCTGCAATTCATTTATCAGCAGCCTTGAAGATTCAAAGGGCAGGTAATGCCTCTCATATGGCTTTTTCTTCGGTTGACAGGGGCCTTTGCAAAGCTGCAACTGCTGAGGGGTTGAAGGTGTTGCCGCTTACTTAACTGCTGGTTTTTAAAGGAGGTTGTTCATGTCAGACTTCTATCAAACCGGGGTAGTTGCTACGTTTCATCGTCTCGGAAGGTTGAATATTGAAAAGATTGAAGCAGAGCTGTCATGGTATGCACAGGAGCGGCCAATAGCGCTTGTGCTGCCGTCGCTCTATAGTGAACTCCAGGGGAGCGCCTTAAAGGGGATCGTGAAAGAACTCGAAGGGGCTAAATATGTTCGGGAAATTGTTGTAGCCCTGGGGCCGGCAACAGAAGAAGAGTTCAAACATGCCAGACAGTTTTTTTCGGGACTCCCTCAGAAGACGAGTATCATCTGGAACTCAGGTCCGCGAGTCAGCGAACTCTATAACATAATCCAGTCAGAGGGACTGCCCATAGGCGAAGCTGGCAAGGGGCGGTCTGCATGGATGGCATACGGGTATATCCTTTCAAAACAGGAGTTCCAGGCAATAGCGCTTCATGATTGCGACATTGTCACGTACAGCAGGGACATGCTCGCACGGTTATGCTATCCTGTCGTTAATCCAAACCTTGACTATGATTTCTGCAAAGGCTTTTATAGTCGAGTGACTGACAGGCTGCACGGCAGGGCAACGCGGCTTCTTGTTACACCGCTTATCCGGTCACTTCAAAAGATCATCGGGTATCATCCACTGCTTGTATTTTTCGACAGCTTCAGATACCCGCTTGCCGGGGAGTTTTCGATGGATATTGACATGGCCCGGATCAATAAAATACCGGGTGATTGGGGGCTTGAGGTTGGCGTTCTTGCAGAAGTTTACCGGAATACCTCGCTCAGGAGAGTATGTCAGGTAGACATTGCTGAGAACTATGAGCATAAGCATCAGGCACTGTCTGAAGAAGATGCAACCAAAGGCCTCCATAAAATGTGTGTGGATATAAGCAAGTCCATTTTCAGGACACTGGCATCTGAAGGGATAGTCTTTTCTGATGGTCTATTCAAGACCCTTGTAGCGACGTATGTTCGAACAGCACAGGATATGCTCAAGCGTTTCGAAGACGATGCTGCTATAAACGGCCTTTATTTTGACAGACATCAGGAAAGCCTGGCAGTGGATACGTTTACCAACGGCATCAAGAAGGCTGCTGAGATCATCACTGAAGATCCTCTCGGTGTTCCGCTCATAGCGAGCTGGGACAGGGTCACCTCTGCCATACCGGACATCCTTGTCCAGATCAGAAGGGCAGTGGAAGAGGATAACCGGTAGAAAGCAGAGTTCCATCAGCTTTTTTTACAAAAACCAAAAAGGATTTGTCATGATAATTAAAAGCTATCTCAAAAATGATTTTTCTGATAAGTCTGTCATGCCCGCGAAGGCGGGCATCCAGAAAAGCCTGCAAACTCTGGATTCCTGTCTGCACGGGAATGACAAAAAGAAACAAGATAACAAAAAGTTTGTTTTTGAAATGGCTTTTAGATTTTCTTATGAAAAAGATAGACAACCATGAGAAAAAAAGTCATAGAAGAATCGGTGCTCTTTGTCAGTATCATTAAATGGCTTTTTCTTGCAACGTGTATTGGCATAATCGTCGGCGGTTCCACTGCTATTTTCCTCGGACTGCTTCATAAGGGGATCGCGCTCGTATCCGGTGTGCCATACTATTATCTGTTGATTCCCGTTGGCCTTCTCGTAAGCACGCTGTTAGTAAAATATTTCGCGCCTGATGCACGTGGCCACGGCACTGAAAAGATCATTGAAGCCGTCCACCAGAATTCCGGAAAGATCAAGCTTTCTGTTGTGCCGGTAAAACTTCTGGCAACGGTAGTCACCATATCCTGTGGAGGTTCTGCCGGAAAAGAAGGGCCTGCAGCGCAGATTGGCGCGGCTCTTTGCTCGGGGTTTGCTGATCTTTTCAGGTTCGGAGACAGAGACAGGCGCAAACTTGTAATCTGCGGAATAAGCGCGGGATTTGCTACGGTCTTTGGTACACCGATTGCCGGAGCCATATTCGGCGTTGAGGTGCTTTTTGTCGGAGGCTTGCTATACGATGTTCTTCTTCCGTCATTTGTTGCCGGCATAGTTGGGTATCAGGTCTCTTCCTTGCTCGGAGTGGCCTATTTCCACCAGCCCTTAAATTTTATTCCAATCTTCAGCAGTCTTTTTTTTCTTAAGGTCTGTGTCGCAGGAATATTTTTCGGCTTCATTTCACTTTTTTTTATTGAAATGCTGAAAGTATTTGAGAAACTGGGCCATAGAATGACCCTCAGGGAGGAATGGAAGGCTTTGTTGGGGGGCCTGTCACTTGTGGTCCTGACGTTTTTCATGTCTACAAGTTATCTTGGCCTTGGACTCGAAACAATCAAAAATGCCGTTGAGGGCAATGCAGTTCCCTGGTATTCATCTGTCCTTAAAATGCTAACGACCTCTGTGACGCTCAGCTTCGGTGGCAGCGGTGGCATAATCACGCCAATTTTTTTTGTTGGTTCAACGGCCGGTAACCTCCTTGGACACTTGCCAGGATTCGATCTGTCTGTATTTTCCGCAATAGGCATGGTAAGCCTGCTTGCAGGAGCCGCGAATACACCCATTTCGGCAAGTATTATGGCAGTGGAGCTCTTTGGCCCACAGGTCGCGCCGTATGCTGCTGTATCCTGCGTAATCAGTTTTCTGATGACAGGCCACAGGAGTGTCTATCCAAGCCAGATTCTCTCCATGTCTAAGTCATCATCGTTGTCAGTAAAGCATGGACAGGAGATGAAGCATATAGAAGGAATAGAGTATGAGCCAAGAGGCAAAAGTCTTTTAGGCATTGTATCGAAGAGGTTCGGGAGATTAAAAAAGAGACCGTGATATGGAAGGCTCCATCCTTCGCAAAGAGATCCAGTCACAAATTGTAGCAATCGGGACTGCCGACATTCTTGTCGGCATCCCCAGTTACAATAACGCACGGACTATCGGCCATGTCGTAAAGGCGGTCCAGGCCGGCCTTGCAAAGTACTTTCCCGACCAAAAGTGCGTCCTGGTGAACTCAGACGGCGGATCATCGGACGGGACAACGGAGGTTGTTCAGAGTGCTGCGGTAGAGGACTTCCAGTCCATCCTTCTGCATCACCGAACATCTTCCGTGTTCAAAATAACGACCCCGTACCATGGCATACCCGGAAAAGGGAGCGCCTTCAGGACTATCTTTGAGGTCGCATCTGCGCTGAATGTGAAGGCCTGTGCAGTCGTAGATTCCGATCTCCGAAGCATTACACCGGAATGGATAGAACTGCTGATAAAGCCGGTTATTGAGCAGGGCTTTGACTATGTTGCGCCGCTCTACCACCGGCACAAGTATGACGGCACCATCACTAATAGTATCGTATACCCGCTTACCCGTGCGCTTTATGGGGTACAAGTTCGCCAGCCGATAGGCGGTGACTTCGGATTCTCCGGCGACATGGCAAGGCACTATCTCACCAAGGATGTCTGGGAGACGGATGTGGCCCGGTATGGCATCGATATCTGGATGACAACTACAGCAATCGCTGACGGCTTCAAGGTCTGTCAGTCGTTCCTCGGGGCTAAGATACACGATGCCAAGGATCCCGGTGCAGACCTCAGCGCAATGCTGCATCAGGTCGTTGGGGCAACCTTTAACCTGATGGAGACCTATCCGGATATTTGGAAAAAAACTGAAGGCTCTGTGGCAACACCGGTATTCGGTTTTACCTATGCCGTAGGACTCGAGCCGATCTCGGTAAACGTTGGCCGCATGATAGAGCGTTTTCAGCTCGGCGTCAAGGAACTGATGAATATTTGGGAGCTCTTTCTGCCAAAGAAGATCACTGCTGTGCTGGAGCATGCTGCGGCTGCGCAGAATGAGAAGTTTCATATACCGGACGAGGTCTGGGCGGAGATCATCTACTTGTTCGCCATTGCGGCGCATCACAAGTCCCTGAACCGGGAGCATCTGCTGAAGTCCCTCACTCCGCTCTATATCGGCAGGACCGCATCGTTCGTCATTGACACGCGCGACAGCGATGCTGCTGATGTCGAGGCAAAAATAGATGCTCTCTGCCGCCAGTATGAGGAAAATATAAGTGTATTGAAAAATAATTGGGATACCAAAGGGGGTGCAGCGTGAATACATTCGAGAGGATAGCAATCGAACCGTTTGAACAGCTCTTTGAAAGGATTGTGGAGTTTCTGCCGAATATGCTCACATCAATTCTTATCCTGGTCGTCGGCATTGCAGTGGCGGGCCTGACACGGAAGGTATTCGGCAGTATTTTGCGCGCGCTTCATATCGACAAGCACCTCGAACGTATCGGGCTGACCGAATCGCTGAATAAAGGCGGCATAAAGGAGCCGGTCTCGGCCATCATGGCCAAAGGGATCGGATGGCTCACGCTCTTTGTCTTTCTTATCATGGCGCTGAGGGCGCTGGACGTCCCGTCCGTAGAACAACTGCTCGAGCGGTTATTCCTTTATCTGCCGAATATCTTTGTATCAGCGTTGGTCCTGCTTTTTGGCTACATGCTCAGCAATTTCTTCGGCAGGGCAGCACTTATCGCTTCGGTAAATGCCGGACTGAAAGTCTCAGGGATGATAGGTAAGCTCGTGCGTCTGACCGTGTTTCTGCTTGCAGTAACCATGGCGCTTGAGCAACTCGGCATCGGCAGCGGAACGATCATTATAGCCTTTGCGATCGTCTTCGGCGGCGTAGTGCTGGCGCTGTCGCTGGCATTTGGGCTAGGAGGCAGGGACATGGCAAAAGAATATCTCGAAAAGAGGCTTAGTGGTAAAGAAAGAGAAGATGATATCAATCATCTGTAATTGCGGGCATGACAACTGAGATGTTTTACTGGTTGACATTTATAGCCTGCACGGCTGCAATCGTCTATTCAGGCACGCGCCTGTCGAAATACGGCGACATAATCGCTGAAAAGACAGGACTCGGCAGAGCCTGGATCGGTGTCGTACTCATGGCCTCTGTTACGTCGCTCCCCGAACTCGTCACAGGAATAGGCGCGGTGACGTATGCCGGGCTTCCTGATATTGCAGTAGGTGATGTGCTCGGAAGTTGTGTTTTTAACATGCTTATTTTTGCAATTCTTGATACCCTCTATCGTCCCTCACCCATATCCACCAAAGCTCATCAGGGGCATGTGCTTTCCGCAGCGTTCGGACTTCTTCTTTTGAGCATAGTATGCGTCAGTATGTTTCTGAGGGAAAATATATCTCCCATCGGATGGTTAGGTCCCTACAGCTTCATTTTTATTGTTCTCTATCTTATCGCAATGAGACTGATCTTTACCTATGAGAAAAGAAAAATTGCCGAATTCCTGAAAGAAATGGTAGAGGACCTGCGGTACAAAGATATCAGCATAAAGACGGCTGTGCTTCACTATACGATAAACGCCGTCATCGTGATCATCGCAGCCATGTTTCTCCCTCAAATCGGTGAAGGCATTGCCGCATCTACGGGATTGGGCCAGACTTTCGTCGGTAATATTTTTATTGCTGTTTCTACTTCACTGCCGGAGGTCGTTGTCTCCATCGCCGCTGTCAGGATGGGGGCTGTTGACCTCGCAATCGGCAATCTCTTCGGCAGTAATATTTTCAATATAGGTATCCTTGCCGTTGACGACATCTTCTTTTTCAAGGGTCCTCTGCTCTCCTATGCAAGTGCAGATCATATCATATCGGCATTGTCTGCCATGGCTATGACAGCGATTGCGATTATCGGACTGACCTATCGTGCAGAGAAGAAGAGATTATTCGTGTCATGGGATTCTATGGCGATTTTGTTCTGCTATATATTGAATCTCCTGATCCTCTATATGCTGAGATAGGCGTTTTGAGGAGAGGACAGACTTGCACTGAACCAGGATGCATTGTCGGGACAGTAACCGACAAAAGAAAAACGCCCTGTTCTGTCAACTGCCGGAACAGGGCGCAAACGTATCCCTTACGATCAAGCCACTGTATGTACTATTTCATCTATCTTGTTGGCCAGGTCTTCAGCAGGGATCACCACAACCTTCTTCCCGGCTATGACCGTTTCAAAGCGTGCTGCTGCCATGCTTGTCTCGTATGCCTCTCCCAGTTTTCCGTAGATGCTCTGGACCTGCTTCTGCTTGAGGCCTTTGCTTGCGGTAAAGGTCTTGAAATTGATCTCCTGGCCGTTCTCGAACCAGGCGAGGCCGAACATGCCGGGCGGCTTGCCGATGTACACATAGACCGTTTTGGCTGACGGCACAAATTCCATATGGTCATGGATCTTGCCTACAAAGGGCTCTAATGATGCTTTATATTCGTTCAGTCTTGACGCTGCCTGACTCGAAGGATCGAGCTGCGGCAGTTCCTTTTCCTTGCCAAAAAGTTTTCCAAATAAGCCCACAGTAACCTCCTTTAACATCATTGGTATTAGCTGAAGATAACCTACTGCTGACCTCTTTGCTTTGATCCTTTCTGACAGTCTCCCCCTAAGATGATGCCGATAAAATCGGTATGCAATAAGCGCTATCGCGATCTGCCTTTTTCTTCTGACAGGAACTGCTCCAGTTTCTCTATTTCGCCCGGTTCAAGCTCCTTGGTCCAGATCGTAATTTCTTTTCTCGTGCTGTCCTCCCGAAGCGTCACAACAAGCCGCTTCTTATCAGGCCTGGCGATCCCCACAATATTGCGGTAGCGAATGAGCTGCTTTGTCCGGGACTGGCGCACCTCCAGAAAATCTGCATGTACAGACACCTGGGGCTGCCTGCTCTTGATCAGGGTCATTATGCACATGCCTGCGCCAAAGATCACCATGAAGCCGGATGCACCGGAAGGAGTTTCATTACGGGAGACGGACTGGGCAATGAGAAGACCGCCTGCTGCTGCCAGGACAGCATACAGCGCAAGGAAGAGATACACCTGACCTTTTTTTGTATAGAGTTTCGTCCCGATCATAATGGTATCCGCAGCGAAACTTAGAGTTTGAACCAGCTCTTTTTTTCCTGTAGCGAGCCGAGAAGGTCCAGCACGTCTTTGATCAGATCCGACATCTCTTTCTGTTCACGCTTCAGTTCCCTGAGCTCCTTTACATCTTTCAGTTCGGGTTCCTTTGCGGGTGCTTCCTTCGAAAGAGCTATCTCGTTCTTTATTGAAAGGACCTCGCCTTTCAGATCTGCCACGGTTCTCTGAAGCAGGGACAGAGAATCAGTTATCTTTTTCAGGGTGTCTGAAACAGCCGCAAGATCATCAGCCAGACCGTCGATCTTCTCGACAGGGAAGGGCTGCAGAACCGGTGCCGGTCTCTCTTCCCGGCGCGGCATCTCTTCCGGTATCGGCACTTCCGGGACGATTTTTGCCAAGGGAGGAACAACGGGTGCAACAGGAGCGATCTCCTCTGCAGTCGGTGCTTCCCGGATCAGTTCGGTCCATGGTGTTGCCGGCGCGGCAGGGGCAGTCTTTTCCGGCAGCGGTGGCTCAGGGACAATCCTGGCTGCTGGAGGTGTAACGGAAGACGGAGGGACAGCCCTTTCCATTATCGGCGGCTCAGGGAGGATCTCAGTCCACGGTGTTACTGGTGCGGCAGGTGCGGCCTCTTCATAAGAGGGCTCAGGAGCAGGTGTCTCTGTTTTGGTCTCTTCAACAGCAGCATGCCCGGAGCCGCTCATAAGCTCAGGTTCATATGCTGGCTCCACCGGTTCGGGCTGAGGTATCGCCTCGATAGCCTCGGCTTCGTTTTCCGGAAGGATCTCCAGTGCCTCTTCTGCAACTTCTATCGTATCGGCCTCCGCTATTACCGGCTCGACTGCTGGCACGGGCACCGGTATTTCGAACTCTTCCTGCTCCGGCCTGATTTCCTTTCTCATCTGCTCTAGTGTTGCCTCTTTTGCCGGTATTGCCGCTTCCTTCTTCTGCTCAGCAGGCTGAATCTCAATTTTGTGCTTTTTTGAAATATCCTTGAGCACGAGTTTCGTTATTCTCTTAAATGCCTCTTCCACACCCCCGCCGTTTATAGCAGTGGCCTCCAGGATCTCATGCTGGGCGCCTGGATTCAGGTCCTGATTGAGTTCCTCAACGGACAGAATGTTCTGGAGATCTCTCTTGTTATATTGGAGGATGATCGGTACTGTATCAGGATCAATATTGTTCGATACCAGATTTTCGCGCATATTTTCGAAGCTTTCGAGATTCTGGTCCCGCATGGCCTTCTGCGAGTCAGCGACAAAAACAACCGCATCTGCTCCCTTCAGGACAACTTTACGGGTCGCATTGTATCTGACCTGACCGGGGACCGTATAAAGCTGGAAACGGATCGAAAAGTCACGGATCTTGCCGAGTTCTATCGGCAGAAAATCGAAAAAGAGGGTGCGGTCGGATTCAGTAGAGAGGGATAACAGCTTGCCCTTTGTTTCAGGGTTAAGGACAGTATGAAGGTGCTGGAGATTGGTGGTTTTGCCGCTTAATCCGGGGCCGTAATAGACGATCTTAAGGGTGATTTCCTTGGTCGCATAATTGAACAGTGCCATTGCTATACTATAGCATAAACGCCGTTTCTTGTCTGATTTTTGACCCTGTACATGGCGTCATCAGCGAGTTTCAGGAGCTCCTCTTTTGATTTAGCACTTTCAGGATAAGAGGCAACGCCGAAGCTTGCGGTCATCTTGAACGAATAACCGTCTCTCTTGAGAAAAACATTGCGTTCAATGGACCTTCGTATCCGTTCTGCTATCTGGCTTGCATTTTTGGGCGCTGTCTGCGGCAGGACCATAACGAATTCATCGCCGCCGTACCGGGCAACGACGTCCATGGTCCTCAGGCTTTTCAGAAGCAGCTGGCCCATCTCCACCAGGAGCTTGCTGCCGACAAGATGTCCGTAACTGTCATTAATGAGCTTGAAGTGGTCAACATCCATGAATATCAGAGAAAGGGACGTATGATGACGGGTTGCCCGCGAGATCTCAAGGTCAAGCGAGCGGTTGAGATACCGTGTATTGAAGAGTTTCGTGAGATCATCGGTTATGGACATCTCGGTCATTTTCTGATACAGGGCAGAGCGTTCTATGGCGATGGCTGCGTGGTCAACGATGCGCAGCACAAGATCAAGGTCATCCTTGGTAAAGGGTTCGCTGGTAGTCTTATTCACCACCTCCAGAACGCCGAGAATGCTGCCCTTGTTCATGATCGGCACGCACATGATGGACCTTGTCCTGTAATCGGTCTCCTTGTCGATCCTGCGGCTGAACCGCGGGTCTTTTGAGACATCCGGCACAACGACCGGTATCCGCTCCCGGGCGACCCAGCCGGCAATGCCTTCCCCCAGCTTGAGCCGTTCTTTCTTGATCTTTTTTCTGGCCTTCTTTTTCCCTGCCGTTTTCTCGAAGACGAGTTCGCCGGATTCTTCGTCGAGAAGAAGGATCGACCAGGCCTCTGCCTTGATAAGGGGCTTGGCTTTTTTCATGATCGTGCCAAGCACTTCATTGAGCTCAACGGTCGACGTGAGCGTCTTGCTCACTTCTTCAAAAAAATCGAGCTCCTGCTTTGTGATCGTGAGCCTGTGCTTGAGGCTGCGGTTTTCCATCAGCAGCTTTTTTTCGTGCAGGATCTTTTCTGTGGCAAAGGTAAGCTCTTTTGGTGTGGGGGCGTACAGAGGGCAAACAAGGTCAGATTTGAGCCAGGCTGACATGCCCGAGAAAGAAGGGTTGTCCGACAGCACTATTTTGGGTGTCTCTCCGAACTTCTTCAGGAACTCCCTGAATGACGGTTCCCTGCTCTGTGCCCTCTCGATGATCATCAGATCCGGACTGTCGTCGGCCCGGTATCGTATGGTTCCTATCGAACGAAAGCGAAAAAGGACAGCGCCCCGGTCGATGAGATGTTCCTCAAGCTCACGGTTGATGCCGGCTGAGCCGACATAAAAGACTTTATTCATGTATGCCGCAGCATTTCTTGTACTTTTTGCCGCTGCCGCAGGGGCAGGCATCATTGCGTCCGACCTTTTTTCCCTTTACAACGGTCTGTGCCGTGCCGCCTTCACCGCGATTGTATGTTACCGCCTTCTTTTCATTGCGGCTCTTTATGCGCTCCTCCTGATTTCTCTGCACCCGGACCTTAAAGAGTCTCATCACGATCTCTGTCGCAATTCTGCCGGACAGTTCTCCAAACATATTAAAGGCCTCTTTTTTGTATTCTACGAGAGGGTCCCGCTGCGCGTATCCTCTCAGGCCAATGCCCTCTTTGAGATGGTCCATTGCCAGGAGATGGTCCTTCCACTGCGAGTCAACGACCTGAAGCAGTATCCACTTCTCCATGTACCGCATCATATCACTGCCGATCTCGGACTCTTTATTATCGTAGAAGCTTCTTGCTTCGGCGGCCAGGCTCTCCCTCAGTTCGTCAAGACTGTCCGGCACTTCCTGGACCGTAAAATCAAGAAGCCCATACACGGAATCCTTTAATCCTTTGAGGTCCCAATTTTCTTTGTGCTTATCGTCAGGGCAGTGCACGGCCAGTATCTCGTCAATGCAATCATCAACCATGCCGAAGACCCTCTCCTTAACATCGGTCTCCTGCAGGAGCTCACGCCTGAACGCATAGATCTCCGTTCTCTGTTTGTTCATGACATCATCGTATTCGAGCAGATGTTTCCTGATATCAAAGTTTTGAGACTCCACCCGTTTCTGGGCATTCTCAATCGCCTTTGATACCATCTTGTTCTCGATCGGCATGCTGTCGTCCATGCCGAGCTTGCCCATGAGGCCGGAGACGCGGTCAGAATAGAATATCCTCATGAGGTCATCTTCCAGGGAGAGATAAAAGCGGGATGCTCCCGGGTCTCCCTGCCTGCCTGAACGGCCCCTGAGCTGATTGTCTATTCTTCTGGCCTCATGCCTCTCTGTGCCGAGAATGAAAAGGCCGCCGGCCTCAAGGACCTTTTTCTTGTCCTCTTCACACCGCTGAACTGCTGTTGCAAAAGCAGTGTTCCAGTCGTCTTCTGTGTGGTCAGGCTTGTCCCTGAGCAGATCCTTTGCTACCGCAGTCGGATTGCCGCCGAGGACGATGTCGGTCCCTCTGCCGGCCATATTGGTCGCAATGGTCACTGCGTGGCTTCTGCCTGCCATGACGATGATCTCAGCTTCCTTGTCATGGTATTTGGCATTCAGTACAGAGTGCTTAATGCCGCGCTTCCGCAGAAGACTGCCGAGCAGTTCCGAGCGCTCGATCGATATGGTACCGACAAGGACCGGCTGTCCTTTTTTGTTGCATTCCTCGATCTGGTTGAGCACGGCATCGAACTTGCCCTTTTCGGTCTTGTAGATCATATCAGGATGGTCTTTTCTGACCATAGGCCTGTTCGTGGGTACGACCGTTACATCGAGATTATAGATCTTGGCAAACTCCTCGGCCTCGGTCAAAGCAGTTCCTGTCATGCCGGAAAGTTTGTTGTACATCCTGAAGAAATTCTGGAACGTGATGGTGGCAAGGGTCTGATTCTCGTTCTCGATCTTTACGCCTTCCTTGGCTTCAACTGCCTGGTGAAGGCCGTCAGACCAGCGTCTGCCGGGCATGAGCCTGCCGGTGAACTCATCAACGATGATCACCTCTCCGTCATTGACCACATAGTCAACATCGCGCTTAAAGAGGTTGTGTGCCTTCAGGGCCTGGAGAATGTGATGTACCAGGTCGATGTTCGCCGGATCATAGAGATTCCCTGCGCCGAGGAGCCTCTCTGCCTTGATGTTGCCGTCCTCGGTCATGATGACCGTCTTGGCCTTTTCATCAATAGTGAAATCGAGGTCCTTCTGGAGCTTAGGGATGATCTTGTCTATCCGGTAGTATTTATCGGTCGATTCTTCTGACGGACCGGATATGATGAGCGGGGTCCTCGCCTCATCGATGAGGATACTGTCCACTTCGTCAACAATCGCATAATTGAGCGGCCGCTGGACAAACTGGGAACTCTCATACTTCATGTTGTCCCTGAGGTAGTCAAAACCGAACTCATTATTCGTGCCGTACGTGATGTCTGCGCCATACGATTCCTGACGCTGTTCATCCGTAAGCCCGTGGACGATTATGCCGGTACTCAGGCCCAGAAAGTTGTACAGGGGGGTCATCCATTGCGCATCTCTGCGCGCAAGATAATCGTTGACCGTAACGACATGGACGCCTTTTCCCTCGAGGCCGTTGAGGTACACGGGGAGGGTGGCGACGAGGGTCTTTCCCTCTCCGGTCTTCATCTCCGCGATCGAGCCCTCATGGAGAACGATGCCGCCGAGGAGCTGGACATCAAAATGGCGCATCTTGAGTACGCGTTTCGATGCTTCCCGGCAGACAGCAAACGCTTCAGGCAGAAGGTCATCAAGGGTCTCACCCTGGCTGATGCGCTGCCTGAACTCTCCGGTCTTGGCCTGCAGCTGGCTGTCAGTGAGTGCTGAAATGCCCTGTTCGAGAACATTAATTTTTTCCACGATCGTAGAGATCCTGCTAATCTCCCGATCATTTTTTGTTCCGATGATCTTTTTTAATATTCCTAGCATGCATACATATTAAATGAACAGGCCCAATATTTCAAGGAGGGCCTGTCAGTTAAGCGCTTGAAAATCAAGGAAATTTGATGAAAACAGCAATGCCGTGGTAAATTTTAGGATGAAGAAATTCGTTTATTTCTATACCTATGGCTGCCAGATGAATGTACATGATTCCGAAAAGATGCTCGGCACCCTTGCGCAGGATGGATACGCGCTTGCCGCAGTGCCGGAAAAGGCTGATCTGATCATTTTCAATACCTGTGCAATTCGGGAAAAGGCAGAGCATAAATTTTATAGCCAGCTGGGCAGGATAAAGCATCTTAAAAAGACCAATCCTGCCTTGAAAATTGCGGTTGCCGGATGTGTTGCCCAGGAGTCCAGGCAAAGGGTGATGAAGAGGGCGCCTTACGTTGATTTTGTGCTCGGGCCCCAGAACCTGCATCTTGTCCGGGACCTGGATACGGCAAAGAAGAGTCTCTATATTGATGAAAATCCGGAAATAGCTCATCAGGAGTATGAGATGAGCAGGGACAGCACAACACGGGCATGGGTGGCCATAATGTATGGCTGCAATAATTTTTGCAGCTACTGCATTGTGCCTTTCACCAGGGGAAGGGAGGTTTCGCGGCCAAGTTCAAGTATCCTGGCTGAGATCCGGGCACTCAAGGAAAAGGGATATAAAGAGGTTACGCTTCTCGGCCAGAATGTGAACTCATACCTGAGCAACGTGGATTTTGTCGGCCTGCTTCGCATGATCGACAGGATCGGTATTGAGCGGGTGCGTTTTGTTACATCTCATCCGAGAGACCTTTCGCCGGCACTGATTGATGCAATGGTTGAGTTGCCGACTCTCTGCAATAACCTTCATCTGCCGCTCCAGTCCGGTTCGGACGCAATTCTGCAAGCCATGAACAGAAAATATACCTATGCAGAATATTCTGAAAAGATCGGGCAGATCCGCAGGAAGATCCCTTCTATCACCTTGTCTGCTGACATTATCGTCGGATTTCCGGGTGAATCGGAGAGTGACTTTGAACAGACGGCAAAGGCCATAGAAGAAATTGAGTTCGACGGCATGTTTGCCTTTAAGTATTCCAAGAGAAAAGGAACCAGGGCGAATGAGATGAGCGGCCAGGTGCCTGATACGGTCAAGGAAGCAAGGCTTGACAGGCTGCTTAAGATGCAGGAAGCGATCGCCCTCAAGAAGAACAGAACGCTTGAAGGCTCTGTGCAGGAGATACTTGTTGAGGGGTCTTCAGCAACCGATCCTTTGATGCTTATGGGAAGAACCAGGACGAACAAGATCGTAACGTTTGACAACAACGGCGCGCCAGAAGGGACTGTCCTGAGCGTTTGCATCGAAAAAGCCCGCCACCACTCCCTTCACGGGAAAGTAATCATATAGTTCTGCATGTCGGATAGGAAGATAAGGGTTGCAGTCCTGACCCTCGGCTGCAGGGTAAACCAATCTGAAAGCTCTGTCATAGAGGGGACCCTCAAAAAACATGACGTTTCTCTCGTTGCATTAGGGGAAAACCCTGATTTTTGCATAATTAATACCTGCACAGTTACCGGAAAGAGCGATGCCAGTTCGCGGAATCTTATCCGCAGGGCAGCACGAACAGGCGCAAAGGTGATCGTTACCGGATGCTTCTCCCAGCTGAGACGGAACGAAGTTGCTGCGTTCAGTGGTGTATGCGCGGTCATTCCGACCGCTGATAAGGAAAAGATAGTATCGCACGTGCTCGGTTATGGTGTTGATCCCGTTTATTCGCTGCATGACCGTGCACGCCCCTATCTGAAGGTCCAGGACGGATGTAATTTTGGCTGCACGTACTGTGCTGTTCCCCTGGCGCGGGGGAGGTCCAGGAGTCTGCCCATGGAGGATGCTGTAGCGAGAGCCTCTGATATCGTTCTGGAGGGATATAACGAGGTCGTACTGACCGGAATCCATCTCGGGAGCTACGGCCAGGACCTGTCACCGAAAACGAGCCTCGCGCGGCTCGTTAAAGCTATTCTGACATCTACGTCTCTTTTCAGGATCAGGCTCAGCTCGATCGAGATCAACGAAATTGATGATGAACTTGTTGAACTTCTCGGAGACCCACGGGTATGCAGGCACCTGCACCTGCCTCTGCAAAGCGGCAGCGATCTGGTCCTTGGGCTTATGAAGAGGAATTACACTGTGCGGACTTACCGGAGGAAGCTTGAGCGGCTCGCCTGCATATCTTCAGATATTGCTCTCGGCACTGACGTGATCGTCGGGTTTCCCGGAGAGGAGCATCCGGAATATCTGAGGACCTACGAAATGGTAAAAGAACTCCCTTTTTCTTATGTCCATACCTTTCCATACTCGGCGAGAGTTGGCACATTGGCAGCCAATCTAAAGCAGCAAATAGCAGGTAATATAATTTGCGATCGGGCTGATGCCCTTAAAGTGCTTAACAGCGCGAAAAAGATGGCCTTCGCATCTACACAGCTGGATAAAATCCTTGATGCTGTTGCAGAAGAGGAAGATGCTCAGGGACACTGCGTTTGTACAACGAGCAATTACCTTAAGGTAGAGATGAATGGCAGAAGACTGCAAAGGGGGAGCGTGGTATTTGTTAGGTCTATAGAGGTTTGTAATGATCATTTGCGCGGAGTTATGATTAGTTAGTCGTAACTCATTGAATTCATAGACATAATTTCCTGCCTAATACATAGACAAGGCAGGCCAAAGCCGTATGGACAGACCTGCAGCATACCTTTTCACAATGATATTAACAATCTACCAACAAAAACTGTTCATATGTTATGTCCGATAAGATATATTATGTTAAATAACGTGAATAGGTGAAAAGAGTTTGATGCGGGAAGTGACATACGCCTTGGTGCCGAATGTGGGTGATTGCATTCTTCGATCCAGAAGGCCCTGCCCAGAAGTTAAAGTTACGTATTTAATGTTTCTTTTAGGAACTTCCTGAATCATGATAATCTAGTTTAAGTTATGGATATAACTTAATGATATTAAATTAATAAATCGAGAGAAATAACTGAAGCAGCGACAACAGACCATCTTTTTCTGATATGCACTTACCAGAGAACAGAAAAAATTTTAAGAAATATGCGGCTTCCTGAGGCCTTTCTTGACTTTTGTTACCAGCCTGATTTATAAAAGACGCACGCGGGCGTAACTCAGTGGTAGAGTGTCAGCTTCCCAAGCTGGAGGTCGTGGGTTCGAATCCCATCGCCCGCTCCAAAAAATCCCTCAAAGACAGAAATGAGCCTTACGTGACCGATAACGGGCTGATACACATTTACACAGGCGAAGGCAAAGGAAAGACGACCTCTGCTGTCGGACTGACGCTCAGAGCGAAGAACCGCGGCAAACGTATCCTTTTCGCGCAGTTTTTCAAAGACAGGGATGAAAAGAGCGAGTTGTCGCTCCTTGAGCAATTAGGCGTAAGGATATTAGTTTTCCATACGATCAAATCCCCTTTTTTCTATCCCTCCATCGATAGAACTTACCTCAGGGGCGAAACAGAAAAAGCGCTCGAAATCCTTCTTGGATTGATATCCTCCGGTGAATATGACCTTGTGGTTCTGGATGAGTTCATATGTCTCGTTTCCGAGGAGATTATTTCAGAGAGTGAAGCCATAGCTTTTTTGCGAAGGAAACCGGCATCTCTTGAGCTGGTTCTTACCGGCAGGGGTGCTTCGGAAAGAATAATGGCAGAGGCTGACTATGTCACCTGCATGAAACATATTAAGCACCCCTATGACAGGGGGATTAAAGCGCGAAAGGGCATTGAGATCTAATTCCCGCCGGTAAACTGTTTCCTCGCATAGAGTATCCTCTGCAGGACCGTGAGATGGGTAAGAGCGGCGAGTACCCATAACACAGGAACTATCTGGCCGCTTATGGCTCCCGCAAACAGCAGGATCAGTCGTTCCGGCCTTTCCATGAGGCCATGGTGGCACGAGACGCCGAGCCCTTCAGCCCGAGCCCGCGCATAACTTATCAGGAGTGACCCAACGAGTGAGATAAGGGCCAGGAAGACCCCTGTCGTCTGTCCGGCATTCCCCAGGTTCCAGGCAACTGCAAGCAGAATAACAGAATCAGAATACCGGTCAAGCACAGAATCAAGGAATGCACCAAAGGATGTGCCCTGCCCCCTGCTTCTCGCAACCATGCCGTCCAGCATATCCAGAAGGCAGGCAGGCAGCAGGCAGAGAGCGCCGAGAGTCAGATTATGCGCCAATAGCAGGCTGGAACCGAGAGTAAGAGTAAAACCAAGAACGGTTATGATATTGGGGCTGAGCGGTATTTTTCTTGCAATGGCTTGAAGCGGTTTGTCAAGCGCATGACCGAATTTCTCGCTCAGCATGGCAGACGATCAATGACTGCGCTTCGCCCTGATGAACTCTTCAACCATTTCCCTTGCAGCGTCATCTGAGAACTGCCTCGGCGGATGCTTCATGAAATAGGCTGACGGCGATATGAGGGGCCCTGCAGCCTTCCGGTCCCTGCCGAGCCGGCAGCACCGGATAGCATCGATTACAACACCCGAACTGTTCGGGGAGTCCTCGACCGAAAGTCTCATTTCGAGATGCAGAGGTATATTGCCGAATCCCCTGCCCTCGATCCTTAAAAAGCAGACCTTGTTATCATTCAGCCAGGGTATGTAATCCGAGGGTCCGATATGGATATGATCCTGAGAAAGCGGTGACTGCATCTGAGACTGCACTGCCTCGGTCTTGGATATCTTTTTCATGGCAAGCCGCGTGGGGTTCAGCATATTCAGGAAATCGGTGTTGCCGCCCACGTTTAACTGGTAGGTATGATCTATGGTCACACCCCGGTCCTCGAACAGCTTGGTAAGGTTGCGGTGAATTATGGTTGCGCCGATCTGGCTCTTGATGTCGTCACCTATTAGGGGAATTCCTTTTTCTTCAAATCTCCTGGCCCAGGACTTCTGCGATGCGATGAATACCGGGATGCAGTTAATGAAACTGACGCCGGCCTTCAGGCATGCCTCTGCATAAAATGCCGTGGCCTTTTCAGAACCGACAGGAAGATAGTTCAGCAGAATCTCTGTTCCGGTCGATTTCAGGATCCTGGCAACATCAACCGGTTTTCTGTCTGCAGGGATAAATCGGTGGTCATCAGGATAGTGCGCCATGTGGGCGGCAACGCCGTCAAGAACATTTCCCATGCTGACCGTGACCCGCGATTTCGTGCCAAGCTTTTGAAATGCTTTCGTGCAGTTCGGCTTTGCAAAGATGGCTTCATGAAGAGGCTTGCCTACCTTGCGCCTGTCGATATCAAATGCGGCTACAACCGTAATATCTGCAGGCAGGTACCCGCCGAGATTATAATGCATCAAGCCCGAGAGCGACGCATTTTTCCTGTTTTTCCGGTAAAACTCTATGCCCTGGATAAGCGAGCTCGCGCAGTTGCCTACGCCTGCGATGGCAATTCGGATTTCTTTCATCTGGAAGCGGGTTCCCCTTTACAGCTATATTTAATCGTTAACGAAATTTTATATATTAAAGATTCATGTGAAGTCAAGGAATAATGCCTGCTACTTTCTCCTTGCCATTCCTATTTTTCTTGCACTATAATATCGCTTCCATGAAAACGAAGATATCGGTCATCGGCGCAGGAAATGTCGGAGCAACAACAGCAGAGCTTATCGCACGGGATGGACTTGCCGACATTGTCCTTTTCGATATAGCAGAAGGCATTGCCAAAGGCAAGGCACTCGATATGACCGAGGCCTGTCCCCTCTGGAATTCCTCATCTACCGTAATCGGCACGAGCAGTTTTGAGGATACAGCAGGATCGGACATTATCGTGATCACCGCCGGTTTCCCGCGTAAGCCGGGGATGAGCAGGGACGATCTGCTTCATGCCAATGCTGACGTCATTAAGACGGTCACTGAGGGCACCGTACGATATTCCCCTGACAGCATTATCATTGTTGTTACAAACCCCATGGACGTTATGGCCTACACAGCCATGCAGGTATCCCGATTCCCGGGTCAGCGGGTGATCGGCATGGGAGGCGTACTCGACTCGTCGCGATTCAGGGCATTTGTTGCCATGGAACTCGGTGTCTCGGCTGAAGACGTGGAAGCGCTTGTTTTGGGAGGACACGGTGATCAGATGGTCCCCCTTCCCCGCTTTACCACGGTCAAGGGAATTCCCATTCCCGAACTGATAAGCAAAGACAGGGTTGATCAACTTATCGAGCGTACCCGCAATGGCGGTGCTGAAATTGTAGGACTGCTCAAGACCGGCAGTGCTTATTATGCACCGGCTGCCGCAGCAGTCCAGATGGCGAAGTCGATCCTTTTTGATGAAAAGAGATTATTGCCTTGCTCTGCGTATCTCGACGGGCAGCATGGTATTTCCGGTATTTACCTTGGCGTGCCGGTTATTTTGGGGAGCAAAGGCGTAGAAAAGATCGTAGAACTGAAACTCACGGAAGAAGAAATGACCATGTTCAACAGCTCAGCTTCAGCAGTCAGGACCATGATCAATACCCTGAAACTGTCCTGATAATCGCCCAACCTGATTTTCGAGAAATTTCCCTGGAGGATGTATACATGAAAAATGAAGATTTTGAACAGACCCTTGTGCTTATAAAGCCGGATGCTCTTAAGAACTCACTGACAGGATATGTTCTTTCCCAACTTTCTGAGTTCCACACCGGTCTCCGCTTTGCCGGGACCAAGATCGTCTATGTCAATAGTCTGCTGGCTGAGGAGCATTATGCTGAACATCGCGGAAAGGTTTTTTTCCCCTCCCTGCTGGAATATATCATGGGACAGTTGCATTATCCCGGAGAGCCGTGGAAGAGGCGTGTAATAGCACTGGTATACCAGGGTCCTGATGCCGTGCAGAAGATACGTGATATCTGTGGTCCGACGAATCCGCACATTGCGAGGGAAAATAAACCGGGATGCATCAGGTCCTTGGGAACACTCGTTCCTCTTAAGGATGAGGCCGGAAATGTGGTCGGTGAGCGTATGGACAACCTCATTCATGCTTCAGCGGTTGCTCAGGATGCTGAACGCGAGATCAAGCTCTGGTTCAGGCCTACCGATATACCTCCCTTTATGAGAGCCTATTCTGCAGAAATAAACGATGCGTTTTACTATTACGCCGGCAACCGGCTTCTGACGAAGCATGAACCGGGAAGTGTCTGTCTTCTCGCTCCCGGCGACCTGGCCTGGAAAAGTGATCTCGATGCTCTTCGTGCGCTGGAGAAGGGATTGCCTGCCTCGGTCTCCCTCGGTTCCATTGCTGCCAAGTATCTCATGAACACCGAAAAAAGTTCCTCAGAATAATAATTCTTCTTTTCTGCTGACCGCCATGATGGATGCGGGCATGTCATGACGCCCGTATCCGTAAGGCCTTTCACTCGTATCACCCTGCATATATGGCCGTGATCGCCGCATTGTGTCCTGCGCATAACCCCTTGCGAAATAAAGCATTTATTGACAATCAGCAGATGAACACAGTAAAATTTAATAAGAAGAAAAAGGCTCTCTAAAGGAGTTATACATGTTTGAGAAATTTACAGAACGCGGTAGAAAGGTGATCATCTTTGCAAAGGAAGAAGCAGAGAAGCGCCAGAATGATTACCTTGGGACAGAGCACCTTCTTCTGGCAATACTGAGAGAGGAAGATGGATTGCCCGTTGCCATCCTGAAGAAAATGGGCTTGACCATAGAGGAACTGCGGATGGAGATCGAAAGAAATCTGCCTGCAGGCATGAATCTCCTCAGCTTTGGCGATATCCCCTTTACGCCTCGGGCGAAGAAAGTCCTTGAACTGGCAGTTGAAGAAGCGAGACTGCTCGGCCATAACTACATAGGGAGCGAGCACCTGCTTCTGGGCCTCATTCGTGAAGATGAGGGGATCGCAGGCAAGATCCTTCGCAACCTGGGGGCCAATCTCCTTGGCGCCCGTCAGCTCACGATCAATCTCTCGATGAAGTCTTATGTTCAGGCACGTGAGAAGAAGAGCAGCACCCCTGCTCTTGATGAATTCGGCAGGGACCTGACCATGCTTGCAAAAGAGAACCGGCTGGATCCCGTGATCGGCAGGGAAGATGAGATAGAGCGGCTGCTCCAGGTGCTCGGCAGAAGGATCAAGAATAACCCGGTTATCATCGGAGAGCCGGGTGTCGGAAAGACCGCGATCGTTGAAGGGCTCTGCCAGCGTGTAGTGTCGGGCGATGTCCCGGAGACGCTTATCGGCAAAAGGATCATTTCTCTTGATCTCGGTGCGCTGATCGCCGGCACAAAATACCGGGGCCAGTTTGAAGAGCGGCTTAAGATAGTCATGAAGGAGATCGCACAGGCGAACAATGTCATCCTCTTTATCGATGAACTGCATACCCTGATCGGAGCCGGCGCTGCAGAGGGCTCTATTGATGCGTCCAGCATGCTGAAACCTGCTCTGTCCCGCGGCGAGATCCAGTGCATCGGGGCAACTACCCCTGACGAGTACAGAAAGTATATCCAGAAGGACCGGGCGCTTGAACGCAGATTCCAGCCCATACAGGTTCAGCCTCCTGATGTGAATACGACCGTAGATATTCTTGCAGGATTGAAGTCCCGCTATGAGGCCCACCATAAAGTAAAAATAGCGCCGGAGGCGTTGAGCTCATCCGCCAAACTGTCTGACCGCTATATTCAGGACAGATTTCTGCCGGACAAAGCTATCGATGTGATCGATGAAACAGGAGCACGTATCAAGCTGAAGCGGCTCACACCGCCCTTTGAACTTAAAGATCTTGAATACCGCCTCAACAGGCTCTCAAAGGAGAAGAATTTATATATCAAGCTCCACGACCTTGAAAAAGCATCTGCGGTCCGTATCGATGAAGACAAGCTCAAGAAGCTTTACGAACAGATGCAGAACTCCTGGAAGGAGCGCCTCAGCAGAGAAATACCGGTAATGAATGAAGATGACGTTGCCTATACCGTTGCGAAGATGACCGGCATCCCGATTGTCAAGATAGAAGAACGGGAATCCGACAAGCTTATCAGAATGGAAGACGAACTGCACCATCGCATCATTGCACAGGAAGAGGCGATCAGAGCGGTGTCGCGCGCTATCAGGCGGTCGAGGGCCGGACTGAAGAGTATCAGGCGTCCGATAGGTTCCTTCTTCTTCCTTGGTCCTACCGGCGTAGGGAAGACCGAGCTGGCAAAGGCTCTTGCGGAATTCATGTTCAACGATGAAAGCGCTCTTATTAAAATTGACATGTCCGAGTACATGGAGCGGTTTAATGTTTCCAAATTGACGGGCGCACCTCCCGGCTATGTCGGATACGAAGAAGGCGGCATGCTCACCGAGCGGGTCAGAAAAAAACCCTATGCGGTCATCCTGTTCGATGAGATAGAAAAGGCCCATCCTGACGTCTTCAATATGCTGCTGCAGGTCCTGGACGAAGGCGTACTGACGGACAATTTTGGAAGAAAGGTCGATTTCAGAAATACGCTGATCATCATGACCTCAAACCTCGGCGCGAGAATCATTGAAAAGGCGACACCGCTCGGATTCCAGCGGCACGAAGCTGCTGATCTTTATGATACTATCAAGGACAATGTCCTGAGCGAATTGAAAAAGACCTTTAATCCGGAATTTCTGAACCGCGTTGATGATATTGTGGTATTCCATCCGCTGAACAAGGAACATCTCCTTTCCGTCATCGACCTGCTTGTGGAGGAGATGAATAAAGAGCTTATTGACCAGGAGTTGGTCGTGGAGTTGTCCCCGGAAGTCAAAGAGTGGCTTCTGGACAAACATTACAAGCCCTCGTATGGAGCCCGCCCAATGAGAAGAGCGCTTCAGCGGGAGATCGAGGATACCCTGTCCGAGGAGATCTTGAAGGGCAACTTCAAAGGCGGACATAAAATTAAGGTGCTGCTGGAGGCCGGAATGCCGGTATTTGTCATTGCGGATGAAGCATCTGTCCTCTCGGGGGTTAATTAAATAGGTATGCGAGATCCTATGAATAGCGTTATCCGTGTCATTGTTATGCTTTTTCTTATGGGAACAACAGTTCTTTTTGTCGCCTGTGCACAGAAAACAACTGAGGTGGCCAAAGGAAATTCAGCTCCGAAACTGGATGTCCGGAATGTCAGCACCGGGCAGACGTTAGATATCTCTCAGCTTAAGGGTAAGGTCGTTTTTGTTAATTTCTGGGCATCCTGGTGCATGCCGTGCAAGGAAGAGATGCCTTCGATCGAAGCGCTGCACCGGGACTTGCTGAAGAACGACAAATTCCTCATGGTCACAATTCTTTACAAAGACGATGCAAAAACGGGAAGTGACTATATGAAGGCAAACGGCTATACCTTCCCGCTGTTCACCGATAATGATGGCATTTCGGCCAAACAGTACGGCGTTACCGGTGTTCCGGAAACATATCTCATCGATAAACAGGGGGCACTGAGAAAACGCATAATCGGTCCCGCAGACTGGAATTCATCTGAAGCAAAGGCTTACATCAACGCAATGCTCTCTGAATAATGGGAACCCCCCACCCCCCGGAAAAAGCGCTTCTCTTCATGGCGCTCCTCTTTGCCAGCACTGAGACTGCGGACGCAGTGCTGCCGGTCTTGGAAGGACGTTTTGGCGATATCCTGATGGAAACCCCTGCAGGCAGCTGGAGCCACTCGCATTATTATGATAGAGAACTTGGAACTCCGGTGCTGAGACGCTTTATCTTTTTTCGCAGTCTTTTTGACGCTGCATTGCTCCCGGATATTAAACTCGAGACAAATGGACTTGAAGATGCCTTCTCTCTGGACGGAAAAAGAAGGATCAACATTGATCCGGGATATGTCACGTCGTCCAAGGTGGTGCTTGCATCAGCCAAAGACTATTCACACAGACTCTATCTCGGCAAGGGGATCTATGGGGAGCTGGCGCTGTACTTTCAGGGGAACAGGTTCAATCCGATGCACTACACCTATCAGGATTACAAGGATGCGAAGGGTCTGGCAATGTTTGAAGGGGCGAGAAGGGAACTGAAGAAGTTGACCGGACGTGTCAGACCAGCACCAGATTATCGCGATGGATCGCTTCGTCTGAATATTTAAACCCGAGAATATCTTCTATTTCACCGGTCTTTTTCCCCATGATCTTCTTCAGATCAGCGGATGAATAATTGATCAGCCCTTTGGCTACTTTTTTGCCCCCGGGAGACAGACAATAGACCGAATCTCCGATTTCAAAGGTGCCTTCTATCGAGACAATGCCGGTGGGAAGCAGGCTCTTGTTGCCCTCCCTGAGAGCTATGACAGCCCCTTCATCAATGATAACGCTCCCCTTTGGACGACTGCTGTACGCGATCCATCCTTTTCGCTGCGACAACCTGTCCTTGCGGGGCCTGAAGCAGGTTCCGTGATGCTGCCCATGAACCGCAGGGATAAGCAGTCCCGGCTTTTTGCCATTGATAATGGTTACCGCAATGCCGTGCGCCGTGGCCTTCCCGGCTGCAAGCACCTTTGAGTACATTCCCCCGGTCCCTACACTGCTTCCCGCTCCTCCTGCCAATTGTTGCACGTCCCTTGTTATCTCTTCCACATACGGGATGATCTGCGCCTGCGGATCTTTTTTCGGATCGTCCTCATAGAGTCCGTCCACATCAGAAAGAATAAAAAGATGCTCGGCATCGATCATGATCGAGACCAGAGCTGCAAGGTTATCATTATCGCCGAACTTTATCTCGTCCGTTGTGACGGTGTCATTTTCATTGATCACCGGGATAATCCCGTATGAGAGCAGGGTCATCAGCGTGTTTTTGGCATTGATATATTTTTTTCTGTCTGCAAAATCTTCCCGTGTCAGGAGCACCTGGGCGACTTTCCTGGCATTGCCGGCAAAGGCCTTTTCATAAGCCCACATCAGACTGCTCTGTCCGACAGCGGCTGCAGCCTGCTTAAATCTGATATCCGTGGGCTTTGTCTTCATGCCGAGCTTTTTCATGCCGGCGGCAACAGCACCCGATGATACGATGACCACCTCGCTGCCTTCAGAAGCGATGCCCGATATCTCACCCGAGATACGGTCGATCATGGCTGTATCCAGACCTTCATCGGCAGATGCGACGATATTGCTTCCTATTTTAGCGACTATCCGTCTCAACCTCTTCCCGCTCCCTCATGAGGACATCCCCGAGATACTTGAGCAGCTTCCGTGTTCCCTCTCTTGTGACTGCAGAGATCGCAAAAAAATCAATACGATTAGTTTTGCAATATTCCCTCAGCATGTCAAGTTTCGCGGGATCAGACGCTGCATCGAGTTTTGATGCAACAACCGCATGCTTCTTTGCTATGAGCGCATCGCTGTAAAGATTCAACTCCTGGCTGATCTTCTGGTACTGCTCTATGGGGTCTGCCGCAGACATGTCAGAAATGTCAATAAGATGAAGGAATATCCTTGTGCGTTCAATATGCCGCAGAAACTGAAAACCGAGCCCCGCCCCCTTATGGGCTCCCTCTATCAGGCCGGGTATGTCGGCAACCACAAAGCTCGTATAGTCGCCGAACTTTACCACGCCGAGATTGGGAACAAGAGTGGTAAACGGGTAGTCAGCAATCTTCGGGCGGGCTGAAGAAATAACCGATATGAGGGTAGACTTGCCGGCATTTGGCAGGCCGACCAGTCCGACGTCGGCGAGAAGTTTCAGTTCAAGGATTAACTGCTTCTCTTCACCGTCCTCACCGGGCTGTGCAAAGCGCGGCACCTGGCGTGTGGCCGTTGCAAAGTGCTGATTGCCCTGACCGCCTCTTCCGCCGCGCGCAGAGATGAACTCCTGGGAATCCTCAACAAGATCGGCGATGACCGAGCCGGTTTCCTTGTCCTTGATCACGGTTCCCAGAGGCACCGGAATGACAAGATCTTCACCATCTCTGCCGTGCATTCTTGATCCCATGCCGTGCTGACCCTTTATTGCCCGGTACTCACGCCGATACCTGAAGTCCAGCAGCGTGTTCAGGTCCTTTGAAGCACGAAATATGACATGACCACCCCTGCCGCCGTCACCTCCGTCAGGACCTCCCCGGGGAACGTATTTCTCCCGCCGAAAGCTGACACATCCGCGCCCTCCTCTTCCAGCCTGCACATATATCTCTGCATAATCGACGAACTTCATCTGAAAATAAAAAAGGCAGATGTAAATCTGCCTTTCCACGCCTCCTGAAGACTGGGCTTATTGCTGAGCTGCTGGATAAACGCTTATCTTAAGTCTCACGCTGTCTTTTCTCTCGAACTGGACAACTCCGTCAATAAGGGAAAAAAGCGTATCATCAGAACCTTTTCCTACATTATTTCCCGGATGGAACTTGGTGCCTCTCTGTCTGACGAGGATGTTACCCGCCTTGACTATCTGGCCGCCAAACCTCTTTATCCCAAGTCGTTGCGACTGACTATCCCGTCCATTTCTTGAACTGCCAACACCTTTTTTGTGTGCCATGCTATCCTCCGACTATGATGTCCTGAATTTTTACGAGAGAGTACGGCTGACGGTGCCCTCTCAGTTTTTTGTGTCCCTTGCGCGGTTTTTTCTTGAAAATAATTACTTTCCTGGCCTTATCATCCTTCAGGATCTCCGCACTGACAGACGCGTTCTTTACGTAGGGACTGCCGACCATCGTCGTCTCGTCCTTTGAAACGAGCAGAACCTTGTCAAAAACGACCTTCCTATCATCCGAAGTCGTCAGTTTCTGTACCCTTATGGTCTCTCCTGGTGTTACCTTTACTTGAAAACCTGCTGCATCAATAATTGCGTACATTATTTGCTCACCTCCGATCAGATATTTAATACCATAAGGGCAGAAAAAGTCAATATTTTCATGGCAGAAACCCGCGGAGCGGATGATGATTACAGGAGATATTCTGCGAGGTTTATCTTGTATTTGTTCGGATCCATGGTTTTGCTGATGGAACGCAGGAAGACTTCCTGCGCGTTTTTTTCGGTCAGATCAACCGTTGTTCCCTTGATCTTGGTCCCTTTGCTGTCGACAATAATCATGACGCGGGGGCGTGCGGGAAATACCTGGTTGCTTTCACAGACCAGACCCAGTTCCCGAGTGTCAAGCATGACAAGGGTGCCGATCGGATATATGCCGACCATATTGGTGAAGAATTTGAAGAGCAGAGGATCGAGCTGTGTGCCTGCCCGCTCCATCATGATGCTGAGGGCCTTGTCGGGGGACATGGGGATGCGCGAATAGACCCGTGCGGATGTCATTGCGTCATATTGATCGGAAAGGCTGACGATTCGGCTGTACAGCTCAAGTTCCATAGGCTTGCGCACCTTCGGATAGCCGGAAAGGTCGAAATTCATGTGATGTTCAAAGGCAACAATGGCTGACTTAATGGTAAGGTCATCAAATTTCTTCAGCTTCAGCACGGACTTAAGCCCCCATACTGGATGTTTTCTGATGATCTTCCATTCATCATCGGTAAAATTGGAGGGCTTGTTCAGTACCTCATTGGGGATCTCCATCTTGCCGACATCATGGAACAATGCCACCATACCCAGTTCGGTCAGCATTTTCCGGTTGAGTCCAAGCCTCTGGCCAAGCGCTACCGACAAGATGCTCACGTTTACCGAATGATGATACGTGTATTCATCATAATCCTTTATGGCCGTCATGCCAAGCAGCATCTGCTCCTCTTCGAGGATCTGATCGACCATCGATTCCACTACACGCTTGGCCTTCTTTACATTGACCTTTTCCCCTGCCTTCATCTTATTCATGATTCCGGAGGTAAAGGAAACGGCATTGAAATAGGTCTTTTTAACCATCTTCCGGACATCATACGAATCCTCTTCAACGACTTTTTGCAGCCGCCCGATACTGATGGACTTAATGTCACCCATTTTCTCTTCGAGCGATGTAAAGGGATCCTGCGAGAAACTCGCTCCGATGCATGCCCGTATGAAGGCTTTAATGTCTTCGGATCTGATCTGGTCCTTAAAAACAACGCTGCCGAGTTCGCGCTTTTTGAACTCTCTTACCAGAAAATCGAAGTTGAGCAGATACTCCATCGAATAGCGTATGCGATAATCATTGATGTAAAAGAACTCTCCGCGCAGTTCCAGGGTAATGGCACGTTCTTGTTCAATAAAGGTGTTGAGCATGGCAACGATCCTGCTGATCGATGAAACCAGGGCAACATTATTTGCATCATGTATCTGGGAGGTGCGCAGCACAACAGAAAGCTGATTGATAAGTTCCTTGGAGTGCTTATGCAGTTCGCGCTCCTGCTTATTGTCCATGTTCAAGCCTCTTGATGGCAGTATAGGAGAACTCCCTGATCAGTTTGTTGTTCTCTCCCTTGGACTTCTGCAGAAGAGCAATGGCTTCCTTATTGCCGAGCAGGCCGAGAGCATATGCTGCACCTGCCCTGGCCTCATCACTCTTGGCACTGCCGAAGAAAAACGATTTCTTCTTCAGTGTCTCTGACAGAAATGCGAACACTTCCTTGTCTTTCCAGTGCGACAGAACCTCAAAATATTCTTTCTTTTCCTCAAAATCCTTGTCTTTGAATGCTTTGTCATTGATACGGTCCATAATGATCCTCTTTGCCGCTTCAGATCCTACGTTACCCAGAGCCCTCAGCGCAGCCGATCGAACCTGTATCTCCGGATCTTCAAGGCAATCCCTCAAAGTCTGAAACACGCCGCCGCCTCCCAGTTCGCCCAAAGCCCTGATCACTTCTTTTCTGACCCTTATATCGGCATGGCGCACGGTCTTGAGCAGGAATTCCACAGCCCGTTTGTCCGAAATCTTTCTGAGTATGTAAATGATATTCCGCACTACATACCAGCGCGAATCGTTCAGCCCCTTGGAAAGGGTCATGATATCCTTTGGGCCGATAAAGATAAGTGCATCGATCACCACTTTCCTGGCGTGGATACTCTTCAGTTCGCCCAAGATATTCATCAAAGGCATCACCGCATTTTTGTCGAGATGTACCACGAGGTCCTCAATGATCTTGTCCTCCAGCTCCTGTCCGGAGTCAAGAATTTCGCCGAGCAGTTTAATGATGGGGTCGCTTCCGGCAAACGAGATGACCTTTCTGAAATACTTCTTGATCTCCTCATCAACGTTCGCATCTTTCAGTATATCCTGTAGCCGGGACAATGTGTTCGTGACCATCGGTATATCGCCCTGTGTCATGGTAAATTCAACAGCACTCATAAAATAGCCGGAGAGGTCATCAAAATCGCTCCGCGATTCTGCAAGATACATGAGCTCAAAGAGTATATCAACCAGCTTTTTTGTCTTGTCCAGTGCGTCCTTCTCCAGTTCCTGCATGAGCTGCTGCAGGTCCTTGTCGCTCAGCGGCACAATGGTCACGTCCTTGAGCGCTTCCTCCTCTTTGAAGGCATCCTGATACGCCTTTAATATATTGTCAGGATCATTGGTGCTCTCTTCGATGAGTTCGACGGCATTTGCCTCGTAGTTATCCTCATCAGCCAGGATCACATCGTCGGCAACATGCTGAATGTTCTGGAAATCCTTTTCCCACAGGAGAGTGACAATATCGTCGTCAAGAACCTCGCGCTCAAAGTCCATTGCCGTAAGCTTCAGGAAATCTTCCAGCTCTTCGGCAGTCAGCCCTTTTTTGAAGGTAATTTCTCTGAGGCCATCCTTGAACAGGAAGAGAGCAAGATTGTCCTCTTTTTCTGCATTAAAATAGACCTGTTCGTTCTCATACATGATGTCATTCTGTCGTATCTTCAGGACAAGATCGTCACGGTAGTCAAAATAATCTCTGAAACGGGCATACGTGTCCTCGAGGGTCTTGACATAAATAGGATTGTTCGACGGATACATCCGTATCATCTTCTTTGACTTAAGAATTGCCTGTATTACTTCTTTCGAAGCTTTTATGTCGTCTTGCTGTTCCATGTCATCTATTTATCACAGGGATACGAGGTTGTCAATGAGCGCTAAACGAGCGCTATCCTGCGTTCCCGCGCAAAAGTTCTGATTACGACCGTCGCCTGATACAGCCGCTGGAGCTTAAGATTCCTCATCCTTATCGCCTCAATATCATTGGCCGGAAATTTCTCCGAGCGGAGAAATTTCTGGGTTTTGTCGATCTCGTGGTAGAGCTCCTTCAGGGTCTCGGGAGCGAAGGATTTCAGAAAAATAGGATTTACCGAAATATACCCCTCTGCCACATCCATGGTAAGCGCTTTATAGCTCTTTCCCCGAGCGTTAGCCATGGGATGCCTTTCTGAAGATGATCCTTGACAGGAGTATGCCGACCTCGTAAAGCAGTATGATCGGAACTGCCATGAGGGTCTGGTTAAAGGCATCCGGCGTGGGCGTAAGAACTGCTGCCAGAATAAAAGCAGCAAGCACCGCATATTTTCTGTTGCGCGCCAGTGTTGCAGGCGTGACAATGCCGAATCTCGTAAGAAAAATGATCACCAGGGGCAATTCAAAAATTCCGCCGAAGGCAAGAATGAACTTCAGACAGAAATCAATATAGCTACCCACCGAGAGCATTGGTGTGAGCTGTGCCGTCTTGTATCCGAGCAGAAAGGTCATGGCAAAGGGAAGGATGATCATAAAGCAGAAAACAGCACCTGCCGTAAAGAGGAGAACAGCAAAAAAAAGGAACGGCAGAAAGTATTTCTTTTCCTTCGGCAGGAGGCCGGGTGAAATAAATTGCCAGAACTGGACGAAAATAACCGGGAGGGACAGGACAAGGGCGGCCATGAATGCGACCTTGAAATGCATCCAGAAGGCCTCTGCGGGAGCCAGAAAAACCAGTGCTGTCGATGGTTTTGCTATGAACTGGACATAGGGTCTGGTCAAAGACACCTTCATTTCGGCCTTCAGAGGGAGCGTAAGGGCATCAAAGATCTCTGCGGAATAATTGAAGGAGATGAGAAACACGAGAAGAACCGTTCCCAGCGAAATGAATATTCTCTTCCTGAGCTCCGTGAGGTGTTCTGTGAGCGGCATTTTCTGCTCTTCCAATTAGGCCTTATCCTCTTTTTTTGCGAGATCGGTTTCAGGAAGAATAGTATCTGCTTTTTGTTCGTCCTGCGGAAGGTTTTTTATGATGTCAGCATCAGGTAATTTATAGTCTGCATTGAGTTCGTTCTCGATCTGGCTTTTAGCGATATAGACGCCCCTTTTTATCTCCGTCATCCACTTGCCCAGATTCTTGGCCAGTTCCGGCAGCTTTTTTGGACCAAAGACAAGAAGGGCCACAACAAAGATGATCACCAACTCCTGGAATCCAATATCAAACATGGTCCGTAGTCAGACTTCCCTATTCTTCTTCATAGATCTTCTTGACCTTCTTTTTTTCCTTGGCATTCGTGAAGCTGACCGAAAATAACAGTCTGTATTCCGGCGATCGGGCCTTAAAATCCGCACCCACGCCGATTGTTGTGTAGATAAAATCCGAAGTCTTGAGGCGATACCCGAAGCGTGCCTCTAATTGATCATATTCTTTTGAGAAATGCACTTTTCTCGCAAGAAATTCAGCGAGAATATCTGAACCGTGTGTAGCGGAAAACTCTACCCCTGAGGCAAAGAGGAATTCACTCTCCAGGCTGCTCTTGCCAGGATGCAGGTAGAAGAGATTGAAATTTCCGCGAAATGGTCCGAGCCGTTTGCTCAGGATCAACCCGAGGCCAGTACGCCCTCCGCTCGTGAGACGATCATCTCCTGCCGGCAGCGATGCCGTAACGATATAGGCGAGCGAGGGGCCATATTTGCCCTCGTCATAGAATCGGTGCTTGAATCCTACGGCGACATCCTCGATGCCATCAACCTTCCCCATGTAGTCAATTACATACGGAGCGGTGATCATGAGTTCGACATGATCAGTCAGTCCATAGGCACCCCTGAGCTGTACGCGGTAGAAATCAGGTTCACGCGATTGCTCGATCAATAGTTCAACGGCCGCCTTATTTCTCGGAAGACTTTCCGCGCTAAATGTTGAAAAAACACCATCAGGTGCAACTGGTTGCAGGCCCGAAATATCAAAAGCGAAAATCTCGCCCGAAAAGAGAAAAAAAGCAATAATAATAAGGATTTTTTTCACTGCTTGAAACATACCAGATACTTGTTATTAGTGTCAATGCAGTATTTTTTCGCTCGGTGCTGCGCTTGAGCGTGTTTAAATCGCTTCGTTGACAAAAAAAATATCGTGACCCTATAATTAAAAATTCTATTCAGGAGGTCAGTCATGGCTGAAAATGTATTTGAGGCAACATCGGCAGCATGGGATAAAGAGGTTTTAGGCCACAACGGCATTGTTATGGTAGATTTTTGGGCAGTCTGGTGCGGTCCCTGCCGCATGATAGCCCCGACGGTAGAGGAGCTTGCAAAGGAATATGCAGATAAAATCAAGGTGATGAAGCTGAATACAGACGAAAATCCGGAGGTGGCCAGCAGATATAAGATCATGGGAATACCGAGCATTCTCTTCTTCAAGAACGGCCAGGAAGCGGACCGTATCGTTGGCGCGGTCCCCAAGCCTCAGCTCAAGGCGAAGATCGAAAGCCTGCTTGCCTGAGCCTGCGCAGCATGGCCATAACGCATAATAGTCTATGAAAAATAGGTCTATCCTTCTTCTTTGTGTTCTACTTTGTCTTGTTGCAGCGGGATGCAGCAAGAAAGAAAGCGCGTCTCTTGTAGAGTCGACTGCTGAGATCAATGCCGCTGCTCCTGAGTTTGCGCTTGGGGATATTGCCGGCAGAAACATTTCACTCTCGGCTTTTAAGGGAAAAGTGGTTCTTCTTGAATTTTGGGCGACATGGTGTCCGCCGTGCAAGGCATCTGTTCCGGCTATGTCAGCTCTTCATGACAAATATGCTCAGAAGGGATTTAGCGTCATAGGGGTTTCCATTGACACTGGTTCAGATGCCCTGGAAATGGTCCGTCAGTTCGCTTCTTCCCATAACATTACCTATCCGGTTCTCCTGGCGAATGAAACAACACCGAAACTCTATAATGTCACGAGCGTACCGACAAGCTTTCTCATCGGCAAGGACGGCAAAATTGTGGACATCTTCAGGGGCTATTCTGAAGAGTTCGATAAGCTCGTAGCAGCCAAAATAGAGAAACTGCTCTAATGTTCGATACCATCAGCGAAAAACTCGATTCGATCTTCAAGAAACTTAAAGGCAGAGGCCTCATCAAGGAGGAGGACATCGATGCCGCCTTGAAGGAAATACGGCTGGCTCTTCTTGAGGCAGATGTGAATTTCAAGGTCGTTAAAGATTTTGTCCAGACCATCAGGGAAAAAGCCCTTGGCAAAGAGGTCCTTGAAAGTCTCACCCCTGGGCAGCAGGTCGTAAAGATCGTCCATAATGAGCTCTGCACCCTCCTGGGAAGCGCCAATGTCAAGATCATGCTTTCCCCGAATCCACCCACGATCATTATGATGGTCGGTCTGCAGGGCTCGGGAAAAACCACGTCTGCAGCGAAACTTGCCAAACATTTCAAGAAGGAAGGGAGGCGCCCTCTTCTTGCCGCATGCGATCTTCAGCGTCCGGCTGCTATCGATCAGCTCTTGGCGCTCGGCGCGCAGATCGGCGTTCCTGTCTTTGCTTCGCGCGACACAAAAGATCCAGTAGCAGTTTCCCTTGAGGCGTTAAAGAAGGCACGTACGGATGCCTATGATATTCTGATCATCGACACTGCCGGACGCCTGCATGTGGATGAATCGCTTATGACAGAGCTCAGGAATGTCAAAAAGAGTATTGAGCCGCGGGAGACACTCTTTGTTGCAGATGCCATGACCGGTCAGGATGCCGTGAACATAGCGAAACAGTTCAACGAGCAGATCGGTATTGACGGTATTGTTCTTACTAAAATGGACGGAGATGCCCGTGGCGGCGCAGCTCTCTCGGTAAGGGAGATCACGCAGAAGCCCATCAAGTTTATCGGCGTCGGCGAAAAGATCGATATGCTGGAACCTTTTCATCCTGACCGTATCGCCTCGCGCATATTGGGAATGGGAGATGTGCTCAGTCTTATCGAACAGGCGCAGCAGTCCTTTGATCAAAAAGAGGCTGAGACACTTCAGAAGAGGATCCTTGAAGATTCCTTTACGTTTGACGATCTGCGGGAACAGCTCAGGAAGATACGGAGCATGGGGCCGCTGGAAAGCATTTTAGGCATGATCCCGGGCATGAACAAGGTGAAAAATATGCAGGTCGACGAAAAAGAATTTGTAAAGATCGAAGCAATCATCAGTTCCATGGCCAGGAAAGAGCGTTCGAACCACAACATCCTGAACGGAAGCAGGAGAAAGCGTATAGCCATGGGGAGCGGAACTACCGTGGCTGATGTCAACCGGGTGGTCAAGCAGTATGTTGAGCTGAAAAAGATGCTCAAGATGTTCAAAGGCAAGAAGAATATCAAACTTCCGCGATTCTTTTCCCTCTGATAACCTTTACTTTTATCAGTAATTTATATTAATATTCCCAATCACAACTGGAGGTGTTTTTTTTGGTAAAGATCAGACTTACAAGATTAGGGTCGCACAAGAAGCCTTTCTACCGGATGATCGTAACTGATTCACGTGTGCGCAGAAATGGCCCTTTCATTGAAATACTCGGCACGTATGATCCGCTGAAGGAGCCGTCGGAGATCAAGATCGATACAGAGAGGGCGAAGCACTGGATATCAAAGGGAGCCCAGCCTACGGTTACTGCAAAGAAACTGATAGAGAAGGCCAGCGCGTAGCAGCTGACTTCCCTCTTCCGTGTCCGAGAATGATAAGCGTCTTGGTTGCAGTAACAGGCAATAATGTTCAACGCCTGCGTCCATGAAATCCTCGAATAAGGAGATCCTTCCTTAAATCATATTGCCGTAGCACGCATCATAAAGGAACGGGGGATCAAAGGTGAAGTAAAAGCCTTCCCCCTTTCGGAAGCAGCCCGCTCACTTCCCCCTCTGACTGAAGTCAGTATAGCTATGCCCGCAGGAACGGTCCGGAAAGGAATAATTGATTCCATCAGGAGTGACCGGGAGTTCCTTATCATCGCATTTCAGGGAATAACCGGCAGGGATGAGGCAGCGGTGCTCAGGAATGCCATGATCGAGGTGGACCCGTTGTTGATGCCGAAATTGGGAAACAACGAATACTACTACCACCAGATCATAGGGCTTTCAGTCGTTACTGCTTCGGGTGAAATGATAGGAAGGGTCACGGAGATCATGGAAACGCCTGCTAACGAGGTGTATGTTGTTCAGGGCAATGACCGGGAATACCTTATCCCTGCAGTAAAGTCTGTCATTGCTGACATTGATCTCGATGCCGGTACAATGACCATAACGCCATTAGACGGTCTTCTGGCATGATGCGCAAAAAGCCGGGACACCTGGGATTGATGACTGCCCATGCATAAACAGTTTAGCGTTATAACGATTTTTCCTGAAATGATTAACGCTTACCTGGGGTGCAGTATTCTGAAGCGTGCCATTGACAGGGAACTCATCAGTGTTGCCGTACATAATCTTCGGGATTACAGCACTGACAAGCATCATACGGTTGATGACTATCCGTATGGCGGCGGTCCCGGCATGGTAATGAAGCCAGAAACGTTCTTTACAATCGTAGAGAGGCATTGGCCGGCCAGGGAAGATCTCCGTGTAATCATGCCTTCTCCCCGCGGCAGAGTTTTTACGCAGGCAGTTGCCCGAGAACTCGCAGAGGAGAAGAAAGAACTGCTTTTTCTCTGCGGCAGATACGAAGCCATTGATCAAAGGGTAAGCGATCAGTTGGTCGATGACGAGATTTCGATCGGCGATTACGTTTTGACTGGCGGAGAACTGCCTGCTTTGGTTATAATAGATGCCGTTTCCCGGCTCTTGCCCGATGTGCTTGGCGACAGTCAGTCGGCTGAGGAGGAGTCATTCAGCCGCGGGTTGCTCGATTTTCCGCACTATACGCGGCCCGAAGTATTCAGGGATATGCGTGTGCCGAAAGTGCTGCTTTCGGGTAATCATGAGGAGATACGGAAATGGAGGATGAAGCAGTCGTTGAAGGCCACGCTGCAGAAGCGGCCGGATCTGCTTGAACGATACAGTCTCTCGGATGAAGAGAAATTACTATTGGAACAGATTAAGGAGGAAGCATCATGAACGTTATTAATGCAATCGAGGAGGGGTTCAAGAGAGATCTTGGAACCTTTAATGTCGGAGATACCGTTAAGGTCTACGTGAAAGTTGTCGAGGGAGATAAGGAAAGGATACAGCCTTTTCAGGGTCTTGTGATCGGAAGGAAGGGCTGCGGCACCCGTGAGTCCTTCACGGTCAGAAAGATCTCCTTTGGTGTCGGCGTCGAAAGGATCTTCCCTGTCTGCTCTCCCACGGTCGACCGTGTTGAGATCATCAAGCAGGGAAAGGTCAAGCGGGCAAAACTTTATTATATACGCGAGAAGAAGGGCAAGGCCGCAAAGATCAAAGAGAAGGACTTTTCAGCGAAGTAGCGCTGAATGGATATTTACCGGCATGACGATTCTTTCAGAAATGAGGAATGCAGTCTCATTGCCGGCATAGACGAAGCAGGACGGGGCCCCCTGGCGGGCCCCGTTGTAGCAGCCGCGGTTATCCTCCCCCCCCATATCCGAATCAGTGGCCTCCGGGATTCAAAGAAAGTTCCTGAAAAAGAAAGAACCCGTCTGTTCTGGGAGGTTCTGGTCTCAGCCTCTGCCATCGGCGTGGGCATTGTCGATAATCTGGAGATAGACAGGATAAATATTCTCCGGGCGACGAAATCGGCCATGAAGCAGGCGGTTGAGGATCTGGCCCTTTCTCCGGACGCACTGCTGGTCGACGCGGTTACAATTCCTGGCATAGCGGTCAGGCAGTTCCCGATCATCAAGGGCGACGCAAAGAGCGCATCCGTAGCGGCTGCATCGATCATAGCCAAGTATGTCAGGGACACGCTGATGCTGCACTATGACAGCCTGTATCCTGATTACCATTTCAGGAGACATAAAGGCTATTGCACAAAGGAGCACATGGATAAGATTGCGCTGCTCGGACCCTGCCCGATCCATAGAAAATCTTTCAGGCAGGTCATGACAACCGACCTGCCTTTTGCGTTGTCTTAAGCTCTTTTTATGGCATATAATTAGTGCATGGCTCTCATTACTGACCAGGAACGCATTGACGAAGCACTTGAACTGCTCTGGGTCCTCGAAGAGGACAATCACCGGGGCATGAACCATTTCAAATTAAGTTCTGATGATGCGGACACGGATACCATGATCGAGACCCTGCTGCATCACGGACTTGCCTCTGTCAGTGATAATGATATCTGCCTTACCGGCAAAGGTCAGAAAGAGGCGCGCGGTCTTATACGAAGACAGCGGCTTGCCGAGCGTCTCTTTACCGATGTGTTCGAAATGGCTGATGACACCGTGGTGAGCGATGCCTGCAAAATGGAGCATATCCTCAGCGAGGAATTGACGGAAAGTGTCTGCACATTTCTTGGCCATCCTCCGACCTGCCCTCACGGCAAGCCGATACCGCGGGGCGAATGCTGCAAGAAGCTGAAGATCGAGGTGACCCCTGTTGTGACACGGCTTTCCGAGTTCGAGGTGGGCGCAAAGGGAAGGATCACCTTTATCGTCCCCTCTGACCCATCAAGGATCAGCAAACTGAACTCTCTTGGCATAGCGGCCGGCAGCGTTATCAAACTGATCCAGAAAACGCCCTCGTTTGTCCTGAGCATTGACGAGACTACCGTTGCCCTGGACCCGGAGATCGCCAAGGAGATCTACGTCAGAAAGGCTTTGCCCTGATCCCTTCGGATCACAATCCCAGTTACGCATATATCGCATGACGTCACTGGAACAGAGATTGGAGCGGGCGCTTACAGCCCAGGACGAAGAGCTCTGGTCCCTGGTTCGTGATCCCCATCCGCAGGTCATTCTGAATGTAACGCTTAACAGAAGCCTGAACGAGGAGATGGCCGTATTTCTTGCCAAGGCCAAAAATACGCCTGCCGAGGCTTTGGGGTTTCTTGCCGGTGATGTCCGCTTTAAGGAGATTTATAAGCTTAAGCTGGCCCTCTGCAGAAATCCCAGGACACCGCAGCGCGTCAGTTTTTCGCTGCTGAAATTTCTTCGTATTTTTGATCTCGGCGATCTGACAAGGGACCAGACCGTGCCGGTGATCCTTCGTCAGAAAATAGAACTGATGCTGAAAGAGAAGATCCCCGCCCTGCCCGCCGGCGTGAATATTGCGCTTGCCAAGCGATCCAACAGTACCATTGTCATGGCGATCATGGCACGTGGAGACAGAACCACGGTCAATGCATGTCTGGACAGTCAGGTCATTACCGAAACCCATCTGTGCGAGACCATCAATAAGCATTCGGGGAAGCCTGCGGTCATTCGTGCGATATCAGAGCACCCCAAATGGTCATTGCGGTATGCGGTCAAATACAGCCTGATAAGGAACTTCCAGACTCCCATGGTTCATGTAACGCGATTTATTCCTGATATGAAGACAAAGGACCTTAGGGAGCTTTATGCGTCAGAGAGCCTCCCCAAATCGACCAAACCGTTTATTTTTGAAGAATTGCAGGAGCGCGGGGAGAGTATTGAAGAGCCTGATGAAGAGACATATGAGATATCCGAAGACGATGATCTGGAACACGAAGACGATATTCCCCGATAGCACGCAGTTTAACCTTGCCGCGCAGTTACCTCTTCATTGCAAGATGGCTTTATCTTCTGTTGCGAGTTCTGGTATCTTCTACCTATGATGTTAAAGAGATTGATCTGCATCAGCCTGGCCCTTCTGTTCGTTTTTGCAGTCGGGGTATCCGGATTTATGCTCATCGAGCACTGGCCTTTGCTTGATGCGCTGTATATGACCGTTATTACCCTCGCTTCAGTCGGATTTATGGAGGTGCATACGCTCTCGGAACAGGGCAGGATATTTACCATATTCCTCATACTGGGCGGCACCGGTGTTCTTGTCTATGGAGTTTCTACGATCATTGCCTTTATTGTTGAGGGCGAGCTGACGGATACGTTGAGGAGGAGAAAGATGCAGAAAAAAATAGCTGCCATGAACGGCCACTTCATCGTATGCGGTGCCGGACAGACAGGCAAACACGTCCTCGAAGAGATAATCAGAACGCGCAAGGATGTCGTTGTCATCGACAGGGACCCCGCCAAGATCAAGCTGCTTGATGAGCAGGGCGTATGTTACGTGCAGGGTGATGCCACCCATAATTCGGTGCTTCAGGCTGCCGGGATAGAAAGGGCCAGGGGTATTGTCTCAGCGCTTCATTCAGATGCTGAAAATCTGTTCGTTGTCTTTACCACAAAAAGACTTAATCCTGGCATCAGGGTCATATCCAAGGCTGTTGAGGAAGAGTCTGAACAGAAGATACGGATGGCAGGCGCGGACAGCGTAGTAATGCCGAACTTCATCGGCGGTCTCAGGATGGCATCAGAGCTGATCAGGCCGTCCGTTGTATCATTCCTCGACCGTATGCTCAGGTCACAGGAAAGGACCGTCAGGGTAGACGAGCTTGCAATTGACGAGCAGTCGCCGTATCGGGACAGGACCCTCCAGGCAACAGGAATATTATCAAAAAAAGATGTGACCGTTGTAGCGCTCAGCAGGCAGTCAGAGAACTCTTATGCATTTAACCCGCCTGACGATGCAGTTTTAAAGCCAGGTGATGTGGTTATCCTCATGGGAGATATTAATGCCATTAACAGCATCAAGGGCGCAGCGAGTTAGCGAAATATTTGCTCTTCCGCCTGAGAGAACAAGGGCTGTATTATATGAGGCGAGAAACAGGATATATCAAGTAAATCTATTTTTCACTCCTGATGTCGTACATCTCCTTGAGTGAATCCCCCAGGAGATTAAAGCTGACCGCTGTGATCGCGATCATAATGCCGGGGAAAAAGACCATCCAGGGTGCTGCGTTGATAAAGACCCTGCTTGCGCTGATCATAGAGCCCCAGGTTGCGGTGGGAGGCTGAGCGCCAAGGCCGAGGAAACTGAGCCCTGCCTCGGTCAGGATATACCCTCCTGCCTTTATCCCTGCCATCACCAGGGCAAGAGGAATGCACTGGGGCAGGAGATGAACAATCACCACCCGTGCAGGACTGCAGCCTAAGGCGCGGGCAGCTTCGATGAAGGCAGATTCCTTCAGTGATAGAACATGCCCCCTGATCAGACGTGCAAATGAAGTCCAGCCGACCGCTGAAAGAGCGATCATGACCGTATAGATCCCCTCACCGAGCACAAGCGATATACCTATGGCGAGCAGAAAGGCCGGGAAGGAAAGAATAAGGTCTACCAGCGCCATCAGGGCCGTGTCGGTCTTTCCGCCTGCATATCCTGACAGCAGGCCGACTGCCATGCCGATGGTCATGCTCATGAGCGCTGCAAGAACGGAAACGCCGACCGATATCTTTCCCCCATACAGTATCCTTGCAAGAATGTCCCTGCCCTTGTTGTCTGTTCCAAGAAAGTGCCGTAAGGACGGCGGCTCTTTGAGGCTGTTCAGGTCTATGGCGTCAGGGTCATAGGGCACGAAAAGAAAAGAGAAAGCAGAGAGTGAAAATATCAGGACAAGGACGGCTGCTGATATCTTACCGGTCAGTCCCATGTAACCTCACCCTCGGATCTGCGAAATGATAGATAATGTCAACGATCAGGTTCATCAGCACAAATATAATCGTCCCTGCCAGAAGACAGCCCATGATCACCGGATAATCACGTTTGATAATGCCTTCCATGGCATACCGACCCAACCCATCCCATCCGAATATCGTCTCGGTGAGGACTGCTCCATTCAGATAACTGCCGAACTCAAGTCCGATAACGGTAATGACCGGTATCAGGGCATTCTTCATGATATGGATTCCGTTAATGGCAGTCTCTCCAATGCCCTTGGCCCGCGCTGTTCTGATGAACTGCATATCCATAACATCAAGGATCGTGATTCGGGTAACCCTGACGAGGGTCGCCAGAGCAGGAAGCGAAAGAGTTATAGCGGGCAGAAGTAAGTACTGCAGTCCTCCTGTTCCCGAGGGTGGCAGGAGCTTCAGTCTGAGACTGAAAAAAAGCATAAGCAGCAGGCCGCTCCAGAATACGGGCATGCTGAGGCCGGAGACAGACAGCAGGGAGATGATCCTGTCGGCAGGCCTGCCCTTTGACAATGCCGCTATGAAGCCGAACAACACACCTAAGGGAGCGGCAATCAGCATGGCAGCAAAGGCCAGAAGCAGCGTGTTGGGGAACTTGAGACTGATCTCGTCGGCCACCTTTCTGTTCGTATAATACGAGCGTCCAAGTTCTCCCTGCGAAAGGAGTCTGACATATCCTGCATACTGCATGATGATGCTCTTGTCAGCTCCGATCTCCCTGCGTATCTTTTCGATGATCTCGGGACTGGAGCGTTCACCCACGATGCTGAAGACCGGATCACCCGGCAGTGCCTTGGTCAGCGAAAAGGTCATGAAGGTTATCCCGATAAGAAGCGGTATCATGAGAAATAGCCTTCTGAGAATGAAGGATCTCAAAAAGATACCTCCATGCCTTTGTCCATACTGTAAATAGGATATATGCGGTAATTGCGGAGCGTTGGCTGCCTGACCGTGATATCGGTCTTATGCCAAAAAAAGACCCAGGGCATATCTTCAACAATTGCCCCTTCTGCCAGGCGGTAATTGTTATCACGCTCTTTTCTCGATGAACTTCTCTGTCCCGCCTCTATGAGTGCATCGACCGTCTTGTTGGTATACCTTGTCCTGTTGCCGCTCGGTCCATGATTTGAGGAGTGAAAAAGCGGGAAGAGAAAGTTCTCGGGATCCGGGTAGTCGGCCCACCAGCTGATCCAGAACATGTCGGCCTGGCCACTGTTAATGGCGGCTTTGTACGAGCTCCATTCAAGCTGCTTTATGCTGACCGAAAGACCTGCCGTGCGGAGATATGACTGAATGATCTCGGCAATATCAACAACTTCCGGATCAGCCGTGATATAGAACTCTATCTTCTTTCCCTTCAGGCCGGTTGCTTCGATAAGTGCTATCGCCCTTGCAGGATCATAAGACGGTGGCACCGGTGCAGCCCAGCGCCGCAGGATATCGGGTATGGGGCCCTGGGCCAGCCTCCCCCTTCCCTCATAGAACGTTTCCAGGATCCTCTTTCGGTCAATGGCGCAGGAGACTGCTTTTCTTGCACGGACATCGTCAAAGGGGGGACGGGAGCAGTTAAACCCCAGGTAATACGTATTAATGCCCTCCATTGATGCGACGAGGTTCCTGCCAGCATCCATTGCCATGATCCTGCGATATTCAGATGCAGGGACAGATATGACATCAAGATTGCCGAGCTCGAATTCTGTTAATGCGGTAAGGTCCTCTGGAATGATCCTATAGCGAAGACCTGCTGCTTTTGCCCTGCCCCCGAAATAGTATGGATTTCTGTCGAGCAGGAGGTGACTGTTATGTTTCCACTCTGTCAGCCGAAACGGGCCGGTACCGACCGGATGCGTGGCAAAGTCGTCTCCCCACCGCAGGACCTCTTCTTTCGGCACGACATAAGCAGCGGTCATGGTGAGGAGATTAAGAAAAGGAGAAAAGGGCTTTTCGAGCAGCAGTTCGATGGTAAAGGGAGCTGATATTTTAATGCCGCTCACCTCGGCCGCCTCGCCTTTCATAAAAGCCCTTGCACCCGAAAGCCTGTCCAGTATCCAGGTATTGGGAGATCTTCCTCCCGGAGCAAGGATCCGCTCAAAGGAGTATTTGACATCAGCGGCAGACAACATGCGATCATTTGAAAATCTGACATCTCTCCTTAGATGAAAGGTATATTTTTTTCCATCAGGACTGATATCCCATGATTCAGCCAGATCAGGGATGACCTCGAGGTTCTCATCCATCCTGACGAGACCATTGAATATTTTTGCGGCGATCATTCCCCCGTTAACATCAACGATCAGCGCAGGGTCCAGCGTGGTGGGATTGAAATTGAGCCTGTAGTGGACATATCCGGCGATCCGGTCATTTGAAGAGCAGCCAATAAGGGCAAGCACCAGATAAAGAGATGCGGCCAGGAAAAAGAGCCTGCTATCAGCTCTGCTGGCCTGCTGCACTATCCTCTTCCTTCTCATCTTCTATATGGCGGAATATTTCGAATACAGAGATGAAGGCCGCCATAATGAGAGGCCCCATCACAAAACCGATCATGCCAAAGAGTTTTATACCGCCCAGAACACTGAATAGGATCAGTATGGTCGGCATCTTGGTGCGCGAGCCGATGATCAGAGGCCTCAGAATGTTGTCGACCATGCTGATGACCAGGACGCCGAAGAGGAATAGGCCGATTCCCCGTGCGTAGCTTCCGCTGAGAAGAAGATAGACAGATCCCGGTCCCCAGATCGAAAAGGTTCCGATAACCGGGACAAAGGACATGACTGCCATGGCAACGCCCCACATTACCGGAGATTCCATGCCCACGGTATAGTACGCAAGCCCTCCCAGAATGCCCTGTATAAGAGCAACCGTTGCTCCGCCGTACACGGTCGAAACGATCATGTCCTTGACCTGTGTAGCCAGTCTGTCCTTATGCCTTTCGCTGAAGGGCATGAAGTCACGTGCCTTTGCCAGAAATCCGGCGCTGTCCCTGAGAAAGAAGAAGATGGTAAAGATCATGAAGAGGAAGTTTGCCAGGATCACCATTACATTTGTTATCTGCAGGGACATGGTATCGATAAGCGTTTTGCCGGCCCTTCTTATGCCCTCCCTGATCGTCTCTTCTGACGGCAGTTCTCCCATATAGGTGCTCATTTTCTGGTACAGCGGCGAAGAACTCAGCCCTCTGTAGAACCGCTGCATAGATTCGAGCCGGTCCTGATCGATGCTCGCCAGAAAGGCCTGTGTCTCCGTTATGAGGAGAGAGGTAAGATATGAGATCGGGCCCAGAATGACGATAAGGATCAGCGCTATGGTGATCAAAGAGGCAAGGGACCTGAATTTCACCTGTCTGCAGAGAAAGGCATACACCGGATAAAAGACGATGGCAAAGACCATTGCCCAAGCAACTGCCGTAAGAAAAGGACTGATGATCTGGTATGCAAGATAGCCGAGCACGGCAATCAGAAAAAGAAGCATGGGAGCGGAGAATCTATTTGTGTTCATGGCACCCCTCTATAAATGAACGGAAAAGAGCTCGGGTCAATGCATTCTCCATTCTCTCGGGGTGCCACTGGACGCCGACAAGGAATGTATAATCGCTCAGATAGACGCCTTCAACAATGCCGTCGTCCGAGCAGGCAAACGAGATGAGCCCCCTGCCCGGCTCTTTTACGGCCTGATGGTGGCTGCTGTTCACTTCATGGTATCCGCTTTTCAGGAAAGGATTCTCCTCAACTGAGAGCGGATGCAGGCCGTTTCGGTGGTCGCGCGAACCTTCTTTCTGTGACTGAATATCCTGATACAGGGAACCCTTGAAGAACGTATTTATCACCTGCATGCCGTAACAGATCCCGAAAACAGGTTTTCGTCTCTTTGTTGCTTCTCTGAGAAGAAAGAGTTCAAAGTCAGTCCTTTTCTGCGCCTCGCGGCTGATCTCATATCTCTGCTCCTCATTATAGAGCACAGGATCGATATCTTTGCCTCCCGGAATAAGAAAACCGTCAAAATGGTCCATAAGGTCTCTTTTTCGTGAGCCAGGATGGATAAACTCTGCCATGGCGCCTGCCTTCTGAAGCGCCTCAATATATAAATGCGGCTCATGCGGGAAATTATCCCTGCTGCCTGTGGTGACTGCAATAAGCGGTATAGAGCTCATGGGCATTACCGCGTAAGCATCCGGCCCCGGCACTTCTGCGTCAGTTTCCCCTCCCAGACTGCCGGTGTCCCGTTCACCAGAACATAGGGTATGCCCGTTGGCTGCAGGAAGGGATCCTCAAACGTTGCACGATCGGATATTTCGTCCGGATCAAAAACAACCAGATCAGCAGAGAAACCTGCTTTGATCTCTCCCCTGCCTGTCAGGCCGAATATTGAAGCAGGCAGCCTGGTAGCCCTGCGGACAGCCTCTGTCAGAGGCATAAGTCCCTCCCCGCGAACATATCTTCCGAAGAATCTCGGAAAAGTTCCAAATGTCCTCGGATGGGGCTTGCCGAGCCGTGTAGGACCATCAAAGCAGCGGGCAGAACTGTCGGAGCCTATGGCACAGAAGGGGAGTGAAAGAAATTTCCTCAGATTCTCTTCACTCATCGAAAGGAATATGGCTCCGACCCGCAATTTTTCATCGAGAAGAATAGTAAAGACGGCATCCACCTCATCGCAGCCAAGACGCTTGCTGATCTCTGCTATTGTCCTGCCCTCCATCCATGCCTTGTCCGGCGAGATAACTGATGAAACAATAACCCGTTCCCAATACGTCCTGTCCCTAGTCTGTTCAAGCAGTTCCTGTCTGATCTTTATGCGCATTGATTCTGTGCGCAACCTCTGCAGTTCCTCTTCATTGCCGCCTTCAAAGACCCAGGAAGGCAGCAGCGAGTCCAGGTCAGTACTCGATGCGATATAGGGATAACGGTCGCAACTGATCTCCATTCCCTCCGCTCTTGCCGCCATGATCTGCGCAATTGCAGCATCCGCCTTATGCCAGTTCTGCTCTCCTGCTGTCTTGATGTGGGAAATGTGTGCTTTGATGCCTGCCGCGCGGCCGATCGAGATCACCTCCTGAATAGACTCAAGAAGCGCTGCTCCCTCGCTCCTCATGTGGCTCGTATACATGAGACCGTTGCGCCCTGCTACCCCTGCCAGTTCAGCAAGTTCGTCAGTTCTGCTGTATATGCCCGGGGGATAGATAAGGCCGGTCGAGAGGCCTATGCCGCCCTCCTGAAGAGAACTATCGAGCAGGTTTTTCATATCGGCAAGCTCAGACGCAGAGGGCTCCCGGTTCTCATATCCCATGACCGACCCCCTGATATTGCCATGACCGATCAGCATGGCAGCATTCAGGGTCAGGCCCTTTTTCTCAATTATCTCTCGGTATTCTCTTACCGAATGCCATCGTTCTTTTATGCCGAGCTCTTTGAGGTCTTCCTCACGCCTTTCAACTGCCTTTCCATAGAGCGGAGCGGCTGACATGCCGCAATTGCCGTTAATTTCAGTGGTGACTCCCTGATATATCTTTCCTTCAGCGCGATTATCGGCAATGAGGGTGAAATCAGAATGGGCATGGCTGTCGATAAACCCGGGAGCCACTGCCAGACCCTTGGCAGGAAGTATTGTTTCTGCATCATGTTCATTGAACGCACCGACGCCCAGGATCAGGTCGTCCTTTACTGCGATATCTGCAATAAAAGGCTCTCTGCCGCTGCCGTCAAAGATAAGGCCTTGCTGCACAATGAGATCAATATTTTTTTTCATGCAGGTCAGGCTCACGGAAAAAAAGATCAGGAGAATGAATGCTCTCCACAAAAAGAGGCAGCATAAACAGTGCGATCAGCCGTGCCCTGGCCAGTATGCTTCGTGCGTCACCTCTCTGTATATTTTCTGCGTAATGGCGTGTGATGGCATCTTTCAGGATAGGGAAACATCTCAGGGTGAGGCCCATGGTATGAAAGAGATCGTTCACCGGCACGCCCAGCTTCTCAAGGGGCCTGAGCAGGTTTGCCATCGCCTTGACGACATGATCACTTTCTGTCCTGGCCATCAGGAACTTTACGCCGCCTATCATGAGGAGTACCCGCACGGTTCTTATTGCAGCCAGATGAAGACCTTCCTCTGTAAGCATCACCGGTCCAGCAATAAATATGATCCGGCCCGAATGGTATAGTGCGTTGCTGATGAAGGTGAAGGCAAGGAATATGGCTATCGGCAGCCACCCGGCCTTCAGCGTCCTGGATGGTACGGTTATCAGGCAGATGCTCAATACCACAACAAGGCCGGCATAATATGCCAGATCAGGCAGCATAAAAAGGGAGATGATAAAGAGCAGATACGAAATGATGCGAAACTCAGGGGACAACGGTTTTGCCGCTCTGCGCTACGGTATGTCCGTCCGGGACTGCCGTTATGTATTTATTGATGCCTGATGCAATGGATTTGGCAAGTTCAGACCGATAACCTTCCTTTGCGAGGAGCTTCTCTTCAAGCGGGTTGCTGATAAAAGAGACCTCAACAAGGACAGATGGCATCTCTGCTCCGAACAATACGTAGAAAAGCGCCTGTTTTACACCATGATCTACGATATGGCTGTAACTCTTGTTCAGGCTGTTCACCATATGCTGCTGGACAAAGTTTGCAAGTTTCAGGGACTCGTCGCGTTTGCTGTCTCTTCTGAGATCGCTGAGCATAAGGTCCAGCACATCCCTGCCTTCCTTCATTTTTTTCATCTTCTTCAGGGAAATGGCATTCTCACGCGCAGCAACTTTCATCGCTTCTTCGTCGTTCGTCCAGTTGAGGAGGTAGGTCTCTATACCTTTTGCCTCTCGCCGGGGGCTTGCATTCGCATGTACAGAGACAAAAAGGTCGGCGTTCTTGCTGTTGGCGATCGCAGTCCTCTGTTCAAGCGGAATAAAGACATCTGTTTCCCTCGTAAGGAAGACTTCAAGGTTCTGATCGTTCGCAAGGATCTTTTTCAATTTCAAGGCAATGTCGAGCACAACATCCTTTTCATAGAGGTTCTTAGGCCCGACCGCTCCAGGGTCATGACCGCCGTGTCCGGGATCGAGCACGATCCTCTTCTTGACCGATGCGGCCTGTTTTTCACCGTAAATATCGATAATGAGGCGGATGGGGTCCTCCATGGTCAGGACCTTGTAATTCGTCATCTTGCCCAGGTCCAGGACAACACGCACCGTGCTTTCGTTGAACTGTCCTGCCCTTACGGTCTTGAGCATGCCGTTACCTACAGATATGGTCTTCTGGAGCTCTGTCCGCAGCATACTGTTCTTGATATCAAAATAGAGTCTGTCAGGGTCTTTAAGCATATTACGGGTGTATTCCGGATTATCGGTAAGACTTATGACAACGCGTGTATACTCCGGATAAGACCAGTAACGGATATCAGTAACATCAATTCTGTCGGCACCGAAGGCGGAATAAGAGGAAAGAAAGAATAGCGTGAGAAGAAAAAGACTGCTCACGAGAGAAAAAATCTTTTTTGTGCTGGATAACCCTGATATCGTGTTCATGACCTCATGCGTTCAGACTGCCTGGACCGCTTTGATCTCCGGGATCTCGTTCTTAATGCTGGTCTCGACCAGGCTTTTCATGGTGAGCGTAGACATGGGGCAGGTCCCGCAGGCACCTTTCAGCTTCACGTAAACAACATCATTCCTTACGTCCAGAAGCTCAATATCCCCGCCTTCTGCCTTGAGGCTCACTCTGACCTTGTCCAATACGCGTTCAACCTGTTCCCTCAGCATTATGACTCCTTCTTTACTTTATAGTATTAGTAAAACATGCCAAAATATTCAAGTATTATATTATCATTATAGTTCTTTCCCCTTAAAATAAAAGGGATAAACAGCTTAGGTCTTCATATAGTTTACCCCTTTTTCATGGCCTTCGATGCAGAACATCCTGTCGTCAGCGATAATTGCCTTAAGCTTTGCAGGATCTATCTGGTTATAGAATATCGGGCGTATCATCGCCTTATCGTCACGGTTTCCCATAACATGTACAGCAAGCGCTTCATCTCTTTCGATGATCCTTGATATCATCAGGGGCCGGTAAAGCCGAATGTAGGTATTGATAGTTACCCTGTCCGGCTGCAGTCTCCGAAAGAAATCGATGCACCATGACAGCATATCGATCTCTTCATAGGGGAAACCGGTCAGAAAATCTACGACAAGGCGTATCCCATTTGCCCGGGCATTGAAAATGATCTTCTCTGCATCAGCCCAGTAAAGAGGGCACTTTTTGAAAGAATCAATGGTCAGCGTGATAAGATGAACGCCGGTCTCCCGCATCAGTTTGAATAGCTTCTGATTATAGTTGGCCGGCTTCATATACAGAGACCACTGCATATGCATATGTTCCTGCCGCAGGGCGTTGCAGAACTCCAGGGCATGGTCAAGGTCCTCATTGAACTCGGCATCACAAAGATGGAATTGGCTAAAGCCACTCTCTACCAACCCTCTGATCTCCCTGATCACATCTTCCGGCCGTTTGAATGCAACAGGAGAATTCGCCTCAATGCAGTAAATACAGGAAGAACTGCATCCCTTATGCGTCTCAAAGCCGGCTATGCCGCCGGCAGCATAATACTGCCGATAATCTATCGCAGAGGTAATTCGTGCGCAGGATGAAGATGGCCGATACATCCCTTTCCATATCTTCTTCTCTTCCTGTCCGGCTTGCACTGCGGCGAGAAGCTCATTGATAATGCCCTCTCCTGGACCAGCAACAGCATAATCGGCCCCGATATAGTCGAGAACACCCTCAGGTTCGGCAATGATTCCTGCACCGCCGATGATTACTTTCAGGCCGTATCTTACCTTGAGAAGCCGAACCAGGAAACTGATATCATCCAGATAGAACTCATTATCCGGGAATTGTACGCTGTCAATATTCCGTACCGTTACCCCGGCAATATCCGGCATAAACTCGGAAACTGTTCGATCAATAACTGTCTCGGTATCTTTCTGAAAAGTGAGATCAAGGATTTTCGTTTCATGTCCGTCCCTGATCAGACAGGCTGAAATATATTCCAGGCCGATAGGAGGCACAGGCGGCATAAGCATACGGTTAGGATTGACCAGCAGCATCTTCATCTGATGTCCTCCTGCTTCAGATTATCCATGGAGGAGGGATAAAAAAAACCCGCAGATGATCGCTGCAGGCCTATATTTCGTTGCCGCGAAATTTAATATCAGGGATTTGAAAAGGTGAGAACAAGGGTGTTTTTTACGCGTGCAATGTCATAGGTGACGCCGGCAGGCAGCAGTTCGACATAGAGGTAGACCTGATTCTGTCCGCCGGTCTTGTCCTCTTCAACAAGGACTTCTCCTATGTACGCTGACTTGAACTTAAATGATTTTTCCGTGCTGTTTACAGCAGGTTTCACTCTCAGTTTCAGCCATTCCTTGCCGTATTTCGACTCGATCTCATCGCCGTAATCAAGGTTCCCGTTCGGATTTGTGATATTAATGACAAGCATTGCCTTGTTCTTGGCCTCTATGATGGAAACCTTGCTTACGGTGTACAGAGATTTGTCGGTCTTCTTCTCTTCATGTTTTGGAGACTCTGGTGCCGGCTTTTTTTGTTCTTCAGCTGCAGGCTTCTCTATCTTTCTCTCAACGGGCTTTACCGGTGCCGTTTCCTTCACTGCAGCGACCTGTTGAGCAGGAACCGGCTTCTTGACTGGCGCCTTTGCCGTTGCTCTCGGGACGTCCTTTTTTACCTCTGCTTTCTGTGCAGGCTCTTTTGCCGGTTCCTTTTTTAATTCTGCTTTCGGAGCCTGCTTTTTCTCCGCCATGACCGGCTTGTCCTGCTTTGTATTCCGGGACTCTTTCACCGATTTTTTCTTTACTGTCTTTGTCTCAGGTTCAGCAGACTTTCTGACCTCTTTCTTATCGATCCTTACGGGGGACTGAGAAACTTCCCGTTTCGCTGCATGGTCATTGACGGAAATGTTGCCGGCAGAGCGTTCCGATGACATTCTGGCCGAGATCTGGAAGGATTCTGCTCTGTCATACATGACGTCAGCCACTGCAATGCCGCTGCTGAAGTCCGGCGGTGCAAGTTTGGACGGGCTCAGGTTTCCATTCCCTGATGTGCTGAGAAGGACATCAGAGCCGGTGAGATTGAAATTCCTGACAAGGTTATTGAACCTGTCATAGGCTTCAACCCGGATCTTGAATTTCTGTCCCGAAAAAGCGGAATCAGGCGTTACGACGACAAAATGGTCTGCAGAAGCGTTGGAGATGACTATCTCTGCGGTCTTGCCGGACTGCTCGCGATTCAATTCCTTTGCAATTATCTGGAATTCCTCCGCTTTTTCATAGACTACCTTGACTGCAGCCTGGCCGTTGCGGAACATTGCGGCATCGACCATTGCAGGCTCAAGTTTTGAACTGCCTGTAGTGGCTAATTTGATCCCGGCTCCGCTTGAAGCATAAGCGGATACTACGTTGTCATAGCTATCGTATGCTGTAATGAGGAGTTCGAAGGGTTCGCCGGCAATGCCCGCCTTGGGCGCCTGAAGCTTGAAATAGGCCAGTCCTGCAGGCGTGACCTGGATGGTCTTTGTTGTTCCTTTGCTGCCTGATGCAGTATCCTGGAGATCGATAACAACATCCCCTGCTTTTTCCGATATGAATGCAGCGGAAGCCAGACCGTTCTTGAAATCCAGAGCTCCCGCCTGCATCTTCACGGACGATGTTCCTGATGATGTCACTTTCATATTCTTGCCCGTATCAATATCCTGCACGGTATTATCAAAGATATCCTTGGCCACAATCTTCACTTCAAAGCCGGACCCTGCGGTAACCGTGGCCGGCGACTGAATTACGAAATGATCAAGCTTGTTCGGGATGACCAGGATTTCCCTGGTTGCCACGGGAACCGAACCTCCCGCCTCCCTGATCGAAAAAGTGACCTTTTCCGCCTTCTTGTCATTAATGACAATGTTGGCTATACCCCCGGCAAAGGAGGATGCACTGAGCACAGACGGCTGGGCAACGGCCAAGCCGTTCACATCAACCTTGAACTCCTTGCCTGTTTCCGAAAAGTTTGTAATGATATTTTTGCTTGCGTCATAGGCAGAGACCTTAACAACAAAGTTCTCTCCTGCCACTGCCTTATCGGGCATCTGCAGGGTAAAATGGTCGAACTGGCCGGGTTTTACGACGACTGTCCCTGCAGATACCAAGCTGCACAGACAGAACAAAAAGAGAGATGCAATGAGAAGTACAGAATACGTATCTAATGTTTTTTTCCCTGGAACCATCCCTTATCCCTCTATGAATTTATTAAGGTATATAGAATCATATTTGAATGCTCTATGTCAAAGAAAAATAACAAAAAATCAAAAATTCACCACTGATATCCCCTCTCTGGTGATGCTCTTCTGCAGTTCATCGTCCAGGTCGGCGTCAGTGATGAGAAATGCACCCTTGAGCGACTTGACAACAATGCCCGGAACAAGAAGACGATAGCGGGTCTTTCGGGGCGAGAGGGATAGAGCATTCTTTTTTGGGGTATCCGTAACCTGCAGGGAAAGCAGGGCCATGATCTTTCTGATCATATCCTTTTTCTTTTCCCACGGTTCGATCTGCACAATATCAAGGCCTGCATTCCTGGCAAACTTCATCTCCTGATCTGAGACACCGGAGAACTCAATTACTTTCTTTTTGTACCCCATATCAATAAGCAGATCGGCGCGCATGCTCAGGTTTATCTCCTTTCTTTGTGAGATAGTGACCGTTTCATTGCGGGAAAAAGGGTATCCCATGCGGGTGAGCACGTTCTCGACAAGCGCTTTCCCGCCGATATCATCAGGCAGATCAATAACGGTTCCGGGGGTTTTGTTCAGGTATTTCCTGTCCTGTTCAGACAGTTCGATGATCTGTATGTCACGTTTCCTGAACCATGAAATGATCTCCTGCGGCGTCTGGTATTCGTTGCTGTCAAGGATGCTGACCAGGGAGATATCGCTCTCCATGGTTTGCCCGCTCTTGCCGTACACGAGAAAATCAGAGAAATACTCGAGCTGTGCTGCGCCGCCGGAAACCATCTTTGTGCTTTCCTCAAAGTGATACCCGGATTCCTGAAGGAGCAGAGGAACAATGTCCCTCAGGTCAGATTTGCCGTGCGGGCTCACCACCCGGTATTCGGGCCAGGTCAGCTCAAGAAGGTTCTTCAGGTCATCGGGAAAAGTGCCTGTGTAGTCAATAACGAGGACGCGATCGCTGTGAAGGTCCATGATCGGGAACAATCTCGTATCGAATGATATATCAGTCTTTTCGCCGAGAGAAAAATACCTGAATCCTTCTTTTTCAAATGATATATTCTCGCCAAGCGCAGAAAAAAGTTTCTGCATGTTCCTGAGAAGCACTGATCTGTCAATTCTTAACGGCTCCCGGGCAGCGAGATGCGGGGGTGTTCTCTTTCGGGTAATCCGCTGTTTCAGTCCGCTCAGCTCTGCCTTTTCAACGAACGTCGCGTGCCCGACAATTTTCTTTAGATGCTTCACCGGGACCCTAACCACAGCTCCCTTTTTCAGTGTGCTAACACCTTTAACTGCCGGGTTAAGTTCCATGAATTCGGTCAGGAACAGGACTACGTCCCCATCGCCGATGGTGTACCCTGCATTTTTGATCAGGTCATCAAGAGACATGTCTTTCTGGGGTTTTACGGCGAGGACCCTGTTGTCTGATTTTTTTTCAGCTTCGCCTGATGCATCCTGCAAGAAGACAGGTATTGTCAGCATCATGGCAATCGCCACGACTACATGCATCATTGTCCGAATGCTTTTTATCGCGAATCCCATGAGATGGTGAGGGGACCTTCAGTCTGAAGGCCGTTTATGGCCAGCCCGGAATAGCGGGTATGCCTGTCAAGAGCAATGATAGTCCGGACAAAGACAACTGCATTGTCTCTGCCGCAGGTATTCATTCTGGAGATAGTTCTCGTTGTCTGTTGCAGTCCTTTCATTGGCATAACAAGCGTCGCCCCCCCTTTTCTGTCGAGTAACGATATCATGTTCACGGGGAGTGTTGCAAATGCATCCGGCAGGCAATTCTGCCGGCTCTTCACGGTAAGTTCCAGAAAATCGGCATTGTCCAGATCGTTTTTGCTAATGCTGGCCTTCAGTTCTGCAAGGTCATTAAGTTTCGAAAGGGTTATCTCGTAATCATTGGTGCTGGTCGACAGCGGAAGCAAAGGCACAAAGTTCTCCCGGTCTCTGCCTTGAAAGAAGAACAGAACGCTTCCCAGAAAAAGGATCAAAAGCAGGGCTCCTCCGAAAAGATACCGAGGTCGAAGCTGCCATTTCGTGGATCGCGCTTCCTGATACGACTCCTCAGGGAGAATCTCTTCAAGCGTAGCCTCGATCAGTTTTTCTTGCTGCATCTCCGCAGCAGCCTGGGCATCATCAGTCCTTCTTGCTGATTTTGCAGACAGAGGGAGAAGGTCTTTCTCTTCCAAGTCACCCTCTTCGCCCTTCGCTTCCCCGGAATCAATTACTGCGCGGTGCGCCTCCGGATGAAAAAAAGTTCCGTATGATCTCACATGAGGATCGAGCTCCTTGATCCTGTCAAAGAGCTCTGCTGCCTTTGCTGCATCACCCCTGTTCTCGTAGAGCTGTGCCAGCATATGCAGGAACTTCTTCTCTTCCATGACAAGGCCCATTTTTGAAAGGATCTCGATTATGCCAAGGTAGGCTTTTTCCGAAACTGGCGATATATTGAGGATCTTCTTATAGATCGCGATCTTTTTTTCTTTTTGTGCAAAATGGAGCTTGTCACACGCTTCAAAAAAATAGGCAACAGCCCGCTGTTTATCATTTTTTTTCAGGTACAGGTCACCGATATAATTCAGGTTTTCCGCAGTAAGCGGCTTTCTCTTGGCAAGATCTATCTGTCTGTCTACGTCGGTATTGGTCATCTTCCGGTCATCTCAAAAACTCGATATCTTTTCGCAGGGAGTTCAGCCAATCGTGAAAGGCCTGGTCCCGGCCGGTTTGCTCGGCAGAAAGTGCCGCCTCGATCTCTTTCCGGACTTTGTCAAAAGGACGATAAGCATGTCGTTCCCCTATCGGCTGAATAAGCATGAACTCATTATCGACCGCGATAATATCGCTGATCTCCCCGCTCTTCAGGCCTGCAACTTTCAGGCGAACCCAGTCAGGCAGCCGGGAGAGTGTCATTTCCCGCATCGCAACAGAAGCAGAATGACTTTTGGCAATAGATTCAAAGGTCTTGCCGCTCTGCGCCTCCTGCTGAATTTCCACTGCCAGGAGGCTCTTGTCGAGCTCATCAGACTTGCCATATGCTACGCTGAGCAATTTGACCAAGTTCTCGCTGCTGTCTGCATAGTGATCTTTATGCTTTTCGTAGTATGCCTGGGCAACCTTCTCTGTTATGGCAGGTGCTGAGGTCATTTTTCTGTACAGGGCATCGACAACAAGATATCTGGCAAGATACGTACCCTCAGCTGTTGATAGTGCAAACTGCTTTGTAATTGATTGCATTGCCGATGCGTCAGCAACAAGGCCCTGCTCGGCCGCCTTACGTGCCATGACCTGTTCATTGATCGAATCGTCAATAATATTTCCTGTCCGCCATGGCACGCTCGTAACCTGAATCCTTTCAGTAAGCTGCCTTGAGGCTTTGCCGTCACTGACGATGGACGAAAGACTGAGTCTGTTCTGTCCTATCCTGACAAAAGGTTTTTCATATTCCTTCATCTGCATAGTAAGCTCTTCGATCTTTTTCTCGATCTCCGCATTCTTCTTTGCATAACCTTCATTCAATCTCTTTATTTCGACAAGTTCATTCTGCATCTTGCTGAAACCCGCCTGCTCAAGCGCCTGTTTCTGGGTCAAAGCTGACTCCATCTGTCTCTTCTCCTGAAGGGTCAGGGACAGTTTTTCGTTCAGTGCATGCAGATTCACTGTCTTTTCCGAATCACTTTCCTTTAAGCGTTTCTCCAAATGGGCGATGGTCTCCCGATCTTTGGCTATCTGTTCATCCTTTTCCTGAAGCTGGCGCTCAGCCCTCTGTTTATCCTGCAGAGCAAGACCCTCGCTCTGCTTTGCAGAGGACAGGTTCCTTACCGTTTCCTCGCTGGCAGCAAGTTTTGATTCCAGTTCGGCCTGCGCAGACTTAAGGCGGGAAATGTCTTTTTCGGCAGCAGCAGATGTTCTGATAAGTTCGTCCTGCTTTTTTCTGCTTTCATCGAGTTGTACGGATGTGTCTTTAGCCATGACCGCCTGGGGCTCAAGGTCTTTCAGCCTTTTTCGCAGTTCTGCGCGCTCTGCATCGAGTCTCCTGATATCAGCATCCCGCAGGCTCTTTTCTGCGGCAAGACGCGCTTCAAGATCCTGTCGGGAGCTCTCGAGCGTCCTGATGTTATTCAGCAGTGCAGTCTCTTTTTCAGTCCCCTTTCCTGAAAGTTCAGCTATTCTTCTCCTCTCCAGCGCCAGTTCGTCTGCGATGACCTTCTTTTCAGTTTCAGTGGTCCTGATTCTTTCTGTCAGCTCCTGTATTTGTTTCTCTTTTTGAAGTTCAGATCCTTTCAGTGCCCTTTCGAGAAGTGTTATTGATTCCTCAGACTTCTTGAGCTTTGCCTGGTCCTGCTGTATACGGGCCTCAGCCGCCTGCCTTTCTTCATTGCTCTTTTTCAGTGCAAGATCAGAATCCTTCTGTTTTTTCTCTGCGTCCAGCAATTTCCCGGAATATGCCGTCAGTTCACTGCTCCGGTCCTCTTCAGCCTTGGCGAACATTGCTCTGAACTTCTCTTCAGCATCCCTTAAGCTTTTCTCAAGGACCTGCTTTTCGTCCAGCAGCTTCTTATTATCTTTCGCAATGGTATCAGCCCGGGATGCCCTGACAGCCAACTCTTCCCGGGACTTGCTCGCCTCTGCGACCTGTCCTGTAAGCTCCCCTTTTTCCCGATCGCGGGTTTCGAGTTCTTTTCTTGCTTGCTCCAGCGCCTTGCGCTCCTTGAGCAGCGACGCCTCGTTCTCCGCATTCCTTGTTGTCAGTTCCGCAACTTTCTTCCTCTCCTTCGTCAGTTCTCCCTCGATAGCCGTCTTATCCTGCTCGAAACTCGCTGCTTTTTCATTGAGTTTCCTGCTGCTCTCATTCTCCTTCTCGAGTTCCCTCGTGCGTTTTTCAAGAACTGCATTCGAATCCAGTGCCTTAGCCAGTTTCTGGTCTTTCTCCTTTGCTTCTGCATCAAGCTTTTGTTTCTCGCCGGATAACAGTCTTATGCGGGCTTCCGATTCGGCGAGCTTCTTCTCGATTTCCTGTGCTTTCGTAAGCAGAGCATTTTTCTCTTTTTCCGATTCCTTATCCTTGCTGAAAAGTGCTTTAGTCTTTTCTTCTGTTTCGCTCAGCCTTAACCCCAGGGATGTCTTCTCTTCAAGGAGTCGAGCGTTCTCTTTATTGAGCCTTGCCAGTTCAGCAGCGGAAAGAGCTGCCTCTTCTCGCAGCTTCTTTGCATCCTCAGCCTGCCGAACAAGATCAGCTCTCTCGCGGTCACGTATCTCCAACGCATTGATCCTCGACTGCAGGCCGTCTTTTTCAGCCTGCATCCTGGCAAGCTCCTCATCTTTCTGCTTCAGCCTGCCCTGTGCCGACATTTCGGCACTCTTGCGCTGAGATTCTTCAGACAGGACGCGCTGGATGGTTTCGTCCTTTTCGCGGAGCGTGAGAAGAAGCTCATCAGACTTCTTTTTCCCGATGGCAACCTCATTCTGGAGTAATGCCTTCTCTGACGAAAGCTGGCTGATCTGCTGATTCATGTTCTCAAGATCACGCTGTTTGGACGACTGGGCGTCAGCACTACTATTCTTCAGTGCCAATATGGTCTGCTGGGAATCTGCAATGGCCCTGTCCTTTTCCTTCAGGGTATTGGCGAGAGTCATCTTTTCTGCCGTAAGTTCTTTTAATTGCAATTCAAGTTTTTCCTGATCTTTCACGCTCTGCTGGACCTTAACGGCGTGTTCTTTGGTTATGGCAGCATTTTTATCCATGTTTGAGGCAAGCTCATGAGATAGACTGGCAACCTTTTCTTCGCTAATCTTAAGCCGTGATTCAAGGGCCTTCTTTTCATCCGACCATGCTGCCGATTCCTTATTTCCCGCTTCCCATGCAGCTGTCTTTTTCGACAGCTCATCTCTGTCTCTTTTCAGCGAATCAAGCTGTGATTCCAAGGCATTTTTATCGTCAAGCGCCTTGGACAGGCCCTTCTCTGTCAGGAGAGCCTTTTTCTGAATATCAGCCAATTGCTTTTCAAGGTCAGCCTTTTCGGCTTCAAGTTCTCGTGTGCGGTCGGCATAGTCCGGTAATTTGGTCTCCGGTCTCTTTGCTGCCTTCTCCCTGGCAACATCGGATTTGACAGACTTCTGCTGGTGGCTAAGCGTCTCAAGTTCCTTCTCCGCAAAAAGAGAATACGAACTCTCAGGGAAGACTTCCCTCAATGTCTGGAAACCTTTGACAGCCTCCTCGTTCCTCTTCATCTGCATGAGCGCCTTGGCACGCCAGAAGTAGATGGAATCGAGGGCTGAACTTTCAGGAAATTGACGGAGAAAGAGATCAAAGGTCTCGAGTGCCTTGTCGGGATTGGAAGCCAGATAGTAGCCGTAGGCCTTCTCGAAGAGCTCAGGTTCCCGCATATCGGCACGAGCACTGCCGCTGAAGCAGAGCACTGCAATGAGCAGACAGATTATTGCTGGAGTATTTTTATTGAGGATCTTTCCCATAATTTTTTCATCCAATCGTTAAATGCTTCTTCGCGTTTCTCTTCATATGCCTTTGCATATAGTTCATCCTTCACCTTGTCCATTGGAGTATACATTACCGGGGTTCTCTTCTCTATCTTGAGGATATACACACCGTCTTTTGTCCAGACCGGCTCGCTCACCTCACCTTCTTTCATCGAAAAGATCTTTTTGTCCAGAGCCGGGATCATTGCACCCTTTTCAAATTCCCCCAATATGCCGCCCAGTTTTTTTATCGACTCGTCAGCATATTTATACACCTGTTTTTCAAAAGGCTCGCCGTTCTTTATCTCGGAATAGACCTTCAGAGACCTGATCTTCAGGTCGGTAATCTCTGTCAGGCTCGCGTTATCACTCAGTTTCATGACAATGGCCATGACAACGACCTTTTCCGGACTCTCCATGAAGCGCTCACGATGCCTGTCGTAATATCGCGACAGATCGCTGCTGCTCACAATAACCTTTGCATTGACCTCTTTTTCGATATATTTCAGCGAAATGATATTTTCCCGCAGAAGGGTCCGGTAATCGGACATGCTCAGATTTTCCGCTGCGATCTTCTTTTCAAACTCCTTTTCCGATATACCTGCCTGTTCGAGAAAACTGACAATGCTCTGACTGATCTCTTCCTCGGTAGCTTCATATCCTTTGCGTTTTGCCTCCTGCAGGATAAGCTTCTCCTCGATCAGCGTCCTGAGATAGTGCTCACTGACCCTTTCCTTGTCAGCTTTTGGGTCAGACCGTGAAACGAAGCGGCCATAGTCAGAGAGTGTAACAACCTCGCCATTCACAATGGCAACAACCCTGTCTACGGTCAGGCCGTATGAGGGACTGCCGAATGCAGCCAGAAACAGAACGATGAATGACAGTGCGGCGCATAGCCTTATGCCCCTCAACTGCCTGCCTCCCTCCTGCAGCGTCTCTGAAAGATCGTTGCGCATGAGTCACGGATATCAATGAGTCTTTTTTGGGTAAAGAAGCTTCCTCCTTTGTCAGATCTCTCCGCATACCACAGGACATGTATTACCTCTGCCTTCATCGCTTTTCGCCCGCCGATAGTCCGAGCCTGGCCAGGACCTTCTGTGCATCCGACCAGGTAAGCATTTTGTCCTGGGGATTACGAAGAAGGTACGCCGGATGGAATGTCGGCATAACAGGAATACCCTGATAATCAAGAAAGTGTCCGCGTGCCGAGGTGATCTTCAGCCTGGGCGAGTTCATAAGGGACTGCAGTGCAATCCTGCCGAGTGTCATGATCACTGCCGGCCGGATGATCGCTATCTGCTTTTCGATGAATTCCCTGCATGTGGCAACCTCGTCCTCTTCCGGATCACGGTTCATGGGCGGCCTGCACTTTATGATATTTGCAATATAGACATCATCGCGCTTCAGTCCCATCTTTTCTATCAGGCGCGTCAATAGCATTCCGGCATCGCCTACAAAAGGAAGTCCCTGCAGGTCTTCTTCCTTCCCCGGAGCTTCGCCGACAAACATAAGTCTTGCTTCAGGATTGCCTGCGCCAAAAACGATGTTTTTTCTCTGTTTAGAGAGTTTGCAGCGCTGGCAGTCGCCTACGTATTCCCGTAATTCCCTGAGCTGAGCAGCTTTATCGCCGGCCTGAACAACAGGCCGGGCTGGCATGATCGTATCCGTGTCCTTCGTTGGCATAGAATGCTGCGGCCCTTTTTCAGCAACTCTGACCGTCAGAGGGAGATTCTCGTATCCAAGAGCCTGATAAAAGGCGAGAAGGCTCTTGATGTCATCAACGGCAATCGTCATACTTTCAGCGTTCTCCCCACTTCAGCTTTGTGCGGAGGACATCGAAGTATCCCCTCTCCCCTGCCACGAGCAGCTTTGCCTTGCAGTCCGCCTTGACCACTTCGATGATGTCATCGGTCTTCAGCGCACATCCTACCTGCCCGTCAAGGGTAAGAAAGACATCTTCGCTGGATGACCTGAGCTTGATGGTAATGGTCACCTTGTCGGAGAGAACAATCGGTCTGTTGGTAAGCGTATGAGAACAGATGGGCGTCAGAACGATATTCTCGATCGTGGGATAAAGGATCGGTCCGCCTGCTGACAGTGAATAGGCTGTCGATCCGGTCGGCGTGGAGATGATCAGTCCATCCGCTTTATAGGTCGTCAGGTAGAACTGATCAATGCTTACTTCAAGGTCAATGATCCGGGCAAGGGCCCCCTTGTTGATAACAACATCGTTCAATACCGAAACCTGCTCGATGACCTCCCCGCCTCTGCGCAGGATGGTCTTCAGCATAAGACGCTCTTCTAGGCTGCATCTGCCGCCAAGCATTTCGTCAATCGCTGAGTAGATCTCTTCCTTATTCACCTCGGTCAGAAAGCCGAGGCTGCCGAGATTGATGCCCAAAACCGGGATGCCGGCGCAGGCAACGAGGCGCGTTACGCTAAGCATGGTCCCGTCCCCGCCCAGGACCAGCATAACCTCTGCAAGAAAGGGAATATCTTTTCGGTCATATCCCTTCATATCCAATTGAGCCGCCGTCTCCTGGTCAAGAAAGACCTCGCAGCCCCTTTTGCTCAGCCAGGGCAGAAGATCCTTCAGGATGTCCTGAGGCTCTTTCCTGCTAAGCTTGCAGATTATGCCAATCTTTTTCATCAATGCCCTCTATTGCAATCTCTCTCTCTTCCAGTCCTTTGTGCAGGATCCTTACCGACAGCGCATTGTTCGGCAGTTCATCCCCGGCATGCTCAGGCCACTCAACAACCGTGACCGCGTCATCTCCTATACAGTCCCATATCCCGGTGCTTTCCAGGTCCCTGCTCCCTGAAATGCGGTACAGATCCAGGTGAAAAAAACGGGGCGAACTTTTATATTCCGTGATGATCGTAAAGCTGGGGCTGATAACATCGTCTTCCTCTATGCCGAATGCACGGGCAATTCCCCTGACCATGGTCGTCTTGCCTGCCCCCAGTTCCCCATACAGCTTGACCATCATGCCGGCCCTGAGCAGTCTGCCGAGCCGGAACCCGATCGCCTCTGTTTCAGCCGGGCTTCTGCTCAGCAGTTTCACCGGTCATTCCCCTGATGATATCGATCTTGCCGATAATACCGACAACCTTTCCCTGTTCAATTACCGGCACAAGATGCAGACCCTTTTCGAACATAATTGTTGATACATCCTGAATGCTCGCATCCGGAGAAACTGATACAACCTCTTTTGTGCAGATCTCACCCACCGTGGAAGCTGACATCCTCCTGATCTCTTCCTCTACACTGTCAGGCCTGCCAAGGGGTATTATGGCATCGAAGATCCTGAGCACGGTCGGGATATGGAGACGTGTGTTCTTGCGGATAAGATCGTTCTCTGTAACGATGCCGATGAGAGCTCCTTTGGAATCGGCTACCGGAGCGCCGCTTATCTTTTTTTCGATGAACAGCCTTCCTAATACGTCAACACTCATTGCTTCACTTACCGTGATGACATCGCGTGTCATTACATCCTTTGCTTTAAGCATAGTTCACCTTCTGAATTTTTCAATAATTCTAGCATGTTAGGCATGAGTTGTGAAAGTAATTTTGAGGGGCGTGTAATGTTGAGGGCAGGCGAATCGCTTCAGTTACGGGTCATATAAAGCTCCATGTATTGACGCGGTGAGCCGGAGCAGGCAACGCTGAGGCATGATGCTCGTATGATCAGGTCTAATTCATAATAACAGCAGCGGCTGGTTCGACTTTAGCTTCTTTGCCCGCAGGAGCATCCTTTTTGCCGCATATCTTGTCCCCTAAGGCGCATCTCATGGTATCCATCTCGAAGCTGTTTCCCATAAAATAGTTCTTTATTTCGTTAAAGAGGGCGTTTTCCCCTTTTGTTACTTTGATTCCTCCGGCAAGGTCGTCAATGAACGTGAATTCGAACAGGTCGTCCGATCCTCCCTTCATTGTCACCGGACCGTCAAGTCTGAGCTTTTCGTTCAGGATAAAGACCAGATTCCCTTCAGAGGTCTTCTTAAAGAGCGGTATGCGCCAGTTCCAGTAGGTATTTTCGTCTATCTTTTTGACCATCCTGACTTCAGGGTAGAACAGTTTATTGTCGCTTTCTTTTGCAATGTACATGATTCCTACAGGTCTCAGGCCCAAGGTCTCCTCGTCAGGTATGTTTACGCCCATGATACTCAGGTCCTCTGACAGGCCGCTGGCATAATACGTGGTCTTCCTGGTCCGGTCACAGGTCTTGGCAGCGACCTTTTCTGCAAGTTCAGACATGGTCATGTCTCTTTCATCCGGGATGGAGGCCAGGGCCATGGCAAGTGGCAGGCCTATAAGAAGGCCGCCCAGAAGCCCGGAAGTGAAGGCTGCAGCCTGTTTTGCATCACTGCCCGGCTCTATCCAGTTTCTGCTCTTGTCAATCTCTGCTTTCGGGGCGATGTCATTAAGCGAGGCGACAGGCTTATAGGTTGTAGAACAAGCCGAAGAAAAGACGAGCATAAGAAGACCGGCCAAAATCTTTTTCATGATGATGTTCCCCTCCAACGAATTGAAATCGTAATATTTTGAGAGTCTGCAAGTAATTTTCTATTACCAAATGTCCATAAGAAAGTCTAAGCCCATAGCCCTCTCACTATTCATGGTAAACTGCTACCGTTTGCGAGCTATAATATCGAAACAAATAACTGCCCCCATCGATAAAGCAAAGACTGGCAACACATAAATTCTAAGCTGTGAAGGAAGGGGAATTAATTTGAAATAGAATATTGTAAAAAACAGGCCAATAGTGACAAAATAATACGCAACTAAGAAAAAGATGAAACGGCCTCTTAAACGACTAAGACCTTTCAAATAAAACATTCCCCCATAGATCAACGTCACCAAATAAGTGATACATCCCGTAATAAAAACGACCCATTCTTCAGGCAGGATTGGTCTCAAATAATTGTTCAGGTAAAATGCGAAACCGAGGGTCATCAAACCAGCTCCTATTAATAAGATGCGATCCTTTATTCTTTTCAAACTCATCCTATTACGCTTCATTTGGAATAATATTGCCACTCTTTCCAGAGACACGATCCACTATCAAATATCAATTGTATTAGTATTAGGGTCAGGTCTACACATTTCACAGACTGACTGCCTTTTTGACTCGTTCAATCCTTCGCCTCAATGCACTGTTCTCCTTCAGCTCTATTTCAAATCGACTGCCTGCCTGGGATACCGCAGACTCCCCTATAGTATTAGGGTCAGGTCTACACATTTCACAGGCTGACTGCCTTTTTGACTCGTTCAATCCTTCGCCTCAATGCACTGTTCTCCTTCA
>CAYXBA010000002.1:316467-364813 GCA_964463135.1 uncultured Nitrospiraceae bacterium
GCTCTATTTCAAATCGACTGCCTGCCTGGGATACCGCAGACTCCCCTATGTCAAACACCTCACCGATCTCCCTCAGCGACCTGCCGCTGAATCTGTGGCTCAAATATATAGATGCCTTCCTTGCCAATTCAGACTGGCCCCTGAACTCCCCCTCTGCTGCCTTAATAATCATTTCAAGTGATGTTTTTGTCAATTGCTTCAATGCCGGCATATCACGGCTTTTCTCTTTATCCCCAAGATATTTCTCCCGTATATCATCTACGAATTTTGTCTTGCCTAATATCAGGGTTGCTGTTGCCTCTTTTAAGGGATCTTCTTCCTCATTATTTATGGCTGCATTGACAAAAAAGACATATGATTTTATTGCGGCAGCAGGCTTTTGTCCGAAATACTGAAGCAGCCAGTCTGTTGTGAGCCAACGGGGTGGTTTTGCCTTGCCGCTGTATGCCGCATAGCTGGACCATTGATATTGCTCCGGCTGTTTTACCATGCCCGCACGAACAGGGTTGAGGTGTATGTATCGGGAGAGTTCTCCTGCGTAGGGGTCAGCATCCACAAGGATCGCCTTGTATCTGCCTTGGAAAAGGTGTCCGTATCTGTTGTGTCGTTTATTGTACCATGTCGTGTATCCACCGTTAATGTGTCTCATAATCTGTGAGAGGTTTCCTTCTGGAGTGGAAAGCAGAAGGTGGTAGTGGTTGCTCATGAGACAATAGACATGGATGACTGCCTTGTACCGGCCTACCGCGGTTTCAAGGTATCCAAGAAACCGCTCCCGGTCTCTATCGTCCCTGAAGATGTCTTTCTGTTCGTTGCCACGGGCAGTGATGTGGTAGAAGGCGCCGGGGTATTCTATTCTCAGAGGTCGTGCCATTTCGATAAAAAGAATACGTCAATATTGATATTCATGTCAAGTGTGTAGACCTGACCCTAATGCACATTATTTTTTTTGAAATCAACATTTAATGAGCCTCCAACTCTAAAAAACCAATGTAGTCAGATGATACCGATAAGTCCGGCCTGCCGGCCAGTGGTATCTTTGTTGAAGCGATAGGAGAAGAACTTCTGAGGACTGCAGAATGTGCAGTCTTCGGACATCCATACATTGCCCTGAGGCACTCCTGCAGTCAGTGCCTGGACCTGGTTTGCCGTGGCAAGATCAAGGCAATACTTGTCGCCTCGGGTCCTGAAATAGAGACCTTTCCCAGTTGCATGGGAAACTTCCCTGATCACTTCGCCGTCGACTTCATAGCAGCATTGCCGTATGGAAGGGCCAATGGCGACCAGAATATTGACAGGATCACTGAAGAAATGATCACAAAAGGCCTGTATGGTTTTTTTCAGGATCGCCTGGGCTGTGCCGCGCCATCCTGCATGAACAGCACCTACGACCTTCTTTTCTGGATCATAGAGCAGCACAGGGACACAGTCAGCGGCCTGCACACCGATCAGGAGACCCTTTTGTCGCGTTATGACCGCGTCGGCGATAACGACCTCATGAGATTTCTCAAGGACCGCGATCTTGTCAGTATGTTTCTGGATAGGGAAATAGATGTCCTCCGCGGCTATCCCGTAAAACTCTGCAATATGTTCCCGATCATTACCAGGGTTTTTGCCGGTAAAACAGGCAGACACCACACCCTTCATGTTGTCCGGGACAATGATATTACGCATGCAGCGCAAGGAATGCCGAGGGGATGGACTCAATGATGTCCGATGCAATGACAGAATGCATGCCCTGCAATGCAGCAGCCTTATCGCCTGCCAGGCCATGCAGGAAGACAGCAAGCCTGCAGGCATCAAGCGGATGCATGCCCTGGCCGAGCAGGCCGGAGAGCATGCCGGTAAGGACATCGCCTGACCCCGCTGTTGCCATGCCGGGGTTGCCCGTAGTATTGATATATATCCTGCCCTCAGGGTCTGCGACAATGGTCGGTGCGCCCTTTAAGACCAGATATGCGCCGGTCTCTGCAGATAACGTCCGGGAGATATTGATCCTATCACCCCCCATTTCTTCGATCTCCTTCTTTGTCACCGATCGGCCGGTTTGATGTGACAGAAGGCGCGCCATTTCACCCGCATGGGGAGTGAGAATCACCGGTGCCTTCACCTTCCTGAGCAGATCCTTCCTTCCTGCAAGGACATTGATGGCGTCAGCATCCAGGACCATCGGCACGGTCACGGTTCCGAGAAGTTTGGTCACCAGACCCGCTGTTTCAGTCTCAGCAGTGATCCCAGGGCCTATGGCGAGAACGTCAGCACGCGTGTCCAGGAGATCCCGGATCTCTTCGTAGGCCCTTGCTGAAAATGTTCCCTTGCCCGAGTCCGGAAGCGGCATTACCATCTCTTCGGTTACACGGGATTGCATAACATCAACAAGCGTTTCCGGTACGCCAAGCGTAACCAGGCCGGCACCTGAGCGAAGGCAGGCCCGTGCTGTCATGAGCGCAGCGCCTGTTTTTCCCCGTGATCCGGCTATCACGAATACATGGCCATAATCACCTTTATGGGAATATGCAGGACGCTCCGGGACAAGGAGAGACACCGAGTTCAGATCGATCGTCTGGTGTGCCAGACTCTTGGCAGACAGCAGTTCATCGGGAAACCCGATGTCTTCAATAAAGAGCTGACCGGCATGGTCTGCGCCGGGATACAGGATATGACCGATCTTCGGAAGACCGAAGGTGACCGTATAATCGGCCTGCACTGCCGCACCCATGACCTGTCCGTTATCCGAAGAAATACCGGATGGTATATCAACAGCAATCACCTTTACCTCTGTCGTGTTCAGGAACCTGATAACATCGCACATGTATGAGGTGACATCCTTGTTTATGCCTGTGCCGAGAAGAGCATCGATGACCAGGGAGCCATGGAGGTCCTTTTCGGTCACCCCTTTTCTGAACTCAATGGCGACCCCAGCCTGCCTGGCCATGCGGTATTGAGAAAGACAGTCAGGACTCAATTTGTCCTCTCTGAGCATGAGGAGAACCTTTACGTGCCATCCCCAGTTATGCAGATTGCGTGCTGCAGCAATGCCATCGCCGCCGTTGTTGCCGCCCCCTGCAAGCACAATGACCTTTTTCTTATCAAACAGTGCCCTGACTTTCTCCGCAACAGATAGGCCGGCCCTTTCCATGAGCACATTGCCGGGGATGCCGAATTTTTCGATCGTGACCCGGTCGATGGTACGCATCTCCTCTGCGGTGACGACCTTCATCGTCTGCCCTCGATCACGACACAGGCGATGCCATAGTCCTTTTCATGGCTGAGGCTCAGATGAACCGACTGGATCTGCTTCTCGGCCAGGAACTCTCCTGCCCTGCCGTGCAGCGCGAGCACAGGTCTGCCGTTCTCCTGATTTCTCACTTCAATATCAGTCAGGGGAATGTGCTGATCGTGCGAAAGGGCTTTGATAAATGCTTCTTTGGCGGCAAACCGGACAGACAAGGGCAGAAAGGGGTCCCTTTTATTATATGCATAGGATATTTCGTTGGCCGTAAAAATGCGTTCAAGAAAGTTCCTGCCCCAGCGCTCGACCGCCTCACGCATCCGCTCTGTTTTTACGATATCAATGCCGGTGCCGTAGATCATATCAGCGGTGGCAGATCACTGCACGGGACATGCCATCATCACAAGCTCTTTCATGTCCCTGACCGCTCTTTCCATGCCGACGAGCACTGCCCGAGCTATGATGCTGTGGCCGATGTATAATCCCCTGATGCCCTCGATCTCTGCAATCCGGGTGACATTGTGATAGTTCAGGCCATGGCCGGCATTGGCCCCGAGTCCGATCTCTGCTGCATGTGCGATCGAACGGACGACCTTTGCAAGCTCCCGTTCCCGGGCCTTTCCCTGCGCATTGGCGTAGGTGCCGGTATGGATCTCGACCATATCCGCGCCTATCTCTTTTGAGAGATCAACATCTTCGAGGGACGGATTGATAAAGAGGCTCGTTCTGATGCCCTTGTCCCGGAGTCTCCTGACCGCTTTTTTGAGCACGCTCCTTCCGGCATTCAGGTTCAGACCCCCCTCGGTCGTAAGTTCCTGCCTCTTCTCAGGTACTAAAGTCACCAGATCGGGCATTTTCTTAAGCGCAATGCGGACCATCTCCTCTGTGGCAGCCATCTCCAGATTAAGATCAGTAGTAACAAAGCCCCTGAGCATATCCAGGTCACGGTCGTTGACATGGCGGCGGTCCTCACGCAGATGAAGTGTAATGCCGTCTGCACCGCCGAGGATGGCAAGGGTCGCTGCCATGACAGGATCGGGTTCCATCCCAAGGCGTGCCTGCCGCAGCGTTGCAATATGGTCAATATTTATGCCGAGTATCATTAAATCCTTTCTTCCTCCTCTTAGGGAACGACGGTCACATCTCTCACTGCATGGACAAAAATAAAGACCCTGATATTGTTGGACCCTGCATCAGCAGGCAGCAGGAAAAATCCCTTGAGATTATTGATGGTATTCCGATCAAGAAAAAAACCCTTCTGCCAGGGCTGATCGCTTTCCATGAAACCCACCATGTCCTCACCGTCAATAAACTTTATGAAGGTCCTATGGCCGTGAGGCTTTCGAATACCGTAGGATTTCTTTTCATAATACTGCCTGTTGCCTTCAAAGGACTTCACAAAGAAGATCGCCTTCAGGAGATCGTTCTTTATGACGCGGACAGTGTCCGAGTCGAGCTCCTGAAGGGTCACCTCTTCAGACGTCTCAGAAAAAGACCTGATATGGCCCTTGAGGGTCGTTCCGTCGAGAAACCTTAAAACAACTTTGCCATCATCCATGAGCAGCCCCTTGAGAGCCTTATTTCATATTTATGACGATCTTTGCGGTCTTTCGCTTCTCTTCAACCCACTTCGTGAATGCTTCACTCCTCTTCTGCTGCAGCAGCGTTGCACGGATCGTTTCCTTCACGTCATCAAAGGCAGCAATACCCTCATTCTCGCGCTCCTTGATCCGCACCAGATAGAAGCCTGTCTTTCCTTTATATGGCCCTCCCGACTGCCCTTCTTTCAGCATCTTGATGGATGCTGCCATGGACGGCGAGAAGAATTCAGGCGATACCCACCCATAATCTGTGACGATGGCCTTCTTTTCAGTGTCGAGCTTCTTTGTGTAATCGTCAAAATCGGCCTTGGTCTTTTTAATTTCAGCGGCAGCCGCCTCTGCAGCATCCTCTGACTGGAACTCGACTATCTTCATGTTGACCCGCGCAGGCTTCAAGAAAGGCTTTGAACTGTTCTTATAGATATCCTGCAGTTCCTGGTCAGTTATATCCTCTCTCTTCACAAAGCTTTCTACAAAACGTCCCAGGGTCATCGTCTCCCTGAGCCTGTTCCGGTAGGATTCCGGGGTAAGCCCCTTCTCTTTCAGTGCCTTTTGAAACTGCTCCTCACCGAGATTCTTGCGGAGCCCATCGATCGCCTTGTCAACCTCTGCATCGGTGACCTTGATGCCTCTAGCTGCAGCTTCGTTCAGGGCGAGCTGTTCTCCGATCAGTTCCTGCAGGATCGCATCCTTCATCTTCTTTTCCTCAACAGAAGCATTCTGCAGTTTATGCTGCTGCAGACGCTCCTTCAGGTGAAGGTCGATCTTTTCCTTCGTGATACTCTTGCCGTCAACCGTAGCCGCCGGTTTAGCACAACCACCCAATACCATGACAATAAATAAAACCGTCAAAATCAGATTATTACGAAAAAACATACATCCTCCTTTAGCATATCCTCGGCAATTGTTCGCCGGTAATCATATCTATTATCCTGCTCCCGCCTATCCGTGTCCTGAGAAGCACCATCTGTTTCGGCTGTTCGGCAACCTCACCGATAATTGCTGCTTCTGCACCTGCCACTGTTTCTTGCATTGCCCGTATGACTTCGTCCGCTATATGAGGTGCTACAACCGCAAGCAGAATCCCCTCATTAGCTACGTACAGGGGATCAAGGCCGAGCAGGTCACATGCACCCTGCACACCGGGTCTCACCCGGACAGCATCTTCATCTATCATCATACACCACGTTGAGTCTGCTGCAAACTCTTTAAGCGTTGTGGCCACGCCGCCCCGGGTAGGATCACGCATGACGCGTATCTCTTTCGTTGCTGCAAGCATGGTCCTCACCAGGCTATTGAGTGCGCAGACATCGCTCAGAATAGGCGGTTCAAAGCTGATGCCGTTTCTCTCTGCCATCACCGCCATGCCGTGATTTCCGATCGAGCCGCTCAGGATGATCTTGTCGCCGGGCCTGATCCTGCCCGGAGCGAGATCAATGCCTTCATCGACGATACCGACGCCTGCCGTGTTGATATAGATGCCGTCGCCTTTGCCTTTCTCGACAACCTTGGTATCGCCTGCAACAATTCTGATTCCGGCATCATCTGCTGCAGCTTTCATGGAAGTGAGTATCCTCTTCAGGTCTTCCATCGGCATACCCTCTTCAAGAATGAATCCTGCGGTAAGATAAAGAGGCCTCGCGCCTGCCATGGAAAGGTCATTTACGGTCCCGCAGACAGAGAGCTTGCCGATGTCGCCTCCCGGGAAAAAATATGGGGATATGACATAGGAATCGGTTGTGAGTGCTATCCTGCCGGCAGGGACCCCGTCCATTACCGCTGAATCATTCAGGGTCTGAAGGTCAAAAGAGGGAACAAAATAGTCCCTGACAAGCTGATGCATCAGCCGCCCTCCTCCTCCGTGACTCATCTGGATTCTTTCCATTCTGATTCTCCGTTGTCGTTACGCTGCAGGCATGTTATGCGTCATGCCTGCATATTTGTAGTATGCTGCACAACTTCCCTCAGTGCTGACCATGCAGGCCCCGACAGGCTTGTCAGGAGTGCAGGCCCTTCCGAAGAGAGCGCAGTCGGTCGGGATCTTGATGCCTTTCAGCACATCTCCGCATGAACAGGCCTTTGGTTCCTGGCCTTCAGGAACGCTGATCGCATATTTTGTCAGGATATCGCGGTGGCTATACTTTGCCTTCAGCTTCAAACCGCTGCCGGGAAGAGTTCCGATACCTCTCCAGTATGCGTCCTCGGGTTCAAAGAACTCGTCCAGAAGGGCAACAGCCCGCGGGTTCCCCTCCTCTTTCACGACCTTGGCATATTCGTTCTCCACTGCAGCCCTGTTGTCTGCTATCTGTTGAAGAAGCATCAGTACGCCGTTCAGAATATCCGGCGCGTCAAAACCGGTCACGACGGACGGTTTGTGATAATCATCAGCAAGAAACGCGTATGGTCTCAGGCCAATGATCGTGCTGACATGTCCAGGGAGGATAAAGCCGTCGATCTGTACTTCCGGTGAATTCAGCAGGGCCTTGAGTGCAGGCGGAACGGTCTTATGTACAGAATAGATAAAGAAATTCCTGATACCTCTCGATTCGGCCTCCGCAAGGGTCCCGGCTACGAGGGGAGATGTTGTCTCAAATCCTGTGGCAAAGAATACTACCTTGCGGTCCGGCGTTCTTTCGGCGATCTGCAATGCATCGAGGGGCGAGTACACGATCCTGATATCTGCTCCCTCTGCCTTTGCCTGGAACAGGGTCTGCCTGTCTCCGGGCACGCGCATCATATCGCCAAAGGTGGTCACGATCGCATCCTGATGACCCGCAATAGCGATGATCGTATCAACGTCCCGGATCGACGTGACACAGACAGGGCAGCCCGGTCCGCTCAGCAGCCTGATCTCCTTCGGCAGCAGGTCCCGGATGCCGTGCCTGAATATGGCGACCGTATGCGTGCCGCAGACCTCCATCAGCTTTATTGGCCTGTCTATGGAACTCATCAATCCGTTTATCGCATCAATCGTCTGCTTCATTGCTTTCCGCCTGTGTCATCATTTCGCGGGCCAGATATACCTGACCTAAAGAGATCCCTGCATCATTGCAAGGTACTCTTTCATTTGTATACACAATTAACCCTTCTCCCCTCAGACCGTCTGCAACCTTTTCGAGGAGATACAGGTTCTGAAAGACACCGCCGCTCAGGGTAACTATCTTTATATTATTCATCAATGAAAGCTTTAAGACAACCCTGATGATCGCCATAGCAACGGTATTGTGAAATTTCGCTGACATCAGGCCTCTGTCAGTATTCCTGCCGAGATCATCGGTCAGCGCGATGATCGTATGCGCAAAATCGATCTCTATATGGTCGTCAAAATGAATGTCCACCGGGTAGTCTTCATCAATACCTCTGATGGCCAATGATTCAAGGGCTATGGAGGCCTCTCCCTCGAAGGTATTCAGGTCACAGACCCCGATGAGCGCGGATACGGCATCGAAAAGCCTCCCGGCCCCTGAAGAAAGCGGCGAGAAGCTCCTTTTGTCAGCGACCTGAAGTATGGTCTCAATCTTTTTCTCACCGTATTTTTCGATAAATCCGGTAGGGCCGAGGAACTGCATCACCGCACTGCCGAATGCGTCCTTCAGATAGCTTAACGCTATGCGCCAGGGTTCACGCACTGCCTGCTCTCCGCCGGGAAGCGGCACCTGCCGCAGATGTCCTGCACGCGTAAACCCCTTTGTGTCAGCCACAAGGAACTCGCCTCCCCAGAGCGTGCCGTTATCACCATACCCGCTGCCGTCAAAGGCAACGCCGATAACCTTATTTGTCAGGCCGTGCTCTGCCATGACCGAACCGATATGGGCATAATGGTGCTGAATGGCGATCGCCTTCAGACCCTGTTTTTTAGCATAGGCCCGCGCCCAGTTCGCCGAGAAATAATTGGGGTGAAGATCATGAACTACCGCCGCAGGATCAGCCCGGTAAACAGCCTTCAGATTATCAAGGGTCTCCTCAAAGAAACGGACCGTCTCATAGTTCTCCATGTCTCCCATATGCTGGCTGACAATGGCATATCCACCCCTGAGGAGCGTAAAGGTATTTTTCATGTCAGCCCCGCATCCGAGCATATCAGGTCCGTCGGTCAAAAGCGGTATCGGTTCGGGCGCAAAGCCGCGTGAACGGCGTATTATGCACGGTATAGCGTCAGGGGTTCGGGGTAAAGCGTAAGCGTCATTAGTGTCGTTAGCCTTTCCGGGAGTCCAGATTTCTGCCGGCTGTTTTCTCATGGTCATTACAGAATCATCGACCCGCATGAAAATATCCCGGTTATATACCAGAAAGGCATCAGCGATCCCGGAGAGCTTTTCAACAGCCTCTGCATTGGATATGATGATCGGCTCCTCGCTGAGATTTCCGCTTGTCATGACAAGGGCGCTGAAATGGGGCTGAACAGGAATTTGCCGTCCGTCCAGAGGATAATGAAATAACAGATGCTGCAGCGGTGTATAGGGCAGCATAAAGCCCAGCTTCGCGTTGCCGGGAGAAACAGCAGCAGGCAGGCTATCCCCCTCTTTCTTTCTCAGAAGAACGATCGGCCGCTGAACAGACAAGAGAAGTTCTTCTTCAGCGCTGGAAACAACGCAATGCATCCTGATCGCTTCCATATCCGGGGCCATAAGAGCAAAGGGCTTATTGTTCCTTCTCTTCTCTGTCCGCAGCCGCTCAACTGCCTCAACATGCAATGCATCACAGGCAATATGAAAGCCGCCGAGGCCTTTGACCGCAATGATCTTTTCCTTTTGCAGGAGGCTGACCGCCTCTTTGATCGGGTCAACTGATCCTGTATCCTTTCCGCTGCTGTCGAGAAGTGTAACTGCAGGTCCGCATGCAGAACATGCATTCGGCTGTGCATGGAACCTTCTGTCTACGGGGTCGTGGTATTCAGTTGAGCACTGTTCGCAGAGCGTGAACTCCTGCATGGTCGTATTCTTCCGGTCATAGGGGACCGCCTTTGTTATCGAGTACCGAGGCCCGCAGTTCGTGCAGTTGATGAATGGGTAGAGATATCTTCTGTCAGCGGGATCGAACAGTTCCCTGCAGCAGGCAGCGCAGGCAGCTATGTCAGGGGACAGGAGCGTAAACCCGCCGGCTTCAGAACTCTGCATGATTACGAATTCGGTGAAGCCTCCTGTTTCAGCAGGCGTGATATCCATCTTCATGATCCGTGAAAGAGACGGCGCTTCCTGCTTGAGCCTCTCAATGAAATGGGAGAGGTTCTTACCCTCAGCAGTAATGACCACGCCTTCAGACGTATTGGAGACAAAGCCGGTAATATGCATCTCAGAAGCAAGATTATACACAAAGGGTCTGAAGCCGACGCCCTGGACGATTCCGTGTATGGATATGGTTAGACAGTCTTTCCGGTCAGGCATAGGCAGCCTGCTGATCAGCTTCTCAGCGCCTTCTCCTTGAGCCAGTCAGACCAGGCATCAAGACCCTCGCCGGTCTTGCAGGAGACTTCGAATATCTTCAGGCTCGGGTTAAGCGACAAGGCGTCTCTCTTGATCTTGCTGATGTCCACGTCAAGATACGGTGCAAGATCGATCTTGTTCAACAGCAGAGCAGAGGATTCCTGGAACATAAGAGGATACTTGAGCGGCTTGTCATGTCCCTCCGCAATGCTCAGGACCATCACCTTTATATCTTCACCGACCTTAAATTCAGCGGGGCATACAAGGTTGCCGACATTCTCTATGACCAGAAGGTCAAGGTCCTGGAGCGGGAGGTCCGGGAGCACTTCATAGATCATGTTGGCGTCCAGATGACAGGCGCCGCCGGTATTGATCTGGACGACCGGGGCCCCGTGCCTTTCAATGCGTTCAGCGTCGTCGCTGCCTGCAATATCCCCTTCGATAACGCCGATCCTTATTCCGGTCTTCAGTGCCAGCGTCTTTTCGAGGATCGATGTCTTGCCTGCCCCCGGCCCGCTCATAAGGTTTATCACATACAGTCCGGCATTATCAAAAAGCCTCCGGTTTTCGCGCGCTATCCGCTCGTTGGCCTCGAGTATCCTGGTTACCACCTTGACTTTCACGATTAGGAGACCTCCATGTCCACAATATCCATTTCCCTGCCTGATTGTATCTGAAAAGATCTGCTGTTACAGACCGGACAGTTCAGAATGTATTCCTCCTGAACGATAAAGCAGCTCGCGCACTCATTACAGAGCCCTGTCACCGGGACCTCTTCAATATTCATCACCGCATCCCGGGCTATCGAGTCAGGCTTGATCGCGTTGAAGGCAAAAATGAGGGCGTCAGGCATAATCCCTGACGCCCTTCCTATCCGAAGATTGACCGAATCTATCCGGGTATGACCGCTCCTGATGCACTGTTCAGAGACGATATCGAGCACATTCTGGGCGATAGAAAGCTCATGCATCTTATCCCTTTGCGAACTTCTCCTTTTCCTTCTCGTATGCGTCTTTCCCAGCATCAATAGCTGCCTTGATCAGGGACTTTTTCTCGTCATAATAACCCTTGCCCTCATCAGCCACAGAACCTACCTTGTCCTTGGCCTCCTTGATATACTCGTTCGTCTTGTCCTTGATATCGTCGGCCAGTTCCTTTATTTTCCTGCGGGTCTCTTCCCCTGACTGGGGAGCAACGAGCAATGCCAGGCCGGCGCCTACAACACCTCCCAGAAGAAATGATAACAGCAGCGAACCTGATCCAAAACCTTCGTCTTTCATGATCTGTCTCCTTTTCTGCGTAGATTGGCAATAAAGTATGATAAGGCTGCTTTGACGCCTGCGTTCAGGCTTAAGGTCCTTATGGTCATTGCGGAGGTGACACTGTCCACCATGGCATTTACGGCGTTGACCCTGGTTCCGATCTGCTGAATAGCACCGGACAACTGCCTGACATCATCGGTTATGACCGTCACATTGTCCGTTATATGCCGCACGCTTTTCAGGGTCTCCTGAAGCTCTTCCAGTGCAGGGTTCAGCTTCTGCTCGGTCGTCTGGCGCAAGGCTGCAACGGTGCGCCTCAACTCGAGAAGCAGCGGTATGATGACCACGGCAAGAAGAGCGACAACACCCACAAGAACTGCCAATATAATAGTATTCATTGTTCCTCCAGCCAAATTATATCACAATCTCAGGACATTTCTTCAGTTCTTTTCATGCCAACCAGCCCCTGTTCCGGCTATTCCATGAAATGAACTTTGTGGTAAGCTAAACACCATGACCGATGAAGTCTGCATCAGACGAACGCTGGCTCTTGCGAGACGCGCAGAGGGGATGACTAGCCCTAATCCGATGGTTGGAGCAGTGCTTGTCAAGAATGGCAGGATCATCGCAGAGGGGTATCACAAAAAGGCCGGCACAGCTCATGCCGAGGTTATTGCGATCGAAAAGGCCGGCGCGGACGCTGCAGGATCAACGTTGTACGTCAGCCTTGAACCCTGCTGTCATAAGGACAAGAGAACACCTCCCTGCATTGAAAAGATCATCGCCGCAAAGATCAAGAAAGTGGTTGTCGCCATGAAGGACCCTAACCCAAAGGTATCCGGTAAAGGGATCGAAGAACTCAGAAAGGCAGGCATTGAAGTTGTCTCAGGCATCCTGGAGGACAAGGCCAGGCAGTTGAATGAATTCTATATCAAACATATTACGAGCCGTCTTCCCTTTGTTGTCCTGAAGGTTGCCATGACCCTTGACGGCAAGATCGCCACTCCTGATGGAGAATCGAAATGGATCACCGGCGAAAGGGCCCGAAAAGAGGTGCATAGGCTCAGGGGAAAGGTCGATGCACTCCTGACAGCCATTGGCACCATAAAGGCGGACGATCCTCAGTTGACCTGCAGGACGGGCAAAATGAAGAGCCCCATACGCATTATCCTTGACCCTCACCTGGAGATCAAAGCCGATGCAAAGGTGCTGAACTGTCCGCCACGGACGATCCTGGTCACAGGCGACAGGGCTTCAGGAAATAAGCTGGGGCAGCTTCAGGAAATGGGCATCGAGATCATAGAACATTCCGGCAGCAGGGTCGATCTGCAATGGCTCATGAAGAAGCTCGGGGCTGAAGGTATCGCTTCAGTGCTGATTGAGGGAGGCTCCTCACTGGCATCCTCCTGTCTTGAAGCAGGCATTGTCGATAAGGCGGTATACTATATTGCACCGAAGATCATTGGCGGCAGGGAGTCCTTCCCTGCGGTCGGGGGCAAGGCCTTCAGAAGCCTCCCGAATGCCCATATGCTTACGCGGACTTCTTTCCGCCGCGCTGGAGATGATTTCGTCATCGAAGGTTATCTGAACAGACCATAACGGAATGTATTGAAACATCCGGGAAGCCGTCCATGGATATATAGCTATGTAATCCTCTTTTTATTTGATACAATGTGAGCATGGCTGACAAGACAAAGATAGCGATCAGTTCAAAGCAATACCATGAGTTCAGCAGTGATATATCGGTAGACAGTGTGACCTATCATGTCCAGACCGAGGACATGGGCAAGAAATCCTCCAAGATCATCACCAATGTCTTTCTGAAGGGAGAGATCCTTGCTTCCAGGAAATCCGATTACAGCCACCTCCTCAAGCTCAACGATTCTGCTGCACGAATAGCCGAAATGATGGAAAAGCAGCACAAGTCCGTTATCGCCAGTTTTATCGCTGAAAAAGCGAAAAAACAGCGGAGCAAGGCAGATTACTTCTCGGAAGTGCAGCAGCTCTTGAAGCGGGGCAAGGGGAGGCAGGCCCTTGATACGCTTCAGGAAGGTCTGGAGAGCTATCCTACAGATGCCTTTCTCCTTTCGTATTATGGCTGCCTCATCGCCATTGTTGAGAACAAGACCAAAGAGGGCATTGCCATCTGCGAGAACTCGATAAAGGCGCTTGATACCTCCATGCCGTTCGGCAGCGAGTTCTTCTATCCCATTTTTTACCTGAATCTGGGAAGAGCTTATCTGAAGGGAGACCGCAAGGCTGAAGCTATCAAGGCCCTTCAGCAGGGCCTGAAGAGCGATCCGGAAAACAAGGATATTCAGTGGGAGATGAAAAAGCTCGGAACCAGGAAGAAACCGCCTGTGCCGTTCCTTAAGAGGAGCAATCCGATCAATAAATATATCGGTATGCTGATCAGCAAGCCCGCGAAGTAACCCAATTCACAGAGAGAGAGCCTTGATAGGCAAATGATCTAGCAGGGGGCTTCTCAGCCCCCTGCCCTGTTTTCAACGGAACAGAAGGGATTACCGTTCAGACGTTACATTGACAGTAAAAGAGCCTTTCAGCGCCCGTCACTGTCGTGCTTCTCTCTCCTGATATCTGTCTCCAGTTTGTCGAGGTCCCGGTTTAGCTTTTCCCGTTCCTTCTCGTGGCGTTCAATGTCAGCGAGAATTTTGTCCAACTCCTCATTGAGCCTCCGTGCTTCACGCCTCGAGATCGTTTTCCGCTCGATCCCGCGTTCGATGCGTTCCCTGGAGGTCTGGGCCCTTTCGCGAATTCCCCGAGGTCCTGCCCCGCGATCGCCATCACCGCGCATGTCGTCATCACGCTTCTCTTTTTTGATATCCCTTTCCAGTCTGTCAAGGTCCCGGTTTATCCTTTCCCGTTCCCCCTCATTCAGGCGGCCATCTCTTTTCGCGCGGTCAATTTCGGCCAGAATTCTGTCCAGCTCTTCATTGAGCTTCCGTGCTTCAGGCCTCGTGATCGTTCCGCGTTCGATGCCGCGCTCGATACTTTGCTTGTCAGTCTGGACCCTGTCGCGAATTCCTCCATGCCAATCCCCGCCCTGGGCATACGCCAGCGCTGCCATACCGAACACCGTTACCATGCACATCAACGCAAATAGTATTTTCTTCATAGAGACCTCCCTGGTTTTTCTTCAGTTTACTGCAAAAGACAGGCAAGGTGAAGATTTTTTTAAAATAATTTATTGCAGAGATCGAGCTGAGCCATTTCTCTTTAGCTGTTCGTGCTGAAAGGACTTTTCTGATCAAAATCAGGCAGGTAATGGTCACGGCTGTCGAGTTCCTGTATAAAAGCATTCTCCAGCCCAAGACCAAGCGCATACTCCGTGATCTGATCATACTCATCTTCTGTAAGGGAGCGGTTTATTCCGGGACAAGAGCCTGCCTTATATTGGGGTGAATACTGAGACATGATGCTTACATGAATATCCAGCGACAGGTCTGCCAGGAAACGGAGACAGCTCCGGCTGTTATCCAACTGCCCGGGCAATACCAGGTGCCTGACCAGCAACCCCTGCATGGCTATGCCTGCGTTATCCATTTTCAGGCTGCCTGTCTGCTCCAGCATTTCCCTGAGAACATTGGGGACGATATCTGCATAGTCGTCCACCAGGGAAAACCGTTTTCCGAGACGGTTGTCCAGATACTTGATATCCGGAAGATAAATATCAACAAGACCCCGAATCTGCCGGAGCGCTTGTACAGAATCATAACCGTTCGAATTATAGACAACAGGAATGACCAGCCCCTTTTGTCTGGCAGTCCTGATCGCATCAGCCATCTGAAGGATCATATGTGACGGAGAAACAAAATTGATATTATGTGCACCGGCAGCCTGAAGCCGGAGCATTTCAGATACCAGTTCATCTTCAGGGAGAATCCGGGTATTTACCTTCTTAAATTCCTGGCTTATCTGAAAATTCTGGCAGAATACGCAGCGAAGATTGCAGCCGCTGAAAAAAATGGTGCCTGAACCTCCTGTCCCGGAGATGGGCGGTTCTTCTCCAAAATGCAGGCCTGCATGGGAAACCAGTATGTCTGAACTGACCCCGCAAAAACCGGTCTTCCCGCTCAGCCGGTCCACCCCACACCTGCGAGGGCAGCACTCACAATAGGACAGTTGCTCGGTAAGCGATTTATTCATCTACTAGTATCCCAATGCGTGGGAATTGTAGCGAGCCCTACCCCGCAATGATCTCGTAGATCTCCTTATATCGCGCAATCGCCTTGTCCACTATCTCCTCAGGAAGCACCGGGCCGGGATAGGTCTGGTCCCAGTCCAAGCTCAGGAGATAATCCCTGATGATCTGCTTGTCATAGCTGTCCTGCCCCTTGCCGGGTGCATAGTTCTTGGCAGACCAGAAGCGGGAAGAATCCGGCGTAAGCACTTCGTCTATCAGGATCAGTTCGTCATTGAACATGCCGAACTCGAACTTGGTGTCTGCAATGATAATGCCCTTCTTTTCTGCAAGATCGCGCGCCTTGGTGTAAACCTTCAGGCTCACATCCCTCAGCTTTTCTGCCATTTCCTTGCCGACAATCTTGACCATTTCTTCAAAGGAGATATTGATATCATGCCCTTCATCCGCCTTGGTGCTTGGTGTGAAGATGGGCGCTGCAAGCTTTGACGATTCTACAAGTCCCTCCGGCAGCTTCATGGAGCAGACCGTACCGCTCTTTTTATATTCCTTCCAGCCGGAGCCGGAGAGATAACCCCTCACGATGCATTCTACAGGCATGGGCGCGGCCTTCTTCACCAGCATGCTCCTGCCTTCCAACTGATCTGCATATTTATGGCAGACAGCAGGGTAGTCCTTCACCTCGGTCGCGACAATATGGTTCTTGATGATGTCCTGCATCTGGTTGAACCAGTAGAGCGATATCTGGGTCAGCAGCCTGCCCTTGCCCGGGATGCCGTTGGGGAGCACCACATCAAAGGCAGATATCCTGTCGGTCGCGATCAGGAGCAGATGGTCCTGCACCTCGTATATGTCCCTCACCTTTCCTTTTCTCAGGAATGTGATATCAGGCATTTCGGTCTTCAAAAGAACTTTGTTCATCGCTTTCTCCTCAAGAGTTTTTGGATATACATTTTACCTTAACAGGTTCTTTTTTCGTATATGCGGGTTTACTTCTGTCATTCCCGCAAGCATAGCGCGTCGGGAATCCTTCCGAAAGATTCCGGACAAGCCGAAATGACAGTAATTTAAAAAAATGATAGCCAGAAGTACAGCTATAAGATATACCATGGACTGTAATAATCATAAAAAACCCTGCGAAAGAACAGCAGGGTATTTTTGTCAGACTTCTGTTGATCGAAACTTAGTACGACGAACCCATCCTCATGGCCTGAAGCCGAGCTATGCGCTCCTCTACTGGAGGGTGCGTGCTGAACAGCCTCATGAACGAGCCTCCGGTCAGCGGGCTGACGATCATCATATGGGAAGTTGCAGGCGTTGCATCCATCGGGATCGCGTGGACGCCTGCCTCAAGCTTTCTGAGTGCATTGGCAAGGGCCATCGGATTGCCGTGCAGCTGCGCTCCGCCTGCATCAGCCGCATATTCACGGGAGCGGGATATGGCCATCTGTATGAGCATTGCCGCAATAGGCGCCAGTATCATCATCAGCAGACCGGCGATCGGGCTGCCTCCCTCATCGTCATCGCTTCTGCCGCCGAAGAAAAATGCCATATGGCCGAGATAACTGATAGCGCCGGCAATGGTCGCCGCGATGGTCCCGATCAGGATGTCCCGGTGCTTTACATGGGCAAGCTCGTGGGCCATGACGCCTGCAAGCTCCTCTTCGCTCAGTATGCGCATGATACCCTGCGTTGCAGCCACTGCTGCATGCTTCGGGTTCCTGCCGGTTGCAAAGGCATTCGGCGAATCATCGGGGATGATATAGACCTTTGGCATCGGCATGCCGGCTTTCTGCGACAGGCTCCTGACGATCCTGTACAGCACAGGGGCCTCTGACTCCGTGACCTCCTGCGCCCTGTACATCCTCAGGACGATCTTATCACTGAAGAAATAGGAGACAAAGTTCATAACACCTGCCATCATCAGGGCATAGGTCATGCCTCTTTGCCCGCCGATAGCCGCACCGCCGAATACCAGGAGCATCGTAAGCAGCAGCATAAGCATCACGGTTTTCATTACATTCATAACTACCTCCTTTGTTGTACCATTAAAAAAACCCTTATCCCGCCCCAGTGAATTGATCTGTTTCACGAGCCGAGATAAAGGTCTTGCCTGTTATGCCTCTGTAATACATAACCGATTGAACCGGCCCGCCGCAGCGAACGTGTTGACGACTCAATCAACCCATCAGGGAGCTACTCCCCTCTACCTGTCTAATTTTATACAAATGGTCAGTTAAACGTCAATAATGCAACAGGCAGGCACAGGAAAAAAGGCGGGGGAACAGATCACTCCAGAATCCTTACCGATATGTCACCTACTCCATGGTCAATGATCGTATATGCCTTGATCACAGGATCATCTTGATTCATGAGGCTTATGATCACATACACAGCATCATCGTAAAACGCAAGGCTCACATCCTTGGCCGACGGGTATGCAGGCGATTGGGGATGGGAATGGAAAATGGCGAGCATGGTGAGGCTTTCCTGCCGTAATGCCTTCATCACCCTGAATTGTTCCTTTGGTTCCATAAAGTAACTGACCGGCGAGGGCTCGGCGTTGGTCATGGGATAGACCTGTGTAACGCTGCTCCCCGTACCTGCCAAAATGCCGCATGCCTCATTCGGGTAAGCCTCTCTGCAGTGCGTCACCATCTGATCAAAGAGTTCCCTGGAGATGAGGAGTTCAGACATGGAACTACGGAAGAGAGCAGTAACCTTCGTTATAATCGATCAGTTCGGTGATGGTAGGATGTTCGCCGCATATTGCGCAGTTCGGGTTTTTCGGGACCTTCACCTTCCTGAAGGTGGTCTTCAGCGCGTCGTACACGAGCAGGGCATTTTTCAGAGGATCTCCCTTTCCCAGGATCAGCTTGAGGACCTCGGTTGCCTGAAGACTTCCGACAACACCGGTAAGCACGCCAAGCACGCCTGCTTCCTGGCAGGACGGCACCAGACCGGCAGGCGGCGGCTCCTCAAAAAGACAGCGGTAACAGTGACCTTCACCGGGGATTATGGTCGTGACCTGGCCCTCGAACTTGAGGATAGCCCCGCTCACCAACGGCTTTTTCGCCATGACACAAGCGTCATTCACCAGATAACGTGTCGGGAAATTATCGCTGCCGTCGACCACGATGTCATAGTCCTTGATAATGTCCACGATGTTGTCCTTTGATATCCTGACTTTGTGAGGGACAATATTCACGTCAGGATTGAGCGCCTTGAAGGTCTTCTCTGCAGATTCTACCTTGAGCATGCCGATAGTATGCACATTGTGCGCTATCTGGCGCTGAAGGTTGCTTATCTCGACAACGTCATTATCAATAAGACCTATGGTGCCGACGCCTGCAGCGGTCAGGTAGTATCCGACCGGGCAACCGAGACCGCCTGCTCCGACAAGGACCACCTTTGCATTGATGATCTTTTCCTGTCCCCTGCCACCGACCTCAGGCAGGATGATATGCCTGCTGTACCGTTTGAGCTGTTCGTCCGTGAATTCCATTAATCCCTGTCCTTCCTTATGAACAACACCCAGTCGCTCTCATTGAGCTTTTCAACACCCAGCACCGTCTGCCCGTGTTCTGTCATGGACTTCGGAATGCTCCTCGACGATTCTTCATAATCGAGCAGGATCTCAAGTACCTTTCCAATCTCCATCGATTCTATCGCAAGCTTTGCCCTGACAAACGTATGAGGACAGACCAGCCCCCGTATATCGATCTTCTTGTGAGGCTTGATCGTATCCAAGACCGCGCCTGCAGGACTAATGGTGTCCCTTGCCCTCAACGCGGATGAAGACGGTCTTGCCGGCCACGATCTTCAGCTTATTGATCTCTTTCATGGCACTCACAACACCCTTTTCTTTTGCCATATGCGTCAGCACGACCAGGGGCACTGCCTTGCCTTCCATGCGGTCCTTCTGGATGACCGAAGCAATGCTGATGTTATGCTTGCCGAGAATGCCGGAGATCTTGGAGAGCACGCCCGGCTTGTCGATCGCAGAGAACCTGAAGTAATACATGGACATCACATCATCCATCTTCATGAGCGGCATCGGCTTATGGGAACCGGAGGAGGCACGAAGCCGGCCGACCGAGTTGGCCGTAATGTCGCGCGCAATGTCCACGATGTCACTCACCACTGCACTGCCGGTCGGAAGATCACCGGCACCGCGGCCATAATAGAGCGTTGAGCCAACAGCATCGCCTTCCACATATACTGCATTGAAGACACCGTCAACCTTCGAGATCAGGAGGTCCTCAGGCACCATGGTAGGATGCACCCTTAGTTCAACCTGGCCGTTCGTCTCTTTCGTAATGCCGAGCAGCTTTATCTTGCAGCCCAGTTCCCGTGCAAACTCGATGTCCAGAGGCGATATCCAGGAGATACCCTCACGATATACGTCCTTGATCGTGAACTGCCGTCCAAAGGAGATCGATGCCAGGATCGCGAGCTTGTGCGCCGAATCGATGCCCTCGATATCATAGGTAGGGTCTGCCTCTGCGTATCCGAGCCTCTGCGCCTCCTTCAGCACGTCCGGGAACTGTGCCTTCTCCGTGGACATCTTGGACAGGATATAGTTCGTGGTCCCGTTAATAATCCCGTACACAGCCTTGATCCTGTTGGCAACAAGACCTTCCCTGAGCACCTTGATGATCGGTATGCCGCCAGCCACAGCAGCCTCAAAGCCGACCTCGACACCGGCCTTTTCCGCAGCCTTGAATATCTCGACCCCATGGGTGGCAAGCAGGGCCTTGTTGGCGGTCACTACGTGTTTGCCTGCGCGGATGGCGCGGAGGATCATATCTTTTGCGATCGTGGTGCCGCCGATGAGCTCGACAATAATATGGATATTCGGGTCGTTAAACAGGTCTTCTGCCTTTGTGGTCAGAACGCCCTTCGGGACTTTGATGCCGCGGTCCCGTTTGATATCAAGGTCAGCGATCCTCCGCAGATTGATATCAATACCTGTGCGCTGCTTCAACAGATCCCTGTTCTTCAGCAGTATGGATGCGGTCCCTGTTCCTACTGTCCCAAAACCGATAATCCCAATATTGATCATATGTTTAGCACCCTCTCTTTTTTCATTTCTTGTCCGAACATGCTTTCTTGCATATATTTTTATGAAAGCGCTATCAGAAGCAGAAGAAACTCATTACCTATCACTCATTACCCATCACGGCACTGAACATCTCTTCTGCATTCATGGAGCTTCTTACCAACGGGCCGGAAGCAACATACCTGAATCCCATACTGAGAGCGGTCTCCTTCAATTCATCAAAGGTCTCAGGCAGGATGTATTTTACCACAGGAAGATTTTTCTTGGTGGGCCTCAGATACTGGCCTATCGTAAGAAAATCACATTGATTTTTGCGGAGATCAGCAAGCAGTTCCATGACCTCATCCATGGTCTCGCCAAGTCCGAGCATAAACCCTGACTTGGTTGATATCGCCGGTGCCACTTCCTTCGCTGTCCTCAGCATTGAGAGCGAACGTTGATATTCAGCCTGGGGTCTCACAGCAGAATAGAGCCTCTGCACGGTTTCCATGTTGTGATTGAATACATCAGGCAGAGCATCGAGAACGATCCTGAGAGCATTCATGTCGCCGTTGAAATCCGGGGTCAGCACCTCAATCCGCGCTTCAGGTAGCCGCATTCTAATTGCGCATATTGTCTCTGCGAACTGGGCTGCTCCCCCATCAGGCAGGTCATCGCGGGTGACTGAGGTGATAACGATGTATCTCAGGCCCATCTCTGCGGCCGCCTCTGCCACCTGCTCTGGCTCGCGGCTATTAACGGCAACAGGCATGCCGGATGTCACGGAACAGAAACCGCAGTTGCGTGTGCAGTGCGGACCGAGGATAAGAAAAGCAGCAGTAGGTTTTGAAAAACATTCACCCCTGTTTGGGCAGCGCGCATCTTCGCATACGGTTGAAAGCCCGTGCCTTCGCAGAAGATGCTTTGTGTCATGGAGCCCGGTGCGGTAGGGGGTCTTTATCCAGTCTGGAAGGCGCATGCCGGAAACGCTTTTCAGTCCCTGCCAAAGAAGGTTATCGCCTCTTTCACCTTGTCGAGATCGACCCTGGTATTAAAGCAGGGGCCAAAGGGGCGCTCGTTCGGAATGCCGAGTACCGGGATAGGGTATGTATCGACCAGTCCGCTCGAAAGGTCGCGCTCGCAGGCGACCGCTATGATCGCCTCGGGTCTGACCTCCTGAACTATCTTCCTCGCAAGGGTCCCTCCGGTTGCAACAGAGAGATTGAGCTTATACAGATCGGTTATCTCTATGAGATCTTTGATCCCGCATCTGCCGCATCGTTTGCAGTTATAGATATTATGCGTGATCCGGATCTCGCAGTCGCTGATCTGGAGGCAGTGGGGCAGCAGGATAAGGATCTTCTTTGTCTTCGTCTTCTCGGCCCTGATCAGCTTGTTGTTCATACGGATGATGGCGTACTGAAAGGCCTCTTTTTTGCCCTTCATAAATGCCGCGATCAGCATGAGCATGGGATAGAAGATCTTGAGGACAACCCCGCGGGATAATCTAATGATGTTCAAAGCGCATCCCTTCCGTGATATGACGGCCGCGGGCAAAGGCAGCCCCGGTCATCGTTTTTTTGCCTTCAGGCCTCAGCTCTAGCAGTGCAAGAATACCTCTACCGGTACCTACATGAAGCTCGTCGCCCTGGACCTTCACAATGCTTCCAGCCGCAGCTTTTGCATCGGCATCAACGACCCTCGATGCTATGACCGTGATCTTTTCGCCTTCGAACAGGCACTGGCCGCCCGGCCAGGGGTACATGCCCCTTATCAGGTTGAATATCTGACGGGCAGAGGCTGTCCAGTTAATTTTTCCATCCTCTTTTTTTATGATCGGCGCGTAGGTCGATTCCCCTGCCTGCGGAACCGGCCTGATGGATTCGCTGACGATACCCCTGATAGTTGTTATCAGGAGATCAGCGCCCATTTCAGAAAGCCTGCTCCCCAGGGTCTGGGCATTATCTTCATCCAATATCCCGGTCTCTTCCATAAGCAGAATGTCGCCTGTGTCGAGCCCTTCATCCATCAGCATGGTGGTAACGCCTGTCTTTTCTTCTCCATGCACGAGAGACCACTGGATCGGCGCAGCTCCCCGATATTTGGGGAGGAGCGACGCATGGACATTAATACAGCCCTTCGGAGGCAGGGCCAGCATGGCAGGAGGGATGATCCTCCCGTAAGCAACAACCACGATCATGTCAGGCTTCAATTCTGCGACTGCCTTAAGGAATTCTTCCGAACGTATGCCTGCGGGCTGCAGCACCGGAATACCCTGCGCCAGTGCATATTCCTTCACCGGCGGCTGGGAAAGCTTGTGACCCCTTCCCTTTACCCGGTCAGGCTGCGTGACAACCGCAACAACATCTTCTCCTGTTTCAACAAGTCTTTTGAACGAGAGTACAGCAAAATCCGGGGTACCGAAAAAGATGATCCTCATGCGAATTACTTCTCGGCCTTTGCAAGCTTCTTGTAGCGCTTCTTGAAAAATTCCCGTTTGATCGGACTGATCCTGTCAATGAAGAGCAGACCGTCAAGATGGTCGATCTCATGCTGAATCGCTATGGCAAGGAGTCCTTCAGCCTCTATCTCGACCTGGTTGCCCTCACGGTCCATGCAGCCCACGATCACCTGTTCTGCACGCGTGACCTTGGCGGTATATTCCGGAATACTGAGACAGCCTTCCTCAAACTCGATCTCTCCCTCGCTCTTCAGGATTGAGGGGTTGATCAGCACGATAAGCGGCTGCTGCTCCTCACGAGAGCTGATGTCTATCACCGCCAGCCTCTTTGAAACGCCGACCTGCGGTGCCGCAAGGCCGACACCCGGAGCTGCGTACATGGTCTCGACCATGTCATCGATCAGGACCTGAAGCTCCTCATCAAAGGCCGTGACAGGCGCAGCCTTTTTCTTCAGCACCGGCTCGGGGAATTTTTTTATTTCGCGAATTGCCATGTTCAATTATAAAACATTTCCCTCACAAGGGTCGACACCAGCGCTTCTATTTCATTGAATTTTCGGCGTGGGCGTGGCATTATGTAAGCAAAATTTTATGAATCATCTCACGACCAGAAAAACCATTATCATTGCCTCGCTCCTGTTACTTCTTACCGGCTGCGCATCGATGGGGCAAAAGTTCTCTGCAGGAGAGCCGAAAAACAGCCTGCCCTTCACGGCCCGGGATCTGGTGGAGGAGATGCACAGCATTGCGGTGCCGCCCTTCTCAGGTGACGGACAGGCCTGGCATGAAGCAGCGCAGGAGGTGCTTGCACAGGCGCCAAGGGCCAGTGTTATCCCGCAAAAGAATCTTGATGCTGCCATAAAAAACACGAAGAAAGATCTATCCCTCCTGCAGCCAGAGGAAAGAGTGGAATATGCAGCCAGATGGGGAAGAGCTGTCCAGGCAGACGCAGTGCTGAACGGTGTCATCCTGAGCCGGGACAATCGGCACGAACTAATTCTCCAGCTTATTTCCTCAAGGGATGCTCGGGTGCTCTGGATCCAGGCCGCTGATTTTTCCTTTAAAGGTGACCAGGTTTCAAGGAACGACCAGAAGGAACTGCTCCATAAGATGCTTTCGCCCCTCTTTCCGCTTCTTGGCAGCAGGGAAAGACCCGTTCAATCGAGGCAGGAGATGCAGCAGAGAACTGAACCTGACCAAAAGCCTGACAAGAGATCAAAGCCTTCCCGAAAACCCGGCAAGGGTGTAAAGCCTGAACCACAGCCTGAAGACGTCAGCCCGATGTGATCATGGACAATACCCCGAACATTGTTATGCAGTGCCCCAAATGCAGGAGGGAATTCTCCCTTGATACGAATTATTGCGACGACTGCTCAGCCATGCTCGAGCCGACAGAACAGGCTCCGATAACAGCAGTGCAGCCGGCCGCAGCCCGGAAAGAGACCCCACCAGTTCTTTCTGCTGCAAGTGATGATCAGTTGGAGGATTTCAGGATAGACAGTCTGAAAACGGATATTGAAGAGAGCTTTGTCTCCACACTCCTCTATGAGCTGAAGCGGTTAAAAAAAAGGATACCAAAGAAGGAGGCTGCGCTTTCTGGCCTGCAGAAACAGCAGACTGACAGCAGCGGCCACGGTCTTATTCAGGAGATCGGCAGAGCAGAGGATGATATAAGTGAACTGCTTAAGCGGACCGCAAAGATCGAGGCGATCCTCGAAAACCTGAAAAAGAAGCTTGAGGCTGACATGCATAATCTGCAGGCTGAGATCAGCAAAGCCATGCAGCCTGGCATGTTCGGGTTCCTTACGGTCTCAGGCCGCTATTACGGCATGCTCTCTTCTGAAATAAAGGTCAAAAAAGCCCTCCTGAACGCGATAGAGACCAGAACATACAGCAGAAGAAAGAACTTGCTGAAATATCTGATTATTGCTGGCCTGACCTTGATCATGGCAGGCATTCTTGTCTTTTCCTGGACAAAGATCTCTGACAGGAGAGGAAGCATGACCGCATCATTGCCGGCACAGGGAACTGCATCAAAGGTGGCTGTCCAGGCAAAAGACATCTACGATCTTCTTGAGGACATCAGGAAGGCGAACATGAAAAAGGACCTCGGCCTGTGGGAATCCCGGTACAGCAGACAATACCTTGAGGCCGGGAAAAAGAGGGACGAGACCGTAGAGAGCTGGAAGAGATACGATTATCTTTCCCTGCAATACCGGGTAGAGGACATCCAGATGCTCCCGGAAAAGATAACCGCAATGATCTCATGGGAAATGGAGCTGAGATCGAAAGAGTCGGGCAAGACGACCCGTACCGCCCAGAAGCTCCTATCGGAGTTCGTTGTAGAGGATCATACGCTCAAGATAGCCTCGGTCAGAAAAGCAGGGCCATAAAAGGTCTATGACAAACACCCGCATCGCTGCTGTTTCCTGTCTTATCGATATTCTGAAGCACGGAGCCAGGCCGAAACAATCCCTTGAGCAGTTCAATCAGACGCTCGACCGGAGGGACAGGGCTTTTTTAATGGAGATCGTGTACGGCGTAACAAGGAACCTCTATGCCCTTGACGAGATCATCGGCACCTTTGTCAGGAATCGGAAAACGCTCAGCGACGAAACGGTCAATAACCTCCGCATGGCCATGTATCAGATCCTGTTCATGAGGGTGCCGGGTTATGCGGTCGTGAACGAATCGGTGGAGATGGAAAAGTCCGGCGGCAAGCCGACCCTGGTCAATGCAGTGCTCAGGAATCTCCTGCGGGGCAAGGACAAGTCGGCACTGCCCCTGAACTATGACGATATTGTAAAAGATATATCGATCAACACCTCACATCAGGCATGGATGGTAAAGCGCTGGATCTCCCGCTTTGGCCGGGATGAAGCCCGGCTGCTGGGAGAGGCCAACAACCGCATGCCGCCTCTTGTCCTGAGAGTCAATACGCTCAGGATATCCCTCGATGAACTGCTCAGGGAGCTTGCAGAGAAGAAGATCCCGGCTGAAGCTGTTCGATCCTCCCCTGACGGCATTGCGATCGGCGCGGAGGTGTCCTATCAGGACCTTTCTTCTTTTTACGGACTCTTTGCTGTTCAGGACGAGGCTTCCCAGCTGATCGGTCATCTGGTCTCACCGGAAAAAGGGGAGCGGATCCTTGATGCCTGCGCTGCTCCGGGCGGCAAGACAACGCATCTTGCCCAGCTCATGCAGGACCAGGGCGAGATCCTTGCCGTAGAAAAGGACCCGCAGCGGATACTGAGACTGCACGAAAACATAACAGGCCTTGGTGTCAATTCTGCAAAGGTGTTCAGGGGAGACATCGGTGAACTGAAGGACATCGGCACCTTTGACCGTATCCTCCTCGATGCTCCCTGCTCTTCCACGGGCGTGATCCGGCGCAACCCTGACGTAAAATATCGGCATACCCTGAAGGATATCGTCGAATTCGGAAAGAAACAGACCGGCCTCCTGACTGCGGTCGCTGCCCTTCTTCGCAAGGGCGGCCGGATCGTCTATTCGGTCTGCTCGATCGAACCTGAAGAGGGCGAACAGGTGATCAGCGATTTCTTGAAGACAACAGATGAATTCCGTATTATAGAACCTGATCAGGAATTCATGGGACCATTTGTAGAAAACGGCTTTTTCAGGACATTCCCCCATAAGAACAACATGGACGGCTTTTTTGGAGCGATATTGTGCAGAAAGGCATGAACAGTTTTCTGAGGGTATCCCTCTTTTTTGCGCTTTTTGTTGTGCTCGGGCTTACCTTCGGTTTTATCACCTTCAAGATCCTGAGCTTCAGCAGGACCGTGGAAGTGCCGTCGATCATGAACATGACCGTAATTGAAGCGGACAAGGCTCTTGGAAAGTCAGGTCTTGAGCTGAAAATAGAGGGAGAAGACTTTGACTCGGTCGTCCCGTCCGGCAAGATCATCAGGCAGGATGTGCCGCCCGGAAAGACCGTAAAGGAAAGACGGGCCATCAAGGCGGTCATCAGCAAGGGCCCGCGAGTCCTTTCGATCCCCCTGCTGGTGAACGAGACCCTGCAGAACGCAGAGGCCGTCCTTGTGCAGAAGGGGCTCAGGATCGGCAAGCTGATCAATGTCCACTCAGATACGGTTCCAAAAGGCGTCATTGTTGCACAGAAGCCGGAGCCGGACGACAAGCTGACTGACCTGATCACGGTCCTGGTAAGCGCAGGCCCTCACGATCAGGCCTATTACTGCCCCGATTTCCAGGGCAAGCAGCTGGAGGAGGTCCGTGAAGTGGCGCAAAAAATGGGGCTTGAAATAGAGACACGCGGAGCGGGCAGCATTGTTGCAGCCCAGAAGCCAAAGCCCGGGACCGTTATTAAGAGCAGTGAAAAGCTCTATCTTGAACTGAAAGAGGTTACGACACCATGACACAGATCTCCCCGTCCATTCTCTCGGCCGATTTCATGCGCCTGGGAGAAGAGATACGCGCAGCTGAAGAAGCAGGAGCCGACCTGCTCCATATCGATATCATGGACGGTCATTTTGTGCCGAACATCACCATAGGACCTGCTATTGTGGCAGCCCTTAAGAAGAGCACCAAAGTGCCGCTTGATGTTCATCTCATGATCGACGATCCTGATAAGTATCTTCCGGCTTTTGCGGAAGCCGGGGCTGACTATCTGACTGTCCACTGCGAAGCAGCGGTGCATCTGCACAGGACCATTCAGTGGATCAGGGAAAAGGGGATCAAGGCGGGTGTTTCTATCAATCCGGCAACGCCCGTATCGCAGCTCGAATGTATCATTACCGACATTGATCTTGTACTCCTGATGTCCGTGAACCCCGGCTTTGGGGGGCAGAAATTCATCCCTGCCACCATGAACAAGATCAGGCAGACCAGGGAAATGATCAGGACCTCCGGCTCACGTGCGGTTATCGAGATCGACGGGGGAGTAAAGCTGGACAATGCAAAAAAGATAGCTGACGCCGGCGCTGATATCCTTGTTATGGGCTCTGCGTTCTTTGAATCAGACGACTACAAAATAACCATGGAGAAACTGCATGAAATACTCGGAAATCGATAAGCTGTTCGAAAAGGCGGAGCTGCTCAGGCAGAAGAGCCGGTATCCTGAAGCCCTGCTCTCTTTCAAAGAGGCACTGAAAAAGAGCATTGCCGAAAAAGACCGTGACTCTGCTGTTGCCTGTCTTCTGTCGATCGGCGATGTGAACCGGATGGTCGGCGATTTCGAAAAAGCGGAAAAGGCTTATGCAAACGCGGTCGTTGAGGCAAAAAAGATCAAAAATGAGGAGGCCGTAGCAGATGCCAGAGCCGGCATAGGTCTTTCCCGGCGGGGCAGAGGTGACTGGAAATATGCAGTTACCATGCTTAAACAGGCCCTGACCTTCTATAAGAAAAAACGCGATCAGGAGGGCACGGCCTTCACGTTATGGTCTCTTGCCGGTTCGCTGCGCATAAAGGGGGATATCCCCGGAGCGCTCACGACGTACAAGGAAGCATTCAAGGCCTTCCAGGCGCTGCGCTCGCACTCAGGGATCGGTTACTGTCTCTGCGGTCTCGGCGGCAGTTCACGTATAGCCGGTCAGTTCGAGGAATCCCTTGCCTATTATCTTACGGCCAACGAACTGTTCCGGGAGTTGTGCGACACCTTCGGCACTGCCTATTCCCACTGCGGTATCGGCAATGCTCACCGGATGATGGGGAATTACCGAAAGGCCCTGGCCTCATTCGCCAAGGCATCAGCACTGTACAAGAAAATCGGCGACAGGGTCAGCTACTCATACACCCTCTGGAGCATGGGGACAACGCATAAAATGCTTCATGATCATGCTGCTGCCGAAAAATTGTTCAAAGAAGCGCAGGGGCTCTTTAAGCAGACGAAGGATCCGCGCGGTCTTATCTACTGCCAGTTGGGCTTTGGCGAGATCGCCCTGCTCAAGGGGAAGAATGCAGCAGCCTTGAAAAGCTTCAGGGACGGTCTGAGCCAGGCAAAGAAATACGGGTTCAGAGTTGAAGCCTGCCACGCAGCCATGCTGCTCGCCTATGCATATGGAAAAAAGAGCACGGTCTGCTATAATAGCGTGGGGATGAAAATGGAGTTTGACGAGGCGCCTTTTAATATTCCCTAGATCTTTTCCTGGTGCTCATTCCGCGTTAACCACTCATAGGAGAACTGTTTTTTGAGGATATTGAATCTGCCGAACACGCTGACTGTTGCGCGTATTGTGATCATTCCCGTATTCATCACCGCGGTTATCTACGAGAAGCACCGGCATGCACTCGCGCTGTTCATTATCGCTGCACTTACCGACCTCCTTGATGGCTTCATTGCGAGGATGACCAACCAGAAGACCGCCTTGGGTCAGTTCCTTGACCCTCTTGCCGATAAATTTCTGCTTGTCTCTTCCTTTATCCTTTTTTCGGTTCAGGGATGGATACCGCTCTGGCTGACGATCACGGTTATCAGCAGAGACCTGATCGTGGTGATCGGCTGGTTCCTTCTGTATCTGCTGAGCCACAGGGTAGCCGTCGAACCGGTGATGCTCGGCAAAACAGCCATTGCCCTTCAGCTTATCGCGCTTGCTCTGGTCCTGCTGAGCATGAACCTTCCCTCAAGAATTCCGTATCTGGAGATGCTCTTTGCGATTACGGCAGCCGTGACCGCACTGTCAGGCATTCAATATATCTATAAGGGGCTGAGACTTGCCGATGCGATCTAATAAGGGCATTACGGTCGAAAGCATCGCGCCGGGCAGCCCTGCTGAAGCGGCAGGACTGCGTGCCGGAGATATGATATGCGATATCAATGCCTCGCCCATGCGGGATGTGATCGATTTCATGTTTCATAAAGATGAGGACGAGCTGCAGGTAGGATTCCGCCGCGACGGTGCAAGGAAGAGGGTCAGCATAGCAGCCGAGTGCGGCACTGACCTCGGCATCTCATTCCGGCCCCTGAAAGTCAAGACCTGTAAGAACAACTGCGTCTTCTGTTTTGTCAAACAGCTTCCCCGCGGCCTCAGAAAACCGCTCTATGTCAAGGATGAGGACTACCGGCTCTCCTTCCTGTACGGCAATTACACGACACTCTCCAACATTACTGCCGAGGAGAAAAAAAGGATAGTCGAGCAGAGGCTCAGCCCCATGTATATCTCGGTTCATACGACGAACAGGGCTCTCAGGAACAGGATGCTGGGCAATTCCAAGGCAACGGACATACTCAAGGAACTCAAGTACTTTGCGGCTCACAAGATCAGGATGCATATCCAGATCGTGGTCTGCCCCGGACTTAACGACGGCCGTGAATTGCAGTCCACGATCCAGGACATCTACAAGTTCCACCCGTATGTATCATCCATTGCTGTGGTCCCTGTCGGTCTCACCAAGCACCGGAAGATGCAGCTTACGCCGATGTCTAAGGACACGGCCAGGGAAACGCTCGATATCGTCCATGCCTTTCAGAAACGGTTCAGAAAAAAGCATGGTGAGGCGATCGTGTATGCAGCGGATGAATTGTATATCAAGGCAGAGGCCCCTTTCCCGTCGGTACTCGAATATGGCGAACTGCCGCAGCTTGAGAACGGCGTGGGCATGGTTCCGCTCTTCATAAGCCAGTCGCGCAGGCTGAAGATCCCCAGAACGATCGGCAACAAGAACAAGGTCCTGACCATTACGGGAACATCTTTTTATCCGTATCTGAAAAAGTTCATTGCCAGGCTCGCAGAAAAGGAGCATCTCCCGGTCGACGTGATCCCGGTGAAGAACACGTTCTTCGGCGAAACAGTGACCGTTACCGGCTTGCTTACCGGCAGGGATGTCATATCCACACTCCACGACAATATTGACCATTATACGGTGCTTATTGTTCCTGATGTCGTGCTGAGGGACGGCGACACCCTCTTCCTTGACAATGTATCGCTGCAGGACCTGGAGGATGCGACCGGTTTAAAAGTAGTGACCACGGACGGCACGCCCCAGGGCTTTATCGATACCCTTGCGGAGATAGGATGAGCCAGCAGATCAGGGGCAGGACAAGAGTGGCGGCTCTTTTCGGATTTCCGGTTGAGCACACCCTCTCGCCTGTCATGCAGAATGCGGCGTTCGCACACCTTGGTCTGGACTTCTGCTATATCCCTTTTTCGGTACCGCCCGAATCGTTGAGACAGGCGGTTGAAGCGGTCCGGGCGCTCTCCTTTCTCGGCGCGAACCTGACCGTTCCGCACAAGGAGACTGTTATCCCCTTTCTGGACCAGCTTGACAAAGAAGCGGCTGCGATCGGCGCCGTGAATACGGTCGTAAACCGCGAAGGAAAGCTGATCGGCTATAACACGGACGGCAAAGGATTCATGCGTTCGCTCGAAGAGCTCGGGGTCAGCGCAACCGGCAAGCAGGTCCTGATCATCGGCGCGGGCGGTTCGTCACGTGCCATAGGCTATTACCTCAGCAGAGAGGCGAAGCTCCTCACCATCTATAACAGGAGCAGGGAAAAGGCAGACGCCCTGGCCGCGGCACTGACAACGTCGGGCGGCAAGGTAGCCGTGGCAACAGATCTCGGGATGGCCGGAGGGTACGATATCATTATTAACGCAACTTCGCTGGGCCTCAAAGAATGCGATCGGATGCCGCTTGATCCGGATATATTGGAACCGTCTGTTGTCATCTGCGACCTTATTTATCATAAGACCCCCCTTCTCAGTCGTGCTGATGCCAAGGGCTGCAAAACCGTTGGCGGAGCAGGCATGCTGCTCTGGCAGGGAGCCCTTGCCTTTGAGCTCTGGACAGGCACACTTCCGCCTGTAGAGATCATGAGAAGCGCCCTTTTAAGCGATCAATCCTGACGCATTGGCATACTTTTTGCCTTTACTAAGAACCCTGCGCTGTGATACACTTTTTCATGGCAAAAAAACTCCTTTTCCTGGCCTTTATTATCGCTGCATTGACCTATTTTGTCCTTATTCGCTCTGAAAAATCGGGCAAGCTCGATGTCCAGATGGCCGGCGATTCCTTTTTTGAGGGTCTGAAGATCGTAAATAAGAAAAATGGCGCAACTGATTGGGTCCTTCTTGCAAAAAGAGCGGACATGACCAAGGACGGAAGGGAAGCCCTGCTGACCGGGGTGGAGATGCAGCTTGAGAAGCGGGGCATGACCGTGACCGCTGAAAAAGGTCTCTACAATATGGAAACACGCCAGATAACCGTCGAGGGAGCGCTGCGCGCCAGCAGTAAAAATTATGTTCTTACGACGAGCCGCGCCAGCATTGACGGCAGCAAGGGAAATTTTGATACGTCAGGCGATGTAAAGATTGAGGGCAAAAAGTTCGAGGTCCAGGGTAAAGGCATGCAGGCTGAAAATAACGAACACAAAGTGAGGATATTGAAGAATGTTAAAGCTACTTTTAACCGTTAGTCTTTCCATTTTCGTGCTTTTGGGCGGAATGTCTTTTGCGGAAGAGACAAAGCCTGCCCAAAAAGCCAAGCCTGCCGAAACCACGAAGTCATCATCAAAGGCCAAGGTAAAGGGACCGGTGACGGTCACCTCAGAGACGCTCACTGCGGACAACCAGGCACACACTGCCCTGTTCGAAAAGAATGTGATCGCGAAGACAACGGATATGACCATGTATGCCGACTGGATGCTGGTCTATTACACAGACCCGGGCGGCGATATTACCAAGATCGAATCCAGGGGCAATGTGAAGGTGCTCAAGGAAGACAAGGTGATGACATCGCAGGAAGCCACGTACTATGCTGATGGGCCGGAACGGATCGTATTTACAAAAAATCCCCGTGCCTTTGACGGACAGAATGTGGTTACCGGGACAAAAATAACCTACTTTGTGGATGACGAGCGCTCCTTTGTCGAGGGCAGCAGCAAGGTCATCATGAAGAATAAACAGGAAAAGTAATGCGTCTTCTCGAAGTCAAGGCTCTTCAAAAAAGCTACGGCAAAAAGGTTGTCATAAAGAATATCGACCTTTATGTATCGACCTCTGAGATCGTGGGGCTCCTGGGTCCGAATGGCGCAGGGAAGACGACCACGTTCTACAGCATTCTCGGTCTTGTCCGGCCAGAGGGCGGAAGGATCCTCCTTGATAATCAGGACATCAGCGATCTTCCCATGTATCAGCGGGCCAGAAAGGGCATCAGCTACCTTCCTCAGGAGCCGTCGATCTTCAGAAAGCTGTCGGTTGAGGACAATCTCAGGGCAGTGCTTGAGATCAAGGGCCTGAACCGGGATGAGATCGAGACAGAGCTCAAGAGCCTTCTCCGTGAATTCAACCTCACCGAATTCGCAAAGAGGGACGGATACAAATTGTCCGGAGGCGAACGGAGAAGGACCGAGATCGCGCGCGCCCTGGCAACAAAGCCCACGTTTATCCTGTTTGACGAGCCCTTCGCCGGCATCGATCCTCTTGCCATAATAGAACTGAAGAAGATGATGATCTACCTCAGATCAAAAGGCCTTGGCATCATTATCACGGACCATAATGTAAGAGACACGCTCTCGATAACGGACAGGGCATATATTATCAGTGACGGAGAGATCCTCGAAGAAGGCACACCCGAAAAGTTGGTGGCAACGCCCAAGGTCAAAGAGGCGTATCTCGGCGAGGAATTCAGGCTCTAATGTCTCTTCAGAACCGGCTTGAGCTCAAGCTCAGCCAGAAGCTGGTTCTCACTCCCCAGCTTCAGATGGCGATCAAGCTCCTTCAGATGCCTCAGCTTGAGCTTTCCCAGACCCTTACGGCAGAACTGACAGAAAACCCCTTTCTTGAGGAGTCGGCTGATGCAGTCTCTCTTGACGAGCTTTCTCCTGAAGAGAAGGAATCGTTTGAGCAGACCGATGACGATCGGGACGATTCTGAGCTTCCGCTGGAAGGCCTTGCCAGTTTTACGGTCGATGATTATTTCGACGAACGCCGCTCCGACGGCAGGGACCTCGGGTATTTCACACCGGGCACCGTAGCCCAGCCCTCCTTCGAATATTTTCTGAGTACTGCCCCTGACCTGTTCGATCATCTGATCATGCAGCTGCGGCACTGCAGGGAAGATGATGAGGTGAGAAGAGTAGCTGAACTCATTATCGGCAACATAGATGAGAAGGGTTATCTTATGGTCACGCTGGACGAACTCCAGCAGACCTCACAGGCGCCGGCCGAGATCGTAGAAGAGGCGCTCATGCTGGTCCAGAGGTTTGACCCTCCCGGCATTGCAGCACGCGACCTCCGGGAATGCCTTCAGCTTCAGCTCAGAGCGCTTAACCTGCTCGGTTCACTTGCTGATACGCTCGTGCTCAATCACCTGGAGCTGATCAGCAGGAAGAAATATCAGCAGGTAGCCAAGATCTGCAATGCGACGCTTGAAGAGGTGACCGCTGCGGTCAGGATCATTGAAGGGTTAGATCCCAAGCCTGCGCGAAACTTCTCTGCGGATACAACCAACTATATCACCCCTGATGTGTACATCTTCAAGACCGAAGAAGGGTATCAGATCGTGCTGAACGATGAAGGCATGCCGAAACTCAGGATAAACGGGTACTATCTGCAGCTGCTTCAGCAGAAGAACGCCATCCCGAAGGAGGAGCGTCATTTTCTGGAGGAGAAGCTCCGGGCTGCAAAAGATCTGATAAAAAGCCTCGATCACAGGAACAAGACCATATACCGGGTAACCGAATGCATTTTGAACTACCAGAATGATTTCTTCGAAGCAGGCGTCAGCCAGCTGAGGCCGCTTAATCTCAAGGATATTGCTACCGAACTGAACCTGCACGAGAGCACGGTCAGCAGGGTCACCTCTACCAAGTATCTTGCCTGCCCGCGCGGCATCTACGGGTTCAAATATTTCTTCAGCAATGCGATACCCAGTGAGACCGGTGAACTATCCTCGACATCGGTCAAGGATATGATCAGGAAGATAATCCAGGAGGAAGACGCAGCCAGCCCGCTGAGCGACATGAAGGTCGTCGATATCTTCAAGAGCCAGAATATAACCATAGCAAGAAGGACCATAGCAAAATACCGGGAGGAACTGAAGATTCCCCCGCAGAGCCAGAGGAGAAGATAGTGCCCTGCACCATCTCTCCCGGAAAAAGGAGATAATCATGAACATTATTGTTAACGGCAGACACCTCGAAGTAACACCCGCGCTCAGGAGCTATTCGGAGGAAAAGATCAGAAAGTTCGCGAAATTTCTTCCGGAGGGATCAGAAGCCATTGTTACCCTCAGCGTCGAAAAATACCGTCATAAGGCAGAGGTCCTGCTCAAGACGAACGGCGTGCTCATTCAGGCCGAAAGCGTGACCGGTGAGATCTATTCTTCCATCGACGAGGTCTCGGAGAAACTCGACCGCCAGGTAAAAAAATTCAAGGAAAAACAGAGCGCGCATAGGAAAGGCGCGGCAAAGCCGGCAGGGCCTGAAGAAAACGAGCCTCCGGTGCATGAAACAGGGAAGATCATAAAGAATAAACGCTTTGATCTGAAGCCCATGAACCCTGACGAAGCAGCCGAGCAGATGGAGCTTCTGGACAAGGACTTCTTTGTGTTCATGAATGACAAGAGCAATCTGATCAATGTCATTTACCGCAGAAAAGACGGCAATTTCGGACTGATAGAGCCCCAGTAACACGACTGGGATGGCAGCGAAAGCAACTGCAGGCAGCGCGATGGCCCCGACAGTGCGGAAACGCAGCCGGGGGCCGCGCATCCTTATTGTGAGCGGTCTTTCCGGTTCCGGGAAGACCGTGGCCCTTCGTGCTGTCGAAGATGCAGGCTTTTACTGCGTTGATAATATCCCGGTATCGCTCATCGGTTCGCTTATCGACAAGATATCACGATCGAGCGGATCAGGGCATATAGCCATCGGCATCGATATCCGCGAAAAAGAATTCCTCGGCAACATCAATGCGGCAGTGGCCTCCCTCAGAAAGAGATTCCCACTCCAGATCCTCTATCTTGAGGCTGAATCCACGGTGCTGGTCAGGAGATTCAAGGAAACGAGAAGACCACACCCGCTGGGCGGCAGTATTGAAGAAGCGATCAAGTCCGAGAAGAAGGTCCTGTCAGGACTGAAGGCGAACGCAGACAGGGTAATCGACACTTCAACGCTCTCCCCCCATGAGCTGCGCAAGCTGGTGACATCACTCTATGCTCCTCAGGCCGGCCACAAGGACCTTGCTGTCAGTATCATATCGTTCGGTTTCAAATACGGCATTCCCCAGAATATCGACCTGCTCTTTGATGTGCGTTTCCTGCCGAACCCGCATTTTGTGCCGGACCTCAGGGAACTTACGGGCAGGGACAAGAAGGTATCTGATTTTGTCTTCGCGCAGTCTGTCACAAAACAGTTCATAAAGAAAGTGAAGGACCTTCTGGCTTTTCTCATTCCTCACTATATTCGGGAGGGCAAGTCGTACATCTCGATCGCTATAGGATGTACAGGCGGGAGGCACCGTTCACCTGCCATTGTCGAAGAACTCGCCAGGTTCCTGGCAAAAAAGAACCTGGACCTGCATATTATCCATCGGGATATTTAGAATCCGTTCATAACCTCTGCTCTAGCCGTCATTCCCGAATTCCTTAATCGGGAATCCAGCATGTAATCAAATCGTTTTGGATCCCCGCTTTCGCGAGGATGACAAACAAAAAAACACCTATTAACAGTCCAATTCATCAACCCCGTATCAGACGCCGCGCTGGTCAGGATCAAAGATGATCTTATGTATCTGCAGGTTGAGCCGCACATCAAGCCGATCCTCAAGTATCCAGGCTGCCAGCTCTCTCTCTTCAATCCTGCCGCCTGCCGGCGAAAAAAGAACCGTGCAGCGCTTTGAAAGCCCCTGCTCAATCACCATCCTCTTTGACCATTCGTAATCGCGCCTATCGCAGATAACGAACTTTATCTCATCATTTGGCTTTATGTATGAAAGATTGGAAAGCTCATTCTTATCGCTCATGTTGCTTGACGGTGTCTTTAGATCCATGATCACGACGACCCTGTTGTCCAGGCGGTCTATTCTGAATGAGCCGTTCGTCTCAATAAGCACGGTGTGTCCTGCATCCAGCAGCCGCTTAGAAAGCTCCATTACATCATCATGCTGCAGGAGCGGCTCGCCACCAGTGATCTCCACGAGACGAGTCCCTTCTTCCGAGACCCTCTGCATGATCACTTCAAGGGACATCTCTGTCCCCTCTTCATAGGAATAGGTGGTATCGCAGTATGAGCATCGGAGATTACAGCCGCTGAGGCGGATGAAAGTGCAGGGCGTACCCGCAAACGTAGATTCGCCCTGTATGCTGACGAATATTTCACAGACCTTCACGGTTCCCTCTCAAGCGCCTGACCGGATAGTCAGATATCCGGAACAGAGAATGAGCATGCCGCCGAGAAGTGAATTCGGCCCCGGCACTTCGCGCAGAAAGACCACGCTCAGAAGAATGGCACAAACCGGTTCCAGGTATCCGAGCACAGCGGTCCTGCTTGCCGATACGTCCCGGATGCCGCGGTAGTACAGGACTGGGGCAATTATTGAATGCACTGTTCCCATCACAAAAAAAGCCCAGAGCGCATGCACCGGGAATTCACGCACAAAGGGCGCAACGCAGAGCACGATGGTTATATTCACCACATAGGTGAGCATGAACGGACGGTATTCTTTCGCATGCATCCTTGCGATAATGATGAGGACCGCGTATGAAAAGCCGGACGCAAGTCCGGAAAGCATACCGACCATATCTTCCTGGCGGATCGAAAAGCCGTCAAGCATGATCCAGAGACCAAGCGATGAGAGCAGGATGGCTGCGATCAGCATGCCGGTGATCTTTTCCTTGAGGAACAGGGCAGCCAGCAGGGCAACAATGACCGGCGCCGTATAATGCGTCAGCACCGCATTCGATATGGTTGTGGTCCGAAAGGCATAAAAGAAGGCGAGGCTATTGGCAAGACCTACCAGTCCGAGCAGGACCGGGATCATCAGCTTTTTTCTGTTTTTCAGCTCAGGAAAATACCCCTTTTTCCAGGCTATCAGGGACTGCAGGAAAACGGCGATCAGTAACGAATAAAAAAGAAAAACATGCACAGGCACATCAGCGAGCCTGAATACGAGGCCGAGTGAGCTCCAGAGAAAAATTGCAAGAAGTATATAGTATTGGGACATGCGGCAGGGTCAGCGTTTGCGGAATTTCTTCTTTAGTGCGGTCTCGACATGGGCCGGAACCAGGCCGGAGACCGAACCGCCGAGAGATGCGATCTCCTTGACGATCGTGGCAGTCAGATAGGAATACTCCTCGCTCGGCATCATAAATACCGTTTCAATATCTGAGGAAAGGCGTCTGTTCATGAGGGCAAGCTGCAGTTCATACTCAAAATCAGATACAGCGCGCAGTCCGCGGATGATGGCAGACCCTTTTCTTTCGGAGACATAATCTACGAGCAGACCGTCGAACATCTCGATCGTCACTCCCTTATATCCTTTCAGTGTTTCGCGTATCAGAAGCAGTCGCTCCTTAACGCTGAACAGGGGGTTCTTCTTCGGGCTTGGTGCAACAGCCACGATCAGATGGTCGAATATCCGCAAGCCCCTGTTCACCAGGTCGAGATGACCGTTCGTGAAGGGATCAAAGGTGCCCGGATATATGCCTGTTCGTCTGCTCATAGTTCTTTCCTGTATAGGGCAAGTCTTGTATCGCCGTACCGATACTGCTTTCTGAGCTTCAGGCTGCCTGAAGCAACGGGCACAGCCGCTTTTGCTCCATGCTCGCAGAGAAGCACGCCGTCTGCATCTAAAATACCATATTTGTCGATCAAAGGAAGGATTTTCTCTATCTCATCCGAGGCATAGGGAGGGTCGGCAAAAATGATGTCATACGTCTCTCCGGTGACCGAAGCCCTCTTGAGGAATGCTTCGGTCTCTTCGCCGTGAACAGACGCCTTTGATGCCAGATTGAGCCTGTCGATCAGATCGCTGATCGCTTTTACCCGGGGCCGCACGGATTCAACGAAAACAACGCTCTCGGCCCCGCGCGACAGAGCCTCTATGCCGATCGTGCCGGTCCCTGCATAAAGGTCAAGCAATGAGGCGCCCTCGATCTCGCTGCGTAGGATATCGAAGATGGCCTCCCGCACCTTTGCCGGCGTCGGCCTGAGGTCATCCTTGCCTGCCCTTTTAACAAAGAGCTTCTTTGAGCCGATCTTTCTTCCCTTGAACTCCCCTGCCGAAATTCTCATTGATTGACCTCAGCCATTTAGTAAACGACCCTGTCTAACGACCAGATAATGATACCTGGGATTTACGGAAATAGGGTAACAGGTGAAAGTTAATTGCAAAAATTCTAAGGGATAATGGCAATCAGCAGGCAGGGAGCAGCTATTTTATCTTAAAGTAAATATTTAAGTTATATGGCTTACTTTTCGGGAAATATTAGTTTTTTATATGTTTCGCGCTCTTCCTGGCTCAGCTCTCTCCAGAACCGTGAATGCTCAAGCCGCCTCATTCTCTCCTCAGGCGGAATATCCTGCATTCTCCTGAACCGCCTGGTCATTTCCTGGCTATTTCCGTCAGAATGAGGATCAACTCTCTGCAGCCGCTCCCGTAGCCTTTCTTTTCCGGAGGGTTCCAGATTCCTGTATGTCCGGTACCTGTTTCGCAGCTTCTGCCTTTCATCAGGGGTAAGCTCCTGATATGTTTCAAGATTGCGCCGTATCCTTTCCCTGCTTTCCGGCGGCCGGGACTTCCATGTACGGTAGTTCTCGACCACCCGCCCCTTCTCTTCAGGGGACATGGACTGCCAGCGCTTTCTATTGTTCTCCTTGTTGTCATCAGCCGCAGCAAAGACAACCTGCATTACGATCAGCAGCGCTGTGACCAGTATTTTGATTGCCGTTTTCATGTAATGACCATATCCAGTGCGCTCTGTTTAGGCTCCTTTGCGCGTCCGTTCGGTTCTTCAGCAAGAGGCAGTTCTTCTATCCTGACAAGATCATCAAGGGCATCGAGAAAATCATTATCCCGCAGTATGTCAAGATTGGCTATGATCTCCTCCTCGCTCACATTATTATCAGCTTCCTTCTGCACAGGAAGCTGACTCGTGGCCAGCTCCGGTACCGGCTTGCCATGTTGTCCTGTGAAATACACGGAAAGGCCGAGAACAAGAAGCAGTGCCGCAGCAACAGATAATACCGCGCGCAGAGAAGCAGTCTTTCTCCGGGGCCGCACAGAATCAAGGATCTTTGTCCTGAGTCTGCCAGGCGGTACGGCCTCTTCCCATGTATCCATCGCCTGCCAGGCCTTGAGAAGTCCCGCATGTCGGGCACTGCACTGGGCACAAACGCCAAGATGGGTCCGTACGCGCTCCTCTGTTACCGGATCAAGTCCGCTCTCCGTGTATGCCGGCAGAATAGCCTGAATTTCCTTACAGTCCATGCATCTTCTCCTGTCTGTTAAACACAGCTGTTAGTCCCTGGTTTCATCGTGCAGCGCTGAAAGCTCTACAGCAAGAAGCGCCTTTGCCCTATGGACCCTGAGCTTGACCGCATTGACCGAGCAGCCCATGATCCCGGCGATCTCTTCATACGACAGGCCGTGATATTTACTCAGGAGCACAGCCAGCCGCATATTCTCAGGCAGCAGGTTCACTGCGCTGATAACCTTTGTTCTGAGCTGCTCTTTGGAGATGCGCTCGATCTGACCTTCATCCTTTGACGGCAGTTCAGGCAGGGTCTCATCATCGACAGAAACGATGACCGCCTGTCTTCGGGTCCTGAGGACATTAAAGCAGAGATTCCTGACGATGGTATAGAGCCAGGTGGTGAACCTGGCGTCAGGCGTGTACGAGGCCGCTGCCTTATAGATGCGTATAAAACAGTCCTGGGCCACATCTTCAGCCTCATCAGGATCACCCAGAAAGCGCAGGGCAAGGTTATAGACAGAGCGCTGATGGCGGGCGATGAGTAGTTCAAAGGCCTTGTTGTCGCCTTTGCCGATCAGCCCCATAAGGCTGACATCGGTTTCTTCTCCGGTGTCAGTCAAGCGGTGGGAATACGAGGGAACTCTTGTCCGGAGCAGCGCCGGCTATCTTCACTTTTCTGCCTATGACCTCAAGCCGGCCTTCGGAAAAAAGTCTGATAGCCTCCGGGAAGATCTTATGCTCCAGCTTCAGTATCCGTTCTGAAAGCGATTCCTCTGTATCCTCAAAGGAGACTGGAACAGCTGCCTGGATGATAATAGGCCCCGTATCCATCCCCTCATCCACAAAATGCACGGTGCAGCCTGATATTCTTACGCCGTAGTCCTGTGCCTGCTTTTGGCCATGGAGTCCGGGAAATGACGGCAGAAGTGCGGGATGGATATTCATGACCCGGTCCCGGTACGCATCGATAAGCGGCCTGCCGATGATCCTCATGAAGCCGGCAAGCACGACCAGTCCGACCTCTCTGGTTCTCAGCTCACGGACCACGGCCTTGTAGTACTCATTCCTCGAAGCGTAATGGCCGGGCACCATGATAAGCGGTTCAATGCCGTGCTTCCGGGCCCGCTCTATCGCAAAGGCATTGGGGTTGTCTGTGATCAGCAGGACGATCCGTGCTTTTAGCCTGCCTGTTTCGATCGCATCTATAACAGCCTGAAAATTCGACCCTCTCCCTGACGCGAGAATGCCGATACTCAACAGTTCCATGCTCCCTCCGGGTTAAAACTGAATACGCGTAAAGACCCTGGAGGTCAGAGGCGTATATCGATAAATGCTTTTTCGCGCAGAGACTTTGTCCAGGCCTTATATTTTTCATTGAACATCTTGTTCTGTAGAGCGGCCGTTGCAGCTTCGCGGAGTTCAGTACCGGACTTTGGTGAAGCCATCTCCTCAAGCTTGAGTATATGCATGCCTGCATTGCTCCAGAAGGGCTTGCTGATATCTCCCTGTTTCATTGAAACAAGCGCTGCACTGAATTCCCTTCCCAGATTCCCCTTTTCAATAAACCCAAGATCGCCGCCCGTAGCCTTGCCTGCATCCTCGGAATTCTTGCGTGCCAGCTCTGCAAAGTCTGCCCCCTGCAGCGCCTGGGCATAGACGGCCTGAGCTTTTTCCTCTACTGCGGATTTCTCGGCCTCATCATGCGGTTTTTTGAAAAAGATCTGACGGATATGGTAAGCCTCATTGCCAGCGAGTGCATTGCTGTTCTCCTTCATGAACTTATCAACATCAGCTTCAGTGACCAGGACCTTGGTGCGCACCTGCTGATTCACGATCTTGCTCTGCAGGATCTGGTCTTTCAGTTTCTTTTTGTATTCGGCCAGGGTATAACCCTCACTCATGAGAGAATTCTCGAACTGGGCATCAGACATGGAATATTTCTTTTTTATACCTGCAATGGTCTCGTCGACCTCGTCATCAGAGACTCTGAACTTATTTTCTGTCGCCGCCTGGACCTGGAGTCTGAATGATATAAGGTTCTCAAGAAATGCCGCCTCATTGTCCTTGAAAAGCTTATTCCGCTCCTCTTCAGGCAGCGCCTTTATTGCAGGGGAAGATTCTGCCTGCATGGCCCTGTACAAATCACTCCAGGTGATAACCTCCTGGTTTACCGTGGCGACAATGCGATCGAGCATATACGTCGCATGGGAAAACGACACAAGAGCGAAAAGAAGGATCAGAGAATACGCTATACATTTTTTGATCATGACTACCTCCGGATTAGATACTATATACTATGCTTTTTCGGAAAATCCACGAGAGATTTATCACTTATAAGTTTATTAGTTTTAATTATATTGAAGATTGCCTGACAATACTGCTATAATCTCGCAACTGACGGTTGTCATTGAGAAAAAGTGCTTTTGCAGCAGCCGTATTTATAACCGTGAAATTGTTATGTTTCACTGATAAATAACTCATTTTAGGAGGTTTGTATGGCGTACGATGCAACAAAACTGGCAGACTGGCAGATTTCCGAAGAAGCAGAAAAGAATATGCCCACCCCTGAAGCATGGCGCGAGAAACTTGGACTGCAGAAGGACGAACTGCTGCCCATGGGCCGCCTGGCCAAATTGGATTTTCTCAAGATCTTCAATCGCCTCAAGAATAATCCTGACGGCAAATACATAGAGGTGACCGCCATAACGCCGACGCCTCTGGGTGAAGGCAAGAGCACTACATCCTGCGGTCTTATGGAAGGCCTTGGCAAGCGCGGCATGAGTGTCGGCGGCGCTCTTCGGCAGCCTTCCGGCGGCCCGACGATGAATGTAAAGGGTACAGCTGCAGGCGGCGGAAACTCCCTGCTTATCCCGATGACCGAATTTTCGCTCGGCCTTACCGGTGACATCAATGACATCATGAACGCCCATAACCTGGCCATGGTCGCGATGACCTCCCGCATGCAGCATGAGCGCAACTATAATGATGAACAGCTTGACCGTCTTACAAAAATGAGGCGGCTTGATATTGATCCTACCCGCGTAGAGATGGGCTGGATCATGGACTTTTGCGCCCAGAGCCTTCGCAATATCATAATCGGCATGGGCGGCAGGACTGACGGCTATATGATGCAGTCAAAGTTCGGCATCGCGGTCGGTTCCGAATGTATGGCCATCCTCGCGATAGCCAACGACCTCGCAGACCTGAAGAAACGGCTGAATAACATAACGGTAGCCTTTGACAAGAGCGGCAAACCGGTCACCACGGGCGACCTTGAGGTCGGCAATGCCATGGCAGCGTTCATGCGCAACACGATCAACCCTACCCTTATGTGCACTGCAGAATATAATCCCTGCCTCGTACATGCCGGCCCTTTTGCAAACATAGCTGTAGGACAGTCCTCGATCATTGCTGACCGCATCGGTCTGAAGATGTTCGACTATCATGTGACCGAGTCAGGCTTTGCCGCTGACATAGGTTTTGAGAAGTTCTGGAACGTCAAGGCACGCATCGGAGGGCTCAAGCCGAATGTCTCAGTACTCACCGCCACGGTCCGCGCACTGAAGATGCATGGCGGCGGTCCCAAGGTAGTGGCCGGCAAGGCCCTGCCGGACGAATACACAAAAGAGAATATCGGCCTGGTCGAAAAAGGTTGTGCCAATATGGTCCATATGATCAATGTTATCCGTAAATCCGGCATCAATCCGGTGGTCTGCGTGAACCGCTTCTACACCGACACCGATGCAGAAGTGGCTGTGGTCAAGAAGGCAGCAGAAGCAGCCGGTGCACGCTGTGCAGAGTCCCAGCACTGGCTCAAGGGAGGAGACGGCGCCCTTGAACTTGCCGATGCGGTCATTGACGCCTGCAAGGAAGATAATGACTTCAGGTTCCTGTACCCGATCGAGATGAAGCTGCGCGACCGCGTTGCGCTCATAGCCAAGGAAATTTACGGCGCAGACGGTGTTTCCTGGCTGCCTGAGGCTGAAGCAAAGGCCAAGATGCTCGAAGCTGACCCTCAGTATGCTGACTACGCCACGATGATGGTAAAGACCCACCTGAGCCTCTCGCACGACCCGGCGCTTAAGGGCGTTCCAAAGGGTTGGACCCTGCCGATCAGGGACGTTCTGATATACTCTGGCGCAAAATTCCTCTGCCCCTGCGCCGGCACCATCACCCTTATGCCCGGAACAGCGTCCAACCCTGCCTTCAGGAGGATCGATGTGGATACTGAAACAGGCAAGGTGAGCGGACTGTTCTAGGCTGTATTTTTTAGCATCGCCCCATACTTCAAAACCCCCTGGAACTTCCAGGGGGTTTTTCTTTTGATAAGGCTTCAGTTGCCACAGGAGGCATAACCGCCCTCCTCTCCTCACCGCCATACAACAGGAGTTCCCCCAAGAATCCAGGTATAAATCTCGCAGTGCCGTGGGCAGCAAGGATTTGAGGGAAAACGGAAGTGGTCGGGGATTGTTTTGGAAAAATGGGGGAACTTTTTACAAGGGTGAGGGAAAAGAGAGACCTCCTATGATATATCTTATAAGTGTCGAGCAAATAAGGGATATCAGGGAGGAGGTCAAATGGATTATGGCAGAATGGCCAGGAAGCTGAGGGAACAGATAGGGGTATTTTCGGGGGAACTTTCAAAGGGAAAGCCTAAAGTAGCGGGACGTTTTGTACAAGAGATGATCTATGGGATACAGGCGAGTCAGTCGGTGGTATTGACGAATATCGGCAGGACGCTTGAAGAACCAGTTTGAAATAGCACTGTATGAGTTTGATCAGGCTTCACAGAGCACAACGAACAGGTTAGCCTTTGTCACCGCCGATGCCGCTTCCTACCGTTACGACCTGAGCAGTGTACCGATGAGTATGTTTGACCTGTCCGCTTTCAATGTAACGCTTGTTGCCGGGCAGCCTTATATGCTGACTTTCAGGGGTATAGAGAGTTCAGAGGGTTATTTTTCTGTTCAGGGTGGAACAGATATTTATGGGGGAGGAGGCTCATATACCGGCACCTATGCAGCAAGCGGCCCGGACCTCGCCGGAACATGGACATTGCAGAGAACTGCCCATAAGATCATGGGCAAGCTTCAGATACAGAATGTCGGAACAGAACCGGTAATAGAAGATTTTACGCTATCAGTTTACCTCTCTGATGACGGGATCACGCCGGGAAGCCTTCTCCATGCCAGGAAGATATCAGCAAGTGCCAAGCACCCATATGATAAGCCTAAAACGCTAAAAATACAGTTTTCCTCGTATGCTGCCAGCTACGTGATAGCAGTGATCGATTCAGGCGAACATATTGCCGAGATGAACGAAAATAATAATGTAATAGTATTGCACAGCCCTGAGTAACCCTGCCAAGGACAGACCTGCCATACGGCAAAAGAAGGGGTTACAGTGATATAGATCCTGTAGCCCCTTTTTTTGCATGTTTCCATAAATAAACCTACCCAGCAGACTATCTGATCGGAAAAACTTCGGAGTATTGCCGGATAGCAAAAACCGTTATAGTGATATACTAAAAGCAGACACTATTACGGAGACGTAGCGGAGAAAAATGGAAAATATTAATGTCAAGGACCTGATGAGGATCATCAGATCAGAAAACAACCTGATCTATGTGGTTACCGACAACGAGCGGAGCACAGAGGCAATTATCTCCGAGACCGCTGCAAAATTCGAGGGCGTTGGAAATCCCTATGTATGGACCTGCACGCAAGGAATCATTCGCAAGGGAGGTTCGTTTAAAGAGACCGCAGATCCTCTTGCTGCGATCGATTTCGCAGCTTCTCAGCCGGGTCCGGCCCTCTTTCTGTTCAAGGACCTTTCCGCCTTTTGGGAAAATAATCCGTTTATTGTCAGAAAGCTGAAGGAATTTTCTCTGCATGCCCGGTCAAATGTCCTGATCATCATGGGCGCTGAAGAGGCTGTTCCTGAGCATCTGCGTGAAGACCTCGTTATTCTTTACCAGGGACTTCCGCGCATCAGTGAGATCAGGCAGCACCTGACGGCACTGAAAGAGGGTATGCCTTCCCTGGCTCAGGCCTGCGCCAAGGACCCTGAACTGGAGGAAAGACTGGCAGTAGCTGCCCAGGGACTTTATCTCACGGACATCGAGCGCAGCATCCGCACATTCGATTTCGCTCATAGCAGCGGTCAAAACGATCTGGTCCAGATGCTCTTTGAGATCAAGCAGCAGATCATCAGGAAAAGCGGCATAATGGAATTCATCGATAATGATGCTGACAAGAGCCAGCTTGGAGGAATGGAAAACCTCAAACTCTGGCTGGAACGACGCGAAAAGGTATTCGGCATTGACAAGATTTCTTCCGGCGCCATGATGCCGAAGGGAGTGCTGGTCATGGGCATATCGGGCTGCGGCAAGTCGCTGTTCGTGAAGGTTATCGCTGCGCACTGGCATCTCCCCCTTATCCGTCTTGATATGGGGATTTTGTACGGCGGATCATTCGGCTCGCCTGAGTCCAGCCTGCGCAAGGCATTCAGAATTGCGGAGGCGATAGCACCGTGTGTCCTCTGGATCGACGAGATAGAGGCCGGCATTTCCTCTCAGGGATTCAAGGCTGAAGGGGGCTCAGCGTCCCGGGTACTGGGATCGTTCCTGACATGGATGCAGGAAAAGAAGTCACCAGTCTTCGTCGCAGCCACAGCAAACGCCATTGAGATGCTCCCTGCAGAAGTCCTGCGCAAGGGACGCTTTGATGAGATATTTTATGTTGGACTTCCGGATGAGAAGGCTCGTGAAGAGATTTACCGCATTCATATGAAGAAACACAATATTGATATCTCCAAGATCGATCTCTCGCTAATGGTATCATCACCAAAGCGTCTTTCCGGGGCTGAGATCGAGCAGGTGGTCAAATCCGCGGTCTTCGAAGCCCTTGCCGAGAACCGTCCCGTAGTCGAACAGGATTTTCTGGTTGCCTTAAGCAGAACCGTGCCCCTTGCGGTCACCATGGCTGAACAGATCAAGACCATTGAGGCCTGGGCCTATCAACGGGCAGTGCCTGCTTCAGGACAATACCACAAGTAGGCAACAGTATCAGATCAGGAGGGTTTTTATGCAGTTGACCATTACACTTACTGACAAGGAAGTCCGGCAATTGGAACAGATGATCCAGAGGCATAGGGTGTTCGAGACCAGGCAATTCAGCATTGAGGATGCTGTTCATGAATGTATAGGAATGGTTATGTATGAAGAAAGCGAAGAAGGCTCCTGATCATGCTCGTTACCAGCTGGTATCTGAAATCAAACGATAACTATTTTGGAGTCGGCTTGTTAAAATATGACCATGTCAAATACACCGAACGATAAAAAGAATATCTCCAGACACATTCTGCCAACGTCATCCAACCTTCTTGGCATAACCTTTGTAATCTTTAGTCTGATCAAAGTGCTGAAGCTGTCAGAAAAAACGCTGCTAGATGAACTGACGGCGATAAACATGCTTCTTTTTCTTGCTGCAAGCCTCTGTTCCTATGCCTCGATCAGAACAAACAAATATAGCGATACATTTGAAAAAATAGCAGACAGTTTCTTTATGATCGCTTTGGTAGTAATGACAATGATAGCACTGGTCATTACATTCGAAGTAGTTAAGTAGGATTATAAAAAGCAGATCTATTATGCGGACCTTTTTTGGGTCGCAGATTATGAAAATTCTGACTTCATTTAATGGTAGGCCCGGGCGGTTTCGGTATGAATGCTAATCTTAGTTGAAATATAAAGTAGTGGCTCCTAAAATGATGTAG
>CAYXBA010000003.1:0-264165 GCA_964463135.1 uncultured Nitrospiraceae bacterium
AATACCGGACATTTCTAAATTGGTAAAAACAGGACATTTCTATTTTGGGTTGACAGCGGCGAATTGTGACGTTGCCGAGTGAAAGGTTTTGTGATAACCTGAAAGTGGTAAAAGGAAAGGAGTTATTATGAAGATATTTCATGCGCTCATCGGGTTCTTTTTTCTTGCTGCTCCATGCATGGCTGAAGAACCGGTCAGTTTCTCGGACGAAGATCTTAATAAATACAAATCGAATCCAATGTTCGAAGAAGATCGTTCATTTAAAGAACATCAGGAAGATCTCAATAAGGAAAGCGATAGAATTATGCGTGATATAGATGAGAGAGACGCAAAGAGAGCCGCGGATAAGAAAGCTCAGCAGGAGTTAGAGGAACGAGAGAAGGCTAAGGCAGAAGAAGATAATGCAGCTAAAGATGGCGGTTATGAGGATGATGGCAACGCGGTCATTTGGCCGTGGCCGCGATCAAGACCAGTGCAAAGACCGGTGCAAAGGCCAGCGCAAGGACCGGTGCAGAGGCTTCGTTAGCCTTTATGCGAGTAAAGATCTTGAAATGACAGGGACAAAGCGACGGTCTCAGTCCTGCTTACAGGAACTGTAACGGCAAATACTGCTTACGAAGTGTCAGTCTCCCCGCTGGGCGAGCCAGACCGTATAATGCGCACCGCCGCGGGCGCCGCGCGAACGCACCGGGACCTCATCGACCTTAAAGCCCGCCTTGCGCAGCCGCTTCACAAACGCATCATTCGTGGCTGCTGACCAGACTGCCAGCACTCCTCCCGGCCGCAGTGCATCGTACGCGACCTTCAGGCCTGTTGCTCCGTAGAGCAGGTCATTGCTCTTCCGGGTCAGGCCCTCAGGCCCGTTGTCAACATCCAGCATAATGGCATCATACGCATGCTGCTTCTCACGCATCACCTCGCCGACGTCACTCTCACGCACGATCACACGAGGGTCTTTAAGGGGATTGCCGGCGAGTTCGGCAAGCGGGCCGCGGTTCCATACAACGACCGCAGGGACCAGTTCGGCGATCACTACGCTGCTGTCTCGACTCAGACTGTTCAGTGCTGCACGCAGGGTATAGCCCATGCCCAGGCCGCCGATCAGGACGCGGGGGTGAGGACGGTTAGCAATCCTTTTACAGGAGAGTTCAGCCAGGGCATCCTCGGAGCCGTAATGACGGCTGTTCATGAGTTCGTGTTTATCGATCCGGATCGAGAACTCTGCGCCGCGCTGATAGAGCCTGAGCTCTCCGCCGTCTCCGGGCGCGTGCGTGCTGTCAAGGAACGTCCAGGGGATCATAATACCTCTTTATTGTTGGGCATTTCTGTTTTTAGATTTCTTATTATGTTTTCAGGCGTGTCCCAGTAGTGAACTATATTAAATGAATCGTTATGGATAATTTTCCGTTATGTCTAATGCTACCGAAAAAACTATTTATGCCAGTTGCAAGAAAACCTAATCCCTTCGAATTCGATCAATCAGTATGCCTTACAACCCTGCGGAAAGCCTCCCTCTCTCCATCATCAGGGGCCGATTATTTCATTCAAGCCTTCAACGACCTGGTGCAATTCTTCCGGCGTAATGGAACATATTTTTTTCCCTATTCTCTCAACAGACAGCGTTCTTATCTGACTGATCTTCACCCAGGACTGTTTCGGTAATTTGTCAGCTGTTAATTCAAAAGTCAAGGGAAAGCCAGCTCTCTGGGGCTGACTCGTCAGCGCCATTGCTATAACTGTTCCCGACCGCTCGTTGAAAATATTCTGACTAAGAATAAGCACCGGCCGCAATCCTGATTGTTCCCGTCCGCGCACTGGGTCTAAGTCAGCCCACCTGACTTCACCTCTTAATATTCCGGCCATTCACCCATCGCCACTGACATACCCTCTTCTGCAATTTTTGCCTCATCACGCGGGTTCAGCTTGGCACATTCTCTTGCCAGGCGAGAATGCTCCAGTCTGGCAATCTTTTCACTGACCGCTTCCTGGACGGCACGACTTCTATTTTCGAAAAAGTGCCCTCTTACCAGACTATCCAGTTTCTTCAACAGACTTTCGTCGAGAGTTATAGCTATTTTTGCTGTTCCCATATCCTGCACCTCCGGTATGATGATTTATCATACCATAAAACTATTGCATTTTTGCCATGGAGATTTATTCTCTCAGTCCCCTTCGAACTCGGTCTGGCAGTATGCCTTATATCCCTTTTCTGCGAGCTTCTTTGCGCCGCCCACATCAGGCAGGTTCACGATAAAAGCCATCTCTGCAACAACCCCGCCCAGTTTCTCGATAAGCGCAGCAGCGGCAAGGGCAGTGCCTCCTGTGGCCAGCAGGTCATCGACCAGGAGCACTCTCGTCCCCTTGCTGATCGAATCGACATGCATCTCGATCTTGTCCGTGCCGTATTCAAGCGCATATTCGTGGCTGATCTTCTCGCCCGGCAGCTTGCCTGTCTTGCGCACAGGCACAAAGCCCTTGCCGAGCGTATAGGCAAGCGCACCGCCGATGATGAATCCCCGTGCCTCAATGCCGACAATCGTGTCAAAACTGATCTCGCCGGTAATATACCGCTGGGTGAAGTTATCAATCACCAGTCTGAAGCCGACCGGGTCCTTGATGAGCGTGGTGATGTCCCGAAACATGATGCCTTTCTTGGGGTGATCCGGTATGGTCCTTATTCTCGATTTGATCGACATGGTATTCTCCTTTAAGCACAGTGGCTGTGCACAGTCGTTATCTTCGCTATGGTCCTGAGCAGCAGTTGTTTAACATTCTCTGCATTCTTATGCATGGTCGCAAGGATCATCTCCCAGGTGACCGGCTCCTCATCCTCTTTCCAGCAGTCATAGTCTGTTGACATGGCGATCGCCTGGTAGCAGAGGCCAAGCTCCCGCGCAAGGATCACCTCCGGGACGGTTGACATATTGATCACATCAGCGCCGATCAGCCTGAACATATGCGACTCTGCCCTGGTCGAGAACCGGGGCCCTTCGATCACGACTACCGTGCCTTTGGCATGATGCCGCAGCTTCAGCTCCTTCGCAGATTTGACCAGCAGCGACCGCAGATCAGAACAGAACGGCTCAGCCATGGGCGTATGGACGACCTTCTTTTCGGTATGGAACGTCAGGTTCCGATGTTTGGTGAAGTCTATGAACTGGTCAACAAAGACCAAGTCGCCGGGCCTGATCTTCTCCCGCAGGGAGCCCACCGCAGTAGTGGCCAGGATATGCGTGCAGCCCTCATGCTTGAGACTATGGACATTCGCCCTGAAATTCACACCCGTCGGATAGATCGAATGGTCCTTGCCGTGGCGCGCAAGGATGACCACATCAATGCCATGAATTTTTCCGGTCGTGAGCGGTGAGGAAGGACTGCCATATGGGGTCTTTACCTTCTTCTCTTTCTTGTTCTGGAGCAGCTTCGGGTCGTCCATACCCGACCCGCCGATAATGCCTATCTTTATCCCTGCCATAGTGTCTCCTTCTTAAGAAATGAACAGCGTATGAAGGTTAATGAAATGGTGAAATAGTTGTCAAGCAGGGTCAGATCTTCTTTTCGAGCAGTTGTGCGAGCCGTTCGAGGTGTCTCTTCTCTTCATTCGCAAGGAGCGAAAAGACCTTCTTAGCGTCACCCTCGAATCTGCGCCCCATCCTGATATACAGGTCATAGGAGTTCGTCTCAAGGGCCATCGCAAATTCAAGGATAGCAGGGACGTCCTTATCCCTGGCCCAGAGGAGCGCTTCATCGACCTTCACACCGCCCTCCATCACCTCATCTTTTGCTGCAGGGAGGTTCGCATCAAGGGAACTGTTGTCCGAGAAGGTCTTGTAGAGTTCTGCGAGGGTCTTTTCATGAGCTTCCTCTGCCTTTGCCAGGCTCTGGAAAAGGTGACGTGCTTCATCCTCTCTGAGGAATTCATCCATGCGCAGATAGAACTGACGCGTGCCTTCCTCAAGCATCCAGGCAAGCAGGGCAAGTTCGTCCGGTTTTGCTGCATCGCCGAAATAGGCCATGCCGGCCTCAGGAGCACCTTCAGCAACTACACCCTCCCAGGCCCTGATGCCTCCCTGCATGTTGATCACATTATGAAAGCCGGATTCCGAAAGGACTGCCGCAGCCGCCCGGCTGCGCACGCCTGCGCCTCAATAGGTTATGGTAGGCTTTGAATTGTCGATCTCGCTGAGACGGTCATGCAGTTCAGCCACCGGAATGAGCCGGGCACCGGCAAGATGGCCGCGTTCGTATTCCGCAGGCTGGCGTACATCGATCAGATTGAATTCATCAGGGTCCTTGCCCTTCATGAATTCCCGCGCCTCTTCAGCGGTCATCGATACAACAGGTTTGAAATATTTAAGCAGGTCCATAGTCGGTCTCCTCGATCAGACAAAAGCGTATCAGGTTGTTTAGACTTTAGTCTGTCAGGATTACAGACTAAATTGCTACATTACGATTTATGATCTCGCAGGGCTGTACGCCCGCCCTATCACCTATCCACCTAACAGACTTCAGACTATTTACCTATCCTACGCAACCTCTTTCAATTGTTCGTCGAACTCTTTGGTCTTTCTCTCGAACTCCTCTGTCAGGGCTGCAAGCTCATTAAAAAGCGGCTCAATCTTCTGCTGCGCATCATGGATATCCTTTGACAGGCCCTGGATCTTGTCTCCATGGCCATTCTGCGTTGCATCGTGCAGGGCCTTTGTATCGTGTTCTATCTTCTTTTCGAGCTTCTCGATCGTATGTTCTATCTCGGTCATGCGCTTCTGTATCGGCTTCAATGCCTTGGATTTGTTCGTGACGATCTCTGCGCGCATCTTTCTGAGGTCCTTACGGTTGATGCCCTTTTCCGCCTTTGCACGCTTTTCCGGTGCGCTGTCAATCGGTGCTTCATCCTTCCAGCCGACCCGGTCAAGGAAGTCCTGATATGTGCCGTCAAAGACAGTGACCTTGTTGTCGTCGAAGATCACCAGCTTTTCGGCAACTGCATGCAGGATCATCTCGCTGTGTGTGACGATCACAACAGCGCCTGCAAAGGCCTCGATCGCCTCGACAAGGGAATCTATGGACTCCATGTCGAGATGGTTGGTCGGCTCATCAAGAAAAAGCAGGTTGGCAGGGCTCACCAGGATCTTGCCCAGCAGGACGCGGCTCTTCTCGCCGCCGGAAAGCACGGATATCTTCTTGAGCGCATGATCGCCAGTGAACATCATTAACCCGCAGATCTTCCGGCTGACGCCGCGGCTGTGGTCAGGGTGGACATTCATGATCTCCTCTTCCACAGTGCTTGCCGTATTCAGCCTGCTGATGTTCGTCTGACCGAAATACGCGAGCTTGGTGGCAGGATGGGGTGTAATATGACCATGCTGCGGCTTCAGCTCGCCAGCAAGGAGGTTCAGGAGCGTTGTCTTGCCCTTGCCGTTCTTCCCGACGATCGCAATGCGGTCCCTCTTGCCTATGATCAGATTAAGGTCCTTGATTAACTGCTCATGTTTATCAAAGCCGAACGACAGGGTTTCTGCAACCATAAGCTGCTTGCCGCTGAACGGCGCGGCATTAAAGGCGAAGTCGAGCGTTCTGATATCCGTCAGCTTTTCGAGCCGCTCATGCCTCTGGAGCGCCTTTATCCTCGACTGCACTGCCTTTGCCTTGTTTGCCTGTGCCCGGAAGCGGTTGATGAACTGTTCCACATCCTTGCGCTTCTTCTCGTCATTGAGCCTTGTCTTCTCATGCACCTCTTCTTCCAGGGCTATCTGTTCAATGAGCTTCTCTGTAGGACCGGGGACCTTCCGCAGCTTGCAGCGATGCACGATCATGGTATGGGTCGTTACGCTGTCCATGAAATCGCGGTCATGCGTGATAAGGATCAGTTCGCCCTGCCAGGCCCGCAGTTCCTGGGCCAGCCAGCGGATCGAGACGATATCGAGATAGTTGGTCGGTTCGTCGAGCAGAAGCAGGTTCGGCTCTGAGACAAGCACCTTCGCGAGGTTCAGACGGATCTGGTATCCGCCCGAAAGGGACTGGGGCGATTTTTCGAGATCGTCCTCACCAAAGCCGAGACCGCTCAGGATCTTCTTCACCTTGTATGTCTCGTCAATGCCGTCTTCGTTCGGCCTCAGGCTCAAACAGGCCTCCTTGAGGACCGTCTTCTTGGTGAAGTGTATGTGCTGAGAAAGATGGCCGATCCGGTACCCCTGCGGCACGCTGATATTCCCTGAGTCAGGATGCTCCTCGTCTAGGATCATCTTGAAGAGCGTTGTCTTGCCGGAGCCGTTCCTGCCGACGAAACCTACCCGCTCGCCGCTGTTGATCGTTGCCGTGACGTTGTCGAATATTTCCTGCTTGCCAAATGACTTATTGAGATTGTTTATCTGTAGCATATGTTCCTTTTTGTTATTCCGCGAATACGTGAAACGCCGAATGTATATTGTCTCTGCTGCGGTATTTCCGGAGAAAAACTCTGATCGCTGCCGCTAATGCAGGTATTTAGAATAAAGGAAAAATGGCCGATATATCAAGTTCTGCGGGAATTTGCCCGATAAACATGCAGTTACGGATTGAGCCCCCTCCTTACCAAGGAGGGGTTGGGGAGGTTTTGATAATTTTATCGATACCCCACCATACCTCCCCTTGGAAAGGGGAGGATTTTTCTTCAAGCTATATGCATAGAATATTATTCATGTCATATCGCAGAGCACATTACTACCGTATAGTTAAACATACATATGCAGATTATTGTCTGCCCAGCGGTTGACGGGTGACAAGCTCACGCGCTACCCTATGCAATGATGCCGGTTTTGTCCGACCCTCTCCCCTGAGTATAGTAGTGCAGTGCGATCAGCAGCAGGGCAGTGATCATGTATGCCAGCGCATACGCTTTGGCTGCGCCAAAACCGAACCTGTTCTGCACACCCGCAGGGGTCAGGATATAGGCATGGATAACGCCGACAAAGGAGAGCAGAGACGCGGTTGCAGCCCACACAGCAGCCTTGATGAATTGCCTTTCAACCACAAATACCATCATTGCTGACAGAAGCATGCAGGTGAGCATGAACCCCTGACTCAGGGAGATGATGCCATAGATGTACAGATCGCCGCCGAACTTCGGGGCCACATCGTACAGGCTGGAACCTGTCTTGCGGAGGGTCGTCTCTATGAGAAGCAACGCCCACGCCGCAAGTGCCGGCATCAGTCCGATCGCCACCGCCACACTATGTTTCTTCGGCACTTCTTGAAACGCCTGGGCCGTTATGATAAGCCCGATCCAGAGCAGGATGCCGATCATGGCCTCCATTGGTACGACCTTGAGCACCAGGGCAACGCCTCCGATCAGACAGAGCACCGTGATCACAATGCCGTTCAGTATCGAATATCCCCACCGCGCGCCCATGGCCTTCCAGCCGGGATGACCGATATATATCGTGGTCGGGAACGGGTTTCCGAGGCAGGCTGCCACGATCGATCCGAACCCATTGACCAGCAGGGACGACCTCGTATCATATCTATCGCCGGCCGTTTCTGCGCTTTCAAGATTCTGGAGTGAAACGACCACATTGAAGAGTGCCATCGGAAAGATGACAGAGAGATACTTCCAGCCCTGGCCGTTCACCAGAAAAGCGAACATATCGGAAAAAGTGGTTTTTGGAATGTGGATGGCGAACTGGTACGGCTCCTGAAGCGGCTGAAAATACGGATAACCGGCCCATCTGAGGACCCATCCCATGGCAACGCCAAGCAGCACCGCTATGAGGCCGCCCGGAAGGCCTAACGGCAACTTGATCTGTCCTCCATAAACAATGATCACGAATAAGGCGGGCACAAGCGCTATCGCCGGCATGGCGAAGATCTGGAATACAAAACCCATGGATATAAAGGTAATAGCAATGCCGGCCAGCGAGGACAGGAGCGCGGCGCGCGGTGTATGCCTGCGAAGCCAGTCGCCCGCAAACGCACCGCCTATCTCCAGCACCGCACTTACCAGGCAGGCGAACAGGCCTGCCTGCCAGGCAAGGGTTGGATCTTTTGTCTCGAAATAGATCGGCGCAATGATCAGGAAGACAAAGGCTATGAGACTGACCGTATTGATGCCATACGGCAGAGCTGTCACATCTGTCCGTCCGGTCCTGATCGCCAGCCTTCTCGCCTGCCACGCATAGAACACGTTGCCGACCAGGATCGAAAGTGCCGCACCCGGAAGGATCTTCCCTAATACCAGATCCGGCGGCATGCCGCAAACATCCCTGCAGAGGACTGCTATCAGCATCAGCTGCAGCAGATTGTCAACGAACAGTCCAAAGAAACCGTCTATGTCTCCATGAACAAACCACCCGACCTTCATTGACTATCTCTCCTTTTTGGCTGCAACGATCTGGCCGAATAAAATGCGGCCTACACCAGCGTAACGACCGTAACGCCTCCGGCACCCTCGGACGGTTCTCCCTGTCTGAACTGTTTGACCAGCGGATGGCGGGTGATATGTTCACGCACTGCTTTGGCAAGGATGCCTGTGCCGTACCCATGAATAATAGTCACCTCGCGCAGACCGGCAAGCGCTGCGTGGTTCAGGAACGGTTCGAGCTTTGAGAGTGCCTCTTCAACACGCATGCCAACCAGATTGATCCTCGAAGATACCATCTCGTCATGCGCTTCCTGATGTGCAGCCTTTTCCTTCTTCTCGGCAAGCGGCCTGCCCTTCCTTATCCTTATATCAGAGACCGGCACAAGGATCTCCTTTGAGCCGGAGATGACCTTCACCCGGTCTGCCTTTGGCATGATCCCGGAGACCGCGCCGTCGTAACCCAGAGACTTCACAAACACCTGATCGCCGATATGGATGTCTTCAATGCCGAGCGTACCGGCCTCATCCATCGCATACTGCGCCATCTTTTCGGTTATCTGCCGCTGCTTCAGCTCGACCTCTTTGATCTTCTCCTGCAGCTCTTTCTTTTCCTTCTTCTTTATCTCATCCAGCTCAGCCCGCATCTGCCGCTTGATGTCCAATACGATATCAAGGGCCTCGCTGTGGGCCGCTGCAAGCATCTCCCTCTTCTTTGCCTCTGCCTCTGATATTCTTCGCGAGATCTCTTTTTCCTTGACCTCAGCCTCAGCCTGCCTCTTCTTCAGTTCAGTAAGGAGCTGCTCGTAATCCGCCCTCTTTTCGTTCAGGTCAGCCATCAGCGTATCGAGTTCAACCTTGCCGCCGCCCAGCAGTTCCCTTGCTGAATCGACGACATGATCAGGCAGCCCGAATTTCCGCGCTATTTCCAGGGCATGGGACTGGCCCGGCTCGCCTGTCCTGAGCCTGTATAGCGGCGTGAGCGTCTTCTTGTCAAACTCCATCGAGGCATTCGCCATGCCTGGCGCCCTATGCACAAAGCCCTTGATGCCCATGAGATGCGTGGTCGCAAATACCAGGGAGCCCTTGTACTGCAGCTCCTTCAGGACCGCACACGCAAGCGCTGTGCCTTCATCAGGGTCAGTGCCGGTGCCGAGCTCGTCGATCAGGACCATGGCCCTTGCATCAGCAATCTCAAGGACCTGCGCAATATTCCTGACATGGGCCGAGAAGGTAGACAGGTTGGACTCGATCGACTGCTCATCACCCATATCCACAAGCAGCGAACTGACAAGGGGGAAGCTGGATGAAGGAGCGGCAGGCACCGGCATACCGGACAGGGCCATGCAGAGCAGGAGGCCGACCGTCTTTATCGAAATGGTCTTTCCGCCGGCATTCGAGCCGGTAATGACCATGGCAGTGTTCTCGCTGCCGAGATCAAGGTCCAGCGGCACGACCTTCCTGTCAGCGCCCGACTTCTCAAGAGAAAGCGCCAGGAGTGGATGGCGCGCATTGACAAGCCTGATCTCATTTGATCCGCTTATCTCCGGCACGTTCATATGCAGCTGGTCAGCGAACCGTGCAATACAGTTCAGCATGTCGAGCTGGACAATAACGCTGAACTCGGCTGCTATGGCATCTGCACTTTCGCGTATTGCTGCAGAGATGGCCCGCAGGATGCGCAGCTCTTCTGCCTTCTCCTCTGCAGCAAGGTTCTCCAGTTCATTCGACAGATGGATAACGGTCAGGGGTTCTATAAAGGCGGTCTCGCCGGACTTTGAGATATCATGCACAACACCAGGCACCATGCCCTTTGAGTCCATCCTGACCGGAATGACCCAGCGGCCTGCCCTCTTGGTGATGAAGTCATCCTGAAGAAATACAGACAGGGAGGTGTCCCGCGTCATCTCCTCCAGTTTTTTCTGGATACCTATTTCGAGACTTCTCAGTTCCCTGCGAATTCTCGCAAGGGCCGGAGACGCACTGTCTCTGACACGGCCCTCGGCATCGATCGACCTCTGGATGGTCTTGAGCAGGTCAGGCTGGCCGGTCATATCTCCGCAGAGTTCAGGAAGGGCCTTCAGCCCATCGAACGTTGAAACCTGGGACGATATTTCCAGCGCCATCTCGAGCACCGGCACAAAGGCCGATATCTCGGAAGCATCGAGAACAGCGCCCTGCGGCCTTGCGCGTCCAAGCAGATACGTGATGTCCTGAAAGGCATGCAGCCCCAGCGGAGAGCCCTGGCTGGCGAGCCTGCGGATATCCTCGATCAATAAAACACGGTCCCGGATATCGTCCTCTGCAGAAAAAGGGACAATATCCAGGACCGCCTGTTTTGAGATATCGCTATGGCCGCCACCCGAAATAATTTCGAGCAGCCGGTCGAATTCGAGCAGTTGCAGGGTATTCTTCGAGATCATTGAAGCCTATTTTACCCTAACCCGCCCCTATTACCGTATATCAGTCGAACCGTTCTATGGCATTCTGTTTCTTGTTCTGGATCATCCTGTCATTGCGGTCCAGCTGCTTCTCAAGCGTCTCCTGCTCTTTCCCGGTCAGCTTGTTGTCGGTCTTCATGCGCGTATAGAGCATTCTGATCTTGTTCAGATTCTGCTGCACGGTCTCCGCCTCTTTCTCTGTCAGTGCGCCGGAACGTGCTCCCTCATTGATCCTCTTCTGCTGCATCTCCATCCTGTCCTCAAACCCTATCGGCCTTGCATGGTCACGATCGGGCGCAGGGGCAGGTCCGTAGAGCCTTCTGATTTTATTTGTCCGCTTATCCTGGATCATACGGTCGTTGATCTCAAGGTCCCGCTCCAGCCGGTCAACCTCGTGCTGCGTCAGCCTTCCATCCGACTTCATGCGGTTGTATTCATACCTGATATGGTCCAGGTTCTCCTGAAGCATGTCTGCCTCATTCCGCGTCAGATCTCCCCTCTCAACCCCCATATTGATCCTCTTCTGCTGGTTGTTGATCCGGGCTGTAATATCATACTGGTCAGCAGGGTTATAGTTCCCGTGATATTCGTTGGGATACGGCCTGACATTCACATCACCGCATGCGGTCAGACTGAAGAACAGGGCAAGAGCGATAAGCAAATAGAGCGGTCTTTTCATGGTATTCTCCTTTGTTTTAATTATACCCGTCAGGGGGAAATGTATTTCATGCTAATATTACAGAGCTTAAATGCCGTTCAGCCTATTGTCAAGCGCGAAATGCTGCTGCTTTTCCTGCGGACAGGAAGTTGTATCTGTCCTGACAAGGCGATATACTGGAACTATGCAGGACAGGAGGGGGGAAAGTTCGAGCCATGCCGTTTCTCTTTGAGGATTCCGCATTCTTTTTGAACCTCTTTAATGCTATCCCGTCGCCGGTCCTTGTTGTCGACGCTGATGTCAGAATACTGCATATGAATACAGCGGCCGGGAGTCTGATGCAAAACGGCCATGACATCAAAAGCATCTATCTGAAGCGCGGCGGCGATGCACTCCATTGCATGCATTCAGCAGAAGCCCCTGAAGGATGCGGTCATGCATTGGCATGCCAGGACTGTGTCATCAGGAATTCCGTCCATGAGGCCCTCAGCGGCAATAAGGTGCATCGAAAGAAGACGATGATGGGACTCTTGACCGAAGATAGGATAAAAGAGATCAACGTACTCGTGACCGCGTCACCCTTCCAATACGACAACAGCAGTCTCTGCCTGCTGATCATTGAGGATATCTCGGAACTTCTTCAGCTCCGCAGCCTGCTGCCTATATGCGCCTGGTGCAAGAAGATCAGGAATGACGCCGACTACTGGCAGAGTGTTGAGGAATATTTCGGCACACAGCAAGGCCAGGAATTTTCACACGGCATCTGCGAAGACTGCTCCAAAAAGTTCTACGGCGAGCTGGACGACTAAGCCTTCTCTTCTACCACCACGTCGGTCTTGATATGCAGGTCCCGGAGCTGTTTCGGCTCGACCACTGACGGCGCGCCTGACATCATGCAGAAGGCCTTCTGGGTCTTGGGGAAAGCGATCACGTCCCTGATCGAGGTTGCTCCCACCATCAGCATCACCAGCCGGTCGAGGCCCAGCGCAAGTCCGCCATGAGGAGGAGCGCCGTACTGCAGCGCATCGAGCAGGAAGCCGAACTTGGTGCGGGCATCTTCTTCCGAGATGTTCAGCAGTTCGAACATCTTCTTCTGGAGCTTCTGGTTATGGATCCTGATGCTGCCGCCGCCGATCTCAAAACCGTTCAGCACAATATCGTACGCCTTCGCCTTCAGAGCTCCGAGCATGTTCCTGTCAGTCATATCGCCGGACATCATCTTTTCTATGTCTTCATCAAGAGGCGAGGTAAAGGGATGGTGCATCGCCTGGAACCTGCCTTCATCTTCATCCCATTCAAGGAGCGGGAAGTCGGTGATCCAGACGAACTTGAAGCCGGGCTGAATAAGGTTCAGCCTCTTGCCCAGTTCAAGCCTCAGCCTGCTCAGCACATCATAGGTCACCTTCACCTTGTCGGCCACAAAGAGCATCATGTCCCCGTCCTCTGCGCCAAGCCTTTCTGCCATTGCCTTCATGACCTCTTCAGGGAAGAACTTTGCGATCGGTGATTCAAACCCGTTCTTCACCTTGATCCAGGCAAGGCCCTTTGCACCGTAGGACTGGGCCTCCTGGGTGAGAAGATCGATCTCCTTCCGGGATATGCCGGCCATGCCTTTGCCGATGATAGCCTTGACGAGGCCGCCTGACTGAATCGCGTCGAGAAATACCTTGAATGTTCCCTTTGCCGCGAGGTCTGCCATGTCCTTTAGTTCAAGCCCGAAGCGCATGTCAGGCTTGTCATTGCCGAAGCGCTCCATGGACTCCTGGTAGCTCAGCATCTCAAAAGGCGTCTGGACATCGATATTGAGAACGCCCTTGAAGAGCTTCTGCATCATGCCTTCGATAAGGTCGATAACATCCTTGCGGTCCACAAAGGACATCTCAAGGTCGACCTGAGTGAACTCAGGCTGGCGGTCTGCACGCAGGTCCTCATCGCGGAAGCATTTCACGATCTGGAAATATTTCTCCATGCCCGCGACCATCAGGATCTGCTTGAAGAGCTGCGGCGACTGCGGCAGTGCATAGAAATAGCCGGGGTTGAGCCTGGACGGCACGAGGTAATCGCGCGCACCTTCAGGTGTTGACTTGGTGAGCATCGGCGTCTCGATCTCGAGGAACCCGTTGTCATCCAGATAATCGCGCATCAGCTTGCTTGCCCGGTGACGGGTGATCATGTTCTGCTGCATCTCAGGCCTTCTCAGGTCAAGGTACCGGTGCTTCAGCCGCAGTGCCTCGCCTGCCTCGGCAGCCTCTTCCATGCTGTAGGGAAGCGGCGCAGCCTCGTTCAGCACGACCAGTTCCCTGACGTACATCTCGGTCATGCCGGTCGGGAGGTTCGGGTTCTCTGTGCCGGCAGGCCGCTTTCTGATCTCGCCCGTTACGGCAATGACGTATTCCGCACGGAGGTCGTGCGCCTTTTCATGGGCATCGCCCGAAACATCAGGGCTGAAAACGACCTGGCATATGCCTGACCGGTCCCTGAGATCAATAAAGATCAGGCCGCCGTGATCGCGCCGCCTGAATACCCATCCGGCCACTGTTATAGTTGTGTTGATGTCAGATTCCCGTATCTCTCCGCAGACCTTATCGCGATTCATTTACCCGCTCCTGTCTCAATTTCTCTCATGATCGAATCCATTTCCTGTGTTGTCAGCTTACGGTATGCCCCGGGCTCAAGAGGTCCCATCTCTATACCATTGATCCGTATCCGCATAAGCCTGAGCACGTCGTGACCGACCCGCTCGATCATCTTCCTGATCTGGCGGTTCCTGCCCTCGTGGATCGTCATCTCGATCCAGGAGTTCGCCTCAGCCCTTTTCAGTTTCTTCACCTTTGCCGGCGCGGTCATTTTGCCGTCGATCTTGATGCCCTTCCTGAGCTTCTCAAGGTCCTCTTCCTCAAGCATTCCCTTGATTTTTACGAGATAGGTCTTCGGGATCTTCCGGGAGGGATGGATAATGGCGTACGCAAAATCTCCGTCATTCGTAAGCAGGAGCAGGCCCTCTGAGTCATAGTCAAGCCTGCCAACCGGGAAAACGCGCTGTTTTATGCGGCCGAAAAATTCATTCACTGTCGGCCTGCCCTCAGGGTCGCTCATGGAGGTCATGACCCCGCGCGGCTTGTTGAATACGTAATAGACCTTCTTTTCAGGGCTGGTGAGGAGCTTCCCTTTGACCTTGATATGGTCACGCATGGGGTCAGCCTTCATGCCGATCTCAGCCACCTTGCCGTTGACGGTCACCAGGCCTTCAAGGATCAGTTCCTCTGCTTTCCTGCGGGAGGCAATGCCCATCTCTGCGATGATCTTCTGTAAGCGCTGTTCCATAAGGCATTAATAATACCACAACTGCTCCCCGCGGCGCTCATGAACGATCAGGCGGTTATGGACAGATTATCCTTTTTCTTTATCCAGGCATCGATATCAAGGGCAGCCATCGGCCTCGCGAAATAAAACCCCTGGGCAAACTGGCAGTCCATGCCTTTGATATCGGACAGCTGGGTATCTATCTCCACACCTTCGGCTATGACATGCAGGTTGAGGTTCTGCGCAAGCGCGATAATGGTCCTCACGATCTCCCGGTTCTCCTCATTGGCAGACATCTTATGGATAAAGCTCCGGTCTATCTTGAGCGCCGTTACCGGGAAGCGATGCAGATAGCTTAACGAAGAATAACCGGTGCCGAAATCATCGATATGGATCTGCACGCCGTGGTCACGCAGCCTCTTCATGGTTGCGACTGCCAGATCGAGATCTTCCATGATAATGCTCTCCGTGATCTCGATCGCAAGCGTATGCGGGGCCAGCTCAAGCTCCGTGAGGATAGATATCAGCAGCTCTGCAAAACCGTCCCGCAGAAACTGTTTTCCGGAAACATTGGCGCTCATCCTGAGCGGCCTGACGCTGCTCGTATACTGTAATTGCCACTTCTTGAGCTGGACGCAGGACTCGCGAAGGACCCATTCTCCCAAAGCATGGATCATGCCGGTCTCCTCTGCCAGAGGGATAAAGATCAGCGGTGAAAGCAGGCCCTTCTTCGGGTGGTTCCATCTGACGAGCGCCTCAAAGCCTTCAAGTTTATGCGTACTCACGTTGATAATAGGCTGATAATGAAGGACAAAGTCATTATGATGCTCTACAGCGATCCTGAGGTCAGCCTCAAGTTCCAGGCGCTCTGCGATACTGGTATGCATATCCTCTTCAAAGAAGACATACCGGGCCTTGCCTTTTGCTTTCGCTTCATACATCGCGATATCAGCATCACTGAGGACCTGTTCAGGATGTTCATACCGGGAGGTCCTGAGTACTATGCCGATGCTCTGCGTAACATAGATCTCATGTCCCTTGACCAGGAAAGAAGGAGCAAATTCTTCCTGTATCCGCTCGGCAACATCCGCAGCATCGCGATGGTCAGTGATATTTTCGAGCAGGACCGCAAATTCATCTCCTCCCAGTCTGGCTACCGTATCGCCCGGCCTCAGACAATTGGTCAGACGCCTGCTTATTTCGACCAGCAGCTCGTCTCCCACACCATGCCCGAGGCTGTCGTTCACGATCTTGAAGCGGTCAACGTCAAGGAACATCACCGCATACAGATAGCTGTTCATTCTCCTTGAGCTGTTGATGGCATGCAGCAGTCTGTCCCTGAACAGGGCCCGGTTGGGCAGGCCGGTCAGCGCATCATGAAACGCATCATGGACCAGCTGCTCTTCTGCCAGCTTCCGCGAAGTTATATCGGTCTGCGATCCAGCCATCCTGGAGACCTGGCCGTCCTGGTCTCTGACAGCCAGACCTCTGCAGAGCATCCAGAGACAGGTGCCGTCCTTATGCATGATGCGGTACTCGATCTCGAAGGGCTGATCGCCCTGACGCAGGTACGCATGAATTTTTGATGCGACCTTTTCCCGGTCCTCATCATGGAGCAGCCTGAACCAGGCCTCAGGATCATTGCCTACCTCATTATCTTCATACCCCAGCATGGACTTCCAGCGGACAGAATAGTACACATTATTATCCTTCAGGTTCCAGTCCCAGAGTCCGTCATTGGCGCCGCGGGCCGCAAGCACGTACCGCTCCTCGCTTTCCCGAAGGGCCTCTTCAGCCTTCTTGCGCTCGGCGATATCCTCCTCAAGCTGCGTATACCCGTCTTTGAGCGCTGAGCTCATGATATTGAAATTTTCTGCCAGCTCCCCGAATTCTGTCTTGTCCTGATAGGAGACCTGATGGTCAAGGTTGCCGGATGCGATGGCCCGGGTAGCGGTCACCAGCACATCGATCGGATGGGTGATGGATTTGGTCAGGCGGAAGGCGATAAGCAGGGAAAAGATAAAGGTAAAAAAGATCGTGATGATAAGGGCCAGTCTGACAATACGGGCACGCTCAAGAGCGTCACTGGTCATCAGGGAGAGCTTGCGGCTTGCATCAAGTGACATCTTCTCTGTTGCCGCAAGCAGCGTATTGCCTATGCCGGCGGCTGCCAGTTTCAGGCGATCGATGCTTTCCTTGTTCGCAGAGGCAGTAATGTAGTAACTCAGCGCTTCCTGATAGTCCTGTATGTATTTCTGATTCTCCCTGAGTTTTTTGTCAATTTCAGGCTCATGGTGGCATCCGGTGCACTTTGCAGCAGTCTCTTCCAGAAGACTCACATTATCAGTGATCATATCCAGCTTGTGGCCGAGAGGTGTGCCTACGGTATAAAGCTCAGACTGCACCGTCTGGATCGAGAGGATGAGGTGCTGCCGCAGGTCTTCGATCTGATGCAGCTTTATAAGCTTTTCGAGCGCTGCGGTCGTATGCTGTATATAGAGCGTCGAAAAAACGATCCCTATGGCAAAGAAGAGAAAGAGCGTAAGCAGAGATAAGACGATCTTCTTCTTCATGCGTTAAAAGTCAGCATACTATACCGTCGTCTGCTTCCTGTCATATTACGGGGGCTGTCATACTTATTCATTTTTCCACTTGTATTTTTTGAGGTCAATACCTGCCTTGATTGCGAGTTCATGCACCGGTTCATAGTCTTTGGCTGTCGTATCAATAAACTTGAGCGCACCGAACTTCTTCAGGACAGCCTGGCCTTCCGGATCATTATGAATATTCAGCAGAGCGTCCTTCAGCTTCTTCTTAAGGGCCTCATCAAGGTCCTTGCGCACGCAAAGGCCGTTGGACGGCACAGAAGGTGATCGTGCAATAATGACCAGCTCCTGGTCTATCCTGGGATTCTGTATTTTCATTCTGTCATAGATGCTGTGCTTGGCAGCGCCGATATCGGCTTTTTTGCTCAGCACGGCATCTATTGCTGCATCATGACTCCCGGTAAAATAAAACTCGCGGAAATATTTGTCAGGGGAAGAAATGCCATGCTCCCGGAGATAAGCGAGCGGGAATAAATAACCGGCCGTTGTCGACCGCTCAACATAGGCCATTCTCTTCCCTTTCATGTCCTTCACATCCTTTATGCTGCTGTCCTTCCTGACAAAGATATAGCCCTGGTATGTCGAAGTATTGTCAAGGTTCACCGGCCGGGCAAGGGGGATCACCCCGAGTTTGTATATTGCGGCTGCACCGGTAAAGGAGCCGAAAAAGGCGCCATCCATTTTCTCCTTCTCAAAACTTTCGATCAGATTCCCATATCTGCTCAGGACCGTAAATTTGATCTCCACGCCGGTCTTTTTTGAAAGGTAAGCTCCGAGAGGGTTAAACCGCTCTTTCTGCTTGAAAATATTCATCTCCGGAATGAGGCCGATCAATATTTTTTGCTCATTTGCCGCAGCAGATACAGGCTGGAGTAACAGGACGGCAAAGCACAGAAGTGAGATGAGCGTAATGAGACTTTTCTTCATGGGAAGCCTCCCTTTCAGTCTTAATAATCTATGTCTATAATGTTGTTCATTTCACCCATATAAAGTCAATGCTTTTCACCGGTTATGGAAATACCAGCCAGCAGTGACGCTTATTGCATCAGACAGTTGTATGACCTGTTTATTGCGCACTATTTCTCTCTCATGACAGCATATATCTATTGCCTAATCAGTCACCCTCAACTATACTTTGTAAACAGCAATGATTGTTCGCATAGTGATCAAAAAGAGGAAACTCAGCGTACTCGTTATGGAACGGTTCAAATAAAAGGAGGATAACGTATGAAATACGTTGTAATGCTGTTAGTTTCCCTGTTTTTTGCCTTTAGTCTGCCGGGTACCGGCAGGGCCGAAACTAATATTAACGTCAATATCGGCAGCCCTGCCCAGCCTGCGCAGGGACCGGAACCGGAGTACTATGATGACGAGCCGCTGATGCCGCTCTATGAGGATGACGACGGCAGGCCTTACGAGGAGCCGCCTCCTTTAGGATTTGACCGGGAGCCTGATATGGTCGTTGTTCCGAGCGGCGAACGCTATGTGTACATGGTGCCGAACTATCCGGGCATCTATTTTTACGGCGGTTACTGGTACAGGCACCATAGAGGGTATTGGTACCGTTCTTCCGTGTACAACAGGGGATGGGGCTATGTCGGTGCGTCGTATGTGCCCCGCTATGTCCGTGATGTGCCGCCCGAATATGTGACGTACCTGCCGCCCAACTATCACAGGATACATTACCGTGAGTTTAACCAGGGCTGGCGCGGCTGGGAACGCAACCATCACTGGCATAATCAGGAGTGGTATAAACATGAGAGAAGAGATGATGTCAGAAGAGAGAGATATGGCCATATACGGACCGAACGCGACAAGATGCGTCATGACAGCGGCAACAGGGACCATGACAGAATTCGTCGTGACGATGGCCGCAGAGACCGCGACAAGGGCTCCGGCCATGACCGTGACCGTTACAAGGGAACGGACAGAGACCGTGACCGCACAAAAGGGTCAGGCCGCGACGATGGCCGCACAAAGGGAACTGAAGGCCGTAAAGAGCCGGGCCGCGACAGAGATGACCGCTATAAGGGTACAGACCGCGATCGTACCAAAGGATCAGGCCGCGACGATAGCCGCATGAAGGGAACTGAAGGCCGTAAAGAGCCGGGCCGCGACAGAGATGACCGGTACAAGGGAACAGACCGCGATCGTACCAAAGGGTCAGGCCGCGACGACAGCCGCACCAGGGCCGCAGAGGATGAGCGCAAGAAACGAGGGGAGACGGAAATCCCGCCAAAATAGATCGTGAAGACAGGGGATTGCTCTCCGGCAAGAGAGTCGTTGTAGCGTATTGATCACGAGCTCTGGCAGGCTGTTGGAAAGAGAAACTTTCAACAGCCTGCTCGGTTTTATCCCATCGCGCTGCCCCGGCAGTCATTCCTCAACAGACGGGTTGCGTTTTGATCTAAATTCTTTTTTGCCAATGCCGCTGTTCCGTGATATCCTTGTCTCATACGGGAGGGCAATGACATGGCTAATCCAACTGCAGCAGACCTGAAATCAACGGAACTGACCGACAAGATCATCTTTTATTTCGTAGACCACGGGCTTCAGATCCTGACCGCTATTGTGATGGTCGGCGTCGGCGTGGTTATCGCCCGCTGGATAGGCAATCTCGTCGGCCGCTGGCTTTCATCAAAGGCTCTTGAAGAGCCGATCAAGGTCCTCATTGTGAAGGCTTCCAAGCTCGTGATAGTCGGTTTCGTCGGGATCATGGCGCTCGGACAGATGGGCGTACAGATCACACCGCTTATCGCGGGCATTGGTGTGGCCGGCGTCGGAGCAAGCCTTGCCATGCAGGGACTGCTCGGCAACCTCGTGGCCGGACTGACCATAATCTTTTCAAAGCCGTTCACGATCGGTGAATATATCGAACTGCTCGGGGTGTACGGACAGGTGACCGATATCGCGCTGTTTTCTACCACACTACTGCATACGGACAATTCCCGTGTCATCGTCCCGAACAGGAAGATCGTAGGAGAGATCCTGCACAATTACGGCAAGGTCCGCCAGCTGGACCTGTCTGTCGGCATTGCGTATGGCACAGATCTTACCATGGCGCTTACTGCGGCAAACAGCATCCTGGGGCAGAACCCCAGAGTACTCAAGGAGCCTGCCCCGGTCGTCGGCATCGCCTCTTTGGGAGAATCATCGATCTCGCTGGCGATCAAGCCATGGGTCAAGGTCGATGATTTTGTGATCGCACAGGTTGAGATATACCAGTCTGTGATAGGCACGTTCCAGGACAAACAGATCGAGATCGCAAGCCCGAGACGTGAGATTCGGCTCATCAATCAGGCTTCATAGACAGAGATAAGAGATATCACTTCTTTTTCCGGCTGACAGATGAACAACATGGCCCCGAGATAGGGGCCCCTGCATCACTTCAGGTAGATCTTTGTATTCTCGGCGACTGCACCATCGAGACCGAGCTCATTGCCCCACTCGTCATAGGCCTTCTTGCCCTGCTCTATCTCTTTCAGCAGACCTGCATTGATCAGCGCATGCCGGATGGTCATGCCCGGAAGCAGCTCAACCTCTCTGTCATTAACGTATATCTTCATTTCATTTTACCCTTTCATGGTGCGAGGCCATTTATCAGTTGCAGGCGGGAATGTTGCAAAAGAGCTGCCTGCAATACCTTCAGGACCTCCTTCGTTCCAGCCAACCTGTTTTCCTCATATCTTTGTTGGCGACATCTGCGTTTACGTGAGCTTTAATAAAATCTTATTGTCATTGCAGATCTTTTGCAGCGTTCTTGCCTGCAGCAATCCGATATAAGGAACTGCAGGTCTTTTCAATGCTCCTGCCCGTCATCACACATTGATTACTCAACCTCCGTTATCCTTCCCTCAACCATCGGCGCGATCTCCTTCTTTTCCCGGATATGATCGATCACAACATCGCGCAGCCATCTGCCCGAATTATTGTACACAAGCTTCTCGCCCAACACTGCGCCGCCCACGATCGCAAAGTCCCCTGATGACCTCACTGCCTCGCCAAAGGCCTTGTACCCGTCGCCGCCTGCAGCAAGGAAATCGTCGGTCGCCACACTGTATTCCTTGTCCATGACAAGGGGGCTGTTATTGACAGAAATCTCCCTCACCTTCTCTCCGACAGGCGCAGAACGGCTGTATATGAACCTGATGGCTGAGACCTGCGGGAACCTCCCAGCATCATCGGCAATGGCAGAGACGCCATGTTCCAGCGCATCCTTAATCTGTCTGCCGGTCAGCCTGATGGCGACAATATAATTATTGAAGGGCGATACTGCGTACACATGCTTGACCTTTACAGCACCTTTTTTTATGCTCGTCCTGATGCTGCCGCCGCCGATGATCGCTGCCTCTGCACCAGCAGTATTTCGCACAATGTCCGCCAGAAAGTCGCCGAGGTTCGTCTCCTGCTTCCTGGTATGCTCTCCGTCAAGGTCCAGCCCTGCCTCACCGATCGTCTCATCAAGCACAGCATCGACCCTGGACCGGTATTTTTCGACAAGCGCTGCGATCTCTTTATTCTCCCTGCCCTGCAGCGGCCTTATATCTATCAGTCTTCCTTCCGTCTTCACGATCCTGTGGTCATCAACGGAGATGTCAAGAACGCCAAGGGCTTTGCCATGTTCCCACGCCTGAACCACCACGGTCGAGCCTGTCATTACAGGCTGTGACACCTTTGTGTGCGAATGGCCGCCCACGATCAGATCGATCCCCTTCACCTTTTCTGCGATCATGCGGTCTGCATTGTGGCCGAGATGGGAAAGCACTATCACCAGGTCGACCTTTGGCCTCAATTCACTGACATACTTATTCAATGCCACGTCAGGTTCCATGAACTTCAGGCCGATCACATTCCTCGGATGGGTCGTAAGCGGTGTTTCAGCGGTCACCACGCCGATCACCGCGACCTTTATGCCATTGATCTCTTTCACCATGTACGGTTTCAGGCCTTCAATGCCCTCGACATTTGCAGCAAGGATCGGGAACTCTGCCTGGGCCAGCCGCTTTTTAAGTATGTCCTGACCGAAATCGAACTCATGATTGCCGGTCACCATGGCATCGAACTTCATGGCATTCATCATCTCGACCACGGATTCGCCCTGAAAAAGGTTCGCCCAGTTATGTCCCTGGATCATGTCGCCGGCAGCCAGAAGCAGTGTTGGTCTTTCGTTCCTGAGTTCATCAATAGATGCGGCAAGCCAGGCTGCACCACCCAGCATCTCGTCAGAGCCATAGGGTTTGTACGGCTCTGCAAAGCCGTGGAAGTCGTTCACATGAAGAATACGAAGGGTCTTCTCAGCAGCAGGGACAGCGCCCGCTGAAAGCAGGAGAGAAAGGATGACAAAGAAAAGGAGATGGCGCAGCCGCTTCATGCTCATAGTATATTATGCGAGCCCGAAAATGATCTATTTCTGCCTTCTGTCAAGCATTTCACGTATTGTAGAGAGCAGTTCCCTCGGCTTCACCGGCTTCTGGAGCAGCTGCAGGTTCTCCTCCATGATCCTTCTGCGCTGCAGGTTGTCTTCGCTGTACCCGCAGACAAAGAGAGCCTTTACCTCGGGCTGTATCGCCCTGATCGCTTCATAGGCCTCTCTCCCGCTCTTGCCCGGCATTATGGCATCGAGCAGAAGAAGATGTATCTTGTCCCTGTTATGTATGAATGTGGTTACGGCATCCTCCCCGTCCTTTGCTTCCAGGACAGTGTAGCCGTGTTGTGAGAGGATCTCCCTGGTCAGTCTCCTGACATTCTCATCGTCATCCGCCACAAGTATCGTCTCAGTGCCGCCCTGAACAGGAGCAGATTCCTTCTCCTCAATCACCGGCGACTGGATACCGACCAGGGGCAGATATACCCTGAAGGTAGTACCTTTTCCCTGTTCACTGTAGCAGTATATATAGCCGTTGTGCTGCTGGACAATACCGTATACAATGGCAAGCCCGAGCCCCGTACCTTTCGCGACGCCTTTTGTCGTAAAGAAGGGCTCGAATATCCTCTCTCGGGTCTTTTCATCTATGCCCTGCCCGGTATCGGACACGACAATGAGAGCATATCTGCCCGGTTTTCCGAAACCATGATAGTGAATGAATTCAGCATCCATTTCAAAAAGCTGCGTCTCGATGCTTAGCGATCCGCCGTCAGGCATCGCATCTCGTGCGTTTGTCGCAAAGTTCATCAGTACCTGTTCAAGCTGTCCGTAGTCTCCCATGACCATCAGCTGCTCCGGGGCAAGGGTAATACCCGTCTTGATGTCTTCCCCTATAATCCGGAAGACCATCTTTTTCATGCCGTTGACAACATCATTGATGTTGACCGCCTTCAGCTCTGCAATCTGCTTTCTGCTGAAGATGAGGAGCGACTGGATGAGGTGGGTCGCCCGCTCGGAGGCAGCAAGGATCTCCCTCACATACGGCATGCTCGGATCGTCCTGAGGCAGGCGCATCTCCATCATGCTGCCGTACCCGACTATGATGGTCAGGATATTGTTGAAATCATGTGCAACACCACCCGCAAGAGTGCCCAACGCCTCGAGTTTCTGTGCGTGGCGCAGCTGCTCCTCCAGTTTTTTTCGTTCCGAGATGTCGCGAAAGACCCCCTGAAGCATAAGAGTGCCGTTCATCATCACCGGTTGCGTCACAATCTCGATCGGCACTTCCGTACCATCTGCACGCGCAGCGATATGCTCAATGGGACCGAATATTTTGCCCATTAAGGCACTGTCTGAATGCTCCTTGAATAATGCTTTTGTCTTTTCCCCTATCGCAGCGGGATGCAATTCGGACTGATGCATGCCGATAAGGTCCTCGCGCGATCTTCCTATCAATCTTGAGGCGCCCAGATTGGCGTCGCAGATGCGGCCGGTTTCGATGTCCGCAATAAAGATCGCGTCCGGCATGCATTCAAACAGCGTCCGATACCGCTCCTCGCTGCTCTTCAGCGCCTCCTCTGCGCGCTTGCGGTCTTCCAGCGTCCGTTCAAGCTCCTGCACCTTCTCCTCAAGCTTGGCTGCCACGACCTGGCTGTATCTCTTCAGATACTCTGATTCCTCGGTGATAACTTCAGCGGTAATGACTTTTTCCTTTTTGCACTCCGTAATGATCTGGGCAACTTCATCCCACAGCTCCACGGGGTCCTTGGGCTTGATTATATAGGCATCAGCGCCCAGCGATAAGGCGAGCTGCACATCTTCATTCCCCTTGTATGTAGCCGAATAGAATATGAACGGTATGGTATTCAGGTTCTCATCCTGTTTTATGGTCCTGAGAAATTGAAAACCATCCATGAGCGGCATAAGGGCATCAGAGATGATAAGGTCAGGCGCATTGATCTTTGCCTTCCGCAGCCCATCCAGCCCGTCCTCTGCCTCTATCACCTCATGGCAGTTCTTTTCTACTGTGTACCGGAGGACTTTTCTGTCATCCCGATTGTCGTCAACAATAAGAATTTTCATCGTTCAGCCAGGCCGATGATCTTGTGTATTTGTTCGATGATCGTTATCGGGTCTATCGGTTTTTCGATATACCCGTTGCATCCGGCCGCCATGATCCTCTCCCGGTCGCCGGTCATGGCATACGAGGTGATAGCGATGATCGGAATACTGCCGTCCACCTCGGAGCTTCTGATCCGTTTCGTGGTCTCTATGCCGTCCATGCCGGGCAGATTAATGTCCATCAATATGAAGAAAGGCCGTTCCCTGATAGCAAGTTCGTATCCTTCTTCGCCGCTGACAGCAGCAATCACCTCATAACCGGCCCGCTTCAGCGCATAGTTCACTATCCTGAGATTGTCCTGATTGTCCTCGATAACAAGCACCTTTCTCATTACGCCCTCCTCATTATCGACATCGGCAAGATAAGGGTGAACGCGCTTCCTTCACCATATACGCTACGTACCAGTATATCACCCTTCAGAACTTCCCGAACTATCTTCCTTGTGAGATAGAGACCAAGGCCTGTTCCCGGAACCAGGGACTTTAACGGGGAGTCGAGCCGGACAAAAGGCGAGAAAAGCTTTTCTGTCTCCTCCGGCCTGATGCCGATCCCTGTATCCTCGACTGAGAGCTCTACGTCCTGTTGGTTGGAGCTTATCGCCGAAGAGACAGTTATCGTTCCTTTTTCCGTGAACTTCACCGCATTACTGACAAGGTTCAGAAGGCATTGAAGGAGCCTCCTCCTGTCCGTATGCAGCATCTGTCCGGTCGCACTGACCTTCAGCTCCAGTTTTTTCCCCCTGATTTCCTTACTGAACGTCTCAACTGCTTCCATCACAACACTGTTCAGGTCGAAGTCTTCGGAGATCGATTCGATCCTTCCGGCCTCGATCTTCGAGACGTCGATGACATCGTTGATCAGGGACAGGAGATGCTTGCCGGCCCGGAGTACAGCAGAGAGGTTTTCCTTCTGCTCAGCAGTCACCGGCCCGGCCCACTCATTCATCATGATGCTCGAAAAACCGATAATGGAGTTGAGCGGGGTCCGCAGTTCATGGCTCATGGACGCGATGAACATGGACTTCAGCCGGTCAAGGTCCTTCAGCTTGATATTCGCCTGCTCCAGTTCCTCGGTCTTTTGATTCAGGTCGTCAACAATGTTCATCAAGGCACTTTGGCTGTCCTGAAGTTCCAAACTCTTTTTTTCAAGCTCACCAGTACGCCTGATGACCCGCTGTTCAAGGTCTTCGTTCAGTTTATGCAGCTCTTCCTCTGCCAGCTTCTTTTCGGTGATGTCGGTGAACATTGCAAAAGAACCGCTGAAACGATGCGCATCATCGAAGATCGGCGTGGCAGATGCAAGGGTCCACACAATGCTTTCGTCCTTGCGCCGGAATCGGCGTTCGTAGGTCTCTGATATGCCATTGTGACGGTTCTCCATTCTGCGTCCATGATCAGGACAGTCCTCGCCAGGCATAAAATCCGTCATCGGACGGCCGATCATCTCTTCGACGCCATACCCGATCATATCGGCCATCCGGGTGTTGACGAATTCGGTCAGACTGTCCCGGCCGAGCGCCCAGATACCCTCGCTGGCTGTATCCACGATGCGGCGATAGCGGGCGTCGTTTTCCCGGCTCTCCTCCTCCGCCCGTTTGCGTTCGGTAAGATCATAGGTCAGGCCGACGAATCCCGTGATCTGGCCGCTCTCATCCCGCAGCGCTGTTACGGACAACAGCACCGGCACGCGCATCCCGTCCTTGCGAATAAAGGTCCACTCGTTTTCCTCCCGCAGATTGCGACTGGGGCGGGACGCAAACACATCGAAACCCGCCGGGACTGTTTCGCCCAGTTCTTTGGACAACTGAAGTGCACGCTGCGCGATCTCTGCGGGATCGTGCCAGCGCGCTGGTGTCACCATGCCGACCACTTCATCTGCTGAGTAACCGAGCAACCGCTCGGCGGCGCGGTTGAAGCTTCTGATAATTCCTTCCGGGGTCGTGGCGACGATGCCGTACGCCACGTTTTCCAGAATGGTGCGCTGAAAGAGGGTGAGCTGATGCAGCTCCTCTTCAGCTCGTTTGCGGTCACTGATATCGGAGAGAAAGCCCTCAACGAAAAGCGGCTCACCCGCCTCGTCGTACACCAGCCTGGCGTTGATGGACACCCAGATCGTTTGCTTGTCCTTGTGCCGGCATTGAAGCTCCAGACCACGCACGGTCCCCTGCTGGAGTATTGAGGAGAGGAAGAGGTCGCCCTCCTCGGGAGAGAGAAAGAGTTGCTGCCAGACATTCGTCAGACGCGCCTTCAACTCGTCAGGTGTGGAAAAGGCCAGGATCTGAGCCAGCGCCGGATTAGCGTTCAAGAGCCGCCCGTCGAGCGAGGTCTGGTAGATGCCTTCGAGAGCATTTTCAAAAAGGACGCGGAATTTTTCTTCGCTTGCGCGGAGAGCCGCCTCATTGCGGCGCTGAAGAACAATGCTGCGGAGAAGGATCAGTATTGTGGCAATCAGAGTGAGAGCGAAAGCAGCTCCGATCCGGATATAGGTTTTGTATCTTGCATAAAAGGTGTCCGGTTTCCCCACAACAATACTGTCTGCAGGGATGAGCGACGCAGGAATAGTATGCTTTTGGAGGGCATCGTAATTGAAATAATACGATGTCGGAGTGGAATACGGAGGGATTGCTTCCGGTTTTTCACCTTTGAGAATTCGGACAGCGATCTCTCCCGCCGCCTTTCCCTGCAGGGTGCCGGTCACAATTTTCCCGCCAATGACCGGAGGGAGCATGTAGAAATCCCAGAGCGCATACACCGGTAACTGCGTGTGTTTCTGAATAAGTTGCGTGCCGTCTTTGACCGAGAATACGCGTCCCTCTGGTGAGCGGTAATAGGACAGGAGCAGGATGATGGTTCCTTTTTCGAGCTTGCCGAGTTTGTCCGCCAATTCCGTTTCGGACAGACCGCTTAACTCGACAAAGCGGATGTTCCCGTATTTCTTCGCCTTCGCAACCTTCCTCGCAATTGCCAGGGTAATTTGAGAGCTCTCGGTTACATCGGCAATCATGGCCACCGTATGCGTATCGGGATGAAAACGCAGCATGATATCGAGTGTGGCGCCGGTATCGAAATCTTCTCTTACGCCGGTGTAATTGCGGTGGTTGCCAAGGTTATAGTCATCAAAGTTGTTAATGCCGCAAAAAACAACCGGCACGCCGGGGAACAGTTCGTCGCCGTACTTGAGCAGAAAATCAAGCGCATTGTTGTCCGTGGCGATGATAACGTCAGGTCTTGCATTGCGGAAAAGTGTTGCGTAATTCTGCCGCAGCATGGGTGACATGACATCCAAGGCAACGCGCTTGGTGTTCATGTATTCCACAAAGACATCGCCTTCGGGATATGAGGACTGGAGCGCTGTGATGATTGCGGAATTCTGATCATCGGTCCATTGAAAGCCACTGTGGTAGGAATGGAGCACCAGAGCCTTCGGATTGTCTGCCGCAATTGCAGCGAATACGTTCATAAGACAGAACAGAACGATCATGCCGGCAATGCATGACAGCTTTGCCCTGCTGATGCTGTTACTATAATTACTCTCCGGCATCATAACCTCTCTTTTCTCATGACCTGTTTTCCAGTTCCTTGATCCGCGCCTTCAACTCCGCCATCCTCAGTTCCCGGCCGACGAAGATCCGGTTCATCTTGTAAAGTTCCCTGTTTTTTTCCTCCAGTTCGGTCGTGCGCTCCCTGACACGCAGTTCGAGTTGTTCGTTGAGTTTCATCAGCTCACCCTGCGCCTTCTTGAGAGTGGTAATGTCACGTCCAATCACCAAGACTCCGACCACGCTTCCCTGATTGTCTCGCTCCGGGACAATCTGCAGGGACTGATGCGCAGGATTGCCATCTTTATCGGGCCAGTCAAGGAGGAGTTCGTCAGGGGCTCCGCTTGTCATCACCTGCTTCAGGCGTTCGAGGTATTCTGCCAACGGCACGCTGCCGCGCCAGGTGTCCGGGGAAGGGACGCCAAGCGCTTCAGTCAGGGGAATTCCGGTCGTCTGTTCGAAGGCCGGGTTGACATAGATCCTTTTGCACTCACGGTCGTAGCGGATAATGGTATCGGGTGAGTTTTCCGCAAGTGCGCGGAACTCCTGTTCGCGCCGGCGGAGCAGTGCATCGCTCCTCTCCCTCTCCAGGGCTGCCGCCGCGCTGGCGGCCACCAGTTGCAGAATACTTGTCAGCGTAATCCCGTCGCAGAGCGGCTTGCTGTCCATAACGGCGATCAGACCGATGGCACGCCCCTCGGAGTCCCAGAGCGGGATGCCGGCGTAGCTTTCAACATGCATCTCCACCAACAGGTGGTCTGCGGGAAATAACGACTGGACACCCTGAGGATAATAGCAAAGAACCTTGCCCATGACATTTTCGCAGGGGGTGCCACTGAGCGGGTAACGCATGGAGGGGAGAAGTTCCCCCCTGGCGTAGAGCGCCACGGTCTCCGCACAGCCGGGTTCATCAGCGGCGAGCCGGTCGATGATGACATAGTCGATGGCAAACGTCTTACCCAGATATCTGGCCAGCGCAGAGAGAAAATCCGCGGCATCGCTTATCCGGCCCCTCTGCGCGATGAAGCGGAGGGAGTCTTCTATTCTCTTGCGCTCGCTGATGTCCCGCAGGGTTGCCCGACGGTACCGGAGAGCGTCGTTTTCGTCCAATGCCGCAGATACGTTCAGGCTGACATCAAGCGGCGTCCCGTCCGATCGGCGCAGGATGAACTCCCGTTCATGAACGTCACCTCGCTCGAACGCCTGTAGGACTTCCCCGGCGCAATCGGGATGGAAGATGTCGCTCACCGGACGGCCGACAATATCTTCCCTGGCGCAGCCGATGACGCCGGCCAGAGTGGCATTGCATTGTATGATCACGCCCGTTGCCGCATCCGTCGAGAGATACATGTCCGGCGCGTTCTCATACAAATCGAGATACTTTTTCTCAGAGGCGGCGATTTCGCCCGTCCGCTGCTTGACCAGCTCTTCGAGGTGTTCCTGGCTGCTGCTCAGTCTTGCATTGGCTTCCTGCAACCGTTTTCCGGCAAGCCCCATTTCGCCTATGACACGGGCCAGACGGGTGAAAAAATGCATCATCATCCAGACCTGCTGCTCGGAGAAGACAGGTACTTTGCGCAGCGCCTCAAGATAGCTTTTTTTGTCAAAACCAAATTCTTCCGCCTGGAGAAGGAATGGCTCCTCATCCGGGGGGTGAAAAAAGAACTGGCCGGTAAAAAAGTTTGCAACATGTTCTCCGCCGACAATAATGGGCACGGCAGCATCGACCAGGCCGTTCCTGCATTTGTAGACATTATAGGTTTCACCCTTTTTCAATTGACTCGCAAGGACAGTATCACTCTCTGTACAGCGGCATGCCGTTTGAGGATTCACTCGATGGAAACGTGTGCAGATATCCTGCCATCCGGTAGCTACAAGGATATTGCCTTCCTGGTCCAGAATGGCAGTCACTGCGCCGGTAAGAGCGGTGAAACTCTCGCACAGCTCCTGTAACTCGCTGATGTTCACAAGCTCTGCAAACTTCAAAGGACTTCCCCTTTGGCGTATCTTGATATATCCCGCATCCCGCAGCAATAAAGCCTGTTCTCGCAGGCATCGATCAGGCCATAGGCCATCCCCAAAAGCCGGTGGCGGGATTCCTGCAGTTGCCGCACCTGATCGGGATTAGCGAGTTGATCGAACATATAGCCGGTCATGCCTGTCCTCCCGACGTCTGTTCTTTCTCAAGCTCGCTGATCCTCTCCTTCAGCTCAACCATCTTCAGCTCCCTGCCGACGAACAGCTGGTTCATCCGCTCCAACTCCCGGTTCTTCAGCTCCAGTTCAGCCGTTCTCTCCTTCACCCGCTCTTCGAGCCTTTCGTTCAGCGCCCGTATCTCCTCCTCAGCCTGTTTGCGGTTTGTATTGTCATACACCGTTGACCTGCTCATAATAAAACGCCCTGATGCGTCCTTGATTGCTGTAGCACTGGCCAGTACGAACAGCGGAGTGCCGTTTTTTCTGACCATTTCGAACTCGAGGTCACTGACCCCTCCCTGTTCAAGGAACTTCGGAAAATTGGCCCGAAAAACGCCGCGGCTCTTTTCCGTGATCAGGTCCGTGAATTTCATTTTATGTATCAGTTCCTCGCGCACATAGCCCAGCCAGGCAAGTTCCGTATCGTTAATCGCGACAAATGTGCCCTCTTCGTCGAGAGAATGGTATCCGCAGGGAGCGTTGTTGTACAAATCCTCGACTTGAGCGGAGTAAGCCTGAAGCGCCTCGTCTGCTCTTTTCCGCTCCTCCTCCATCTTCCTCTGCTCCGAGACGTCCCGGAATACCACCACCACGCCGACAATCCCGCCACGGTCCTCAACAAGCGGAGCTCTGCAGCCGGCTATGGACCGCACCGATCCGTCCTTTGCCCGAAGGAGCGCATCAGGGCCGAGCTGAGCAATCGATACGGTCCCGCTCACGCCTGACAGGAGCTGGTCATTGTACGCGAATAATGCGGAGCCATGGGCGGAGAATACCTCGTTGAGATCTCTTCCGGCTGCATCGGCAGCCGACCATCCGGTCAGTTCTTCAGCGGCCCTGTTCATGAGCGTGATTCTTCCCTCGGGATCGGTCGCGATCACACCGTCATTGATACTCTGCAGCGTGACACTGAGCCGCTCCCGTTCCCGGATGAGCTGCTGCTCAGTAGAGAATATTTTACCGGAGGCGTAGTTCAGAGACTCTCCCAGTTCTTCTATCTCGACAGCCTGGTGCCCCACCGCCATCTGCTCGCCTTTGTGCTCATCAAGGTTTCGGGCAAATGCAGTGAGACGGCCAATGGCCAGTACCGGGGCACGCAGCACAAGAAGGAGCATGACCGCGCTGCAGACGACCCAGAACAGGGAGAGCATGAGGCTGTTCTGCCAGGTCGCGGCCTGTGCCTCGCGGATTGAGGCCATACTGAATGCCGTCCTGACCCATCCGACCAGACTGCCTGCTTCTATTGGCTCCCATATGATCAGTGAGCCCTTATCTATGACGACCTGCGAGGACAACGGCAGCGGATCAGCAATGTGGGTCATCTCCGGTATTGTGCGCGGTCTCATGCCTGCAGGACGTTCGACATCGCCCACGATTGTGCCATCAGGTTCGCAGACCTGGAGCCGTTCGATGTCCGGCAGTTCAGCGGATTTCAGGAGAAAAGACTCAAGCCCTGCGTAGTCCCGGAGCACGAGATAATGGGCCGCGCTCTCCGAAAAGCTTCTGCTTATGACCACGGAATTCCGGCGCATGGTAGAAAGAAGCGTGTCAGATTGTTTTCGTGCCGTTATCCAGCCTGAAACCGCTCCGGTAACAAGCAGGATGCAGGAAACAAGGAGGATGATCTGCGCATTCATCCGCCGGGGCAGAAGAGGCATCTCACTGCCCCCAGTTGCTGAGGCCCTGGACATCGATCTCTTCCAGAGTCCGGTAATCCCGTTCGTAGTCCGCGGCAACCGGGTCTTCCATCCTGACGGACTTCAAGAGCCCGGCGCCGTCTCTGGCTGCTGCCATGGCGAGCGATGCCTTTTTCACCGCCTCCTGTGCTGTCCGGGGTACGCGCGGATGAGCACTAAGCGGATGCGGAGCGATTTCCGTCGTCTCCATGATGATACGAAGCTGCCTGCGGGTATCAGCGGACTCCCTCTCCAGCTCAGGCATGAAGACAGCGCCTGCATCGCTCTTGCCCAGAATCACGTTGAGGACCACGTTCCTGCCTGAGCCTGCATACTCCTTGGTAAATGTCATTTTATCCTTATGCTGCCCCATAAGATGCCGGATAAAGACGCTGCAAAGATTCTTGTTGCCGACAAAGGAGATCGTTTTGCCGGACAGGTCATCGATCTCCCTGATAGGCGAATCCCGGCGCACCAGCAGTGCAACGGTGATCTTTTTCCCGCCGCGCACCAGGGGCACGTACCCGCTCGATCTGTGGGCCACCATCGCCTGGAGAGGCGAGGAGAATATGAAATCCGGAGCGCCGCCCCAGATATCCCGCTCGAATTCGGCCATGGTATCGTAGACCTTGAGACGAAATTCAAGGCCGGTCTCACGGGAGAGACGCTCCACAAACGGCGTCCATTGCGTATGTATCGCTACCGGCGGGGCCGAGGGCATCACCGCGATAACAAAGGGATCTTTACCCTGTTCCGCGTACCCGGTCTGGCAGCAGACTGCCGCAGCGATACATAAAATGAGCAAACACAGGGGCATGCGGAGGCTGCCAGGGCTCTGCTTCATGGCGGCCCTGAAAAGCCGTTGACTGCCGGAATAGTAAGGGAAACGGGACCTCATACTGCCATGGTATGACATTATAGGAGGCCTGTCAAATCGGGCATTTTTTCTCTTTATTTTCAGCAGGCAAGGCAGGTTTTGATCAGGTCGGAACAGTAAGGATTATGCGCAGGTCATCTCTTCTTCACGATCCACTGCGTGCCGCAGATGAACCGGAAATCACAGTCAGGGCATGACTGCTTCGGGTCATATGCCGGGACAAACGGGACTGCGGGATCGATGATCTCCTTCAGCAGAGAACGGACGATCGAGCTCAGATTGTCATACACCTCCCCTGCGTTGTGATCAGCGAAGAGCGGGACCTCGATATCCGGGCCCATCACGGTCTTGCCGAGCATGAGATACGCCGCGTTCATTGACCTTGGATCGAGATCGTTCTTCCCGGCATAGATCATCACATAGCAGGGCAGTTGAAGACTGCCGATCGAGCTGCGCCACGTGTCAGGGTCATCAGGAATAAGCTTCTTATGATTGATCTTCAGATACGAACCTGCTGCGCCAGTCTTGTAATCAAGGATCAGGGTCTTTCCATTCCGTTTTTCGAGGCAGTCCATCCTGCCTTCGAGCCTGCATCCCGCTATGGTGGTCCCGTCCTTATATTCAGTATCGATCACCTCGATCTTGTTCTCAATAACCAGGGGCAGATAATATGCATCTATGAATGCTCCAAGCTGATCAGCCACCTGCTGCTCAAGCAGATAGTGCGCACCGACCAGCTCACTCCCGTATTGCGAACGGAAATGGCTGTGGGTAATGGCCCTGATCTCTGCACTGTCCATATCCGCAGCCGCAAGAGGCCTGCCCTTCTTTGTATCAAAGAACCTCCTGAGGATCGCATGGACCACATTGCCGATATCGGTCCGGGCGATCTCGCCGGTCACCTCGTCCCGCCTGCCGATGCGGAGCAGATACTGGTAATAGAACCGGAGAGGACAGCGGAAGTACGTGTCGAGCGCAGACGGACTGTACCTGAAGGTCTTCAGTGCCTCTGCTATCTCAGCGGTCTTGCCGATCTCCTCAGGCAGCTGGTTATTGAGCTTCACGTGATACTGCACAGGCCTTATATAGTCCCGGTCCGACTTCTTCCTCTCCTCCTGCTGCTTCTGCCAGAGCAGCCGTTCCACAAAGCGCGAGCGCTCTTTGGAATCAGACTCGATAAAGAAGAGATGGGCCTCTTTTGAGCCTCTGATCAGAGTATCGAAGTTGTACGCAGCAAGCTTCTCACGTTCGATATAGGTCGGCAGGCCGAGCAGACGACGGGCCTTGAACGGCAGCAGCGAGTCCTCCTTCTTTGTCGGGGGCAGCACCTCTTCATTTGCATGCAGCACGAATATCCGGTCGAACTTCAGGCTCCGCGTCTCGAGCATGCCGAGCACCTGGAGTCCGCGGACCGGCGCTCCCTCAAACGGCACTGATCCCGCCCCGAGGCATCTCCTCAGGAGCGCGAAGTACCCGTCCCGCTCTCCAAAGGACCGGTCGCTGAGAAGTGAACGCTCCATATCGCTGATCGTCTGCAGGAACGCCTCTGCAAAGCGGCTGAAGAGCGGGTGGAGCTTTGCGCTGCTGTTGTTGAAGATGAAGGTGAGCAGACCCGTGCATCCGGCCGCAAAGTCAGCGACAGAACTGAACGCAAGAAAGCGTTTTATTGTCTGCTCATGGATCTTCCTGAGGTGCGACCGCATCTCGCTCGCGCCCTGGGGCAGACCTGCGCTCTTCACCCTTTCGGCGATCTTCTGAAAGACCTCTGCATTCGTCTCTATCTCGTCCAGCGTAATGAAGGCCCTCACCGAGCTGCGCGAAAAGGACTCCTCAAGCGTATGAAAGAGTATCCTGGTCACCTCTGCATTGGACTGGTAATAGATGTTCTTGGTATAGGGATGGAGCACAAAGTTCAGGTACGCAGGAAGATACACACGGTCACCCTCCATCGACCCGATCAGGTCCATGAGGTTCTGCAGGAAACCGAAGAGCGGCGTCCGCTCAAGGGGGTACCCGATCGATATGTTATAGTCACCGTCCTCAAGGCCTGACAGGCCCTGGCGTATCAGCGGGAAGAGCATGTCGGACGAAGGCAGGATAATGGCGGTCTTCTCATCAGGCTGCGACTGTCCGTCCAGGGCCGCATTCAGCGCAAAGATCTGGCCATGCGTGTCAGGGCTGCTGTAGAAACTGATCTCAGGCATAGGACCGGCATCTCCAGGGATATGTTCCTCGCCGATACCGAGGTCATACAGCCGTTCTTCTATCCCCCTGCCCTGCTGGAACAGGAAACAGACATCAGGACGATCGAGCAGACCTTTGAATATCTGATGCTCAGATTTTGTGAGCGCAAAGAAGCCTGCAAAGATGATCCTTTTGAATCCGGAGAGGCCGGCATGATCAGGGTCGTCCGCCGCTGCTCGATACCTGACAGACCGCGTCGAAAAACCGAGTTCATCCATTTGCTGATAGAATCGGTCGTAGAAATATGCCAGGGACTGCAGCAGCGCAAGCGAACGCTCAGGCACTGAGCCTGCAGCTAGGTCGTTGATCTCTTTTACCCTGTTCAGCGGAACCTGCTCGATCAGCAGTTCCTCGATGTCCCGGAATATCTTCATGCCGATCGGGAAGAAGCTGTCCAGCGAGAGGAAGTTCTGTCCGCCGATCCGCGCTGATGCACTGGTATGGATGTCATGAAGGACCGCAACAGCATCCATTGGACCGATCTTCCGCTTATGCGCCTGTTCTTCATACAGGGCGTCGATACATTCGTCCATGGACCAGATGACCGGGGGCAGGATACTGCCGCCAGCCTGTTCTGCGAGGGCCTTGCGCAGGAAATGGCCAGGCCGCCTGCCCGGAAAGACGACCAGGTAATCGGAAAGATCCCTGTTCGCAGCAGGCAGCAGCGAAACGATCCCGCTGATCAGGTTCTCTGCTGAGGGAAGGACCCTGATATTCATCTGATCGTTATGCATTGGCCCGTTACTCATCGGATTGTGGCCGCCTTGCCAAGGTCAATGTATACAAGCATGCCGTGAACTGGACGGTCGCTGTACACAGGGCTTAGGATCTTCATATAGTTTCTCACCTGATCAGCATGCCGCTTCTCTGAACCGATATCGCTGCCGGTCTTGAAGTCCACGATCGTAATGCGGTCCTCATCAATAATAAGCCGGTCGATCCGAAAGAGGCCGCCGTCCGCATCCACGATCTCCTGTTCGTTCATCACCCTCCTGCCCGGCTTCTGACTGAAAAGGGCCGCCACTGAACCCAGTTCAAGCATCTTCAGGACCAAGGCAATGGCCTCGTCAACGCCAAAGTCTGCGCCTGTCTCCTGTATTGCTGCAAGCACAGCCTTTCTGACATCCTCTTCAGGCGCATCGCTGATAGAGGTGATACGGGAAAGCACCGTATGCATGAACTCACCGCGCCTGCGTTCTGCAACACTGATCATCTCCGCGGTCCTGCGCGAGTCAGGTATCCTGTTCTGCAGGTGCAGGACCCTGCATTCAGGCGGCGGCTCTTCCTTTGCGGTATGCGTCCTGGTCGTGCCGCTCTGAGGGAAATCTGCAGCAGGGAGGATGTCAAAGGGGAACGTGTCCTTCTCTGCCTTCACGCCGACAACGTACATCTCTTCCTTTGCACGGGTGAAGCCGACATAAAGGCTGTTCAGCCTCGAGACCCAGTCCTTTGCAGCTGCGTCATCATAAAGCGGCTGCAGCTCAGGCGCGCTTCTGCAGATATCCTTCGTGCATTTCAGGAGGCGCATCTTTTCTTCGACCGCTTCCTCAAAATAATCGAACGTCGTAGTTTTGGAACGGTACAGAAGCAGGATGACCGCAGGGAACCCGAGGCCCTTTGCCTTATGCACGGTCATGACCCTGACCGCCTCGATGTTCTTCGGCACATCCATGTTCCAGGCAGAGGTGTCTGCATTCTCATCTTCGGCAAAATCGAGGAAGTCACGCAGACTGTTAAAGCCTGAGCCCTCGAAATCCTTGATCACTTCAAGGATCTTCACCAGGGTCGCCTGCTCGTCATTGCAGGCATCGAGAAGCCGGAAGGTGCTGAAGGCCTCGACCGCCAGATCATAAAGCGGGAAATAGCCTGCAACCCGGAAGAGGCCGGAGAAGTACTGCTCCCAGAGCTTGGGGAATGCCTGCTGAAAGGCCTTGTACAGCGGCTCTTTCCCGGATGTAGTATAAATAAGCTGTCTGAAATTATCCTGCCATTTATTATGATCTGGTCCTGACCCATTGCTGCCGAGTGCCTGCAGGAATATCCCGCCCAGGATGAACGAAGCAAAGGCATGGTCGTCGATCGGCGAATCGAGGAAATTCAGCAGACTGATCACTTCGCCGGTTATCTTCCTTCTCCGGATATCGAGATTGCTGTACGAGATGAACGGTATCCCCTTTTCGTTCAGCCAGCCGGACACCCGCACCGCATCCTCGTTCTTCTGCGTCAGCACCGCGATCTCGCTGCAGCTGAATTTTCTGGCACGCAGGTCTTCTATGATGCGCTGGATCTCTTCCCGCTCAGGAGGCTCCTCATCGTTCCGATCGAGCAGGACCACCTCTGCATGGCCCGGATCAGCAGCCGGGTCCTTCACCTCCTGCACGTACTCGGTCAGGCCGCTCAGCTCGCCGTACCTGCTGTATTCTGCACTCTCCTTCACCGCCTTTTTAAAGACCGCCTCGCTGAAGTCGAGTATCCTGCTACGGCTCCTGAAGTTCGTGCTGAGATTGTCGATCTGCGGCTTTACTGATCCGAAATAGCAGCCGCGCTCCAGGTCCTTCATGATCGTGTAGTCTGCGTTTCTGAAGCCGTAGATCGCCTGCTTTGTGTCGCCCACAACAAAAAGGCTGCCTCCCTGGCTCAGTGAGTTGTCGACCAGCGGGAGCAGGTCGTCCCACTGCACCGGGGAAGTGTCCTGGAACTCGTCGATCAGGTAATGATAGATCGTCTCGCCAAGCCTGAAATAGATATCAGGCACAACAGCATTGCCGACATACTCTGCCAGCGTCCTGCTGATATCGCCGATAAAGACCCTTTCCTGCCGTTTCTTGACCATATCAAGCGTCTGACTGAACCCGTCATATACCTTGAGATACGGGATGTAGAATGACCGGGCATAACAGCAGGCGTACTCGCTCACGATCTCTTTGAACGTTTCCCACCGCGCCAGGATCTCTTCATATTCTTTTCTGTATGCCTCATCAGCTTTCTTCAGGTTGCTGACCGGCGCCAGCTTGAACTCCTTGCCGATCAGTTCCGTATGCCTGCCCTCTGCTGCAAGCTTCGGCAGGTCCGACTTTTTGAAGGACGAATTGCCGTTCAGTTTGAGCCCGGTCCTGCTGACCAGCTCATTGATAGCATTCAGCTCTGCAGTGATCCTGTTCTTGAGCATGGCCATCTCTGCTGACCGGTCTTCGATGAGCGGCTGCACGCGCGTTGCAGAGAGCTTCTGGTAGATGCCCTTGATCTGTTCAAGGATCGCGGCTGACGGGTCCCAGAGGTACGCAGAATCGCCGTCCTTATGTTCAGAGATATAGGCGATGATAGAGCCGAGCACTGCAGCCTCTGGGCTGTCCCTGCGTATGCGGCGGAGGAAGAGGTCGAACGAATAGACCAGCAGTGGACTGCTGTCCATGATGATCTCAAAGTCAGGGTTGTACCCGAAGTCTATGGCAGAGGCCTTGAAGACCGTGGTCATGAAGCTGTCGATCGTGCGGACCTGAAAGTCTGAATAGTTGTCGAGGATATGTTCGAGCAGCGCTGCCGACCGCTCTCTTACTGCTTCCCGGTCCAGGGAGAGCTTCCTGCTGAGCTGGTCTATGCTGGCCGGGTCGTCGAGACAGGCTGCCTTCAGCCACTGCAGGATGCGCTCCTTCATCTCCTTGGCAGCGTTGTTCGAAAAGGTTATGGCGAGGATGTTCCTGAGGTCGTTCTTCGGAACGATCTTTGGGTCGGAAAGCACAAAGGCAGCATAGCGCAGGGTCAGCGCATGGGTCTTGCCTGAGCCTGCAGAGGCCTTCAGGACAATGGAATGGGGGAAGGAGAGACTGCTTTCTGTATTCGGATTCCTCTGCATGTCGTTGAATGTTCTCTATGAAATATTACCATACTGAGATGACAACATCCTGTCACTGCAGGCCGTATTTCGGGGATTGCGCTTAACGCCGCATAAACCTAAAGCTTGATGTCCTTTTTCAGATCAGGCGCATTGGGCTTCCAGCCATACTCCTCTTGTATGCAGCGGCCAACTTCCTCCCACATCTTATATTTACGCATATCGTGCGGCAGCATGAGCGTCTCTTTTTCAGCCTTTTTCCAGCAGATATTGTGCTCAATATCAAAATTCTGTCTGCCCTTTGCCGGGTGGCTGTATATGACGTACGGGTATTTACGAACCGTGATATTCTTTAATTCGTCCACATTTGCCCTATGCAGCACGGTATCGATCGATGAACTTAAGGACCCCTCAAGGTACGATCCCTTGATCTCCTTAAATCCGTCCTGCATCTCAAAGACAAGTCTGTTGTTATTGGCTGAACTCCAGCCGAACGACTTGTTGTTTATCACCTCGGCTCGCACATAGGAAAACGTGTCCTGCGGAGAGATCCCGCCAAGGGCGTTCGCTCCGACACTGAAGATGGCCTCAACGGCATTCTCATGCACAGCCTCTACCACCAGGGTCACGTCCTGGCCGAAATACCATTTACCGGTCCATACGCCGAGGAAAGCGGACAGCTCCGGAGCAATTGAGGGGGCAGGCTGAACGAACATCACGTTCTGCGGCAGCGGGGTCGTCGCTGCACAACCGGTCAGGCTCATGATAATGAGCAAAAACATCAGCAAGCCTAGTGTTTTTTTTATGATATTGTCCATATAGTCTTCATAGTTAGAGTAGATTATAGCAACATTAACTGATAACTTGTGTTTGATATTCATAACTCTCCAGATATTAGAATTGCATTCATTATGTAATGCGTAGACCCGCCCCTTTGGCTTCCTCCCCCTATCCATCTATAAATGGTCCATTGGAATGGCAGCCAGCAAAATTTAAAATGATAAAAGCAATCAGTAGCAGTAATGTCCTTATGAACCTGTTTTTTTCTCTGACCACAAAAAGTGAAATAATTAGAAAAAGAAAAATACCATAGGAAACAATACTCGTAAGTATAAGCACAGGATAGACATCAGCAACTTTCTTTGCAAAAAAAGCCAAACCAAGCGGCAGAAAGGGGAGAACGACAGCAATGTCAGGGTTCATAATTAGCAATGAAACAATAGATATAATAATTATCAGGGGGATATAAGAGGATATTTGTTTAGATTTACTCTGTTTTTTTGAAAAATGCAAAACCGCACCGTTGAATACTCGAGCTGATGCCTTTTTTGTTTTTTCAGTAATCTGTGCGAATTCAGGTGACTTGGCTATTTTTATTACCAGAAATAGCGAGACAAGAATTATGGGGCTGAGAAGTAGCCAGACTTCCATATTTTTAATCCTCCATTGGCTGTGTAACGCCTAAGCTGAGGCCTTAGGACCGATCCAGTAATTTACTTCCGCATTTTGGACAAAAATCAATTTTACTGAAAGGCACATTGTTGACTATTGTTTTCCCGCAATTCTTGCAAAACCGGGTAATTCTGATGTTCAAGAAAGTAATAAGAATCACCGCCGGTACCATAACAAGAAATATTTGCAGCGGCATACCCGTGGCGACCGAAAATCCGATAAAAAGGACACCGGCTAATATCGAGAAGTATTTGAAATACTTAACTTTGAAGTCATAATCATTTCTGACAAAGAAGAGATAGAAAGACAAAATCCCAAATACAACCCAAACGCCAAAGAATATTGGGAACACTTTATCTGCATTTTCGTTCATAATTTTATCGCCTCCTGAGAATGCGGTAAGGGTAAATGACCTGCCAGACCTGCAACTCGTTCAGATCTCCTTGTGCTGATCTTCTTCGATCTCTCCCCGCACAATAGCAACTGATTCTTTCCTGTGCGATTCAAACAATATGTGTTAAGAATTTGGGTGCGCACCTATTTATTTGTTGTGCAATATGTAGATCTGACCCTAATGTGCACTGCTTACGCCCTTGTTTATGCAGGCCTAACCTTTTGACTTCCTTGTTGTGTACCTCGTTGTTACAGTCAAAATGGCATATCATCATCGGGAATGATCTGTGTTCTTTTGATTTGATTTAATCGATTTTGAATGTTTAGCATCAAAATAGATGACTTTTCTGTTCCAGAACTTTTTAGAAGTTGAAGGAAATCACGAAGCGTGGTGCAGTCAATGATTGGTTTATTGTAATATCGATAGCTACCACTAAGAAAAGCTCGAATGACACCGTTCGTATTTTGGACTTTATCTTCAAGAAGGTTGGCCTTATATACATTTTCTAATTCTGAAACGACTCTACTTGCTTCGGCTTGATATTTGGCGGTCTCGTCTATAGCTGATAAAGCTGCGACAAGACTTTCGACAAATGATCGATACGTTTTTTTCTCTTCATAGGTAAAGAAATCATCAAAACCAGTGAATTGCTCTACCATATTTTCTTTTACTTCTGCAAAGCTTGTAAACCGATGAGCCGGATCAATCTTTGTCATTTTCTCAAGAATAGCTTTATACTTAAACTCAAAGTTGACCCAATCATCATCAGCATCGGATAACATGCTCTCAAACAATTTTCCAATGAAATATATTTCGGTTTGGTGATCATATTGACCGGCCAAAAAATCATTTGGTATATCACACCACCAGTTAAGACTGATGCTTTTCTTTTTGTCGCCCACATCAACTATCTTCTTCCCAAAACCGAAATCGATCAATTTAACTTGCCCATCAGAACTGACAAGAATATTTTCTCTTCGAATGTCACGGTGTAATATTTGATGGTTTTCTAAATATAGAAATGCGTCAATTAGTTGTTCAAAAACGTGATCCATTTGTTCCGAATTGTATTTTAGGAACTCATAAATGCTATTTCCATCGATAAATTCCATTAAGATATATCCAGTTTTAAACTCAGGATATAAATAATAATTAAATATTCGAACGATGTTGGGATGGTTTACTTGGAACATCACTTTAATTTCATTCTTAAAGTATGAGTAGTATTCTTCTTTTAATGCATCATCATAAGGCGCGTATTTTTTACAAACAAACTGCTCTCCCATTTCCGGATCAAGTACTAAGACGGTTTTCCCCAAACCACCTCGACCCAGTTCTTTAAGCATTTTGAAATCTTTTTGTCTAATAAAAGAAACGATATCTTTTTTCATTCTTCTTTCATATTGCTATAGAGTCAAAAAAGCCAATTAGGGCTAGTTAGGGCCAGGTCTACACTCTTGACAGAGTTGTTATTCCAGAGAAATATACTGGCGATATAAGGAGAAGGTATTTGTGTTGAGATAAAAGCAGTTGGAGATTGATCGGTTTTACTTCTTAAAGGCCTTCTGTTTTCCCCTTGCAATTCATCCCTCCCCAGAGAAGTGAACATAATATATCAACCAGTTCTTCCTGCGTCAATACCAATGTTGCTTTTGTGCGGACCTAACCAGTCGCCTGTTTCTGCCTCTTACTCGGTGACCCCTTGCCTTCCCGGGGAATCTTTCCTGAGTTCATTGTTTATAGGCTTAGAAGGTTCACGCGAATTACTCTTCACGATAAGCGGCGCTACTCCACAGGTGCCTGCTGAGACTTGATGACATTCATCGCTGTCGTTACTATGGACGATATGTCTGACATGCTGGCAGGCACGATCATCGTGTTGCCGGTCTTGGCTATATTGCCGAACTGATTTACGAGATTGTTGGCCACCCTGTATTGAACAGCTTCAAGTCCGCCTTTTTCGCTGATTGCTGCAGCAACCGTTTTAATACCTTCCGCCGTGGCATCGGCCACAAGCTTTATCGCTTCTCCCTCACCCTTTGCTTCATTGATCTTCCTGGCCATCTCACCCTCGGACTGAAGGATCGCCTTCTGCTTGTCGCCCTCTGCAATATTGATCGCAGACTGCTTCTCGCCTTCTGATTTCAGAATGAGTGCCCTTTTTTCTCTCTCTGCTGCCATCTGTTTTTCCATGGCGTGCAGAACACTTGTCGGCGGAGTTATGTTCTTTATCTCGTATCTGAGGGTCTTAACGCCCCATTTATGGGCCGCCTCGTCAACGGCCGCAACGATCATCTTGTTAACGTTCTCGCGCTCCTCGAAGGTCTTGTCCAGATCCAGCTTGCCCATTTGGCTTCGCATGGTTGTCTGAGCAAGCTGAATAATAGCGAGGTTGTAACTGCTGATGCCGTAGCTTGCCTGCTGCGGGTTCATGACCTGAATAAAAACAACCCCGTCAACAGTCATCTGCACATTATCCTTGGTGATACATACCTGCTCGGGGACATCGATGACCTGCTCCTTAAGGGTATGCTTGTAGGCTATCCTGTCGATAAACGGCATAACGAACGAGAGCCCTGAATTAAGCGTGCCGTTGTAACTCCCGAGCCTTTCAACGACAAAAGCGCTCTGCTGCGGAACGATCTTTACCGACATGGCAATGAACACGATTATGACTGCGGCAAAAAAAACAAATACTGCTCCTCCGATCATGAGTTCCCCTCCATAGTGTGCGGCTTTACTTTGAGCTTGATCCCATCTGTGCCGATAATATCTACGATAGTTCCGGCTGGTATGGGCGAGTTATTGCCGTCTGCCCTGTACGCAGCCCATAATGCGCCTTTATACATAAGAGAACCGCTTAGACCGGTGATCTCTGTTTCGGTCGTTGCAGTGTCCCCTGAGAAATTGTCGTTAAAGGCGGACGTGTTCGGGAAGAACTTCTCTTTTATGGTCTTTCTGAACAGAACGAGCGTCACAATGGATGACAGACCAAATACAAGGAACTGTGGGCCGGTTTCAGTGAGAAGTCCCATGGCAGTGAGTGCACCAACAATAAGTGCTCCAATACCGAAAAAAGCTACGACAAAGGTTGTCGTAACCATCTCCAGGATAAGAAGCAGCAGTCCTGCCACAAGCCAGGCCCAGTAGGGTATCACAGTCATAATAGTTCCTTTCTCAGGTGCTTAAGATAGACCTCAATAACAGTGTTCGCGCTCAATTCGCAATTCCATGATCGGGACGGGTATATGTCCTGGCGCTGACATGATAAGGCAACGGTGCGGAGAAAGATGAAAAATCGGACTGCTGATTTATAGCTCTGAAAGGCCTTCTGTTTTCCCCTTGCAATTCATCCCTCCCCAGAGAAGTGAACATACTATATCAATCAGTTTTTCCTGCGTCAATACAAAACCTGCTGGGCCTATGCCGCCCTTCTAAGGCTTATACGCATCCCAGCCTTTGTAGCAAGCGCAATAAGCATCTCCAGACTGAACTTCTCCCATTTGCCGCGGATCAAGTCAGAGACGCGGGATTGACTGACACCGAGCATCTCGGCCGCTTTTGCCTGCGTCAGCTTCTTGTTCGTAATGATCTTCCGAAGATCAGCCATAATCTCAGCCCGCATTTTAAGAATGGCAGCTTCCTCAGGAGAAAAACCCAAATCAAGAAATACGTTGCCGGAAGATTTGATAATAGGTTCTTTCATAATACTATCCTCCAATCTGTTTATACCGTTTGCGCGCAATTTCAACATCTTGTTGATTCGTCTTTCGACTCTTTTTCTGAAACGAGTGGAGCACATATACAGCATTCACAAACTTCGCCACGTAAATGATGCGCCATTCTCCCAGTACATGTATACGGATTTCCTTGACCCCGCGTCCTATACTCGGCATGGACTTACAATCGGTTGGTTCAAGCCCGCATTGAACGGAATATAATTCAAAGCCCGAAGCCTTACGCGCTTCGTCCGGAAAGTTTCGGAGATCGTCCAGGCTCGATCCTATGAATCTTAATGGTTTCATAATCCTATTCTGTATTATATAAGTTTTTATATATTACGCAAGTGGAAGTTTGTTATAAATGTTGTCTCTATGCCGGATCAATCGGCCTCGAACCAGGAGGCGCAGGCGACAACGTGATTCTTGGGATTGTCAGCATCGTAGAACACGGGAATGCTGGAGCCTTCGAGGACATTATAGCCGACATAGTATGCCCGACCAGAGACAACCGCCCCGCCAGCAGTAATGAAATGATAGAAGATCAGGTCGTCTGACCACTCTGCAGTGTTTTCAAGACCATCGATGAACGCCATCGCTATTTCGCCGCTTCTAAGGAGCCGGATCTCGCGTCTGCGCCTGCGAGCAATGATGGTCGTCATCCCGATGGCGAGTGCGAACACGACCCACAACACCCAGTCAAGACCAAAGTGAAACCTCAGGATCGTGAGCATATGCCACGGGATAAGCAGAAAGGTCAGGTAAACGGGAAGCCGGAGTGCGGCCCTCCAGGAAAGGTGAACACAACGAGGCGGGGGGCCATAGCGTCGTCCATCGGCCCAGGGGAGCGGGAGGATTGCCATGATCCTTGTGGCTATAAAGCCTGCACAGACCATCACAATGCATGGCACGAAGAACCACCAGATGAAGCCGTTCCCCGGACGCACCCCGCCAAGCGCAAGCGAGATGCCGACATAGAGGACCGTGAGTGCGATGCTGACCGCTATCTGAATAAGAGGCATGTGAGGCACATTGGTAAGGAATAAACAATGTCCGGCTTCACAGCTTGATCTTGCCTTCCCGGATCATGCTCAGGATCGCGCCGAGCGTTTTCCCGGCAGCAGGATCATTCGTCATCAGGTATTTCCCGTCCTTCTTCTGATAGAACTGGGCCAGCGCACCGTGCTCTGTCCTGACTACGAGCATTATATCTTCGTTGATAAAAAGTTCTGCCATGGCAACATTTTTGGACGTGAAGTATTCCTTCATCGTGCTGTTGAAGGCTTCCTCTCCGATCCGTGTCCGATACCTGGCCCATTTATCGGCAGCTTTCGCCGGATCTGTGCTGAACGCTGCCGCGCCCTGGATATCACCCTTTGCAAGAAGGTCGTAAATAAGGAAGGAACAGGCCATGGCACTTGACTGGTTCCCCTTGTTCCTGTCGGTCACCGTGATCTCGTGGTTTATGGTCACACGGTCCATCCTGACCTGCTTTCCATCCACCGTCACAACCATCTCCGCGGCCTGCGCCATTGCGGCACCAAATACCATCAGCACAATTGCCAAACAAAAAGCGATCTGCCTCATCTTCATCCTCCTCTCTGCAATAGATACCTATCAGTAAGCTCGCTCCGGAAATTCCGAAGCACTCAGAGCCATCTGCCGGAGGGATAATCTCCTTTGAGCAGGCGGAGCATCGACTGCGAAAGGATCTGGCGGCCCCACTTGTAGGGCGCATAGATCTTCAGGAAATTCACCAGATCTCTGATGACCGTGGCCTTTTCTCTCCTGCTCAGCTTTGCAAACGACGCCTTGAAGTTCGCCTCATGGGGATTGCCGAAGATTATATGAAGAGGGTTCCACTGGTCCGTACAGCGGCGCACTTCCGATGCGATCAGGGTCCTGTAGACCTCCTGCACCGGACGGTTTCTCTGCATCGCCTCGACGATCGACTCACCCGCTATCGCCCCGGAATGAAGGGCGCAGCTCATGCCCTCGGCCAGCATATTGAAGAAGCCGGCAGCCTGCCCGGTGATCAGCACATTGCCCTTTCCCAACACATAGCGGTTGATAAGAGACGGACCGAAATTCTGGGCCAGCCCCTCAAGCCTCTCTGCAGGCTCAAGTCTGACGCCGTGCTTTTCTTCCAGATATCTCTCTACCTTCGCATGCGCCTTGTGAAGATTTTTACCTGCAGGGAAACCGACCCCGACTATCTGCTGATCGTTCCGTTCATGGCTCCAGGTATAGTGTCCGAGGCCGGGATGGAACCAGAAATGAAAGTACTCGCTGTCGAGCGGACATTCGATGATCTTCTGGAATTTCTGGCCGACCATGAACCAGGGGATGCTTTTCCGATAGTCAGGATAGACGGCCTTTGTGACCGCAGACTTCGGCCCGTCCGCGCCGATCACAAACCTGGCAGTGTACCTGACCTCAGCGCCCTGACGTCGTGCCCGGACCTCTATTCCTTTACCAGTGTCCTGAAGGTGCAGAAAGGTTGTATTGTCATGGACTATGACCCCGCTCTGGGTGATCGCCCAATAGTCCGAGAACTTGCGGTGCAGATGAGGCGTCGGCCCGCCAATAAAATCCATGGGGATGGAGATCATGCTCGGGAAATGGAACGTCACGCCGCGGCAGGTGGCAGGCTCGTGGAGCGTCTCTGCAGGAAGCGGCCCGAAGTTCTCAATAAGGAAGCGGTGGCCGCGGGGGGACAATATCCCGCTGCAGACCTTGTCGCGCGGGATCGTCCGCCGCTCTAAGGCCACAACCTCAAGGCCTGCGTCCACAAGCCGTTTGGCTGCTGCAGATGCAGCGAGGCTTGCGCCGACAATAAGGACGTCAACGTGCTCCTTACGCATTTTCACCACGCATCGGTTCCTTCCCAAGAAGGCTGACGTGAAGTACGGGTACATCTGTTGCTAGCCTGAACGCCGCTATATCGGCAGCGTCTTCGACAATAATGCGTTTTACGTCCCTGCCTTTCAATATGCGTTCTGCATTTTCCCTGCAGCCGCTTGCCGCAGGATCATTCCTTCCCTGCAGGCTTGAGGCTCCTGTGGAATATGCCGTACGCTGAAGGTCAAGGTTGGTATGGCAGCCGGTCTCCTGTCTGAGCCGGTCATAATAAATTACAAGCCGCTTGTGGTCTGCGTGATAACCCCTGCTTTCGATCACATACAGGTCTTCAGGTCCAAGCTGTTTTCTTATTGACGCAACAGACAGCAGCACTTCACCGAGTCCGAGCACCTTTGTATTTGGTAGCCATTTTCTGAGCGGCGTGTGCAGGAAACCCTCTGCAACAATGAGTTTACGGGCGTGCCGGACAGACGAGATAAAGCGTTTTACCCGTTCCTGGGCAAGCGGCAGCCCTGCCTCCATAGACTTTGCGATGTCATGTCCGTCATCATGAGCAAGGGCTACGCTGTTCTTCCCTCCGAGGCAGTCCAATACCGCACGGCTCACTTCAGGATCCCTGCCAAGGAGATCGCCCGCAAGGAACAGCGACGCGGTCTTTTGATCATCATGCCGATCGCCGCAAGATCCGGAGGCTTCTCCGGGATACCAGCCCGGATATTCTGTCCTCTGCCTGTTCAACTCCTGCCGCTGATGGATATTGAGCCCGGCAAGACATATCCCTTCAGGGCAGGCTATCTCACAGGCCCCGCACAAAAGACAGGAGTCTATTGCATGGGCGATCTCGTTATAGGTCGCCCCTCCCTGGAGCGCCTTGGCCCTGGCCTTTCTGGTAAACGACATCGTCCGGGTCCTGTGCCATATCGGGCATGAAAGAAGACAGACCCCGCATCCGCTGCAGTGCTCGTATCCTTTTCGTTCTTTCTTCCTGCCGAACATCAGAAGATCACATCCCTGTTCAGTATCATCGCCGGGTCCGCCTTCTGCTTCAACGCGAGGTGCTGGTCAACCAGCTCGTCGCCGAACACCTTGCGGATATACCCCTTCATCATGCCGCCAAAGCGGTAATAGCTCAGACCCATATCAACCCCTATATCATAGATATCGTTCTTAAAGGACTGCAGGTAGTCCCTGCTAAAATGGGTGTCACGAAGCATCGGCTCGAATTCGCACCCAAAGGCAAGGTCCTCTGCATCCGGGGGAATGCAGGACATGGCATACCGCTCCGGCCTGCCTGAAAGCTTTATCCCCACGCAGTAGAGCGTATAGTGTTTGAAATATCTGCGGCAGACCTCATTGCCGCGTTCCACCGCTTCAATGAATTTTTCCTGTGAAGCAGCCAGGTCAGGGATCACCATCTTGCTGCCTCCCCAGAACTTCCATACCGCACGGGAAAAGACAACCGTCCTGTCGATGATCTTATTGTCCTGCATATATTCAGGCCTGCTGAACTCAGGGAAGAGCGTCAGCCGCCGTCCCAGAAGATAGGCTGCCTCGCTGTATTTCCACGGCCGGGGAAGATAATGTCCGGCCATGCGAAAACCGAAATTCGCCTCACCGTGTCCGCGCAGATGTTTTCTCCAGCGGAGCCTGAACTCCCTTTCCCGCTCGTCCGAATCAAAGGCAACGAGGAGGTTGATCGCCTTGTCCATGATGGTCAGTATTCCGGAATAGTCGGCCGCATCTTCCTGCGCAATGAACTTCAGGTCTTCCATCGCCGTTTTCAGAGAGGAGTAATAGAAATACTGCATTATGATCGGAGTGAAAGGACGGATCTTCATGACAGCCTCAACGATCACGCCGAATTGCCCATAACCCAGAAGCACGCGCTCCATGAGGTCCGCGTTATTTCTTTCAGAGCATTCTACGATATCGCCGGTCGGGGTAACGACCTTGAGCCCAAGGCACTGGTCAGCGCTGCAGCCAAGGCGCGGGGAATTGATATCGATCCCTCCGACGCCGAGTGTGCCTCCGACCGATGCGGTAAGATTCAGCGGCGCCGAGAGATAGTCGAGCCCGTCACGGCGCAGCGTCTCTGCCAGCTGATGCCAGTAGATCCCGGCCTCTGTCCTCACCGTCATCCCTGAACGGTCTACGCTGAGCACCCGGTTCATCGAGCTCATATCAAGGAGAAGCCCGCCAAAGGCCACGGATTCACCCTCGGTGGTAAGCCCCCCGCCGCGCGTTGTTACAGGGACCTCATATGCCTGGGCAGCCCTGAGGACCTTTGCTACGTCTTCTGCAGAGCGCGGCCTGACCACTCCCTGGGGCATGCCATGCGCAAGGCCGCCGGCATCAGATATAAAGACGGATGTATCCTGTCTTCCTTCAAAGACCCTGACCCCCTCTGCGCCCAAGTGACTTACGAATGAAGGCCATTGGTCGCCGTTCCAGCGCGAAGGGTTTGTCTGCCCGCCCAGATCTTTCCAGACAGGATCAGCCGGAGCTGTCTTTTCTTTATTGTTGTTTTGCGTGATGGATATATTCATAGAGAGAACTACGGTCCTGCCGTTGAAGGAAATATGATAACACATAAAAATGAAGCAGTTCTGTATGCGTCACTATAAATGTTATCCGGTCTATTTTTTTCGCGGTCAGTCTGAAGCCGGAAGAAATGGGATATAATGTAATGCGGGTACGGACAGAGACCATGCAATGACATCAGGAGGAGATACATGTTCAGAAAAACTGCTTTTGTAATTACCGCGTTACTCATTGTATGCGCACTGACCAGCATTACCGTTGCGGCGGAGCAGCTCACCAGGAAGTCCCAGACGGTCTTTGTTTCAGCCTACCCGCATGTCTTTATGGGGCCCCGCGCAACGGTCTTTGACCTGGGCGTCACCCTCGTAATACGGAACACGGATTTCAAGACGCCGATAACCATAACCTCGATCGACTATTACGATACACAGGGAAGACTGACAAAGAAATACCTGACCGGTCCGCTGACCATCAGTCCCATGGCATCCAAAGAAACGCATATCAGCGAGAAGGATACGAGCGGCGGCATAGGCTCCAACTTCATCGTCCGCTGGAAAGCTGACAGGGAGGTGAATGTCCCGATCATCGAGGCGGTCATGATAGGCGGCAAGTCCGGCCAGGGCATATCGTTCATCAGCGAAGGCCGGGAGATCAGCGAATAGGACCGACTTCTCACCATGCACTTTCTCGAATCATTGGTCATCATCTTTATCGCCTCGGCAGTGGTGGTCTTTCTGCTCCACAAGCTGAAGGTGCCGTCCCTGGTCGGCTTTCTGGTAGCAGGCGTCATTATCGGCCCGTACGGCGCAGGTATCATCAAGGATCCCTACGCTGTTGAGGTGATGGCAGAGATCGGCGTTGTCCTGCTCCTCTTTACGATCGGCATAGAGCTCTCTGTTGCGAAACTGCTCAGGATGCGGAAGGCGGTGATCGCCGGCGGGGGCCTGCAGATGCTCCTTACCACCGGACTGATCGTTGCGGTCGGCTCTTTTTTCTTCGGCAGGATCGGTAATGCCGTCTTCTTCGGTTTCCTTGTTGCGCTCAGCAGCACAGCGATCGTGATGAAGGTGCTTGCGGAGAAGGGAGAGACCGACTCCCCCCACGGCCGCATCATGGTCGGCATCCTTATCTTCCAGGACCTCTGCATTGTTCCGCTGATGCTTCTCACCCCGGCGCTTGCCGGAAACACTATGCCGGCACTGGAGATCGCCATAAAGATGGGAAAGGCGGTCGCGATCATCGCTATCGTTCTGGCAAGTTCACGCTGGCTTGTCCCGCTGCTGCTCCATCAGGTGGTGCATACCAGGAGCCGCGAACTCTTCGTCACCACGATCATAACCCTCTGTATGGGCATTGCACTGCTGACGTCCAGGTTCGGCCTGTCCCTCGCACTCGGGGCCTTTCTTGCGGGCCTTATCATTTCGGAATCAGAATATGCGCATCAGGCAATGTCCGATATCCTGCCGTTCAAGGACAGCTTTATCGGCCTTTTCTTTGTCTCTGTCGGCATGCTCATGAATGTCCGGTTCATGCTGGACAACCTGCTGAACATTATTACGGCTGTCGCTATGATCTTTGTCTTTAAGGTGGTCAGCGGCATTGCGGCCCCGCTGCTTATCGGCACGCCGCTCAGGACATCCCTGCATGTTGGGCTCGGTCTTGCGCAGGTGGGAGAGTTTTCCTTTGTCCTGGCAGCCACCGGCAGGGCATCGGCTTTGATATCTGACGAACACTATCAGGTCTTCCTGTCTGCAGCGGTCATCACCATGATGGCAACTCCTTTTATACTCAAGGCGGCCCCGTCGTTTTCTGCCTGGCTTACCTCAAGACATCTGTTCAGACAGATCGCAGGCGCGAGAAAAGCCCGCGAAGGAGATGGATTTCCGCACAGGAAGAAGGACCATGTGATCATCATCGGCTTTGGCCTGAACGGCAGGAACCTTGCACGGGTCCTGAAAGAGACCGAGATCCCCTATGCAATACTTGAAATGAACAGCGACACGGTCAGGGATATGAAGAAAAAGGGGGAGCCGATCTATTATGGCGACGGTACAAGCAAGGAGATCCTCCATAAACTCGGGATCGAGCGGGCAAAGCTCCTGGTCATCGCCATTTCAGATCCGGCCTCTACGCGCAGGATGGTCGCCATAGCGAGGCAAGAGAACCCGGGACTCGAGATCATCGTCAGGACGCGGTACATCGCCGAGATAGATGACCTGCGGTCATTGGGCGCAAGCGAGATCATACCTGAGGAGTTCGAAACCTCGATCGAGATATTTTCGCGGGTACTCCATAAATATCAGTTTCCGAATAATGTGATACTGGATATTGTGGACCGCATCAGGAGCGGCAGTTATTCTGCGCTGAGAAGTCTGGAACTGCCGAAGAGACATCTTTTTGCGAATGCGGATCTGGTCCCCGAAATAGAGGTAGAGGGCTTTCGCATTCCGGACAACTCCCACCTGGCAGGCAGGACCATAGGAACTCTGCAGGTGAGAAAAAAGACAGGCGCCACGGTCATAGCCGTGAGGAGAGGTTCAAAGATGCATACGAATCCTGATCCTGATTTCCATTTCAGGGAGGAGGACGTCATACTCTATACCGGGGACAGGAACAGCATGCGGGCTGCTGCTGCATACTTTCGGGAGGCTGACTTATGATCCTCCTGCTGGCAGCCATGCAGGTTGTTCAGCCTGTAGTCTCTGCCTGAACAGCTAAATACCTACAGACTAATTGCATGTTTTACAACAATAAAAAAGGGTGGTATGCCTTGGCATACCACCCTTTTTGCTTCTCTTCTAAGACCGGACCGGTCTTAGCAGCCTCTGGGGCTTCAACCACCGCCGGAGAACATGCTGCTCATCTCGGCTGCGCTCAAGGGGCCCAGCAGCTTCAGCTTCTTCTCGCCGCAGCTCGGGCAGGCTTCCTTCTGCAGTTCCTCATCAGTATTGATGATCGTTGCATAATGGTTCCCGCACTTCTCGCAGGAGCATCTATTGTAGGTTGGTGCACATGAATTCATAATTACTCACCTCCGTTAAAATTGTTTCGTAGTTGCAATGTATATTGATTATACCTTATCCATAGAAATATTTCTATGATTTAGGTCATCAAAAGGCGAAATTCCCGATAACAAGAATATACAGACCAAAGGCCATCAGTATAGCGCCTGTTATATATCTGACAACTGCTTCATGCCTCGCTACAGCAACCAGCCTGCGCTGCAGCATATTCGAGGAATAGGCTATGGTCAGCAGCGGCACTGCCAGTCCCAAAGAATAAAAACCGAGGAGCATGACGCCTTTTGCCAGTTCACCGCTGGTGCCGACCATCGCAAGGATGCTCGAAAGCATCGGTCCGATGCAGGGCACCCAGACAATGCCGAGCGCCATGCCGAGGACCAGCCCGCTGAACCTGCCCTCAGACTTCACCTGTATGTTCGAAAGCCGGTACAACCGCTTGAAGATGCTCAGGTCAAAGACGATCATCAAACCCATCGCAAGTATGACCGCTCCGCCGACCTGCTCAATAAACCGGGTACGTCCGACCAGCAGCTCGCCAAAAAGCGACGAAACAGCACCCATGGACATGAAGGTTATCGAGAGGCCAATCACAATAAGAAGCGGTCTCAGCCGGTCTTTCTTCTCTGCCCCGCCTGCCGCTATTACCGGAACCACCGGAAGCACGCAGGGCGAGAGCACACTGGCAAGACCAGCGCCGATCGCCAGGAAGATATTTGTGATGCTGAATTCCATTACTTGATGCTGTCGAGAGACTTCCCGAGCGTCTCATAGCTCTGAATGCCCGGAGGGAATACACGGCTGATATTGCCGCTGCCGTCAACAAGCACGAGAGACGGCAGGTTCCTGACGCCGTAGTCGTAAAAAGCCTTCTGATCCTCAGGCTTCATGGCATTGATATAAACAACGGCAAAATTGCCTTTTCTGTCCTTCATGAGCTTCTCGATTATCTCATTTTGTGCCCTGCAGGGGCCGCCATTGGGGTTCTGAAAGAAAACGATCGTTTTCTTGCCAGTGCCTAAGGCCTGTTTCAGTTCCGGTGTGCTCTTTGGTGCGGGGTTTGCCGCTGCGCTGAGCTGGACCAGGAACAGGGTGAGACAAAGAACTGCTAACAAAACGATAAGACCTCTTCTCTTCATGCTTCTTCTCTCCTTATGAATAATAGTAGGGAAATGCCTGCCTGCTCGATCCGGGAGGCAGAAAATATCATTCTGTGCATATGCACATTATAACGTTTCAGAGGCACTTTTTTCAATATTCTGTTCAGCGTCAAGGGGACAGGGTTGGTCCTTAAAATATTCGTAGTAAAGCAGCGGTACGGCAACCAGGGTCAGGGCAGTTGCTGCCACTGCGCCGAACATCATCGCAATGGCCAGGCCCTGGAAGATCGGGTCGAAGAGCATCACGAAAGAGCCGACAACAACAGCCGCTGCAGTAAGCGCAATAGGCCTGAACCTGACCGCACCGGCCCTGATCAGCGCAGCCTTGAGATCGCAGCTGTCCCGCCATTCCATCTGGACGAAATCGATCAGCAGGATCGAGTTCCTGACGATTATGCCTGCCAGGGCGATGAAGCCGATCATGGATGTTGCGGTAAAGAACGCGCCGAATATCAGATGACCCGGCAGTATGCCGACCAGCGTCAGGGGTATGGGGGCCATGATAATGAGCGGGGTCACGAAATTTCTGAACCAGGCAACGACCAGCACATAAATAAGCAGCAGCACAGCGCCGAACGCTATGCCGAGGTCGCGGAAGACCTCATAGGTTATATGCCACTCACCATCCCATTTCATGGCATACCGGTCCTCAAGCCAGGGCTGGACTGAGGAATACTGCTTCAGCTCATATCCTTCGGCAAGTTTTAGGTCCTTGACCTTCTCCTTCATCTTGAGGATCGCGTACGCAGGGCTTTCTGCAGTGCCGGCAACATCGCCAAGCACATACACGACCCTCTTGAGGTTCTTATGGTAAATGGTCTTGTCCTCCGCGCTGCTGCGCATCTTCACCAGTTCAGCAAGAGATATCGGCTGACCGCCTGCCGACGGCATGGTTATCTCCCTGAGTGCTGAAATGTCTGACCGTTCGCTCACCGGCATCCTCAAAAATAGCTCAACCGGTTCCTTCTCCTTTTCCATATGCACAAGGCCTGCGGACATGCCGCTCAGCGCCAATCTGAGGTTCTGCGACACGGTCTCGGCCGAGATGCCGTGCTGCGCTGCCTTTTCGCGGTCAACGTCAAAGGTGATCTTCTGCTGGTCATCCTCGACATACCAGTCCACATCAACGACACCGTCGGTCTTTTCGAAGATGTCGCGGATTTCCCTGGCAATATCGGTCTGACGCTGCAGGTCCGGACCATACACCTCGGCAACAAGCGTGCTCAGAACAGGCGGCCCCGGAGGTATCTCCGCAACCTTGAGCCGCGCATGGTATCGGTCAGTGATCTTTTTCAGTCCAGGCCGGAGCTGCTTCGCGATCTCATGGCTCTGCCTGCTGCGTTCAGACTTGGGGACAAAATTGACCTGTATGTCCGCAACAGTACTGCCCGAGCGCAGAAAATAGTGCCGCACCAGGCCGTTGAAGTTGTACGGCGCAGCAGTGCCGATATAGGTCTGGAAGTCCGTCACCTCAGGCACGGTTTTGAGATAGTCGCCCAGCTCCCGTCCGAGCGCTGCGGTCTGTTCAAGCGTAACACCCTCAGGCATATCCACGATCACCTGCAGTTCGCTCTTGTTATCGAACGGCAGCATCTTCAGCGTCACTGCCTTCAAAGGTATCAAAAGCAGCGACAGGCCGAGCAGGAGAAGCACAACGGTCAGGGCAATGATCCGTTTCTTCCTGTCTTCGATCATGGGCCTGAGCATGCGTTCATACAGGGAGGCAAACCTTCCGCCGTCCTCCTCTCCGGTGTGCGGCTTCACGTTCTTGAGGACCTTAAAGCTCATCCAGGGGCTTACGATAAAAGCGATAAGGAGCGAAAAGATCATGGCAGCAGAAGCGCCGACCGGTATGGGCCTCATGTACGGCCCCATCAGCCCGGTCACGAACGCCATCGGAAGAAGTGCGGCAATGACCGCAAGCGTGGCGAGGATGGTCGGGTTGCCGACCTCATCAACGGCATAGGCAGCAATGAGCGGATCAGCCCTGTGCAGCCTGAAGTGACGGTGGATATTTTCGACAACCACGATGGCATCGTCAACAAGTATGCCGATCGAAAAGATCAGGGCAAAGAGCGTCACCCGGTTCAGGGTGTACCCATAGAGATAATTGATCAGCAGGGTAAGCGCAAGAGTGACCGGTACGGCAACGCCGACCACGACCGACTCCCTCCAGCCGAGCGCCAGGGCTATAAGGATGACAACAGACAGGGAAGCTATGAGCAGGTGCTGAAGGAGTTCATCAGACTTTTCTTTGGCGGTCTCCCCGTAGTTCCTGGTGGTGGTTATCTCGATTTCAGAAGGGATCGCCCTGCCTTTCAGCGCGTCTATCTTTCTTATGGCCTCCCCGGCAACAACACTGGCATTGGCGCCTCTCTTTTTTGAAACCGTGAACGTAACCGCCTCATACTGTCCGGCGCCTGAATGCAGGCTGCTTATCCCTTTGGCTTCAGCAGCCGGGCCAAGCCCCATGAACACATAATCTCCCGGCTCAGCAGGCCCGTCAGACAATACAGCCACGTCCCGGAGATAGACCGGCCTGTTGCCGCTCATACTCACCACAACCGAGCCGACCTCTTCTGCATTTTTCAAAAAGGTGCCGGTCTCGATGAGATATTCCTTATTGCCGGACGAGAAAGCACCGGACGGCATCAGGAAGTTCGCCTTCTGCAGCGTTCCCATGATCTGCTGCCCAGAAAGACCGTACGCACGCAGACGCGCAGGGTCGAGACTGATCTTTACCTGCCGCTTCTGGCCACCGATGATCGCTGTTTCCGATACATCCTTCTCTTTCTTGATCTCGTTGCAGAGCTCCTGCGCTACCCGTCTCAGCTCGTACCCGTTATAGCGTTCAGACCAGAGCGTGAAGGTCGCGATCGGCACATCGTCTATCGATTTCGGCCTGACCAGCGGCTGGGAAACACCCGGCGGGATCTTGTCATAGTTAGACATGAGCTTGTTATACAACTTGACCAGGCTCGCTTCCATATCCTCACCCACATAGAACCTCACGATCGTCAGGTTCATGCCGGGCTTTGCTATGGAGTACACATACTCGACGCCCTTGATCTCCCAGAGGAACTTCTCCATCGGCGTTGTGACGCGCTCTTCAACCTCCTTTGCGGACGCACCCGGATACGTGACCATCACGTCTATCATCGGCACCACGATCTGCGGCTCTTCTTCGCGCGGGGTGACAATGACCGCAAAGACACCGAGGAGCAGCGAAGCCATCACGATCAGCGGCGTCAGCTTGGACTGAATGAATGCCCCTGCGATCTTTCCTGATATGCCGATTGCCTTCATCTCAAATTTATCCTGCTTCTTGCCTCATGGTTATAAGTATCCTCTGCCTACTGCTTCCGACCACTTACTCATCATTCATTACCCATCACGGCTTACGATCTGTCAGCACTCCGCCGTCAACAGCCTTTTCAGCACCGTCAATAATGATCCTTTCATTCGGGCTCAGGCCGGAAAGGATCTCAACCTTGTCGCCGTATATCCTTCCTGCGCGGATCAGTCTGTATGTTATGATCGAGTTGGCATCCACAACATAGACCCCGGTCAGCTGCCCTTTTTCGACGATCGCCTTCCTGCTCACCAGCAGTGCATCCTTCTTCCCCACAGGGATAGAAACCTTGCCGTAGAAGCCGTTCTTCAGAGCGTCTCCGCTGACCGCGATCTTCACCAGAAATGTCCTGGTGTTCGGATCAACAGAAGGTACAACCTCTGTGATAACACCTTTAAGTTCCCTGCCGAGGGCCTCGATAGATACCGTTACTTCCATGCCCTGCTTCACCCTGCCGGCAAGCTTTTCGTCTATGTTCGCTTCGATCCTGTACCCGGAGGTGTCTTCTATAGTGAAGAGCGGATTGCCCGGCACTGCCGTACTTCCCATATCTGCCTTCTTCTCTGTAACAACGCCCGATACGGGTGCGGTCACACGCGTGAATCCCTGATATACCCGGGCCTCCTGATGCATGGCCTGCGCACGTTCATATTCCATGTCAGCCACTTTTTTCTGTGTCTCGACCTGGTCAAGCTCCTGCCCGGTAAGCGCCTTCTCATCATGGAGGTTCTTGTATCGCTGATAGGTGATATCTGCCAGTGCCTTCTGCTGCCTCGCAGCCTCGACACCTTTTTCCGCGGCCCTGACCCGCTGCACCAGATCGCTGTCATCGATAGTTGCCAGCACCTGGCCTGCCCGCACCCTGTCGCCCTCTTTTACGGTAATGGACGTGATCGTGCCCATGGTGCGGCTTGCCACAATGCTGGTGGTCCTGGCCTTCACGGTCCCTGATGTCTCGATATATTCATCCGCCTGCGACGGCTGCAGAGTTTCGAGCGTAACACCGGCCACCTGCTGCCGTTTGAGCTCTCTTCGCTCCTGCCCGGCGTTTCCCTTGCAGCCGGAGAGCGCTGCAAGCAGGGCAGGAAGCAGCAGTATCGTGACCAACTTGAAATGCTTCATAGGGTTTCTCCTCATCTCTCTATATCCAGGTCTTTCATGATCGTTCCGCTCTGATAGCCGAGACGGACAACAGCCGTAAGGTATGCGGCCTCTTTTGCCACGACATCGGCCCGGACCGCATCAAGACTTGTCTGCACATCAAGCATATCTACTGCAGCAGAGAGATTATTCTCATAGCGCACCTTCACCAGCCTCCTGCCCTCTTCTGCAGAGGCAAGATTTGCCTTTGCAAGCTCAAGACCTTTGCGCGCCTCCTCAACAGAAAGATAGGCTTCATACACGGCAAAGGCTATCTGTTTCTTCATGCCGTCGAGATATTCTCCTGCCTCTGCCAGTTTATGTTCTGCCTTTGCGCGTTCCGCTTCCCGCCTCAGACCGTCAAACAGTTCCCAGCGCAGGAAGGCCATCACCTGCCAGCTGTTGCCCTCGTCTCCAAAGGCAGCATTATGGCTGTTCATCTGGTATGCGCCGCCAAGGCCGACAGAAGGAAGATACGCAGCATTTGCCATTTTAAGATTGTTCTCCGCATTCTGACGCCGCGCCTCCAGGGCCTTCACGTCCTTTCGTGCCTGCGCCATATTCTCATAGTAGCCGAGGTCTTTCATCTGAAGGGACGGCCGCTGGTCCGTGACGGTTACGGATTCTGTCATGCCGAGCATCAGTCCGAGTGCACGCCCGGCAACCATCATATTCTTTTCTGCAGATACCTTGCGCTCCTCCGCTGTTCTGAGGGCGACCTGGGCCCTGAGCAGGTCAGAGTAGAGCCCAAGACCGACGTTATATCTCTTTTCGGCTATCCGGAGATGTTCCTTCGCGTCCTCAATACCCTTTTCGGCGACAGCGACAAAGGCACGCGCTGTCTGAGATTCCAGATAGGCCTTGAAGACCGAGAAGGTGATCTCCTCTCTCTTGCGCTCAACATCTTCTGATTTGGCATCGAATTCTTTTCTGCTCATTCTCAGGCCGATATACGCCTTTGGCGCAAAAATAGCCTGTTCAAAAGAAAAGCTTGTCTGAAAATCGGACACAGGCGCCGGGTCGTTCAGCGATGGTATGGCAAAGTCTGTCATGGCAAACCGCTCCTGATTCAGTTTTGCCATGAACGCGTACGTAGGATTATTCGTCCGCATGAACCGCTCTTCAAAACCGATGCGGGGAAGCAGGAAACTCCGTGCAATGCTCACGTCCTCTTTTACGGCGAAAAGCGCATGCTCATTGGCCCTGATCTCAGTATTGCCTATCAAGGCCTGAAGCAGGGCATCGTGTAGCGAAAGCACCTGCTCCCCTGCAGATACGGCCGCATTGGTCATCAGGACTAAAACAATCACGATCCAGTTCCATCGCCTATGCATGTCAGTCCCTCCTGCCTGGGCCCTTTGCGCCCTTTTTCGGCTTTCGCTGCATGAATTCCTTCAGGGTCTTCATGTCGCACCTGCCCGCCTTCTTCTGAAATGCCTCGCAGTCCCTCAGGGAATTCATGTCCCCTGAGAATGTTCTCAGTCCATCATTACCTCTAACGCGGCAAGGCAAAGCAGTCCATAGCATCTCCCTCACGCGGTCGGCTGGTCGAGATGACCCGCGCGTATCACCTCGTATTCGCCGGTCGTCGGATTGAGCTTGTACACGCTGAAGTTAGTGCGGATATCAAAGCCCTCATAATGCACTGCCAGGTTGATCGCAGCAGAGCCCTCGCTGCCTGACTGGATGCGGTGGAAGACATTGCGCGGCCATGAGATCATGGCGCCGCCAACATAGATAACCTTCCCGTTCTTCAGCACCTCATGCGGTGTTGCGGTGAACTGCTCTATCCTGCCGTGCTGCGGCGTATAGATCTCCATATGCCTCGTGCCATGAAGCACGATAAGATTGTCCTCCTGATAAGGGTGCATGTACCAGGGCCGTTCAATTGCACCGACCGGACCCGGGGAGTAGGCATTGCTTTCGTGGATCACACGGTCCATGGCATCGATCCGCGGCAGAAGGTCTATCGGAACAAAGTCAAAGGTCACGTTCTGGGTCTTCCGGAATATCTTGAGGGGCGTGATCTTATAGAGACCAGGCACCTCCTCAATAATCATGCTGTTTTCCACAGGAACTCCCCGCTCAGCCCATAACGTCGCCGACTATCTTTTCCTGGCGGCTGTTGCTTGCAGGGGGAGTGTCGCCGAGCTTTTTCAGGAGTTCGCGTGCGAGATCGGATAGCACCGTCTCTGAAACCATTTTGTCTGCATCAACAGCAGGCGGCATGAGCTTGAACTCCTTCATCATGGCAATAACAGCCTTCCCTGAACTCTGAAACGGGAAAGGATCAAAATCGCTCCGGCCGGGCGTAAAGGCTTTTGTCAACACCTCCTTGGACATCTGGTTGAAAGGCTTTGCATCTTTTTGAATGCGTTCGATCGCCTCTGTCCTGCTGTCCGGACTGTTCAATTGGAGGCCGCTCTCCATGGAGGACAGATAAATGGCCTTGACCGCGTCAGGCTCTTTCTTAAAGAAGTCCTTCTTGACCGAGATGAGGCAGCAGGGATGTCTGAACCAGAGGCTCTTGGTGAGCATCAGCTCACGCCCCACCCCCTGGCTGATGGCAGATGTTCCCAGGGGTTCCGGATTGATGAAAACATTTATTTCATCCTTTCTCATGGCCGGGATGATACCGCCCATATGGATCGTCTTTGATGTCACGTCCTTCACCGGATCAATCCCGTTCTTCTTGAGCAGCATATTGATCAGAAGACTGTGGATCATCAGCTGACTATGCACAGCGATCTTCTGGCCGGCAAGATCCTTCGGAGTTTTAATCTCCGAGACCTTGTCCACGACAAGCACGCCGCCGTTCGTGCCGCCAACCTGAGCAGTGACAAGGGCAGTTGAAGCGTTTTTGAACGGACCTGAACCCGCATTCATTGCATAGAAGATCGGGGACATCAGCTGTCCCACCTGTATATCGCCTTTGGCAAGGCCCTTGGCGATATCGAGAGCATCCGGCATATAAACGATCTCCGCGTCAATGCCATTTTTCTTATAGCGCGCCGTAAGTGAAGCATGGACAAGAGATAATGCGCAGTGTGACGGCGCAATAACACCGATTCGTACCCTGCCCGGCATACCAAATGCCCGCCCGTCAGAAAAAAAAGGAAGTGCTGCAGTACCGATACAGGCTGCTCCGGCAACAAAGCCTGCATTCCTGAGAAAATCTCTTCTTGTAAGCTTTCTGCTGTTCATAACAGTAAATCCCCCTTTAGATCGTTAACGGCTGTTTACCATCGTGTTATTTTACCATAGGCAAGTTACGTCAGATTTACATTTCCAGCGGAAAGATAACACGGCCATGCAGCTTTTTTCAGATACGCTGCCCAGCCTCATATAAACTACTCCGGGACACACCTGCCTGAACATAGCCGGTCTTCTATGATCCGTCCATCCTTAAGTGCCAATATCCGGTCTGCCCGCTCTATGACCATCGGGTCATGCGATGAAAAGACAAAGGTCGTTCCCTTGTCCTGGTTCAGACTGTGGAGCAGGTTCACAAGGTCCCGTCCGGTGACCGAATCGAGGTTGGCGGTCGGCTCATCAGCTATCACGATCGGCGGTGACGCCACGATAGCCCGTGCAACTGCTACCCGCTGCTGCTGGCCGCCGCTCATCTCCTTCGGCAGTTTTTTCATCATATCCTTCAGCCCCACGTTTTCGAGCGCTGCCACGACCCGCTCCCGCCGCTCAGATGCTGATGCACCCTTCAGCAGCAGGACATACTCCACATTTTCGTATGCGCTCAGCACAGGGATAAGATTATACGACTGGAATATAAAGCCGATATGTTCAAGCCGCATGCGGGCGCTTTCGGCCGGGCTCATGCCGTTGGTGATCCTGCCCCCGACAGTGACAGACCCCGCAGTAGGCAGATCGATAGCGCCGATCAGGTTCAGGAGCGTGGTCTTGCCCGAGCCCGATGGCCCTGCAATGCAGACAAATTCTCCCGTTTCGATCCGAAGGCTCTCGGTGCTGAATGCCGTTATCTCCAGCCCGTCAGTCCGGTATTTCTTGCTGACCTTATCCAGTTCTATGAGTGCCATGTTCAGGTGTGGCTTATGGCATCTACGGGCTTCAGCCGCGATGCCTTCCATGCAGGATAGATGCCGCCGATAAGCGCGGTTGCCAGCGTAACGATATTAGCGACAACAAGGTCTTTCAGAAGGAGATGCGCCTTCAGCACATGACTGGTCGCGAAGTACTGGTTTGAACTGGTGAAGCTCGTAAGGTCAACGCCGTATTTCCCCAGATAAGCGCAGGCAGCAATGGCACCGATGCTGCCGACCAGTGAGGCGATAGCACCAAGGAAAAAGGACTCCATAACGACCATGGTCAAAATACCTGACGGTGCAGTGCCGATGGCAGATAAAATGCCCAATTCCCTGAAGCGCTCGAAGATCACCATGGTCATGGTGTTGGTTATGCCCATGGCAATGATCGCAAAGACGATAAGGATCAGGAGCTGCATGGTAGCATCGTTCAGGTCGATGATCTGCTGCACATCAGGAGCGATCTCCTGCCAGGTGCGGACCTGGTAGTCCTTGGCAGGGAGGGCTGCACGCAGCTTTTCCGCAGCAGAGCCCTCATCCTGGTCTGTCCGCACAGCGATCTCTGTGATCATATTATCCGCGTGCAGAAACTCCTGGGCATCCTCAAGATGCATGAAGACATGGGTCCTGTCGAACGAGGATAGCGCAGTGGCGTATATGCCGATAACAGGGAATTGGCGGGTGACCGGCAGACCCTGCAGGTCCTGGGCAGTGAGTGTCACTTTGTCGCCGATCGATACGCCGATGCTCTCCGCAAGTGCCCGGCCGATAAGGATGCCGCCTTCCTCATTAACGTATCTGCCCTTTACGACCTTTCCGGAGAGGAACGTGACCCTGGGCTCTTCATCCGGATCAATGCCGGAGAGCACCACCGATGAGCTCTTTTTGCCGGCAAGCAGGAGGGCGGATGACTTGATCCTGAGGGAGAAGCGTTTTTCGTTGATCGCACCCAGGGCTGTGCTGACCTTTTCCGGTTCGGGTATCTGCTGCAGTGCGGCAAGGTTCACCTCATACCCTGCTGCATGTATCTGGAGGGAACCTGCATCGAGCCGGACCGTGCTGCTGACCATTTCACGATGCAGCCCCACCTTCAGCGCCTGAAATACGATCAGACAGAGAAGACCGAATGCGATGGCGCTGATCGTGAAGAGGGACCTGCGCGCGTTGCGCCTCACATTGCGAAGCGCAATATGCGTAAAGAGCAGAAATGCCTTCATTGCCGTAGTATAACCCTAACAGAGCAAAGAACTGCTCTTTCTATCGCCCGGCCGAGAGCGTTGTTTCGCATTCCTCAGGCAGCAGGACAAGGAGATCCTTTACGCCCCGCAGTTTGAAAAGGTATTTAATAAGACCGAGGGCCTGGCTGCGGCTGATCCAGTACCCCGCCTCATGGAGCATCTCAAAACCGGTGAGCGCTTCTCCGATGGCGCGTTCCATAACACGCGAAACAGATTCCGAATACTCTTTTTCTATAGGCAGCGCTGCTGCCTTCCCGTCGGCAAGAACAGCATCAAGCTTCCTTCTCTCTGCTGCAGTACCTTCAAAATAGACTGATGACACAAGATAATTATGGTTCTGTCTCCTGATATCGCTGTAAAAGTCCGTGAGGTCATCGATCACCTGGAGGGCCATGCCGACAGAATAGATCCCGCTGTCCACCTTTTCCAGTTCCGCAGACAGGCCCTTTTCAAGGATGCGCGGAGCAATAAAGGCGAGCCGCAGGAGATTGCCGCCCTTATACATATGCACCGAAGAAAGGATCTCCGCAGGCGGCAGGATACGCTTAACGCCGCCCTCTTCTGTTGCCTCTTCTTCGCCGATCATGACCATGGACTCGAAGATCTTCTGCTGCACAAGATATTTTTCATCCAGGGTTATGAGCCTGTCCTTCACCGCCTCGTCCAGCACCCTGAAGAGGAAACGGTCGAAAAGGAGGATATGCATCACGCTCTTGAACCGCGTCGCATTCTCTGAGAACCGGAGCGGCAGCAGTTCCTTGTATTCGTCATCAAGGATATTGTCCGTGCCGGTCACGATGCCCCTGATCGAATGGTTGATGATGCCGTACATGATCCGGCGGGAACAGGGGATGTTCAGGGCGCGATAGATGCTCAGGAAGAGGATCGAAAAAAAGTTCTTCTGCGCGTATTTGAACATGCCCGGCTGAGGCTGGTCATGTTTGATGTAACGCTCGTCAAGGGTCTCGCCAAGCAGACGGCGCACCTCTTCTTCCGCCATCTTGTGCTCGTTGATCGAGGGATAGAATCTCCGCAGAGCGGTCAGGGATATCATAGGGTCTTCCTTTCTCTGTTCATAAGCGGTATCAGGAATCCGGCGCGTTTCCTGTACTCAATAAAAGCATTGCCGAACCGTTTTTCGAGTCTCTGTTCCTCTCCCTTCAGAAACCGGTATTCAAGGAGAAGGAAGAGAGGATACGAGACAAACAGCATACCCCACGACCTGAAAAGCATCACGACGCCCAAGGCAGCAAGGTCATATCCAAAGAACATGGGGTGGCGGCAGAGGCGGTAACTCCCGTCAACGACCAGACGCTTCGGCGGTCTGAGCGGGTTCGGCGTACCGTCGCCGTACACAGCCAGGTCCTTCGTGGAGCGCTGAATGAATACAGTGCCGATCATGATCAGCAGGATAGCAGATACCGTAACCGTCATATGTTCAGAAAAAGAGGAGAGTCCAAATATCCGGTCAGCGGCCAGGCCGCCCAGGATAACGGCAGCAGGTATATACAGCCAATACTTCAGGCCGTCCCTGAGCTGCGCTTTCAGCACGCGGTCATTCATCAACTTCACGAACCCTCTCATTTCGGACAATTTGCATCCTGTTTATTATTATATCCCAAAAACTGATGGCAATACATTAAAGATAGTTCATATAATCCAGGACAGCAGCCAAAAAAAACACCTTTTCCGGTAAAATGGGTGATGCCGCATACGGAATTAATTCTTCGCAGCGAAGACGCAGGTGCCCGTCTCGACCTGCTCGTATCAGAGCTTTCCGGGCTCACCCGTTCACAGGTGCAGAGGATGATCGAAAAAGGTCTGCTCACGGTCAACGGCGACCCGTCCAGGTCCAACTATAAGACCCGCACAGGAGATCTGGTCCGCTTTACCGTTATTGCAGAGAGCGGGGAACTGCAGCCTGAGGACCTGCCGATCGAGATCCTTTTCCAGGACGATTTTCTGATCGTGGTGAACAAACCCGCAGGCATGGTCGTGTACCCTGCAGCAGGCCACAGCAGCGGCACGCTGATGAATACGATCGCCTTTCATGCGAAGAAACTCGCCACGGTCGGAGGGCCGCTCAGGCCGGGTGTTGTTCATAGATTGGACAAAGAGACCTCAGGCGTTATGGTCATTGCGCTCGACGATACGGCGTACTATGAGCTCGTTGAACAGTTCAGGGCCCGGACCATGAGCAGGCGATACAAGGCCCTCATCTTCGGCAGCATGAAAGAGTACACAGGAGAGATATCATCGAGGATCGGCAGGTCAGACTCTGACAGGAAGAAGATGTCAACGCACGTAAAAAGAGGCAAGGAAGCGGTCACCACCTGGAGAGTGGTCGAGCGCCTAAAGGCAAGCACCCTGATCGAGGCAAAGCTCGGCACCGGACGGACCCACCAGATCCGTGTGCATTTCGCATCCATCGGCCATCCTGTTCTCGGCGACAAGACCTATGGCCTGAAGACCTCAATTGAACTCGGCAAAAAGAAGATCATCTTTCCCCGCCAGATGCTCCATGCAGAACTCCTCGGCTTCACCCATCCGGTCACAAAGGAGCATATCGAATTCACAACCCCAATGCCGGATGATATGCAGGAGAAGATCGTTGAGCTGAGAGGCCCTGTCCTCTGACCGTCATGCATGGGGTCCCCTTGCTTTAGCCGCACGCAGTGATATTGGGAACTGCGCAGCACTTCCGGATCTCTACCCCAGAGGGAACCGGCAGTGCTTCAGTTATAAAACTGCATTACGGGCAGCCGTTCTTCTTCATCTTCTTCCAGGCATTGATCAGACCATTCGTTGAGGAGTCGTGCGAAGCGACAACTGAGCAGTTCTGCATCTCTGCATGGACCTTCTTTGCGAGGACCTTGCCAAGCTCAACACCCCACTGGTCAAAGCTGAAAATGTTCCAGATCACGCCCTGAACAAAGATCTTATGCTCGTACATTGCGATCAGACTTCCGAGGGTCCGCGGCGTTATCTTTCTTGCAAGGATCGAGTTCGTGGGCCGGTTGCCCTGAAAGACCCGGAAAGGGGCAAGCTTTTTGACCTCTTTCGCTGACTTGCCTGAGGCCTCCAGTTCAGCAGCAACCTCATCATAGGTCTTTCCCTTCATAAGCGCCTCGGTCTGCGCAAAGAAGTTCGAGAGCAGGATGTTATGATGGTCACCAACCGGATTATGGCTGTTGGCAGGAGCTATAAAATCGCACGGGACCAGCTTTGTTCCCTGATGGAGGAGCTGGTAAAAGGCATGCTGACCGTTCGTGCCGGGTTCGCCCCAAAGGACCGGCCCGGTCTGATACGTTACTGCCCTGCCCTTTCGGTCAACGGCCTTGCCGTTGCTCTCCATATCTCCCTGCTGGAAATAGGCCGGGAACCTGTGCATGTACTGGTCATACGGCAATATGGCGTGAGTCTCAGCCCCGAAGAAATTGTTGTACCAGATGCCGAGCAGACCGAGGATGACCGGGATGTTCCGCTCAAGCGGTGTTTCCCTGAAATGCCTGTCCATGGCATGTGCGCCCTCAAGCAGTTCCCGGAAATGGTCAAACCCTATGGAGCAGGAGATCGAAAGCCCGATGGCAGACCAGAGGGAATATCTGCCGCCGACCCAGTCCCAGAATACGAACATATTTTCGGGCGCTATGCCAAACTTCCTCACCTCTGCGTCGTTGGTCGAGATCGCCACAAAATGTTTTGCGATATGCACCTCATCCATTGCAGTCTCAAGGAACCACCTGCGCGCAGTATGCGCATTGGTCATGGTCTCCTGCGTGGTAAAGGTCTTGGAGGCGATCATAAAGAGCGTTGTTTCCGGAGAAAGACCCTTCAGCGTCTCGGCGATATGCGTGCCGTCTATGTTCGAGACAAAGTGTGTCCTGATATGCGGCTTGCGGTACGGCATGAGCGCCTCGGTCACCATGACCGGGCCGAGGTCAGAGCCTCCAATGCCGATATTCACGATATCGGTCACTGGCTTGCGGGTATAGCCCTTCCATGTCCCATCAATGACATGGGACGAAAACCGCTCCATCCTGCCCAAAACAGCATTCACTTCAGGCATGATATCTTTTCTATTCAGGACAACAGGGGTATTGGACCGGTTCCTGAGCGCCGTATGCAGCACTGCACGGTCTTCGGTCTCGTTGATGCGGTCGCCCGAGAACATTTTTTCAATGGCATTGGCAATACCTGTCTCACGTGCAAGGGCCAGCAGAAGCCTGAGGGTCTCGTCAGTAATGATGTTCTTTGAATAGTCGAAGAGAAGATCCTCGAACCGGATGGAATACTTCTGAAAGCGTCCGGGGTCTTCGGCAAACAGGTCCTTCATCTGCCGTTCTTTCATCGCGCTGAAATGCGCCTTCAGGTCCTTCCAGGCAGCTGTCCTTATCGGGCTCTTCTTTTCAAGCATCGCTCCCCCTTGCAGCTTTGTGCTGTCCGTCACGCATCAGGACCTTCTTGCCGAACGATTCTGATCCGTGACATTTGTTACATAATATCAGATATTTTCAGGACATTGTACAGGAAAGATACATTTGCAGATACCTTTATTGGTGATATACTTTTCCATAAGAGAACTGCAGCGCGTGCAGTGACAGCGCAAAATAACAGGGGAGGCAGAAGAAGATGAAAAAGATTTCCTTCGGCGTGGAAAAGCATTTCTGTGAAGAATGTTCTCTCGCCTTGAGAAGGTTTATCGGCGGCATGTACGGCGTTGAATCCATTGACGTCGAAAACGGCAGGATCGCAATATCATTTGATGATAGGCAGATAACAGTAGAAATGCTCACCAAGCTCACAAAGGACAGCATCGATAAGCTTGGGTATAAGCTCACAGACTGACGATGCAGGGACAATAAAGGAGGCTGGAGTTATCAGGCGAGCGGGATCTCCCAACGCATTGGCCGCTTTGTTTCATAAACCTGGCACGAACTAACGTTAAGGAGGGTTGAGCCGGTGAAAACGGCCTGCCTGTGACACCGCAGATAATGTTACAGATTATTCCGGCGTAAGTCAGGACAACGGTAAGACGACAATTCCGTAAACAGTTCTCAAAGTAAAATAATGTCACATTGCAGGGCTTTTCAACGGCTTGACGCTGCGCGTCAACAGCTAAAGATGACCTCGCTATCTCTTCCGTCCCCGGCCTGAGCTGACCTTTCTAAAGTCTATGAACCCCCGGTCAACATCCGTGCGGATAAGCTGGACCCGTATCTTGTCTCCCACATCAACGCCCTTGAACCCCTCCATAAGCTTGCCTTCCACAGGCGGCTGGAAGATACGCACCCATGTCCCCTTGTCAGCCGCGCCCGTAACAATGGCATCGAACTTCTCGCCGATCCTTGATTCCAGGAGAAGCGCAGCAGCAGACTTGCCGACCAGCCGCTCCACCTTGTTGGCAGCATCTTCCTGGGCAGTGCAGTGCTCTGCAAGCGCCTCAAGCTCCTCTTTCTGATAGGGGACCCCTCCCCCTGATAAGGCCGCCTTCAGAAGTCTGTGGGTTATCAGGTCCGGATAGCGCCGGTTCGGCGCTGTGGAATGGGAATAGTCCTTTACTGCCAGCCCAAAGTGGCCGGGTGCAGACTGCCCCGGAAATTCCGCAACGTATTCGCCAGCGCCCATCAGCTTGATGATCGTGAGCGACAGATCCGGGAACCTGACGGGATCATCAGCCTTTGCCTTTACCAGAAACTGCTCAAGAGACTTTGGGGCGGGCCGCGAAGGCAACGTGTAATTCTTCTCCGCAGCCACTTCAACGATCCGCTCCCACCTCTTCGGTATGCGGACAACACGCCGCAGGGATGGGAACTTCATGGAGGCGAGATAACGCGCGGTCACACCGTTGGCTGCCACCATAAAGTCTTCGATAATGTCCATGGCACGGTTTCGTCTGCGCTCTTCAAGGTCCCGTATCTCATCATTGTCAAACAGCGCCCTGGTCTGGATGGTCTCGAAGTTCAACGCGCCATGCTCATGCCGGTAAGCCTTCATCTTCTGTGCTGCCTGATCCTGCAGCTGCAGATTATCTGCAAGACCCTCCACTGCGGCGGCAGCCTCGGGCAGAGGCCCCTCTCCCTCCAGCCAGGCGGCAACACTGTTGTATGCGAGTTTTGCCTTGTTGCGGACCGTCGCACGATAAAGGTCCGATGACTTGAGTGTTCCGTCAGCCGAAATAACGATCTCGATCACGATGGCAAGCCGGTCCTCATGAAAGTTCAGGGAAGAAAGGTCAGTAGAAAGTTTCTCGGGGAGCATCGGGAAGATCTCGCCGTCAGTATAAACAGAGGTGGTGTTATGCTTTGCATGGGCATCGATGGCAGAACCGCTCTGCACGATCGCATCCACGTCCGCCACAGCGATCAGGAGCCTGGTGCCATCATCCTGCAGCTTTTCGGCAACGGTTAGCTGGTCGAGGTCGCGTGAATCATCATTATCGATCGAAGCCCAGAGAAGGTCCCTGAGGTCGCGGACCTGTTCATTGTCAGCGGCTGCGGGCGCAGTGATGGCAGCAAGCTGTTCTTCTGCTTCTCTCGAAAAATCGGGAAGGAGTCCCTTCTCGAGCATCACCCTGTGAGCGATCCTTTTCAAAATGAGGCGGTGTTGTCTTTCTGTATGTTCCATCTGTTTTCCTTTCGGGTACTATTATATTCCTTTTTTCACTGCAGGATTTCTTTTTTCCTACCGGGATATCTCAATATAGTCCACAAAGGACATCGAGCGCTCGCCGGTATTGTCCGAATCGTTCATGATCGCTATACTTGCCATGGCAGGCGGCCTGGTGCCGAAGGCCTTTTGATAGTCATCAAGGATATTGATCTCCTCCTCCACCCATCTGGTGGCCTTCTCCGGCCCTCCTTCAAGGAGCACCATCTTCGCCTCATCTGCAAATGCATTGGTCATATAGCGTTCCGCATGTTTCCTGTTCGCCCAGATGTAGTTAAGACTGCTCTGGGGCGGATATTCTCCATAGATTTTTTTCGCAAGGCCGTACCTGATCTTCTGCCCAAGAGATGCCGCATCCGGTTCATACCTGAAGATGATATAGATGCGGATCGGATAGTCGTCGCCCGCCTTTGCTGTTTCGTCACCTTTTGCATACACGTTGCTGACCTTCCAGCGCCACCGCACCTTTGGATGCTCATATACATTGAACTCTTTCTGCCAGATGATCCCTGATGCCGAGGCATTGCTCTCTGCCTGCAGAAAACTGTCAGCGCCATCCCTGACGATCGTGTATGTTGAGTGCCGCTTAATTTTAGGGAAATAGAGCGGCCTCCAGTTAGTAAGGTCGTTAAAATCCTCCCTGAACAGAACAGTGACAGTTTCTGCGCGGGTGACCCCGGCGCAGAGGGTCATGAGCATAACAAGGAATACTGCTGCATGAAATCTCTTCATGCCCCATATTACCAGCTGCGATCAGTCGTTTCAAAGTGACAGGGCAGCTATGGCCGCAAAAAGTATCGATGCCGGCTCCTGAAAATAGTTCATAGCTGGTTGTTTTTCTGATAGACTTTTATCAGAACCAGCAATCAGGAGGAACTATGCAGATCGGCATGATCGGTTTAGGGCGCATGGGAATGAATATGGCTGTCCGTCTGCTTCGCGGCAGGCATACGGTTGTGGCATTTAACCGGACGCCTGACAAGATCAGGGAGATCGCAAACAAGGGCGCAAGACCTGCCTTCTCTGTCGAGGAGCTGGTCGCTGCCCTCAAAGCACCGCGCTTTATCTGGATCATGTTGCCTGCGGGAAAACCGACCGATGATATGATCAACAGTCTGCTGCCGCTTCTGAAAAAGGGTGATACAATCATTGACGGCGGCAACAGCTATTACAAGGACGATATCAAACGCGCAGAGAAACTGAAAATGGCAGGCCTGCATTATATTGATGCAGGGGTCAGCGGCGGCATCTGGGGCCTGAAGGCCGGATACTGCCTCATGGCAGGCGGCGAAAAGACAGCCTGCAAGAAACTTGTACCGATATTCAGGACACTCGCGCCGAAAGACGGGTATCTGTACTGCGGCCCTGCAGGTGCCGGCCATTTCGTAAAGATGGTCCATAACGGCATTGAATACGGCATGATGTCAGCATATGGAGAGGGCTTCGGGATCCTCGATGCATCACCGTATTCAGAACATCTCAACTTTGGTGCAGTGGCGCACCTCTGGAACCAGGGCAGCGTAGTCCGTTCATGGCTTCTTGAGCTTGCAGAAGAGGCCTTTAAGAAAGATAAAAGGCTCGCAAAGCTTGAAGCATACATAGAGGATTCAGGAGAAGGCAGATGGACCGTACAACAGGCGATAGAGACCGCGGTCCCTGCTCCGGTCATCGCCGCCTCCCTCTTTCAAAGATTTCGTTCCCGGGACGCTAATTCCTTCTCCGACAGGATGCTGGCTGCTCTGCGCAATGAATTCGGCGGCCATGCGGTGAAGCAGAAAACAGGTAAGGAGAACAAGGCTAAGGTAGAGGTAAAGAATAGGTGAATACAGAAAATATCGGAAATAACCCGACTTACGCCACATACGACAGCTGCAGCATTGAGATTCCGAAGCCGTTCCTGCTGGTAATATTCGGGGCCTCAGGAGACCTCAGCAGGAAAAAGCTCTTCCCTTCGCTCTACCGTCTGGACAGGGACGGCCTGCTTCCGCATGACTCCTGCATACTCGGGTCTGCGAGGACCGCCATGGATCAGGCCGCATTCCGGGAGCTGATCCGCCAGTCCGTTGAAGCAGCCGAAGGCACAAAGTTTGACAGAGCAGCCTGGGATGCCTTTGCATCCAGACTCCACTATCATGCAGGAGAGTATGATGCCCCTGCCTCTTACAAGGCCCTGGGGACCGCCATAGCAGAACTTGAGCGGGCCCATGAAACCCTGGGGAACCGGATCTTTTACCTTGCGGTGCCGCCGACCGTGTATGAGGTGATCATAACGAACCTCGGCGTATCCGGCCTTTCGGTCGAAGAAGGCGGCTTTACCCATGTGGCGATAGAAAAACCGATCGGTTCGGATCTGGACTCTGCCAGGAAGCTCAATGCCGTGCTCAGGAGCTCTTTTCTTGAACGACAGATCTATCGCATGGACCATTATCTTGCCAAAGAGACAGTCCAGAACATCCTGATGTTCCGGTTTGCCAACGCGATCTTCGAACCGCTCTGGAACAGACGATATATCGACCATGTTCAGATCACGGTCGCGGAGAGCATCGGCATCGAGAACAGGGCGGGGTACTACGACAAGGCCGGCATACTGAGAGACATGTTCCAGAACCATATCTTCCAGCTGCTCGCGCTCACCGCCATGGAGCCGCCTTCGGTCTTCGAGGCAGAGAGGGTGCGGGATGAGAGGGCAAAGGTTTTCCGCTCCATAAGGCCCTTCCGTGCTGAAAATCTCCGGGACTGTCTTGTGCTCGGACAGTATGAAAAAGGTTATGACAATGGGAATGAGGTCGCTGCGTACCGCCAGGAAAAGGGTGTACGGCCTGACTCGTTAACGCCGACCTATGCAGCGATGAAGGTCTATATCGACAACTGGCGGTGGAACGGTGTACCGTTCTATCTCCGCTCAGGCAAGAGACTTGCAAAGAAAAAGGCCGAGATCTCGATCCATTACCGGGCAGTGCCGCACCTGATGTTTTCACGCGCCATGCAGGAGGAGATCGAACCGAACACCCTCGTGATACGGATCCAGCCGGATGAGGGGATCGATATCACCTTCCAGGCAAAGAACCCGGGCACAAAAATATGCCTTAGTCCGGTGAATATGGATTTCTCCTACCGGAAGTTTGTGGCGCTGACTGATTATGAGCGCATCCTCCTTGACTGCATGCAGGGCGATCAGATGCTTTTTGTCCGGGATGACGGTGTTGACCTTGCCTGGTCGCTCCTGACCCCACTGCTTGAAAAAACAGAGACAGGTTCCAATGAGCTGTTGCAGACGTACCCTGCCGGCAGTGAAGGTCCTGCAGGGGCGGTTGAACTGCTGCGAAAGGACGGAAGGGCCTGGAGACCGCTCTGAACGTACAGACTACAGGACGATCCTTTCGGTCTGGAACAGAATGCTGGGGACCCTTCTGCAGGATATGGCCCGGGAAGGGATCGTGATCGGGCTTGGTCCTTACCGCAAGCCCGATGACTTGGCCTCCGAAGGCTTCTGGTGATGCCCTTTACCAGGCCCATACGATGATCACGGTTATCATTCCTGCGCTGAATGAAGAGATGCATATAACCCGCTGCATCGAGTCACTGCTCAGCAGTGGGTTTTCGGGTGAGATCATCGTCGCGGATGGCGGCAGTGTTGACAGGACACGGGAGACGGCCTTGAGGCATACCGGCGTCGTGGTGATTGATTCTCCGAAAGGCCGCGGAGTCCAGATGAACGCAGGCAGTGCAGCTGCAGCGGGTGACGTTCTGCTGTTCCTCCATGCTGACACCATGCTCGAACCGGGGTGGGCTGAAGAATTGCGCGCACTGCTGGATGGACCTTCGTTCGTCGGAGGGGCATTCAGTTTCAGTATGGATAATCCTTCCCTGAAATACCGGTTTGTTGAGGCATGGGTCAGGCTGCGCTGCAGGATATTCGATCTGCCGTACGGCGATCAGGCCATCTTCATCCGAAAGAACGTCTTTCAGCCTCTCGGAGGTTACAAAGAGATCCCCCTCATGGAAGATGTCGATCTCATCAGCCGCATGAAGAAGCAGGGGAGGATAGCAGTGCTCAGGAAAAAGGCAATCACCTCAGGCCGCAGATGGGCGAAGAAAGGCCTGATCAGAACTGCGCTGATAAACCAGATGACCATGCTGCTGTATCAGCTCGGCGTCAGCCCTGATCGTCTGGCGCGCTTCTATTACCGATGAGCAGGAATATGTACGGCATTATGATCAAGTATCCGGAGCCGGGCAGGGTAAAGACGCGGCTGGCAAAGGACATCGGTGACCACAGGGCTGCTGAGATCTGTCGTGAGATTGCTGAACTGATCATGGCCAATACAGACCCATGCGGCCAGGCATATCAACGCACGGTCTTGTACGATCCTCCTGAGCGTCTTCCTGATTTCGAGCAGTGGCTGCCGGGCAATCTTTTCGTGCTTCAGCGCGGTGACAACGTCGGTGGAAGAATGGACAATGCGATCAGGGATCTGCTGGCACGCGGCGCTGAAAAAGTTGTCCTGACCGGCGCCGACATCCCCGCACTAAATGCAGCGATAATAACCGGTGCCTTCGCAGCCCTGGATCATGCAGATATCGTTATCGGCCCGGCAGCAGACGGCGGTTATTACCTGATCGGCATGAAGGGGCAGCATGGAGAGATATTCCGGTCAATTCCCTGGAGCACGGAAAGAGTCTTTGAGACGACCGTCCGCCTGATCAGGGCTTCTGCGCTCAGATGGAGAGAATTGGTCACGCTCCGGGACATTGACCGTGCTGAGGACCTGCAGGATAACTCCGGCAGCCCTGGCTTCGGTCATTAGAACCGGCTCCATTATGCCCTATGAGATCTGCCTCGAATATTCTTGAGAATATGGGGAATTCTGCTATAGTTTCTGTACGGAGGGTTGTCATGAAATCGTCAACTACATATCGCATTCTTATCATGTTTGCCGTAATGCAGCTTCTGATCGCCTGCGATCAGGCCCCCCGCCAGAAGATCAGCATGGAAAAACGGGAGCCTGTCGTTGCCGCAAAAAAGGACGTCAAGGCAATAAGGATCGCTGTAGGCGGCATGATAACCCCGCGGGAGGGCTTTGCTTATTACCGGCAGTTTCTTGATTACATCGGCGAGAAAATGGGACAGCCCGTCGAATTCGTTGACCGTGAGGACTATGCCGAGATCAACAAACTGGTGGCAACTGGACAGGTCGATGTGGCGTTTGTCTGCGGCGGCCCCTATGTGGACGGCAAAAAAGAGTTTGACATGGAACTCCTTGCTGCGCCGGTGGCATACGGAGAAACGGTCTACTACTCGTATATCATCGTTAATAAGAAGAGTCCCTTTCAGCAGCTGAGCGACCTCAGGGGAAAACGTTTCGCCTTTACCGATCCGCTCTCCAACACGGGCAAACTGGTACCAACCTATATGCTCGCAAAAATGAAGGAAACGCCGGACTCTTTCTTCGGAAAATATTCATATATCGGTTCCCATGACAAGGCCATCCAGGCGGTTGCAGAAGGAGTGGTTGATGGAGCAGCTGTGGACAGCCTTATCTGGGAATATGCGAACAAGACATCACCCAAATTCACCTCAATGACGAGGATCATTCTCAAATCGCCGCCGTACGGCATACCGCCGGTTGTTGTTCCCAAGGGCCTGGACCCTGCGCTGAAAGACCGGCTCCGCAAGATCTTTCTTGAGGCCCATACTGATCCAAAGGGAGCTGAGATCCTTAAAAAGATGTATATCGACCGTTTTGTCATGATTGATGATAAGGCCTATGATTCGATCCGCGAGATGAAGGTCTGGCTTGATGGTCAGAAAAGGGTAAAATAACCTCGGCATGAAAATCCCTTTAACGATACGAGCAAAGCTGCTTTTGGCTGCCTTTGGGATCCTGCTCCTCTCGGGGAGCATACTGCTTCTGTTCACCGTGACCTCGGTCTATCAGAAGTTAGAGGCACGGCTCCAGCTTCGCGGTGTTACGATCGCAAACCTGATGGCACATGAGGTTGTTGATCTTGTCCTGACAGAAAAGTTTCCGGCGCTGGAACTGCTTCTCAAGAACCACCTCGCTGATGAGCAGGATATCGAATATGCCTTTGTCACGAATAAGAATGGTACTGTTGTTGCCCATACCTTCGGGGAGGGTTTTCCGACCGGGCTGAAGAATATTAACCCGGTGCTCTCCGGTCACGACTATGCCATTAAGAATTTCTCGACAGAGAACAGATCGCTCGTTGATATTGCCATACCGCTTCTCAAAGGCGAGATCGGCCAATTCCATATCGGTCTTTCTGAAAGTTCGATACGGAAAGAGACAAAGAGCATCATCTGGTCAATCACCTGGCTGATCGCTGCGACCATGATCGTCGCCGGCATCGTATTCACGATCCTTGCCCGCATCATCACCAAACCTCTCTTGCAGCTTACCAGGACTGCAGATTATGCTTCCCGCGGCAATTTCGACATTATTTTTGACGCTTCGTCAGAGGACGAAATAGGACATCTCGGCAATGCATTCAACAAGATGATCGCAGCGCGCAAACAGACAGAGGACGAGCGGGAAAAGCTGATAAGCGATCTGCAGACCGCTCTGCGGGAGATCAAAACACTGAGCGGTCTCCTGCCGATCTGCGCCTGGTGCAAGAAGATCCGCGACGACGAAGGGTACTGGAAAAAGATCGATGTTTACGTCAGCGAACATTCAGATGCCACATTCACCCACGGCATCTGCCCTGACTGCCTGAAAGAGGTGAGCAAGGAGACCTATCAACGGCTTGCAAAAGGCCAGAACAATACTGAAGATCACCCGACCGCTGACAACAAAAACTGACTCCTCACAGCCGTATGACCATCCGCTGACAACAGCTTCTATTCCGGTTCTGTCGGTTCGCCCGATACCTGGAAGGTCCTCATGAACTTTCTGTCAATGTAGTCCTTCAGCAGGAAGGCCGATCTTCCGTGCCAGACGAAGTTGTCGCGCCAGAGTATGCCCTTGCCGTTGCCGAGATTGAAAATGAGCATATAGTGCTTCTGGGGGCTGAACGTTTTCAGTGCATTCCCCCCCTCAAGGAATGCCATCAGATTACTGAAGAGGATCATATTCTCCCTCACCGCATAGACACCGACCTTTGCCAGTTGATGACCGTCGAGGCTGATGCAGTCTCCGCCGCCGAATATGTTTGGATACGCGCTGCTCTGCAGCTGGCTGTTCACCAGGAGGCCTCCGTCAGGACCGACCGGAAGTCCTGACTCCCTGAACAGCGCCGGCGGCCTCACGCCGGTTGCGATCAGCGAAATATCAAACCCCAGTGCTGAATTGTCATCAAATACCACCCCGTCCGCTTCGATCGTGCTGACCCGTCTGCCCTCACGAACAAGAATGCCCCTGGACAGAAACGACGCCATCGCAAGGGACCGCACACGCTCAGGCAGCGCATGAAGCATCCTGCTTCCGGGCAGAAGCGTTATCTCGGCCTTACCGCCCAGATCCTTTACGAGCCGCCATACATTTCCCGTTATCTCAACCCCTGCAGGCCCACCGCCAATAACAGCAATGCGCAAATCCTTTTGGCGGATACCGGATGTAATGGCATTTCTGGCAGCCAGGAGATTGATGATCGGCTTGACCGTGAAGATATTTTCCGGGTCGGGTCCGACGGATGCATGCGAAACCTCGCTTCCGATATTGAACGATACCGCATCATAGGTAATGCTCCTGCCCGAGGCCAGAGAAAGAGCTCTCTCCTGCGGTCTTATGCCGGTCACGCGGTCTTCAATAAATTCCCCGCCCCGGTCCTCGATCATTTTCCGGACATGAAAGCGTATATCCTGCGGCCGGTAAATGCCGGAAAGCATCCCGGGCCCCATGCCGGAATAATACTGGTAGGCAGAGGAACTGATGACCGTGACCGCAATGCCCCTGTCAAGATAATCCTTTATGCGAAAAAGTGCTGTCAGGTGAGCATGCCCCCCGCCGACAAATACAAGACGTTTTCTCATATCATTAGTTTGCCGGAATCGTGCGGCGCTCTGCAGCAATCCGGTCAGCGCAGGAAAAGAACTCCTTAATCTTTTCCAGGGGTGTATCCGGAGGAAGGTCGCAGGACGGCATCAGTATATAGCGGTAACAGGGATCAGGTATACCGGCAACACATTCTGCAATTGCTCTGCAGAGATGTTCCTGGTCTCCGCCGTACAGAGTATTGATAACATCTACATTGCCGGCCGTAACCAGGCGGTCATGGTAAAGCTTGTACACCTCGCTGATCGAAACCCCGGCATCGATCGTTATGCAGTCTGCGCCGGTTCCGGGATAAAGCGGAAACTGTTTCCCAATATTGCCGCACTGATGGAGAAAGCATCCCACACCGCGGCTCCGCACCAGATCAAAGAGTTTTTTTTCAGCAGGGATGACCACGTCGCAATAAAGGTCATTCGAAATGAGCGTTGCTGCGCCGTCCGGTATGGATATTCCGTCGATCAGGCCGCGCTCGATAAGGGGCTCAAAAAAAGCAAGGGAGAGACGGACGCCGAGGTCGCAGACCTCCTGGACAAACCGCCTGTCGCTCCGCACTTTATCCTGCAGCAACTGCCAGTCGCAGAGGATCATGGCCCAGGTAAACGGCCCCCATGACGTTGCGCAGATATAGCGGTCAGGCAGCCGGGAGCGCAAACCAGTGATCATCTCCACCAAGGCAAGTGTATGGGCAGAATGGGCGAGATCGACCCGGGAAAAGTAGCCCGCATCCTCGACGCTCTGGATCAGGGGAAATGCGAGAAGCGGGGCCTGTTCGCCGCGAAAAGCGAGCTGGCCGCCGATGGCTTCCGCAGGAAAGGAGTTCAATCCCGAACCCGCAAAGACGATATCAGTGTCAAGTTCTCCAAAGACATTCGCGAGTCCCTCCGCAAAGAAATCAGGAGACTTCACAATGCTTTGGATCTCCAGCCCTGCCTGGCAGAACGACCAGAGCCCTCCCCCGAACAGGGCATGGGCAATACGGTCACTCCGTTCACCCTGCAAGACCTTTTTCACCCGGTTTCTCGCGTTCATGCTGTATCGTAACGTCACTGCACAGAAATTGCAAAGAGGGAATCCGGCTACAAAAAAAAGATTTGTCAATAGTCCTCCTTTAGCGTAAAATCAGGCTGATATGGACAACAGACAAAATAAGAGTGACTGCATTCAAAAAGAGGAGAAAGCTCCGAAGGACTGCATGGCCATGTACCGCGCTGCCATCGAAACCTCTTCAGACGGCTTTTGGCTGACAGATGCAGAAGGCCGCATCCTCGAGGTAAATGACGCCTATGTCAGACGCTCCGGTTATACCAGGGAAGAGCTTCTGGCAATGCGCATCCCTGACCTGGAGGCGAATGAATCGCCCGATGAAACTGCCTTACATATCGACAAGATCATTTCCAAAGGCAATGATCTCTTTGAGACCCGCCACCGTGCAAAGAACGGAACGATCTGGCAGGTCGAGATTAACGCATCATACTGGCCAATAGAGGGGGGACTGTTCTTCAATTTCCTGCGTGACATCACCGGCCGCAGACAGGTTGAGAAGAAAATGCATTCGGTCGAGCAAAAATACCGGAGACTCATTGAACTAACAGATACCGGATATGTGATCATCGACAGTCAGGGCATGGTTCTGGACGCAAATCAGAGGTATGCCGACCTGACAGGCAGCAGGAACCTAGAAGAGATCATCGGACACAGTGTCCTGGAATGGACCGCTGCGTACGATCAGGAGCGAAATGCCGGGGAGGTACGCAGGTGCATTCTGGAGGGCGGTATCCGCAACCTCCAGGTCGACTATGTTGGTCGTAACGGAACGATCACGCCCGTGGAGATCCATGCCACCGTGCTTGACGGCAGTGACTCTTTCAGCATTCTGTCCCTCTGTCGTGACATCACAGAACGCAGGAAAGCCGAGGACAGGCTTCGGGTCAGCGAGAGGCGCCTGAAAGAGTCGCAGGAGGTGGCCTGTCTGGGAAGCTGGGACATGGACATCGTATCTCAGGTCCTGGACTGGTCTGATCAAACTTACAAGCTTTTTGACAAGTCCCGTGAGGTCTTTGTGCCGTCCTTTGATGAGTTCAGCCGGCTGGTCCATCCGGAAGACCTTGAGATCATGAAGACCAGTTTCAACAATGCACTGAAAGACGATGCAACGCCATACCATGTAACGGTCCGGATCATCAATGATTCCGGCCGGGAATGGGTGATGGAGGCAATCGCAAAGGTCCGGAGGGATGAGCAGGGGAATCCGCTCAGTATTTTCGGTACTGCCCAGGATATCACGGTACGTAAGCATGCAGAGGACACGCTTCGGGCGAGCGAGAGAATGCTTAACACGATCATTAACACCGAACCGGAATGCGTCAAGCTGCTCGACGAGAATGCAAACCTGATCATGATGAACCGTGCTGGACTTGATATGATCCAGGCTGATTCTCTTGAGCAGGTGAAAGGTCAATGCGTCTGTCCCCTTGTCACCCCTGAGTACCGGCAGCCGTTCATGGACCTTACCAAACGGATCTTCCGGGGCGGCTCAGGCACCCTCTTGTTCGAGACCATCGGCCTAAAGGGCCGTCACGTCTGGCTGGAGACCCATGCGGTACCGCTGCGCAATGACAAGGACGAGATCATTGCGCTGCTGGGCGTGACCCGCGACGTCACCGAACGCAAACAGTTCGAGCAGAAGCTCAGGCAGAGCGAGGAATTCGTCCGGGGCATTCTCGACACCGTGGATGAGGGGTTTATCGTAGTGGACCGTGATTATAATATTGTTACTGCCAACAGGGCATACTGCAGACAGGTCGAAAAAGACTGTGACGAGATAATTGGCAGGCACTGCTATGAGATGTCACACCAGTCCAGCAGGCCCTGTTTCGAAGAAGGCGAGGAATGTGCTACCCGCCATACCTTTGAAAAGGGACTGCCCCACACAGCCCTGCACCGGCATAAGGATGCCAGGGGCAATATTATTTTTGTCGAGACAAAGGCCTACCCGATCAAGGATGATTCCGGCAGGGTCACTTCGGTTATTGAAACGATCAATAACATCACCGAAAAATATCTGCTCGAAGAAGAGCGGCTTAAAACCCAGAAGCTCGAATCCATCGGCACGCTGGCAGGCGGCATAGCCCACGATTTCAATAATCTGCTTCAGGGTGTATTTGGTTACATCTCGATGGCAAAGCTGACCCATGATCAGAAGGAAAAGTCGCTGGCCATGCTCGAACAGGCAGAGGAGGCACTTCACCTCTCGGTCAATCTCACCACGCAGCTGCTGACCTTCTCCAAGGGCGGCAAGCCGGTAAAGAAGCTGATGAGGCTCGGACCGACAGTAGAAAATGCGGTCAAATTCGCACTGAGCGGTTCCCATACAGACTATCGGCTTACCATTGACCCTGAACTTTGGCCTGTGGAGGCCGATGAGGGGCAACTTGCCCAGGTGATCCAGAACATCGTCCTAAATGCCAATGAAGCAATGGCAGGGAGAGGCACCGTAAATATCGCGGTCACGAACAGGGATATTCCGGCAAAGACCAATTCGCGACTGCCTGACGGAGGCCGTTTCATTTGCATCGATATTCAGGATTCAGGCATCGGCATATCCGATCAGAACCTGTCCAGGATCTTCGATCCTTACTTTACAACCAAGCAGAAGGGAAGCGGTCTCGGCCTGGCAACATCGTATTCGATCATACGAAACCACGGCGGCATCATTGAGGTGATGTCTGAACTCCACAGGGGCACTACCTTCACCATCTACCTGCCTGCTTCAAAGGACACCGTGATAAAGACCGCGGCCCCACCCCCCGTTGCTGTGGGGACAAAGAAGCTCAGGTTACTCCTGATGGACGATGAAGAACTGGTAAGAAGCGTCGCTCAGCAGATGCTCTCAGCGCTCGGTCATACGGTTGTTGGCGCTGAAGACGGCGAAGAGGCCATTAAACTGTTCCGGCAGGCAAAAGAGGAAGGCAGACCATTCGATCTGGTTGTTCTTGACCTGACCGTAAAGGGCGGCATGGGCGGCGAGGAGACAATTGAAAAGATCAGGGAAATTGACCCCGAGGTCAAGGCTATTGTCTCAAGCGGGTACGCAGACAGCCCGGTAGTGGCAGATTATCGTGCATATGGTTTTTCAGCTGTACTGAACAAACCCTACAGGCTCGATGCCCTGCAGGGCTGCTTAAATCAGTTTCTTTCTTAGGAAGCTCCCTCACTGCCCTGATTCGAGCAGGGCGAATTTAAGTCCTTCCGCCCTTCCCTGCCAGTAAGCTATCTGCTCTCGGGTCATCCAGATCTCATGAAAGCTCTTCTGTTCTGCATTTTCAAGCCGCTTCAGCTTTTCTGAGAACTCCTGCTTCTTTGCAGCTGCCGTATCGTACTCAGCCTGCAGTTTTTCGACCAATTTCATGCGTTACCGCCTGATAAGGTCCAAAGCCATGTTCGTGCCCATCTTCATCTCATAACCAAGCATGATCATAAGCATTGCGACAGGCTCCAGCAGACGGGCAGAACTGAGGGGTCCGCAATCGACCGGATCAAATCCGACGTCAACGATCAGTTTTGCTGCAACCGATTTAGCCTCAGCATCATCACCACAGTAAAGCATGCTGGCCCTGCGGGAACCGAAGAGCCGTGACCGTTCCTCATACACCTGCGCAAAAGCCGTGTTAAAGGCCTTGACGATCTTTGCACCCGGAGCCATCCGGGCGATCTCTTCGGCAGCAGAGGTCGTATGGCCTATCACCAGTCCGTTCATGTCAGGGTTCAGCGGGTTCGTGCAGTCTATAACGATCCTGCTGTCGAGCGGGCCGGACTGCTTCAGCGCATCGGGAACGTCCGGCCAGCGGACCGCGAGGAGTATCACTTCAGCCTGCGCTGCCTCTGCGGGCGTACCGGCCTTCGCATGCGGCACAGACGCCGCAAGACCTGCCAGTTTTTGCTGACTCCGCGAATAGCTGAAGATGACCTCATGGCCTTTTGCTGCCCATATCTTTCCGAGACCGCTGCCCATATTCCCTGATCCGATAATGCCGATTTTCATATGCATTGCCTCTCTTTCTTCTTTGTTCCACTATACCAGACAATACAGCATCTGTCGAACGAGAAAAAAAGGGGTGCAGAATTCTTTCTGCACCCCCTGGTTCGTTACTTATAACGAAATGTTACGGTTTCCAGATCTCCATGAACTTGCCGTCCTTCGTAGTCCAGACAACATACGGAGGGGCAGTGACATCCCCCTTCTCGTCGAACTTGATCTTGCCGACTGCACCGGTAAAATCCAGGGCATGGAGCTTCTCGATGATCTTTGTGCCGTCTGCTGTATTCGCCTCTTTGATAGCAGCAAGCAGAATATTGGCAGCATCATAGGCATAGATAGAGTATGGGCCGATCTCGCCGAACTTTGCATTATATTTACTGACAAAGTCTTTGGCTGACGGAATATTCTTTGGGTCAGGGCTGAAGGTGAGATAGGTGCCCTCTGCTGCCTGCGCACCCGCGATCTCGATGAATTTCGGGTCGATCGATCCATCACCGCTCATGAACGGTGTTTTTATGCCAAGCTCACGCGACTGCCGCACCAGCAGACCCATCTCCGGATAAATACCACCGAAAAATATGAGCTCAGGCTTTTTCTCCCTGATGGTTGTGAGCACGCCCTTGAAATCCTTGTCACCCTGGATAATGCCGCCATAGAAGACAACCTCAACATTATTGCCGAGCGCCTTTTTGAACTCGTCAGCAAGGCCCTGGCCATAGGTCGTTTTGTCATGGATGATCGCAACCTTATGCATTTTCAGCTGGCTGTTTGCAAAATCAGCGCCGACCTTGCCCTGCTGGTCATCCCTGCCGCAGACCCTGAAGACGCCCTTGTAACCCTTCTCGGTAAACTGGGGGTTCGTCGAGCCGGGCGAGATCATCGGCAGGCTTCCCCGGTTGTAAATGTCAGATGCAGGTATGGAGCAGCTTGAATTGAAATGGCCGATAATGCCGACAGCACCGTCATTGACGAGCTTGTTCGCGACCGATACTGCCTGCTTGGGGTCATGCTGGTCATCACCGATGATCAGCTCTATCTTCTTGCCCAGAACGCCGCCCTTTGCATTCCATTCCTCAACAGCAAGGGAAACGCCGTTCTTGAAATCAGTGCCCATCTTCGACTGATCGCCCGTCATCGGCCCGGCTACGCCGATTTTGATCGAATCAGCTTTTTTCTGGCATCCTGTCACCAGTGACAGCGCCACACCCAGGCACAGCACCAACAGCAGACTCTTTTTCATCTTATCCTCCCGTATGATTGCGTATTACATCGCAGAGCATCTTTGCGTTCCTGCTGATGTCTCCCCTGCAGATCGCAGTAGCGACCGCAACCGCGTCAGCACCTGCACGCATCACGTCAGCAGCAGTGTCAATACCGATGCCGCCGATCGCCACAACAGGGATTGTGACATTCTGTTTTATTGCCCGCAGAATGTCAACCCCTTTGGGCGCGCCCGCATCCTTGGTGCTCGTGAAGAAGATGGGACCGAAACCGATATAGTCTGCTCCGCCTGCCTCTGCCTCTTTTGCCTGCTCCGGATCGTGGGTCGAGATGCCGACGATCTTCCTGCCCATGATCCTGCGCGCCTCAGCAAGGGGCAGATCGTCCTGGCCAAGGTGAACACCGTCAGCATCCATGGCGAGCGCTATATCTGCGTGGTCATTGATGATCAACACGGCATTATAATGGCGGGTCAGTTCCCTCAGCCGTCTGGCCTCGGAGCAGATCTCGCGCCGAGACAGGTCCTTTGCCCGATATTGTATAAATGGTATGCCTGCCTCCAGCACATGTTTAACCATCTCAAAGGCGGGCATGGCTGAATGCGTCTGGTCAGTGATAAAACAGATGCCGTGCTGATACATTGAGGCGCTGCAGTTATTTACTGGCAGACTGCGGAGGATTGTTCATCTTCTCAACCAGGCCGGTATTGAACTCGCCCTTGATAAAATCAGGGTCGTCCAGGACCCTCTTGTGAAAGGGGATGGTCGTCTTGATGCCTTCGATAATGAACTCACCCAGGGCGCGCCGCATCCTCGCCATGGCCTCCTCACGGTCACGGCCGTGAACGATCAGCTTGGCAACCAGAGAGTCATAATGCGATGAAACTACGCAGCCGTTATACATGGCAGTGTCCACCCTAACGCCCGGCCCTCCCGGGACGGCCATAAAGGTAATCTTGCCGGGGCAGGGGATGAACCGCTCCGGGTCCTCTGCATTGATCCTGCATTCTATGGCGTGGCCAGAGAACTTTACCTGAGGCTGTTTCAGCTCAAGGGGAAAGCCTGCGGCCACACGGATCTGCTCCTTTACAATGTCTATACCCGTAACATACTCGGTGACAGGATGTTCGACCTGCAGGCGCGTATTTATCTCCATAAAATAGATATTGCCGTCAGGCTCGACGATGAATTCAACGGTTCCTGCATTGCGGTATTTGAGCGCCCTGGCAGCCTTGACCGCATACTCACCGATCTTCTTTCTGAACTTCTCCGATGCGATCGGTGAAGGCGACTCCTCGATCAGCTTCTGATGACGCCTCTGCACGGAGCAGTCCCTTTCGCCGAGGTGAAGGATATTTCCCTTGCCGTCTGCAATGATCTGGACCTCGACATGGCGCATCTCGGTAATATATTTTTCCATATAAAGCTCGCCGTTGCCGAATGCGGTAAGCGCTTCTCTCTGCGCCATGAAAAAGAGTTTCTCAAGCTCTGCCTCTTCCCTGATGATGCGCATGCCGCGTCCGCCGCCGCCGGCAGAAGCTTTGATGATCACCGGGAACCCTATCTTTTTTGCCAGCTTGAGCGCCGACTCCTCGGTCACCACCGGACCGTCGCTGCCGGGCACGACAGGAACTCCCCTGCGCTTCATGGTCTGCCGCGCCTTCGACTTGTCACCGCCCAGCCTGATCGTCTCAGCAGACGGTCCAATAAAAGTTATCCCTGATGTCAGGCAGGCCTCTGCGAACTGGGGATTTTCCGACAAAAAGCCGTACCCGGGATGGATCGCCTCGGCATCAGTTATCTCAGCTGCGGAAAGAATGCTGGGAAGATTATTGTAGCTCTGGGCAGTACTTGCCGGACCGACACAGACAGATTCATCAGCAAGCTTTACATGGAGAGACTCTTTGTCAGCGTCCGAATAGATCGCAACGGTCTTGATCCCGAGCTCCTTGCAGGCGCGGATGACTCTGACCGCTATCTCGCCGCGGTTGGCAATGAGGATCTTGTTAAAAAGCTTCATGCAGGCTCGACAAGAAAGAGCGGTTCGCCGTATTCAACGGCCTGTCCGTTGTCCACAAGGGCCTTCACAACCGTGCCGTCAACCTCGCACTCTATCTCATTCATCAGTTTCATCGCCTCGATAAGGCACAGGACCTGTCCTTTTTTCACCTTCTGTCCAATCTCGATAAAGCTCGGAGCCTCCGGTGAGGGCGAACGGTAGAAGGTGCCGACAATGGGAGATGTAACCGTTATCAGCCTCTGTTCCGGCTCCTCAGCCACAACTTCCCTCACCTGCGTTTCCTGTGTCGTAACAACAGACGGACGGTGAGCAGGAATGTCAATGGACTGCAGATACTTTTCGCGTTTGATCTTTACCTTCGTGCCATCCTTCTCGACCTGAAGCTCGGTAATGTCAGTTTCCTTGAGCAGTTCAATGATCTCTTTAAGATCCTCAAGTTCCATTATCTTACCCTTTCTATGTACTCAGACGTCCTGGTATCGACCTTGATCGTGTCTCCTTCACTGAGATGGAACGGCACCCTGACGACCGCACCGGTCTCGAGCGTTGCAGGCTTTCCGCCCCCCGATGAGGTATCACCCTTGAACCCTGCAGGGTCGGTCTTGGCAATGACCAGTTCCGCAAAGGTCGGCAGTTCCACATTCAGGGGCTCGCCCTTATAGTAGAGCACCTTCACCTCCATATTCTCCTTGAGAAAAAGCTTTGTATCGCCCAGCTGCGCTGAGCTCAGCGGAAGCTGCTCATACGTTTCCTGATCCATAAAGATATAGTCCTCGCCCTGGGCATAGAGGTACTGCATCTTTTTCTCTTCAAGGCCAGCGGGAGGGAATTTTTCACCCGACCTGATCGTCTCTTCGATAACGCCGCCGGTCTTGAGGTTCTTCATCTTCGTCTTGACGTTTGCGCCGCCCCTTCCCATCTTCACATGCTGGAAATCGATGATCTCATAGGGTTCACCCTTATATTCAATTTTTGCGCCTTTTCTGAAGTCACTGGTTGCTATCAATGGTTCGTTCCTCCTGGGTCAATGTTAGAGTATTTCAAGTTTCCTGGGAAGTGAGGTCAGGGTAGTACACCCCTGCTTCTCCGCATGGACCATATCTTCGATCCTGACTCCCCCCATGCCGGGCAGATAGATCCCCGGTTCTATGGTAAAGACCATCCCGGTCCTGATCGTTTCTCTGCCAAAACGTGATATGCGCGGCAGTTCATGGACATCAAGGCCAACCCCATGGCCCGTACCATGGCCAAAGAAGTCGCCGTACCCTGCCTTTTTTATAACATCTCTTGCTGTCTTGTCAACCGTGCGGGCAATGATCCCTTCGCATACGGCAGCGATCGCCCTCTGGTTCGCAGTCAGGACCGTATTATAGATATCAACCTTTCGCGATAGGTCCCGCCCGCCTTTCAGCAGGAAGGTCCTGGTCATATCCGAGAAATATCCTCCGGCTTCGCCAGCCCAGTCAAACATGATAAAATCTCCCTGTTTGATCCTGTTGTCCGTTGGATGCGCATGAGGCATCGCCGAATTCCTGCCCGAGGCAACAATAATGTCAAAAGGGAGCACCGCACAGCCCTGGTTTTTCAGGGCTGCTTCAAGCCGCAGTGCCAGATGCCTCTCCGAAAATCCCGCTTTTATATAAGGTTTTACCTCACCAAAGGCCTTTTCTGCGCGTTCAACGGCCTTCCCTATCATCTTGAGTTCGAGCCGGTTCTTGACCTTCCGCATCTCCTCGACCAGATTCGTAACGCTCTTTACCCGAAACCCTTTCCTGAGAAGCGACTTATAGAACGCATAAGAGACCGTTGATTCGAAACCGAGCGTTTTTATGCCGGCAGCCTTTGCCCTCTCAAGGATCTGTTTCGGCCGTTCCTCACGCTCGATGACAATATCAAAGCCCCGCACCTCCCGTTTAGACTGTTCCTCATACCGGGAGTCGGTAAAAAAAATGCGCTCTTTTCTTGTGATAAGCAGGCAGGCTGATGAACCGGTAAAGCCGCTCAGATAGCGCACATTCCTGATCGTGGAAACAAGCATGCCGCTGATCCCCTTGGAAGCAAGGGATTCGGTTATCGCAATGATCTGTTTCATCTGCTCAGGATCTTCTGACTGGCTCGTACGGCAAGGAGATAACCATCAACGCCGAGGCCGCTGATCTGACCCGTGGCAACGCCGGCGATGTAAGAGGTTCTCCTAAAATCCTCTCTCTTATGGATGTTCGAAATATGCACTTCTATGGCAGGTCTGCCGACGGCAGAAATGGCGTCCCTGATGGCAACGCTCGTATGGGTATAGGCTGCGGGATTGATGATCAGCAGGTCATAGACCTTCTTTTGTATGGCATCGACAATGGCGCCTTCACTGTTCGACTGAAAGACTTCCGCGTCAAGACCAAGTTCTCCCGACAATTCTAATATCTGCCGGTTGATATCCTCAAGGGTCACGCTGCCATAGACATCAGGCTCCCGTGTGCCGAGGAGGTTCAGATTGGGACCGTGTATAACGAGGATTTTCATGGGCATTCAGTTCAGATATTACCGTTGACCGGCAGCAGACAGCCGGCAGTAGCGCTCTAGAATTCGTGTTCCAGTCTCGGGATCATTGTCTTAAGGACGTAACGTCCTTTCCCGTAGTTGCCATCAGGCTTTATGACCAGAGAAAGATAGTATTCCTCATTGATCTTCCGCATGATAATGCCGCAGGTATCCGAGACGATCGAAAATTCTCTTGCCTGCCCCAGCCCCAAGTTCTCTGCGGCAGAACCGACGTCCCTGATCATGGCCGAGGCCTCAGCACCGAGTCCTGTCAGGTCAATGAGCTTTTCGACAACATACTCCTGCACGGAAATGCCGTCAGAAGCAACGATCATTGCCGCAACTGCACCGTCAACCTTTTCTACCGCCTCTTTAAGAATGTCCGAGAAATCCATTGCGCCCCTTTTGTATCCCTTCAAGAAATGCATTCAGTTTATCGATGAGAACTTCCTTATCCTTGCCCATGAGTTTCAGCAGTGCTCTCAGCTCATCAACCCGCTGCAGGACTCTCTTGTCATCAGGATTGTCAGCAAGAAATTTCCGGTAAACACCCATGGCCTCTGCATATTTGCCCTCTTCAACAAAGCGGTCAGCAGCTGAAAGGTCCGCTGTTTCCTTTTTCGGCACTGCTTTTGTCTCTTCAAACGCTGCAATCGCAGGTTCTTCAGAAATTTCAAGCGGTTCATCCATAAGTTCGAACGTCTCTTCCGCATCTTGTTCCATAGCGAAAGGCTCACTGACAGCAGGGATCGCCTCCGGAGCTGCAACATCAGCGAAATCATCGAACGAAAGCTCCTCTGCAGCAGCAACCTCGTCTTCGGCAATGACTGCTGCACCGGCTTCCTCCGCCTCTTTTTCAACTGAGGGGACCCCACTGACAGCAGGGATCGTCTCCGGAACTGCAACATCAGCGAAATCATCGAACGAAAGCTCCTCTGCAGCGGCAACCTCATCTTCGGCAATGACTGCTGCACCGGCTTCCTCCGCCTCTTCCGGGGTCTCAAGCTGGATGGCATTGTCACTCTCAAGCTCTTCACCCATTGCTGACTTGTCCCCGAAAAGCGAGTCTTTGAAGGCGTTCAGTTCATCTTCAGAATGTTCCACCTGAATATCAGGGGCCTCAATATGGATCTCTTCGCCGATCTGAATTTCGGCCGCCTCTTCTCCGGCCAGACCGGCAGCTTCAGGCATTCTTATCTCACCGTATGATGAATCCGCTTTCGGTGCTTCTTCGGCCTGCGGAGGAGCGGAAGACAAGGCGGCCTCGATATCCTTCAAATTATTGATAGATTCTTCATCCATCGGATTGAGCTTCAGGATAACCTTGAAAGCCTTTATGGCAAGTGCTGTCTCGCCGGTGTCCCTGTACAACTCTGCAAGCTTTTTATGAGCAAAAAGGTTGTCCGGAACGATCTTTATAACGCTTTCGAATTCCTTCCGGGCCTCATCCATCATGCCCTTATCAAGATAGGTCTTTCCGAGCAGAACCCGTGCGCTGGTGTATGCAGCATGCTTTTCAAGGCCCTGCTGAAGGACAGCTATGGCCTCATCGAGCATGCCTTCTTTTCTGTATTCCTCGGCAAGGGGCAAAAAAAGCTTCGAATTGGGGTCTTTGTCAAACTTTTCTTTAAGTTTTTCTATATCTTTAGATGCCATAACCTGTCAATTTTTTAGCAAAAAATGGCGATAAAGTCAAGTTTTGATTTTAAGATAGCTGTCCAGTATTGCATTGGCAACATCGTCCTTGCTCATGAGTTTGGTCCGCGTCAATCTGTTATTTTTATCCATTATGATCACCCGGTTCGTGTCACTCTCGAATCCCGCCCCCTGCTCTGTGACATCATTAAAGACGATCATGTCCATCTTCTTTTTCTTCATCTTTTCCCTGGCCCGATCGATCTTTTTGCCGGTCTCTGCGGCAAACCCGATGACAAAAGGCCTCTTTTTCCCTTGCGCAAAACAACTCACAATGTCCTCTGTTGGGGTTAATGAAAGAGATGACATCACTTTTTTCTCGACCTTCACCTTTGACTGATGCTCTGGTCTGAAGTCAGCAACAGCAGCAGCCATTATCAGGGCAGATACACCCTTTTCTGTCTCCTCCCTGACCGCTGAAAGCATCTGGTCAGAGGTCTCAACCCTCCTGACAGCAAGCCCCTGAGGGTCCTTCAGTGCCACAGGACCACTGATCAGCACGACTTCTGCACCGCGGTTCCTTGCAGCCTTTGCCAGACTGTAACCCATTTTTCCCGAGGACCGGTTGGAAATGAACCGGACAGGATCGAGATACTCCCGTGTCGGCCCGGCGGTGATAACGATCTTATGACCTGCCAGATCCTTGGGCGTCAGCGCCGCCTCAGTCGCTTCGATAATGTCATCGACCTCTGCAAGTCGCCCGGTGCCTTCTTCACCACATGCGAGAGGTCCACTGTCAGGCCCTGTCTGGATAATACCGAGGGAACGCAGTTTCTGCAGGTTTTCCTGAACAACCGGATGTTCGTACATCCTGGCGTTCATGGACGGCGCGATGACAACAGGGCCGCGGAAGGCCAGAAATGTCGTTGAGAGCATATCGTCAGCAATGCCGTTTGCAAACTTGGCAATACAGTTCGCCGTGGCAGGGGCCACAACCAATATATCCGCGGCCGCCGGGAGCGAGATATGCATAAGGGGTTCCTGAAACAATGAGGTGTAAACGGTATTCTGAGAAGCGACCTGCAGGGAAAGCGGGGTTATGAACTGCTGGGCTGCCCCGGTCATGATAACCCTGACCGAGGCGCCTTTATCCTTCAGTCTCCTGACAAGCTCGGCAGCCTTGTACGCTGCAACGCCGCCGGTAACGCCAAGAAGAACTGACCTATTCTTCAGGTTCGTCAGCTGTTGGTTCCTTTTCCTTCTTGCCGCCGAAAAGCTCATCAAAGGCCATCTTGTCAAAGCCCGCAGTCCCCTTCTCCTTCTCATGGAGATAGACCTTCAGGTCCTTTTCAAGCTCGGTCAGATCCTCGCCTGCGGCCATTTTCCTGCTCTCTTCAAGAAGCTTCCGGTAATCGAGCTTGCCTGCCTTTTCCAGGGCTACCCGCGCCTCTTCACCGGTAATGAATTCAAGTTTGCCTTGCACCGCTTCTTCGATAGCAATGGTGGTAACTTTTTTCGATTTTGTTGTCAGCCTGGGCTTGGCGCCGAGTGAAAGCTCTTTTGCCCTCTGCGTCGCAATGCTCACGAGCCTGAATTTGCCATCGATCTTCGTATGATCAATCTCTGCCGGCAGGGAAATAATGTCCATGTAATCTTTACCTCCTGATGATATTTTTCTCGATCCAAGCTGAATCTTTCTTCGAACTCCGCTGGCGCTCTGCTACGATGATCGATTCAAACTTGCAGAGGGAGCTCTTCAGCACGTCGTTCAGTATAACATAATCATATATCTTATATGCCCGAATTTCCTCGGCGGCCCTTTTCAATCGTCGCTCCATATCCTCTTTGGTGTTGCTCATCCTCTTTTCAAGCCTGTTACGCAGTTCGGTCATGGAAGGCGGGAGAATAAAAATAAAAACACCATTGCCATAGGTCTTTTTGATCTGCTTCGCCCCCTGGGTATCAATATCCAGGATAACGTCAAAGCCATCATTGATGATCTTTTCGAGCCGTCTGCGTGAGGTGCCATACAGGTTGCCATGCACTTCTGCCCACTCCACAAACTCGTTCTTCTGGATCATGCTCCTGAACTTCTTTTCGCTGATAAAGGAATAATCTTCGTTGTTTATTTCTCCCGACCTCGGCTTTCGCGTAGTGTAGGAGACCGACGTCTTCACATTGTCAAGGCTGTCCATGATCTTCTTGCAGATCGTGGTCTTGCCGGCTCCCGATGGAGCTGAAACGATAAACAAACTACCCTTACTCTTCTTCATCGTCGCTGCCGCCCTTTCCCTCCAGAAATCTCTGCGTAATCGTTTCAGCCTGAAGGGCAGAAAGAATGATATGGTTGCTGTCCGTGATTATGATCGATCGCGTACGCCGTCCCTGCGTAGCATCAACCAGTTTGCCGGCCTTCTTTGCCTCTTCTCGGATGCGCTTCATGGGAGCGGAGCCGGGTGTTACGATCGACACTACCTTGGAAGAAGCTACGACATTGCCGAACCCGATATTGACCAGGATCGGACTGATATCATTCTTTTTCATGCAAACCTCTCAACTGCAGGTAAAAGGTATAGGCAAAGAAACCATTTTTCTCTCTTTAACCTCTGCCTGTTTTATTCTTGTTTATTATCACTGCAGATTCTGTATCTGCTCCCGGATCCGCTCGATCTCTGTCTTCATGTCAACCGCCAGCCGCGATATCCCATAATCAGCAGACTTTGACGACATCGTGTTTACCTCACGGTTCAGCTCCTGGACCAGGAAATCAAGTTTCCTGCCTGCTATGTCGCTGCCGAGCAGTTCCCGGAATTGCTGAATATGGCAATCCAGCCTCGACGTCTCTTCAGAGATATCGACCTTGCCTGCCAGGATCGCGATCTCCTGGTTCATCCTCGCCGGATCGATCTCAACATTTTCCAGCAGAACCTTCAGTTTCTCCTGCAGCCGCTGACAGGCTTCAGGCACGGCCTTTACCATAAGGTCCTTCATCTCTCTGTTCATGCATTCGAGGGAATCCGTCAGCCTGATGAGTTCCGCTGCAAGCAGCTGGCCTTCCCTGATCCTCATGCCCTGCAGGCTGTCCACAGCCTCATCAAAGACCCGTTTCACTTCCTCTATGTCGTAGGAAACGTCCGTCTCCATGAACTTGTCATGGAAATAGGCCATACTGTTGATATCCAGAGCGCCGGGAATGTCGAATTCTTCCTGAAGGGCCCTGAGCGCATCGAATATCCTTCCCGCAGCCACGCTGTTGACCTTAAGATCAGCAGCAGCCTCGCCCGTAATAGATATCGTTACATCGAACTTGCCCCGGTTGAAGCGGCCCCTGAGAATGTTCCGGAATGCTATCTCATGCTGGCTCAGAAATGAGGGCGCCTTGATATAGATATCCAGAAACCGCTGGTTCAGAGACCTGATCTCTACCCTGCAGCCGGCCTTTTCAGCGCTCCCGAATCCTGTCATGCTCTGTGCCATAGCGATCATAACTATAAAACAGCTCGGCGGATTAGGTCAAATAACCCTATAAGTTATTGCAATACTTAAATATATTGAAAATTCAAAACTAAATACTATAAAATTACATTTCATTTCATTCGCGGAGGAAAATATGGCTGAAACAGTTGAGATCAGATGGCATGGAAGAGGCGGCCAGGGCACAGTGACGGCAGCAAAGGTTCTGGCAGATGCCTGCCTGAGCGGCGGAAGACATGTTCAGGCCTTCCCAGAATACGGACCTGAACGTGCGGGAGCGCCCCTCAGAGCATACAACCGCATCGCCTCAAAGGAACTGAGGATGCACTGTCCTGTTCTCGAGCCTGATGTTGTAGCGGTTGTTGATGCAACACTCCTTGACAGCATCAATATAACGGAAGGGGCAAAAGAAGACACGATCTTCGTCATCAACACGACAAAGGATCCTAAAGATATCAGGGCCAAGCTGAATGCCGGCGCAAAGCAGCGCGTTGTAACCGTTGACGCCACAAAGATCGCCATCGACTGTTTCGGCAGGGCTCTGCCGAATTCTCCGATGCTTGGAACGGTCTGCAAAGTTACAGGCCTGGTTACACTTGAGCATCTTCTTGATGATGTGAAAAAGAGTTTTGGCAAGAAGTTCTCCCAGAAGATCATAGACGGGAACCTCGATGCAACAAAAAGAGGATATGAGGAGGTAAGAGAAGGATGAAAGCAAAGGGATGGAGAGACCTGCCGCCGGGGTCAGTTGTACTCGAGGGAGGCAGCGCAGTCAAGTTCAAGACCGGTTCGTGGAGAGCCTATAGACCTATATGGAAAGAGGAGAACTGCATACAGTGTCTCTTCTGCTGGATCTACTGCCCTGACATGTCCGTTACGGTAAAGGACGGGAAAAGGGGAGAATTCAATTACGACTACTGCAAGGGATGCGGCATCTGCGCCCTGGAGTGCCCCGGCAAAAAAGGGCAGAAGGCCATTGAAATGGTCGAGGAGGGCAAATAGATGGCAAAGGTAGTAGCAGTTACCGGAAATGAGGCCTGCGCAAATGCACTGCGTCAGGTGAATCCTGATGTCTGCGGCATATATCCGATCACTCCCCAGACAGATATGATGCAGAGGTTCGCATCGTTCATAGCCGACGGCAAGGTGGACACTGAATCGATCCTTGTTGAGAGCGAGCACAGCTCCATGTCCGCCTGTATCGGTGCTGCTGCTGCAGGCGGCCGGGTCATAACAGCCACATCTTCGCAGGGTCTCGCACTCATGTGGGAAATGCTCCATATCGCATCAGGTGACCGCCTCCCGATCGTCATGCCGGTTGTGAACCGCGCACTTTCCGCACCCCTGAACATCCATGGCGACCACTCTGATGCCATGGGAGCCCGTGACACAGGCTGGATACAACTCTGGTCCGAGAATGGCCAGGAAGCCTATGACAACACCATTCAGGCCTTCCGGATAGCTGAACATATGGACATCAGGCTGCCGGTCATGGTCTGTCTCGACGGATTCATCATTAGCCATTCAATCGAAAGACTGGAATATCTTGAGGACCAGGAAGTGAAGGATTTTGTCGGGCCATTCAAGAACTTTCTGCCCCTTCTGGATCTTGAAAAGCCGAAGAGCTATGGTCCTCTTATCCTTACAGACCTCTATCATGAATACAAGCGTGCACAGCATGAGATCATGACAAAGGTGAAGGATGTTGTGCTTGACGTCGCAAAGGACTTCGAGAAGATGAGCGGCAGGAAATACGGCATATTCGAGACGTACAGACTCGAAGACGCCGACATAGCGATCGTAGTTCTGAACTCGGCAGCCGGAACCACAAAAGATGTCATCGATGAGTTCCGGGACAAGGGCATCAAGGCAGGTCTATTGAAGCCGAGGCTCTTCAGGCCCTTCCCGTTCGAAGAGATCGCAGAGGCACTCAAGAATACCAAGGCTGTCTGTGTCCTGGACAGGGCAGACTCATACGGCAGCTATGGCCCGCTCTTTATGGAGGTCGCTTCTGCGCTCTACCAGATTGAAAAGAAGCCGCTGCTTATGAACAAGATCTATGGCCTTGGCGGAAGAGATTATCTACCTTCCCATGCTGCTCAGGTGCTGACCGAACTCAATGAGATCGCAAAGAGCGGCAAGGTAAATGTAATCAAAGAATACATAGGAGTGAGGGAATAACATGGCGACACCACTTTCATTAAAAGAGCTTTCAAAAAAGGAAGACCGGTTCACGCATGGCCACAGAATGTGTTCGGGTTGCGGTGCTCCGATCGTCGTAAAGATCGCGCTCATGGCGACGGAATATCCGGTTGTCATCTCTAACGCCACGGGATGCCTTGAGGTTTCATCCTGCATCTCCGAGTTCACTGCCTGGAACGTGCCCTGGATCCATACCGCTTTTGAGAATGCTGCGGCAACGCTCTCCGGCGTGGAGACCATGTACCGTTCTCTGAAGAAACAGGGAAAGTTTGACCAGGAGGTCAAGTTCATTGCGTTCGGCGGCGACGGCGGCACGTATGACATTGGATTCCAGAGCCTTTCCGGCGCCATGGAACGCGGACATGACATGATCTACATCTGCTATGACAATGGCGCCTACATGAACACCGGCATACAGCGTTCAAGTGCAACCCCGCTCGGCGCTGATACGACCACATGTCCCGCAGGTTCCGTAATACCGGGCAAGCTCCGCAACAGGAAGAACCTCACAAAGATCATGGCTGCCCATGACATCCCCTATGTTGCCCAGGCGTCACCTTCTCACTGGCAGGATCTTTTCAAAAAGGTGCAGAAGGCACATGAGATCAAGGGACCAAAGTTCATTAATGTCATCGCTCCGTGCAACCGTGGATGGCGTTCAAAGACGAACGATGCCATACAACTCAGCAGGCTTGCTGTCAACACCTGCTACTGGCCGCTTTATGAGATTGAAAACGGGGTGACCAAGATAACGGTAACGCCGAAAGAGAAGATTCCTGTTGCCGAGTTCATGAAACCGCAGGGAAGGTTCAAGCATCTTTTCGCGCCAGAAAATGAAGGACTTCTTGAGCGGGTCCAGGAGGAAGTTGACAAGGAATGGGAAAAATTACTCAAAGAAGCAAAAACAGATTGATAAAAGCCCGTCATTATGATATTTTTTAAGGTATTATGAGTTCAGACCTTGTAATGTATGAAGAGGAGTTCCAGAAGATCGATGAGGAACTTCAGAAGCTCTTTCAGCAGGCCAGCGCCAAGGTGGTATTTCTTGTCGACAAGAACGGCCAGCTTATTGCATCTGCCGGTGATACGCGCGAGATCGACACCACATCGCTTGCCTCACTTACCGCCGGCAATATTGCTGCAACAGGCGGCATTGCCCGCCTGTTGGGCGAAAAGGAATTCACGATCCTTTTCCACGAGGGGGAAAAAGACAATATTCATATATCCCTTATCGGCCAGAGGGTCATCCTGGTTGTCATTTTCGACAAACGATCATCCCTCGGCCTTGTGAGGCTCCGCGTCAAGAAATCATCAGAAGCGCTTGTCAAGATATTTAGCGATATCACGAGCAAGGCTGAAAAAGAGAAGAGCGAAGGCAAGCTCGATGAATCTCCTTTTGCTGAGATCAGCGATGAGGATATCGACAATCTGTTCAAGTAGGTGTGCTAATTAAGTGTCCTTTATAAACTATGCTTCCCGAGAGATAAACTGCAAGATCGTCTATTATGGTCCTGGCCTGTGCGGAAAGACCACTAACCTGCAGTATGTGTACAAGAAGACGAACCCTGATCAGAAGGGCAAGCTCATCTCGCTGGCTACGGAGACGGAGCGCACCCTCTTCTTCGACTTCCTGCCGCTTGCGCTCGGCGATATCAAGGGCTTCAAGGTGCGGTTCCATCTTTATACCGTCCCGGGCCAGGTCTTTTATGCTGCAAGCAGAAAGCTCATCCTGAAGGGAGTTGACGGTGTTGTCTTTGTTGCCGACAGCCAGATCGAGCGGATGGAAGCGAACATCGAGAGCCTCGAAGATCTGCGCATCAACCTTGCGGAGCAGGGATATGAACTGGACAAGCTTCCCTACACCGTGCAGCACAATAAGCGCGACCTTTCAAATGTTGCGCCTATCGAAAATATGAACAAACTCCTGAATCCTCGTAATGTGCCCTGGTTTGAAGGCTGCGCAGTCACCGGCGTCGGCGTATTCGAGACTCTCAAGAACGTCGCCAAACAGGTCCTCATCGAACTGAAGAAACACTATTAGCCTTTTCTTTTCCGTGCTATTCCTTCTGCCAGATCTGAAAGGGTATCATCCCGGGCCCCAAAAACCACATACGCATTATATTCGCCAAGATCCTTAATTAACGAATCTCTATCCATAACAGCAAGCGCATCTTTGCCCGCAGCCTTTACCGGAGCAGCGAGATCGTTGCTCGAAATATCCTGCGCTGCCGTGCCGCCGGCATAATAGATCGGCAGTACAATAAGCCGGTCCTGGTCCCGTAGACCCTCCGTAAACGTTCTGATATAGCCATCCTTCATAAGCCTTGTCGGTCCGAACCCATGGGGCTGGAAGATATAGCAGATCCTTTCGCTGATCCCCTGCATGGTCTGCATAAGGCTCCGGATCTTGTGGGGATTGTGGGCATAGTCGTCGATCACGAGATATCTGCCATCATTGGGATGAATATCGAATCTCCTCTCAATGCCTGTGAACTGAGGGAGAAACTCAGCGATCTGCTGGAGGGGAATGCCCATCTCTGCGAGAACAGCGATGCAGGCAAGGGCATTATAGAGGTTATGTCTGCCGGGAAATGAAAGGACAAATTCCTGTCCGTAAACACTGAATGTGGTTTTTAGGGGAAGATATCTGATATCCACAGCCTGATAGTCAGAGACCTTGTCTATCGAAAACATCACGGCATTTCTGATGTCGCAGAACTTCAGATTCCAGTCATCAGCATTGAGCAGAACAGTGCCGGAGGTGTTATCAGCCAGTTTCTCGAACATCATACCCGTCTCAGCTATCGAGTGATGGTCCAGGTCCAGGTTCAGAATGATTGAATGAGCCGGGCTGTAGTTGACGATCGTTCCATCTGATTCGCAGGCCTCGATCACCAGGTGCTCGGACGTTCCAGCCAAATAATTACCAGGATTCTTTCCTGACTTGAACTGCTTTACTCTGCCCCCGCCGACAAAGTTCGGCTGCATGCCAAGACGCTGCATAAGGAAGGCGAGCAAGCCTGACGTCGTGGACTTGCCGCTTGTTCCTGCTACTGCAATGGTCTTATAGGCAGAGACGATCTCGGCGAGATATTCAGGCCGGGTCTTGATCTGGAGGCCCAGCTCCTGAGCCCTTTGATAATCGGGATTGGACTGCTCTACTGCGGTACTGAAGACCGCAAAGCTGAAACCTGGATCAAGGCCGCTGCCATCCTGCGGCACGATCTTTATATTGTTCGCCTCTAATCTCTTCCTGACCGGGTGATCGAGGCTGCGATCGAACAGACGATCAGATCCGGTGACTGCATGCCCCTTGTCTGCCATAAAACCGGCAATCGCAGATACGCCGCTGCCCCCTATGCCGGAAAAGAAAATATTCAAGGACACATGCTACTGCTTGACAATAGTCTTTACACCCTGCCTGCCGAGAGCCTCAGAGACCTTAGCCGCCTTATTGTGGCTGCTATAACGTCCAACAGTTACCCGGTACAGGATTTTCTTCTCGTCATCAGTCACCTTCATGATCGTCGGCGTGAAACCCTTTTGCCTTATCTTGCGTGCGACTGCATTGGCATTATCCTGACTTTCAAAAACACCAGCCTGAACATAATAAAGGCCCTTACCTTTTGCAAAAACAGGGGCCTCCTTATGTGCAGCCGGTTTCGACGGCAGCTGCTGCTTCTCCTGAGATTTTACGGCTGCAGCAGGAGCTGCTTCTTTCTTCGGCTTCTCAGCTGCCGGGTTTGGTAATGGTTCCTTCTTTGTCTCCGGTTTGGGAAGGGGGTCCTGAGATTTCGCTTCCTTTGCCTGCGCTGTTTCTGAACTCGGCGGCTCGGTTTTGACCGGCACCTCGGGTATCACATTCGGTTTGCCCGAAGGCAGAGCAGGCGGCATCGGAACAGCACCAGGCTCATCAGGAAGCACCTTGACGACCTGCTTCCCCGCAGGTGTTATTTTATTCCCTGCCGTAAAGAACAGGTATCCGCCAACGCCAAGAGCGATACCGGCAACGATTGATCCCGCTATGAGCAATATCCGCCTGACAGGACTCGCCGGCTTCTCTTCCTCAAAATAGGGATCAGCCTCATCAGAAGAACTATCCTCTTCCTGTGTCTCATACGGCAGTTCCTGCCCCGACCCGGCACCGGACTTCTTCCGTTCTTCTTTAAAGATATCAGATTCATCGGCAAACAGGTTTCTGTCATCGTCTTGTCTCATGCTAAATCGGTTCTCTTTTTCAGACATTGATAATTCCCCCTCTAAGGACTTCCCGGCAGCTGCCTGCGCCGGCCCGTCTATCTTCTGAACTCAAGTTTTTTAAGCTGATTCTCCATATCCTCAACTTTTCCCCGTTGATTATACAGGATTATAAAGAAGAGTATATAACCCATTATCGGAATAACGCTTAAGTACATGATATAGGTCGCAAGTATTGGATGCTGCAGGATCTCGACAAATTCGGACAGACCCAATTTCAGCGCAATAAAGATAACGGCACAGAAGAGAAAAATGAACTGGAGAAATCTGAGGAACTGCCTGATACTCCCTTCCTGGCCCTTGAGCGCATAGAGCTCTTTTCGTTTGAGATCAAAGACGCAGCTCGCACATTCCCTGCTGCCTGCAACCCGGTGTTTTCTGCAAAGGGGGCTCTTTTTACACCGCGGACATGCAAAACTCTCCTGCTGGTTCACATAGGTATCACAGACCGCACATCGTGTTACCTCACTTTTCTCATCAATGAAATCCTTCTTCAGATCAATTTTTTCCATTTTTTTTCCCGCCTCATGCAGAAATGGTTTCACGCTTCTGCGCAGACCTGAAATCCTTCTGCCTTCGTATCAGATCCTGCTCCCGAGCCTCTTCAGGAACCTTCATAAATATTATATTTTCATTCCTCGCAGACAGCAACTCATTCTGTTCCTCATCCTTCATGGCCTCAACAGGATATAACTTCTCTTCGATGCCGGGAGAAAGGTATTCAACGACATCTCCCGTGTCAAGCCGGTTTCTCAGGGCGATCTTTGCGATACCGGCCCGCTTTTCGAGAATAATACCGACGAACTCATGACTCATGCGGTAGCTCTCGCCGTCGAAATTATAGTCCTCATCGGGCTGTTTGCCGAAAAACATGCCCGTAGTGTAGCCGCGGCTGCTGAACATGGATAGTTCCCTTACCCACCGGGGGTTCACCTGATATGCCCGATTTCCGGCAATCTCGTCTATCGCTTCCCGGTAAACCTTAGTAACTCCCGAAACATAATTAATGCCCTTCATCCTGCCCTCTATCTTAAAGCTGTCAATGCCTGCGTCAGCAAGCAAGGGCAGGTGTTCTATCATACAGAGGTCTTTTGAACTCAGGATATAGGTTCCCCTGTCATCTTCGAATACCGGGAAATGTTCACCAGGCCGTTTCTCCTCCATCAGCGTATAGTTCCACCTGCATGAGTTGGTGCATTCACCCATGTTGGCACTCCGCGAGGCAAGAAAGCTGCTGATGTAACAGCGTCCCGAATAGGAAAGACAGACCGAGCCGTGTACAAAGACCTCAAGTTCTGCAGTTACCGTTTCACGGATCTGCCGGATCTCATCAACAGAAAGTTCCCGGCTCAGAACCAGTCTTTTGGCGCCGAGGTCCTGCCAGAAACGCGCGGCCTCCGCATTTGTAATATTTGCCTGGGTGCTGATATGAATATCGATCGCAGGGGCTCTCTTTCTGCAGAGCGCGAAAATGCCAGGGTCTGAGAGGATAACTGCATCGGGTCGCACATCATTGAGGAAGTCAAGATGCTCTACAATCTCGCGCAGGTCTCTGTTATGGGGAAAGATATTTGTGGTCACATATGCCTTTTTACCCTGGTCATGGGCATACACAACCGCCTGGGCAAGCATCTCTCCCTGAAAATTACCAGCCTTACCCCGCAGGCTGAACCGGGAGTCGCCAAGATAGACCGCATCTGCACCATAATGCAGAGCAGTTCTCAATTTTTCAAAATCACCTGCAGGCGCCAGAAGCTCAGGTCTTTTCATTCAGCGGCCTTGCCGGCGGCCAACGACCTTTTGTGGCGCTTTATTGCCCGGAGGGCAAGCATGTCGCAGCGCTCATTTTCATCATGACCATTATGACCCTTTACCCAGCACCATGTTATATCATGCGGTTCTGCCGCCTTAAGAAGTCTCTCCCACAGGTCTTTGTTCATGACATTCTTCTTCTGAGAGTTCTTCCATCCCCTCTTTATCCAGTCGTTGATCCACTCGGTCATGCCCTTTACCACATAGCTTGAGTCTGTTGTTATGCTTACTCTGCAGGAGACCTTCAATGCTTCGAGCGCTGCGATGACGCCCATAAGCTCCATCCTGTTGTTCGTGGTCATAGCTTCAGCATCCGAGAGCTCCCTCTCCTTGGTATCAGAGCGGAGGATCGCTCCAAAGCCTCCTACACCCGGATTTCCGCTGCATGCGCCGTCAGCAAAGATCTCGACAAAAGGCAGGTTCTTATCTCTTTTCATGGCGATATTTTACTCTTTTTCAGGTCTTCATTTCCAAAAGGGAGACCGTTTTGACTTATTTTTCATCATTCTTTATCCTAATGCATGCCTGAGGAATGGACAACACTGCTCGTAACCTATGATCAGCTCGAAGCGGAAATGATAAAGGACCTGCTTGAAAGCGGTGATATCCCGGTAGTGCTCAGATCTGCAAAGGTAAGACCCTATCCGGTAAATATCGGCAAAATGGGCGAAATAAAGGTCATGGTCAGAGAAATTGACAAGGAAGCTGCTGAAGAGGTCCTCAGAAAGTTCAGGGACGAACCGGGTGAACTGGGTGAGGAATTGAACTGATCATGGCAGAGAACCTTGAAGAGCTGAAAAAGCAGGTCTTTTACGATCTGCTGAATATCGTCGGACGGGTATTCATCGCTGTAAGATACAGCGATGATGTTGTCATCGGCAGAAGGGGCTTTCTGCCTGAAGAGAAAGAAAAGGGACTTGTCCTCGTCTTCAACCAGAAGATGCATTTCACCTGGGATGATATCGGCATTTCAACTACGCTCGCCTTCGGCACAACACCTGAAAAATGCTTCATACCTCAGGAAAGCATCATGACGATCTTCTCTCCGGAGCTGAATGCCCAGTTCTCTGCCTTGCCGAAAGAGGGGGAGGATGTAAAAGAGAAGCCTATAAAGAAGAACCCCTCAGATAAGAAAGTCCCTCGTGATCAAAAGGTCATCAGCGTAGATTTCAAGAAGAAAAAATAGCAGATGTAATTCGCATTTTAAAAAAATCCTTCGTCTGTTCCCTTCACTGCTTCCTGACTTCTGCTTACTTCTTACTTGAGCTACGCCCTGGGATGGTAGGTCTTGTATACTTTTTTGATCCTGTCCGTGGTTACCTTGGTATAGATCTGCGTTGTCGATATATCCGAGTGGCCGAGCATCTTCTGCAGGGACCTGAGGTCAGCACCGCCCTCAAGGAGATGCGTTGCAAAACAATGCCTGACGGTATGCGGCGAGAGTTCTATCCCTGCCTGTTTGCCGATGGCCTTCAGGGTCTGCCAGAAGCGCTGCCGCGTCATAGCGCTTCCGTTCCTGGTCACAAAAAGATACGGAGACTGTTTTTTCTTCAGGATCTCCGGGCGCTCCTTTTCACTATAATCCTTTATCTTCTCAAGTGCCCGCATATTTACCGGCACAATGCGCTCCTTTGATCCCTTGCCCAACACCCTGATGAACCCTGCATCAAAATGAATATCACCAAGTTTGATGCTCACCAGTTCGCTCACCCTGAGGCCAGACGAATAGAGCAGTTCCAGCATCGAGGAATCCCGCAAAGCCGTCCGGGCTGAAAATTTGGCGGCAAGCAGGTCTTTGACATCAGAGATGCTCAAGGCCTTGGGCACTCTCTCCCACTTCTTCGGCATCTGCAGATTCTCGGTCGGATCGTCCTGAATGCGTTTTTCCAGGAGAAGGAATTTGTACAAGGCCTTTATCGAGGATATATATCTGCAGACCGTAGAAATGGTATATCCGTCGCTTCTCAGCAGTTCGAGGAAATTCAGGAGGTCAGCTTTGTCAGCCCTTTCAGGTTTCCGGCCCTTCTCCTTCAGAAAAAGAAGATACTTCTTCAGGTCTGCTGCGTACGCATTGACCGTATTTCTCGAAAGGCCTTTTTCTACAGAGAGGTACGTAAGGAAGAGATCAAGCAACCCCGCAGGCAAGGTATTCCTCTATTCCTGTTGCATGCTTCAGTCTTTCGTAGAGCATCGGCGCCATCTGCATGAGATTGACCGTGTCTTCACGATTGTAGCAGATCAGGCGTTCAAGAGCTTCAGAAGAGCCTGCCCTGGCCTGCTCCCACATTTTGACCGCATCATACCCGTCGAGCCCCTGCACGGATTCATCCCGGCGAATGCCGAAGTCGCCTTCAAGCTTCTTCAGTCCTCCCCGGATACCGAGCCTCTTGGCCGCAAAACAGAGATCAAAATGGGGCATGGGGAACTCTATGCCGCGAAAGGTCTGCTGCAGAAAAGGGACATCAAAGGCTGCACCGTAGAAGGTGACCAGACACTTATAGTTGCGGAGTTCCTTATTGAGGATCTCCGTAGTAAGGTTCTCTCCCCTGACAAAACACTTATAGTCAAATCCGTCATAGAGCCCAACCACGGTAGCATAGCCGCCGCTGCTGGGCTGCAGACCGTTCGTCTCGATATCCAGACAGACCGTTTCCGCCCTGAACGTTTCAAAGAGCCGCCACTGCTCACGACGCTGCACTGTCCTGTTGAAATAACCTGCATTGCGCGCCTTCAGTTCAGATTGAAAACGGAAGAGACTCTCGTCAAAGAGCCTCTTCCGTTCAGAACTGAATATCTGCAGATCCTCCGCATGAATGAAGTCACCCCATGTCAGGACGCCTTCCTTCCAGAGCTTTTGCTCTTTCTTCTCGCCAATACCGTCAAGGATGCAGAAACTGTTTTCTATCATTCATTACTTCTTTCCCGGTGCAGAAGGAGTTGATGCCGGCGCAGACGACTTCCGCTCATCCATACTGCTGAATATCTTCATGTTCTTTGCTGAAGACGGGTCAACCTTCGAGCTGTGGCACATGCCGCAGAACTCTCCCATTTTCGCACCGCGGGCGGTGTCCACCCGGAGATACTTGTAGTTCGGGTTGGACGGATGAGGATCATGACAGCCTACGCACTCAAGTTTGCCCTCTCTCAAAAGCATATCAGGGACGTTTGCCACTTTGGCGTTGGGCGATACATTGATCGGGTGGCTGTGATTTGCGGAAATGGGAGCAATGCCCATGCCGCCCTTTTCTATGGTCTCATGGCATCCGAGACAGAGCGCCGTAGTGCCTGAAAAAGACTGCTTTGTTCTCGGATTGATTGCTTTCTTGTTGGGATCCACCGCAAAAATAAGCTCACCTTTTGCTGTATGGATGCCATGGCAGCCGACACAGTTCAGGCCGTCATGCGCTCCGGCAGCAAAGGCAAATACCGGCACTGCAAGAAAAATGATGCACACCCCCAAAACCCTCAACAAACCCATAAACGTCTCCTCCTTGAAATAAGTTTATTTATTATACTGAATGGCGCCATGATCTTGCCATTAATTCTCCCCATAGGGCAAGGATATCTCCGCCGGCACCCTGGTCACCTTCCATCTCCATACATTGCACTTACCTCTGCCGTATAAGTACCGTCAGTATTATAGATAAACAGCGGCTTTTCGATCTTGACGCCCGGCTTGGCCTCCTTGACCGCTTCGATCATGACTATTTTAGACTCTGCGCCGGCATCATTATGAACAAATCTGATGCGTTTCGGCTCAAGCCTGAAAAGCCTGAGGGAAGCGACAGCATCCAGAAGCCGTTCAGGGTGATAGATCATAAAAAAACGGCCTTTTGACTTGAGCAGGTGCGAAGCAGCTGCTGCAAGCTCGCCAAACTGCAGAGCCAGTTCATGGCGCGCAATTGACCGCTCCTGGCCAACGCTCAATTTTCCGGTCGTCGGCTTTCTGAAGGGAGGGTTTGACACAACGAGATCCTGAATCATAGGTTCAAAATTCTCTTTAAGGTGCCTGATGTCCGATAGCACGGCTGTTACCCTGTCGTCAAGATGATTGATGGCGATATTCTTCACGGCCAGGCGGTGGAGCGACTCCTGCAATTCAACAAGGGTAACGTTGGCCTTAGGATATTTTCGCGCGAGGAGCAGACCTATGATCCCTGATCCGGTTCCAAGATCAGCTATATGCCGGGCATACCGCATGTCAGCAAAGCTGTATAGGAGAACAGCATCAACAGAAAAGCGGTACCCGTCCCTGTTCTGATAGATCTTGATGTCCCGGATGCCGTCAAGCGTTGTTTCCATTATGACCTGCCGCTCAATAATGCAGGGATTTCGGAGAAGCTCTCGATAAAACTATCGGCACCCTGAAGAAGCCTGACATCGCGGAACCCATAGGTCACGGCACAGGTACTCGTACCTGCCGCCTTGCCGGCCTCAATATCAAAGTTGCTGTCTCCAATGATCATTGTTTCACGGGGCCCACATGACAACACCTGCATAGCTTTCAGGAGAGGAGCAGGAGATGGTTTTTTCGCACCAGCGCTGTCGCTGCCGAATACAAGATCAAAATACGTCAGCAGACCCAGCCGCTGAAGAACTTCCCTTGAGAGGGACTCCCGCTTGTTTGAGACAACGGCCTTTTTATAATCGCATAGGCCGGCAAGGGTCTCGGTCACACCCGGATAAGGCCTTGTATGGTCGATCAGGTGGGACGAGTAATAGTCCATGAACCTGTCGAGCATACCCGAGTGCATGTCATGGCGCTCCGGGCCGAGAAGGTTTTCTATCAGTTTCGTGATCCCTTCGCCCACAAGCTGTTTCGTCTGTTTGGCGGTCAGCTTCTCAAGACCGCTCGGCTCTAATGCGAAATTCAGCGCATTGGTGAGGTCAACACTCGAATCAACCAGCGTTCCGTCAAGATCAAAAATGATCAGTCTTATCATAGGATATCGATTATACCGGAATCCTCTGCTTACTTTCAGTCGAATTGCCCGGTTTCAAAACTTCCTAACTATTAAGTTATAGGTATATTTTATTAGTAAATCACAATTATAGTTATGGTAATATTTTCATGTCTTATACATTTGCGTTTCAGGACAGGAAGGAGGCTGTCAGCATAATTGCCGCATTTTCTGCATCGATCGTAAAGAAAAATATCAGGTACAGGGGGAACAAATGAAAAAGCTTTTGATTGTTCTTTTGGCAGTTGCAATCATAGCGGGAGGATATCTCGCTTTCACCGCATCAGGGCTTTCTGTCACGTCCAGTGTCCTTGCATCAAAAAAGAACTATGCGGCAACCATGTATGTTGCCGGCATGGGAGGCCACTTTGCCAAGGCTGAGATCACTATCGACCCAAACAATGCTGATGACCCGATCAAGGTAACAGGCCTCGACAGGGTTGTGATCGGCGACAAGACAACGCATCCGACGCATGATGCCCGCGTCGACGTGAACGATCCGAACACCCTCTTCTGGTCAACCTATACCCTCGACCCGAACAAGAAGATGCATGTTGGAAAGTCGGACCTCAAGACCGGCAATGTGATAATGGATGTTGCCCTCGACCCGGACAAGAGAGCTCCGGGAGAAAAGCCGCCCTTATATTGCGCATCCGGCCAGTCGAAGATGAATTATATGCCTGTCTTCATGGGTTCTGAGGGCTTCATCGATGTCTTTGACAAAAAGACCCTGAAGCACAAACACCGCATGTTTGTGAGTGATATCGGCTATGCGCTCGGCTCTTATGTATTTGTTCACGGCATCAACTCCAATGACATGAAGAAGTTCATCATCTCGATAAATCAGAAGGGCGAGGACGGCAAGGCGAACGGCAAGGTGGACTTCATCCTCGTTGACCTGCCCTCTCTCGAAAAAGGCAAATGGAAAGTGCTGAAGAAAAATACCCTTACCGGAGAGCCGGGCAAAACGATCACCTTCAGGCAGTTCTTCAGCAAGAATGACAAATATATCTTCGAATCTGCCGGAGACCGCTTCTGGCTTATTGATGCCAAAACGCTCAAACTTGTCGATGAAAAGATGACGGTCGGGCAGAATCACGATGCAATGCCGACCAGGGACGGAAAATATGCCGTACTGACGCTCAGGACGAACACAGAAGGCTGCGACGCTGACGGCAAGGCTATCCCTGGCAAGACCATTACTGATGGAACACTCCAGATCTACGATGTTGAAGCCAAAAAGATCGTCGGTAAGCCTGTATCCGTCTGCGTAGACTGCCATAAGGGCATCGGTCTTGGCGACAAGAGCGCTGTCCTCTGCGGTATAGACGGCAACTGGAAAAAATAGCTGCGATCAGCAGACAATGCAGCGTGAGCGCGCTGCATTGTCTGCTTCTTCATCTCCCCGAACATTTATTCGTTTCAATGCTTCCTCCTCTCTAATCACCTCAGGATGTAATAGCTCCGGATATGATAGAATCTAAGAAATCGGGGGAGGAACCATATGATCATCGGCATACCGAAAGAGATCAAAAAAGAAGAATTCCGCGTTTCGGTCACGCCATCCGGGGCCAGAGAACTCAGGCAGGCAGGCCACACCATCCTGATAGAGACCGGAGCAGGCACGGGCAGTGGTTTTCCGGATGATGAATATCTCCAGGCTGATGCGGATGTCATAGACAAAGAAGCGCTGTTTGCCAAGGCCGATCTCATTGTAAAGGTAAAAGAACCCCTGGACTCAGAATATGATCTTTTGACGTATGGCCAAGCGCTCTTCACTTACCTGCATCTTGCACCAAACCGGGAACTGACCGAAATTCTCCTGAAAAAGAATATTGCGGCCTTTGCCTATGAAACGTTGGAAACGAGGGGTATTCTTCCTCTGCTTATACCGATGAGCGAGGTTGCCGGAAGAATGGCGCCCCTTATGGGGGCATTCTTCCTCCAGAAGTTCCACGGCGGAACGGGCCTGCTTCCTTCAGGCATTGAAGGCGTAAGACCGGCGAAGGCGGTCATTCTTGGCGCAGGCGTTGTCGGCACGAATGCTGCACGCACGGCATCAGGCATTGGCATGGATGTGGTTGTGATGAACAGGGGCATTGAAAGACTACAGAAGATCGATGAGATGTTCATGGGCAGGGTAAAGACGCTTGCACTTACCAGAGAAAATATTTTGCAGGAGATCGAAGATGCAGACATTGTAGTCGGCGCTGTACTCGTTCCCGGGGGGAAAACTCCGGTGCTGATCACCAGGGACATGCTCAAGACCATGAAAAAGGGGGCCGTGATCGTTGATGTAGCTATAGATCAGGGCGGCTGCGCAGAGACCTCCCGACCTTCGACACATGACAAGCCAATTTATGAGGTCGACGGTATCATCCACTATACAGTCGCGAATATGCCCGGAGCGTATCCAAGGACTTCTACTCTGGCGCTGACCAACGCAACCCTGCCTTATATAAAAATGCTCGCTGACAGGGGCATAAGCAAGGCAGCAGAAGATCCGATCCTCAGGACCGCATTGAATACGTATCAGGGGAAGATCATACATCCGGTGATTGCTGCTACCATGAACGAAAACAAAAAGGGCTGACCATCTGGCCAGCCCTTTCAAAAACAAAGCAGGAAAAATACTTATTTCATCTTTTTGACTTCTGCCACCTGCATCCTTGTCACGGCCCGCTCGATGGCAAGTTCTGCGCGCCTGAAATCGATCTCTTCCGCCTTCTTGAGCCGTTCTTCAGCCCTCTTCATGGCTGCCTTGGCACGCTCGATATCAATATCATCAGACCGCTCAGCGCTGTCAGCAAGGATCATCACCTTGTCGGCACCTACCTCTGCATAACCCCAATTCACAAAGAATATCTTCGTCTCATTGCCCGCTTTGCACGTGAGCATGCCGATCTTGAGAACTGTGACAAAGGGCACATGGCCCGGCAGAACACCAAATTCTCCCTCACTGCCGGCTGCTGTTACTTCATCTATCTCTTCGCTGAAGACAAGGCCTTGCGGCGTCACTATCTCAAGAAGAAGTTTTCCTTCAGTCATTATTACCTCGACCATCCGAGCTTCCGCGCATTCTCTTCAACTTCCTCGATGCCGCCGCACATGTAGAAGGCCTGCTCAGGCACATCATCATACTGCCCTTCAACAACAGCCTTAAAGCCCCTGATGGTATCTTCAACCTTAACGTATTTCCCGGGTCTGCCGGTAAAGACCTCAGCAACGCTGAAGGGCTGGCTCAGGAACCTCTGGATCTTTCTGGCCCGTGAAACGATCAATTTGTCGTCCTCGGAAAGTTCTTCCATACCAAGGATCGCGATGATGTCCTGGAGTTCCTTGTATCTCTGCAGTATCTTCTGCACGCTTCGCGCTACGGCATAGTGCTCATCACCGATTACCTTGGGGTCAAGGATCCGTGAAGTTGAGTCCAGCGGGTCAACCGCAGGATAGATGCCAAGCTCCGAGATCTGACGTGAAAGAACAACAGTCCCATCAAGGTGGGTAAATGCGGTTGCAACCGCAGGGTCGGTCAAGTCGTCTGCAGGGACGTAGATCGCCTGCATGGACGTGATAGCGCCTTTCTTGGTGGTTGTGATACGCTCCTGAAGTATGCCCATGTCAGTACCAAGAGTCGGCTGGTATCCGACAGCAGAAGGCATTCTGCCAAGAAGAGCTGAAAGTTCAGCGCCTGCAAGCGTGTATCTGAAGATATTATCGATAAAGATAAGAACGTCCTGGCCCTCATCCCTGAAATACTCTGCTGCGGTAAGCGCTGTCAATGCAACTCGCGCTCTTGCTCCGGGCGGCTCATTCATCTGGCCGTAGATGAGCGAAACTTTTTCAAGAACGCCCGAGTGCTTCATTTCACCATACAGGTCATTACCTTCACGGGTTCTTTCTCCAACACCCGCAAAGACCGAGACGCCGCCGTGCTTCATGGCGATATTATGGATCATCTCCATGATAACAACGGTCTTGCCTACGCCTGCACCACCGAACATGCCCATCTTGCCGCCTCTGACGAACGGGACAAGAAGGTCAAAGACCTTAACGCCGGTCTCGAAAACCTGTGTGACCGGCTCCTGAGCTGAAAAATCCGGTGCAGCTCGGTGAATGGGAAGCCGTTTCTCGGACTTGACCGGACCCAGCTTATCAACAGGGTCTCCTACAACGTTCAGGATCCTCCCGAGGGCGCCCTTGCCTACCGGGACAGTGATCGGCAGTCCCGTGTCCACTGCAGCCATGCCCCGGACAAGGCCGTCTGTCGCCTGCATAGCGATCGTCCTGACCTTATTATCGCCAAGGTGTGAAGCAACCTCAAGTGTGAGATCAAAATCAGGGATGCCTTTTGATGCATCACCCTTCTGCTCGACCTTTACGGCGTTCAGGATATCGGGCATCTTGCCTTCGAATTCGACGTCGACGACAGCGCCGATAACCTGAGAAATCTTTCCTATATTGTTGCTCATGCGTGTACCCCCGGGTATAGAGTCATTAAATTTATCCTTTCAGAGCCTCGACGCCGCCCACGATGTCCATAAGCTCTTTCGTGATCGTCGCCTGGCGTGCCTTGTTGTACTGAAGCGAAAGTTTCAGGATCATCTCATTTGCGCTCTTGGTGGCATTCTCCATTGCAGACATCCTGGCAGCCTCTTCTGATGCCTGAGACTCAAGGAGCGCCCTGAAAATCTGTATTTCTACATTTTTCGGGACCAGCCTGCTGAAGATCTCTTCTTTTGTCGGCTCATAGACGAAATTGAAGACCGGCAGCACATCTTCTGCCGCTACAATAGGCGCAAGAGGAAGAAGCCGGGTGATCGTGATCTTCTGGGCAACCACTGACTTGAATTCGTTATACACAACAATGACCTCATCAACCGTCTCATTGGTGTAGTTTTCGATGATATCACCAGCGATCTCCTGTGCGTTTGCATATGAGATCTTTCCGGAGATGCCGGTCCAGGAATTCCTGAGTTCGACGTTCCTTCTCTTGAAATAGTCCTTTGCTTTTCTGCCGACAGCGCTGATCGTCACATTGAACCCGTCAGCCCTGAGTTCAGCAATATGCAGTGACGCGGCCTTAAGGATATTGGTATTGAAGGCACTGCAGAGCCCGCGGTCGCTGGTGATAACAAAGACCTCTATGTTCTTTCTCGGCCTCACCGCAAGGAGAGGATGGACTTCGCTTTCGATGCCGCCTGCAAGACCGGAGAGAATTGCACTCATCCGTTCAGCGTATGGCCTGAGCTCAAACATCCTCTGCTGCGCTTTCCTGAACTTTGCAGCTGCGACCATCTTCATGGCCTTGGTGATCTTGCTGGTGCTCTGGACCGCCTTTATTCGTCTCTTTATATCGCGTAATGTCGCCATTATTATTCCTTACTCATGTCTTTGGTGATTTTCATGTTGTTACTCATCACTGATTACCCATCACCCATTACGGCCCTTATGCCTGGAATCCTTTTTTGAAGTCTTCGATGGCCTGGGTCAACTTTGCCTTGAGGTCATCATCAATGGCCTTCTTGTCTGACAGTTCCTTCATGATAGCTGTCTTGCTGTCGTTCATAAAGCGAAGGAATTCCTGCTCGAATTTTTTAATGGCCTCGACCGGCACATCATCAATGAACCCCTGGGTAGCGGCAAAAAGGACCGCAACCTGCTCAACCATGGACATAGGAACGAACTGGTCCTGTTTCAGGAGCTCGACCATTCTCTTACCTCGTTCGATCTGTGCAAGAGTTGACTTGTCAAGATCACTGCCGAACTGTGCGAATGCGGCAAGCTCCCTGAACTGCGCAAGGTCAAGACGAAGTGTTCCGGCAACCTGCTTCATGGCCTTTGTCTGTGCAGCGCCGCCGACGCGGCTGACCGAAAGACCGACGTTGACCGCAGGACGCACGCCTGCGTAGAAAAGTTCGGGTTCAAGATAGATCTGGCCGTCCGTGATAGAAATAACGTTCGTCGGGATATAGCCTGAAACGTCGCCAGCCTGCGTCTCGATGATCGGCAGCGCAGTAAGCGAGCCGGCCCCGAGCTCGTCGGAGAGTTTTGCCGATCTTTCGAGCAGTCTGGAATGGAGATAGAAAACGTCGCCGGGAAATGCTTCACGTCCGGGCGGCCTTCTGAGCAGAAGTGAGAGCTGCCGGTAAGCAGTCGCCTGTTTGCTGAGATCATCATACACGATCAGCGCGTGTTTGCCGTTGTCCCTGAAAAATTCACCCATGGCACAGCCGGTATAAGGCGCGATGTACTGGAGCGGCGCCGGATCACTGGCAGTAGCTGAGACCACGATCGTATGCTCAAGCGCACCGTTCTCTTCCAGGATCTTCACAATACGGGCAACGTTTGACTGCTTCTGGCCGATAGCCACATAGATGCAGGTCACATCTCCGCCCCTCTGATTAATGATAGCATCTATGGCAACAGCAGTCTTGCCGGTCTGACGGTCGCCGATGATCAGTTCGCGCTGGCCCCTGCCGATCGGGATCATGGCATCAATTGCCTTCAGGCCTGTCTGGAGCGGCTCATGAACCGATTTCCTCTCGATAATACCAGGCGCAACAACGTCAACGATGCGCATCTCCTTGGTAAGGATCGGACCTTTTCCATCAATAGGCTGACCGATGGCATTGACAACGCGGCCGCGCAGCGCATCGCCCGCAGGGACAGACATGATCCTGCCTGTCCGCTTGACCACGTCACCTTCATGGACCAGGGAATCTTCGCCGAAAAGAACGGCACCGACAGCATCCTCCTCAAGGTTAAGGGCCATGCCCATAACACCATTGGGGAACTCAAGAAGTTCGGATGCCATGCACTTGTCAAGTCCATAGACCCTGGCAATACCGTCACCGACGGAAATGACCGAGCCGACCTCACTCACATCGACCTTCTTCTCAAAGTCAGCTATCTGTTTCCTCAGCAGTTCACTTATCTCATCAACCTTAATTTCCATCAAATCACCCCTTTATAAGCTCATCTTTTAATAGTCTGAGTTGGCCTTTTACACTGCTGTCATACATTGTGCTGCCCACCTTCACCAATACACCGCCGAGAAGTGACGGGTCAAGGACGTATTCAACATCAACGTCCCGGTCAAGCCGCTTTTTCAAAGAAGCCTTAAGCCTCTCCTCGTGGACCTTCGACATCTCAACCGGCGTAAAGACCACCGCCTTAGCCTGCTTCTTGTTCTCAAGATATATTGCTGTCGCAGTCTTCACGATCTCAGGCAGCGCTGCAATCGCACCGTTCTCTGCAAGATAAATGACAAATTTAACCACGTTTTCCGAAAGCTTTGCCTTTTCAGCGATCTTCCGGACAGCACCATCTCTTTCAGCCGAAGAAAATCCCGGATTCAGCAGAAGGCTCCTGACCTCTGCGCTCCTGCTCATCAACTGTTCGACGGCAGTCAGTTCCGTAAGCGCCTGAAGCGCGGCATCCATACCCACGACATTGATAAACATCTTCGCATAGCGTTTTGCCTGTTTGACCGGTTTCAATTCTTACCCTCTATTTTCAGAAGCGATTCTTCGAGCAGCTTGATCTGCTCCTCTTTTGTAAGCCGTTCCTTCAGCTTTTTCTCCGCAAGTTCCATGGCGATGGCAACGGCTTCCTGTTTGATCGCCTCTTTCGCCATCTTCACCTCGAAATCGATATTGTTCTTTGTCTGCTCAAGGATCCTGTCTTTCAGCCTGTCGCCTTCTTCGACAAGACGCGTCTTTTCCCGCTCTCCCGAATCTTTGGCTGCAGAGAGTATCTCTTCCATCTCTTTATCCTTGATCTTGAGACGTTCTTCGACCTGGGCAAGGGCTTTCTGGGCAAGTTCTTTTGCCTCGCGGGCCTCTTTCAGAGACTGTTCGATCAGTTCCGTTCTCTTCCTGAAAAAGCCCTTGATGTCCATCATCTTCATCAGGAAAACGAGCAGAGCAACAAGGACAAGAAAATTAAGAATAGCAGGGGTATAGGTTGCAAGCAGCGATTTGGGAGCCTCTTCGCCGCCACCGCTTGCCATCGCGAACGAAGCAGTAAGCACTATGCAGTAAGCAGCAAGCAGCAAGGTGTTAAGTGTTAGGAGCTGCAGATTACGTATGACTATGTTGTTATTTAAACGTTTCACGCCTGACGCTTCACGCTTCACGGTCTTATTCATGCCTTTACCAGCTTTCTGACGATCTCTTCAGAGAATTTTTCCACGTCAGCTTTTAGAGCGGTTTTGGCCTTTTCCGCCTCGGCCTTCAGTTCCTCACGGGCTTTCTGGAGCATCGCTGCTGCCTGCACGTCCGCATTTGACATGAGCGCCTTCTGACTGGTCAGCCCTTCTTCCCTGAGCTTTTCAAAGGCATCCTTTGCCTTGTGTCTTGCAACAGAAAGATCCCTGCTCATGGTATCGAGACCTTCTTCTTTTTTCCTGTCCATCTCCTTTGCTGCATCAAGGGCGCCCTTTACGGAATTTTCCCTTTCTTTGAAGAGAGCAAGCAGCGGACGGAATAAGAGGAGATTAAGGATATAGACAAGGACAAGGAAATTGACGAGTAAGACAACCAGCCATTTTATCTCAATATCAAGCATTGCTTCCCCTTGGATTGATTTTTTGGTGAAAAGCTTAGGAAGGTTATCACAGGCAGATTTTCGATGTCAAGAAATTTTGCATTAAAAATAAGAAGTTAGCCATTAAATTATCTATATGATCAATAAGCTATTTTTATATGGCTTATAAACTGAAGACAGACCAACCGCAACAAAGGTGAAAGACATCGTGTCGGCTGTTATCTGATTTCCTCAACCTTGCCAGATTAACCTCTCTATCTGTATGCAATCCGGCAGATTTTGCCGATAAAATCAGGTTTGCCAGCCCTATCGCCTTAATCAGGCTGTCCGGGATAGAAAGAGATAACGATGATCGCTGCCCATACTCCGGCAGACACATCCTTTCCTCTAACTCTTATACCACCCTCCCGACCTCTTGCTCGGCCATGCTGAACACTCTTTTCAGGTCAGCTCAACTGTCAATAGGTACCGCCAGGCGCGTAGGACTGGAAAGCTCGTGAGCAATTTGGAGTACTGTTGCCCATAGTACAGCCAGGTGTATAGGTACTGCCGCCTATCTTCAATGGATTATGCTCGGTCAATACCTCTGTGTTCCGTATAAATGCATATGGCCTTGCATTTACCTGAGCAGGAGTTCCGTAGGAATTTCCGGCCCATCTGTTGACCTTGGTAAGGCCGCCTGCAGGCAGCACGTTGACCCCATGCACATCCATTGCGCGGACAGGCCGCACTGCTGCAGTGTTATACGTGCTGCCGTGGCAGACATTGCATGCGTAACGCAAATAAATGGTCATACCATTATTTGTGCTGGCGCTGAGCGCAGAGCCGGTATTATGGTGAGTTGCTGTACTGGAATTATAGCCGAGATGACATACTATGCAAAACGTTACTTGATTAGTGCCTGCTGCCGGCGTACCCGTAACGGTAAGAACACCCGGGATCATAACTGCATTACCATGTGCCGCAACGGTCCGGCTTGTGAGCCGTCCAGCTGTGTTATGGCAGTCAAAACAGTTTATAACAACACCCTGGCTGAGCGTTCCTGACGTTCCCCTTGTACCTGCAGGTTTATAGGGATCACTCATCCTTGCAGCGGTAGGGAAGTCCTTATTCCTCGGCCCCAGAACAGGATGGGCAGATGAATTCGCTGTCTGAAACTGTGCTTTGACATTAACAAGCCCGCCTGGATTGGCAGCACCATTAGCAACAGTATAGTCAGCGCCCATATCAATACCCTCAAATGGCATGAAATTGTTAGCAGCGGCTCCGGCTCGTGCGGTGGGGTTGGTTGCACCGTCGCCATCATGACAGGCCAGACAGAATTTCTGCGTGAGAACATTGGCGACGTCATTTTGCGTATGTCCTGAAGAACTACGATCACCGGCAGCAAACGATATTGCAAATTTCTGGAAGGGGAAATCAGCACCGCTTATATTCTTGATCACATTTTCGCCGGCGCCGTCAGGATCACGCAGGTCGATATTTCCGTCGGCATGCACGGTGGATGTCTCTTGTGTCGTAAAATCACCCTCCAGATGACAGACTATGCAGTCTGCGTTGGTAACAGCAGTGCGCCCGGCCTTTTTATGGCCATAGGCCAGACCGAATTCAGTAGTTATGGCATCACGAGGTGTGCCATGTGTCCCTGTTTGTGTCTGATTATGACAGTTAATACATCCCGACCCCTTGAATCCGGATGTGTGCGAATGGCATATCGTACATTTTTGCGTTCCTGCCCCAGTATAGTGGGTATCTGCATTCCCACTGTATCTCCAGCGCACGACACTGCCAGGCCCCTGGGTCTGTGTATGACAGACCTGGCAGATGCCGTTAGGACCGCCCCCGGGAGGGGTCGAATCCGCATAACTATTGTCTGCATCGCCCGTTATGTTGAAAAAATTAACCGTCCTTGTCACACCGTCAGGAGCAACTACTGATTGACGGATGAGATAGATATTATTTGTGCTGTGGGGTGTATGACATTCGAGGCAAACCGTCTGCCAGTTGCCATAACTCGTATCTGTCGACTGACTGGAATGCCCTGACAGATTGTGACAGTCCAAGCAGAACTGACTTGACGCATCCCTTACCAGCAGGGTTCCTGTTCCAGTCTTCGCTGATTTGACCGAAACAAAGGTATACCGCGCATCATTTCCGGTCCGCTGATCGGCTGAATACCCGATACCGTCACCAGCAGACTGAGCCCGTGCAGCAAGGTAATAATTCCCGGCAGCCAGGCCTGGCCTTGCCTCGTAAACAGCACAATTCACCCCACAGGTATAATTGGCATTGACTGAGGCAGCGACCCAGTTAAAGTTCGTCAAGTGATCAGGGCTCGCTCCGGAATAATAGCCAACAGCAACGGCTGTTATGTCCGCAACGTCATTCCATACCTGAACCTGAACCTTAAAATCATTGGATCCCGGCGTCAGACTGATCACGGTCGGCGTGGCTGCGGTTCCGGGCCTCGGATTCAGGATGCTCACGGTCGGCGCTGGAGCAGCAGCAAATAAAACATAAGGGAGCAGGAGAACCCAGAGGCAACATGCTATGGTGACTCGTAATGTCTTCATCATCATCCCTCAGGGCACATCCGTTGATAGGCTGTTAGAATCCGTATAATGTATTCTGTGACAGGTCAGGCAACGGACCTTGTTCGGGCTTCCGCCATCAAAAACAAGGTTGTTAGAGCCATTGCTGTCTCCTGTGCCGCCCGTCGCAAAACGCACTCCGCTTTGTGCAGCACCGTTTACATCAAGAGGTGCGGCTCTGTCATATCCTTTTGCATTATCATTCAGTGCCTGTGTTACCGGGTGGCTGAAGATCGTATTTCCTGCAGTCGGCCCTTCAACAGAAGCATGCGTCTGCACGCGGTAAAAATGGCAATCCTCACACATCTGGTTCAGATCATTGTTTATTCTCTGAAAATGTCTTCCCGCTCCCGAACCCGGGGCACTCGGATCCCACGGCGCCCTTGCCTGGCTGTGCTGGTCGTGACAGACCGAACAGGTCACAACATTGTTATTCCCCTGCAGACGGGTCACCAGTGCAGCATTGGCCAGCTCACCGACCGTTCTCAGGCCATAAATATTATTAGCATCTCCTACCGCGAGATTCAATGGTGCAACTCCCGCAGCCATACTTCTGTCCCAACGGTGAGATATGCCGGATACTCTGGGCACTGCCTGCATCACGTCGCTGAGCGGTCTGTTCATCGCAACTCCCGAATCCACGTGACAGCTCTGACAGAGATTTGCATTGGAAGCGTTATTCGTAAGGCTTGGGCCCGGTGATAAATGAAGCGTGTGGCAGTCTGCACAGCCCGTTGCGGTCGCATGAGGAGCATCAACGGCAAAGGCATCTGTGTACAAAAGCACTACAATTGCCGAGATCGTTAAAAAAATGCCTTTCATCCCTGCTCCTTCAGTTCCCGCCAAAATTTGCCGTCCCCACATTCACGCCATAAAATGTCGGAAGGGCATTTATCGCTGTACCGCTAAAGGCGCCGTCAGAACCAAAAAGCTTGATAATCGCTTCATACGTCGCTGCCGGACCTGCGCCGATAACAATGTCATCAGCGCCATCCCCGTCAGTATCCCCGAGAGCAACCGTCGCCCCGAACGTATAACCGTCAAAGGCATTGATCTCCAGAGCGTGGCCGGCGCCATTGCCCTTCAGGAACCTGACAATCGTCCCATTCGCCAAAGCAGGGCCGGGGGCAATGGCGATTTCATCAATGCCGTCGTCATCGAGATCCCCCGATGAAATATTCGGACGGACCGTCTCATTAAGAACAGAACTCCAGAGAAGCGACAGGGGATTAAGACTGTAGGCCCTGACTGAAGACGCCGACGCTACGACCAGGTCCTTCCTTCCGTCTCCGTTGACATCGCCAAGCGCAACGGTCTGCATCACCCTTTCCGGCTGTTTCAAGACAAGTCCCTTCTTCTTTATGGCCTTGCTCCCCTTCAGGCCGTAAGCCTCCACAAAAGAGAGATGGGATTTTGCATAGGCAACAACGATATCAGCCTTGCCATCACCATCTGCGTCACCGATCGCCATTTCCAGATCAGTAACCGAATGGCCGAGCTTCTTTGACATGATCAGTCCGCCATTTCTGTCAAATACCTTGAAGGCATTAATGCCATTTGCAACAACCAGCTCATCAATGCCGTCACCGTTCAGGTCACCGGCGCCGACTCTGACCCCCAGCGATGTGACAAAAGGCGAGAGCGTTACAGCGGGACCTCCGGCCAGGGGGATGATACTGGTCAAATTACCGTCAGGCCCTCCGGCCCCTGCAAGAACATGCGTTGCCTGGACCTTTTTCAGGTAGCTGACATTTATTGAGGAGACAGCCCCTGACCCAACAGAAAAAGTTCTGGACTGCGGCCTGTCGTAACCCGGAACGTGATCAAATGATATGGTATAGGTTCCGGTGGCAATGTTTTCCTTTGTCCATACCAGACCAGATCCAACAAAGGACTCGGGACCTGAGACAGAGAAGGCTGCATCATCAAGATTTGTCTGCACGGTGATCGTTCCAGCGACCATCACCTCAAGAAGAACTTTGATCCTGGCAGAACTGCCGTCAACATCTCCCTCCCTGATCGTGACATAGGCGGCATATGTACCAGGGGACAGCTTAGTCACTGACTTGGCAAGAACAGCCCGCAGGGTCGCAGGCGTTACTCCTGATGTCCTGTCCAGCTGAAGCCATGAACTGTCAGAAGATGCACTCCACCCCAGCACAGCGCCTACAGCGTCAATGCCTATTACGGCAGAAGGCAGAGCCGATGCTCCCTTTTGATAGACGATAGAATATTGGGGCTGGGAGGCCACCAGATAGGGCTTCCTCACCTCAAGGGAAACGGGGATAAGGGACTCTACCCCTGCGGATGTCCGAAAGATCAGGCTTGAGTCATAATGACCGATTGACAGGCCTGCCGGATCAAAGACAGCAGAGATATTAGATGGAGCTGTGCCGGCATTCTCCGGGAACTGGATCCAGGAACTGGTTCCTGAAGCGGTCCAGGAAGTCGGGCTGCCCAAGGCACCGATCTGAAGGTCAGTAACAGCCGGCATGCCGCCTTTGTATAGTGTCACATTAACTGCAGGAGGCATAATGCTCAATCCCGAGAAAGTATCTACGCCAAGGACCTCTACTCTCCGGTTATTGCTGTTCGTGATAAACAGCTTCTGGTCCTTGTCCATGGCAAGATCCACAGGCGTCCGGTATTCGTTGATGGCATCACCATACCGCCCGATATGCCCCAGGAACGTCCTGGCCTCCTTGTCATAGACCGCGATTCCACTGTGAAAGGCATCGGTCACGTACAGGCGGCTGCTGTCAGAAGTCACGCCTAGAGGCCTCAGCAAATTCTTACAGACAACCCCCATCATTCCCCCGGTGCATGCTTCATTAACGGCACCAAGGTGAACACCATTTGGGTCGTAATACCGGATGAGCAGGTTGTTGTGATCAATAACAAATACCTGGCCGCTGCTATCGGCAAAGATGCCGGTCGGGAAGTTGAGCACCCCGGAACCGAAACTGCCCACGGGACTGCCATCAGAGGAATAGATCTTTACTACGCTGTTCTTGCTGTCAGTTACATATATATTTCCGGACGGCCCAACAGCAATGCCATTGGGCAGACCAAACTCACCGTCACCGACTCCGACCTTGAAAAGCAGGCCCCCCCGATCTGCATCCTGGAGACTGCGATAGACTCCGACATTCTTCATCCTGATATCGGCAATGATCATCCTGCCTGCCTGATCTATAGCTATGCCAAGGGGGGAGTCAGTGGGGGTTAAGCTATACATAAGCACGCCGTTGTTCGAAAAGATCTCCACAACACCCCGGGAAGGGTCTGTGACATAGAGCGTACCATCCCCGCCTATGGCAATTCGCGCAGGGCTGCCTGAAAACGATGTGTATTTGTCCACAGGGGTGATATCAGGAAAAGTAGCAGCTACAGATAAGCCGCAGAAAACAAAGGATATCCATATAAATAGACTTATCTTATGTATTGCTGGATATCCCATCTTAATTCCATTATAGCAAAACATATACCTGAATGATATTCTTTCCGGGCTAAGACGGTCCTGTTCCAGCAGGGAGGTGGGGGATAATACCCCATGAACCCGAAACTAATCAGATTGCTCAGAAGCGGGGGTAAAATTAATGAAAACATGAACACGCGAACAAAAGACGCTGCTGCGAAAAGCAGGAACAACTTTCTTCGTCAGGCAGGCTCAAACAAAAGTAAAATCAGTTCTTCAGACCAACTTTCTCGAATATTTTCTTCATTGCTTCAGGCATATCACCCTTCATATGCTCTTTCAGATAGGAATTATTGGCAATGATCTTCGTCACCTTGATCATGAACTCCTGTTTTTCAGGGGTCATTTTGTCGAGGTTCATCAGTTTGTCCATGTAGAACATCTTCGATGCACGCCCGAGCTCGTTGCGCACCTCATCAAGCGTCATCTCCTTCGGCTTGACCACCGGCTCCACGAGATTGTATTTACTGTAATCAAAGGTAGCAACGTACGGCTTCAGCAGGGGATAGATCTCTGAATACGGCCACGGCGCAATAGCGAGGAAGAACGCAAGATCCGGGTTATAGAATTTGGCCAGTTCGACCGTGTTTCTGATCTTCTCTACGGTATCGTCAGGCATGCCCAGGACAAACGAAGTCTCAGAAACAATGTTATATTTATTGATCAGGTCGAGCGCCTTTTTGGACTGCTCCACCTTGATGTCTTTTTTGAAGATATCAAGCGCTTCCTGCGTCGTCGCCTCGACCCCGACATAGATATGATCGATATTTGCCTTCTGGTATTTCCACATGATGTCCTCATCACGGAGGATGTCATCAACCCTCGTCTCCATGAGGATCTTGGTGCCGACATTGCGCTCTATCAGAAGATCAAGGATCTTTTCCCAGCGTTCGCGTTCAAGCGTCGGCGTCTCATCAGAGATCATGACCACGTTCACGCCATAGGTGTCTCTCAGATATTCAAGCTCGCCAACGAAATTCTCAGGGCTCCTGCCCCGCCAGTTCCTCTGCCAGAAAAGCTGCTGGGAGCAGAAGCTGCACTGCTGGCTGCAGCCCCGGGAAGAACTGACAATGGCCAGGCGGGAATTCTCCATGGTCCGGTACGTATAGATGGGCCAGTCAACAAGGTCCCAGGCGAGCGGAAGCGCATCCAGGTCCTTGATATATCCGCGTGACGGTGTAACGACGAGTTTCCCGTTATCGAGGTACACAATGCTTTTTACTGCCGAGACATCTCCACCCGAGTTCAGGGTATCGAGAAGGTCAACCAATGTTTCCTCCCCTTCCCCCCTTACAATGTAATCAATAGTATCAGCGTGGTCCCTGAATAACTCTTCATAACAGAACGTGGGGTGCACATTGCCGATTACCGTAATGACCTTCGGGTTTTTCTCCTTCGCAAGCTTCAGCACCTTAAGCGCTTCAACAATACCGGCGGTAAATGCCGTACTCGCCACAACATCAGGCTTCTCTGCCTCGATCCGCTTGCCGATCGTTTCGAGCTTGTGCCAGTGGCTCATGGCATCATAATAAACTGGGGCATATCCCGCAGCTCTGAGGCTTCCCGCGATATAAACAAAACCGACATTCAACCATACACCAGCCGATTCCACAACACCGGCGTGATACGGAGGAGTAATAAGCATGACTTTATTGATCTTTTTCATAGTCTCTATATTAAGCAATTTCTATACCATCGAGCAAGCAGAATTTGGAGTTTTTTGAAATGACTTCATCCAGTTTGCGTTTATACGGAATACAGTTGGAGTAATCGCCTTTGCTGAAAGCTGACTACTGATCCCTGAAGACTGATGGCTATTAAAAGGTCATTGAATACTGCCACCAGATGCCAAGCCCGAAGACCGTCAAAAGAAAGACATGCTTGATGATCAGGAGTTTTCTGCGCCGCTTCTCGGCCTCCGGGCCATAGACATTGTCAACATAGGTGAATGTCCTGCCTGCGCCGGTCGCAAAAACAATCACTACGCATACAATGCCGGTCCAGAAGAGCTGTTTCTTCAGGCCGAGGATAACTGCGCCGACTTCTGTGGAAAAAACCTGCCTGCTGAGCCAATAGATGCCGAGGACCGTTGCTGCATAGCACCCTGCGGCAAAGTCGTGGATAAAGCCGATGATGATCGTAAATGCCTTTTTCATGTTATCTCATACGGGCAGTTAAAACTGGCTTCTTGCCTTTCATGATTATGAAGGAGGCAGATTGAAAAGTCAAAACAGCATCAAGATACGCAAAAAAATGATCAGAAATTTCCCGGCGGAAAAAAATTCACGGAAATTCCCGCAATCTCAATCGCCTGGGCGTTAGTTGTCGAGGACAAAATACTTGGCCCCAGACAAAAATATTCATCCTACTTGCCCTTCGGAGGCTTCTTCTGCGCCGGCTTTTCAGACTTAAGCCCGGCAGGATGATCTTTCAATGCCTGTTTGTCCGCCTCTGACTTGTACCAGTCGAGCGGCCGGTCGGTCTGGTCCCTGAATGTTCCCAGGGCTTCGTCCCTCATCTCGGCTGCCTCGGCATCCTGCTGCGATACGAGGATCTCGTCAACTACCTGCGGGCAGGATGGAAGCGATCCGGGCCTTGCTTCGATCTCCTCGCGTATGCCCGGCTCCACCTTGGGGTCCTTTGCCATCGCCATCTTCAATTCAATAGAAAAGTTCACGTATCTCTCGAGCATACGGAATATCATGGAGTCACCCATAGGGCTCCCCGCAGTCTCATCAGGCAGCGGTGACACCTTGCCGCCTTCGATCTTTGCACGGCCTACCATCTCGCAGCCCTGCCCGTTGTCCGTCGTATATCCCAGGTTGTCGGTGATCACGGCAAGGACAGTAGGCACATTGGCAAGGTCCCAGTGTGCAAGAAGGCCTATCTCGCCGTCAGGAAGCGGTGAAAGGTCATCAATGCTCATTGCAAGCACCCTGCACCAAGGCGGCACAGGCCTGGTCCGCTGACGCTGCGGCAGCCCCTTTACAGAGCGGCGCAGCGAGTCATCAAAAAGGTTGGTTGCGGTCTCTGCCTCGCCAAGCACATTTACACAATGCGAGTTTGGTATGCCAAGCACCTCCCCGACCATAGCATAGTAATCCTCACGGGTTATTTTCCCAAAACGGCCTCTGTAACCGCCGCCATCACATATCCGGCTCCCCGGAGGAAGGCAGAATTTCATCTTCTTTCTTTTGCATGACTGAAAGAAATAGACAAATGCAGACGTGGCGCCGATCAGCGCAACAGGGATCCCGCTCGCCTCTGATTCACGCAAAGCCTTGAGCAATTCGTTGATATGTATACCGGATTTGCCGAGCAGAAACATGCTGTCGCCAGTGCCGAAATGCTGCCTCGTCTGCTCCATGCCTATTGCCATGCCCATGGAGGGCGCCATCTCCGGACTGGGTGCAAGTATGAGGATACGGCAGCGTTTGCCTGCTTCAAAATCAGGGAAGAGATATGAGCCTGTCATCCTTTTGTTGGCCGAAAATACAAGCCTCTTGCCGTCTTCATCTCTGAAGATGCGGCCCCTCTGGGTTAGACTGGTAGTGCCTCCGGTCAGGCAGGCCATCACAGACTGCTCAAGCGGGAACGATGCAACAAGGTGGGTCTTGAAGACGTCGTTATAGACCATCGGGATATCCTGCCAGCGGTCTATATCACCGGGCCTTATCTTCTTGGCCTCGCAGAATTCATGGAAGATGGGGTTTGCCTGATACTGCAGGGCAAACATCCTGAGGCAGTAGTCGTTAAAGTCCGGAATATCAGCATCCACACCAGCCTCGATGAACCTCAGAACATCCTCGGTCAGGCGATGGCGCTCTGCTTCAGCATCAGATGGGCTCAGTGGAATAAAGGGTACCTTGGACATTGGGAATGACCTCCTTGGTCGGGCTATCAGTTTTCAGCTCTCAGCTATCAGATCTCTCCGAACCATCTCTGTTCAAGCATTAGTATAACGGATACATAGGCAAGAAATATGCCCTTGATTCGGAAAAACAAGCATGATCAAAATCCCTTTTAAAACAATGAGTTACATGAATGAACAGTGGCAGAGTCTGATTGCAGGATTTGGCTTGATGCACAATAAGAAGGCACGTCTGCCTAACTTTAAGGCAGCTTACGTCGCCTTTTTTCAGACACTATCTTCTTCTCAGCCTTCCACTTTTCATATGCTATTTTGTAGCCCTGCCTGACCGGGATCTGGTTCATGAGCGACAGGACATGCGCCTGGGGAAAACCGGCCAGCGGGATATTGAACATGTGCTTTAAGACCCTCCCCAGCCGCAGCACTTCCAGAGAGGTCTCGTAGAACTGCTCTTCCCTCACCTCGGGAGTCATTGCCGGGTCGGGATGATCGAATAAGGCATACGCTCCGGAGTAGTATTCCCAGCCCATGTCTTTGTATAAATAGGGCTCATACTGCTCGCGAAGCCTCGTGCCCGGATAGGGCACCACCAGTGACGGATGCATGCTCACACCAAGACGATCTGCCAGTTCCACAGAGCGTTTAAAGTCATCCAGAGAGTCATCCCGGCTTCCGAGCATATAGAACAAAGAGACGTCAATGCCATGGTCCCTGATGGTGCGCACAGCCCGCTCCCGGTCCACGCCGACTTTTCCATCAGCACCGTATGCCTTCAGGCTCTCGTCAGATATGGCGTCCCACCCCACCCAGACGGTCCGCATGCCGCTCTCGCGCGCAGCATTCAGCATGCGTTTCCCTTCAGGCGCAAGTACCGGCCTAAGGCTGCCGAAGCCCATCCATTTTTTGCCGCTCCCTTTCAAGGCAGTAAAAAGATCGATGGCCCTCTGCGCCTGGCCGACCCACCAGATATTCTCGTCGCCGTTTATGTACATCTTCTCAGGAATTGCTGCCACGTCGCGCACCACGTGATCAATAGGCCGAAAACGGACCTTTGCACCCCAGAACGGTTTTACCGAACAGAATGCACAGTTGTAAGGACAACCGCGGGAAGTATTCACGATCCTGAACTGATGTTTGCGCTTGCCCTGCAGAAGGCCGTAAAGAGGGGTCGGAAGATCATCGAGGGGGATCTGCTCTCCGCGATAAAACGGTTTTAGCTGCCCGTTGAGAAAATCGCGCAGCACCTCGGGCCAGACCGACTCTGCCTCACCAATGACAACTGCATCCCCATGCTGCTTGGCCTCCTCAGGCATGGCAGAGGCATGCATGTTACCGAACACGATCTTGATCCCCCGTGCCCGCAGTTTCGCAGCGATCGTGTACCCGCCCACGGCTGTAGGCGTCAGGATACTTATGGCCGCAAGATCGCACTGCACCCTTTCGATCGCCTCAGGGTCAGCACTGGCGCTGATCAGTTCGATCTCGATATCCGGATCCGCACGTCGGGTAAGCGCAGCGAGGTACTCGAGGCTCGGCGGAGCGACCGGGGTCCATCCGAACGGCAAAGGAGGGAAAATTATGCAGAGTTTCATAAGAAATAGCTATCAGTCATCAGCAATTAGCTATCAGCTCATATCCGACAGCCGACAGAAACAAGCTATCAGCCATCAGCATTCAGTTCTCAGTTTCTGCATAAATGTTGTTAGCATCCGTTTCACTTCCACCACCTGACTCGCTAACTGTTGATACATTTGAGTATTAAGCAATTCAATTTCGTTCGCAAGTAGCAACAAGTATTCCAACTCACTTGCTGAGCCGGCAGCCATCTGAAGAAATCTGGCGAAATCGACATCACTGCTCCTGCAGCACCCCTCGGCAATATTAGCCGAGATCGAAACACTTGCACGTCTTATCTGGCTCGTCAATCCGTACAGTTCTTCTTTAGGGAATCCTGCAGTTGCCTTATAGACCGCAACAGTCAAAACATGGCTTTTTTGCCAAACTTTTAATTCTCTAAAATCCCGCAACTTTGTCTCAGTGTTTAACTTATAGCTGATGACTCATCACTGCTCTTGTTTCATTTTCTTGACTGATGGCTGACTGCTGATAGCTGATGGCTATTGTTCAATGCTCTATCCGGAACCCGGAATGAAATGTTTCTACGGTAAACGGAATACCCCAGTAGCTGACAATCATGACCACAACAGCAATAAGCGCATACCAGGCCAGTTTCCTGCCACGCCAGCCGAAGGTAATACGTAGATGGAGATATATGCCGTACATAAGCCAGGAAATAAGAGACCATACCTCAACCGGGTCCCAGTTCCAGTAATTGCCCTTCACCTGATTCGACCAGAATGCACCTGACACGATCATGAGGCCATACATGATGAAGCCACCAGCAACATACCGGTAACCAAGGATATCGAGATCCGGCAGAGCGGGTAATTTGTCATAGAAACCGCCGGAATATTTTTCCTTCAGGAGATATACCAAGCCAATCCCTGCTGCCATCAGAACAGAGCCGAATCCTGTTGATGCACCGGTGATATGGATCCATATCCACCAGCTCTGCAGCGCAGGAGCAAGCGTTGCCGCTACATCCTTCATCAGAGTTCCTGCCCAGCCCAGCAGGACAAAAACGATCGGCATAACAAACACGCCAAGAGGCCTGACTTTTTTTGAGGTAAACTGGAAGATCAGGAAGATCAGGACTGCCATGAAAGTCCCGAGGGTAATCGACTCAGAGATTGAAATAAAAGGCGATATCCCGGTCTCGGCCCAGCGAAGGGCTATGACAGTAACATGCGGGATGAATCCGGCAAGGGCTGTATACAAACCGGCAAGAAACAGTTTCTCCTGCTTTGCAATGAGACCGAAGATATAGCTGAAAGTGCTTATGCCATACAGTCCTACAGCGGTCCAGAAACATATGAGTTCAGGTTTCATATAATCACCTCAGGCAAATAACATTCTTTAATATTTATTTAACCACAATTACGCACGTTAAGACAATTGCACCACAGAGAAGCTTTCAGCTGTCGGTTGTCAGCGTTCAGTTGGGAGCAATGGAGCCGTCAACGAGCAAGCCGAACTCCTTGCTCCCACTCATCGAGCATTGTCTCACCAATCTCCCGGAATTCAGGATGCTCGCTAAAGAAGCTTTCAGCGGTCAGTTGTCAGCGTTCAGTTTGGAGCAATGGAGCTGTCAACAGGAGTCAAAGGGTCATATGCAAAAACATGACGATATCTGTCTTCGCTTCCAAGCAGTCCGGTACGCCTGCCAGACACCCAGACAACAAGATTATCAGAGCCTGTCTTCACTTCTGCTCATCCTGCAGATCTTCCAGCGTTGGCGGAGATCCAGCAGAGCGAACCACAAGCTCCAGACCGAGTGAACCCAGCAAGCGCATAAGTTTTCTCACACCGATTTCCTGCACTGTACCGGATTCAATCTGACTGATCGTTGACCGACTCATTGATAACATCCTCGCAAGTTCTGCCTGCGATAAGCCGCGTTTTTTTCGAACAGAGCGTATTTTATTGCCTATATCTAAAAGCATTAATGTATTGTATATAATACATATTTGAATGTAAAGCAATTATTGTTTTATATGTAATACAATATATCGCAAACACAGGGATGTAACAGTCAATGCCCCGGCTGCTGGACTCCCTGTGAGGCTTATCAGACATTGCTGGCGAATCTGATAAATGGAAAGCATAAATGATGTGCGCATATGGATACGCCAGTTTGAACCTAACAAGCAATAATACTAATTTAACCTTTAAAGTTAAATTAGTATTGACAGCAAGCTAATCCTTATATATCATAGAGTTATGTACATACACCGTACAATAGAAAAACTTCTTCCAGGCATACTTGCCACCTTTCCGTGTCTGGCAGTTACCGGTCCAAGACAATCTGGTAAATCGACTCTACTTCAGCATGCCTTGCCCAAATATCGCTACATAACCCTGGATGATCCGGCTGTATTGGAACTGGCAACCTCTGATCCTGTTTTCTTTCTTGATGCACAAGGGGAACACTGCATAATAGATGAGATCCAGCTTGCTCCCGGCATCCTCTCCTATGTCAAAATGCGGGTAGATGCAGACCGTAGCCGTTACGGACGCTTTGTTTTCACTGGTTCACAGCAGTTCGGCATGATCCGCAATCTGGGTGATTCTTTGGCCGGTCGTATTGCCCTGCTTGACTTGCTCCCCTTTGCCGCTGGAGAACTGCAGCAGGCGACTGAAGTCACAGGGGGATTGGAGCTTTTTATCACTTCCTCTCTGAAAGGCACGTATCCCCAACTTGCCACAACTCCGGAAATTGACCGAAGACTCTGGTATTCATCCTATATTCAAACGTATCTGGAACGGGATATCCGCTCCCTGTATGATATCGGTAGTCTTCGGGAGTTCCATCGATTCATGCAACTTCTGGCAATACGCTGCAGCCAGCCCCTCAATATGAGCACATTTGCAACAGATATTGGAGTTAGTGTCACAACAATTAAACGTTGGTTGTCGGTTCTGGAAGCTGGTCGCATTATCTTTATCCTTCCCCCCTATTTCAACAACAGGGGCAAACGAGTTACTAAAATGCCTAAAATATACTTTCTTGACACCGGGCTTGCGTGTCACCTTGCCGGAGTGCGCGATCAGGAACAACTGACAGAAGGCCCAATGGCAGGGGCTTTATTTGAAAACTACTGTCTACAGGAAACGATAAAGTGCTTTTCCAACCATGGCGAGCAGCCGCGCATATCCTACCTGAGAACAAATAACGGGCTGGAAGTTGATCTGATCATAGAATGGCAAAACATGAAAGAACTGCCGGTTGAGATAAAATTAAGCAGAACACCAACAGCAAACATGGCATCAGGTCTTACACGCTACGCTTCATTATTCGCAAAATCCATACAGGAAGATGGATTGCTGCTGTGTCTGGAAGATGGAGAACGCCAAATATGCCGCGGCGTTAAATCAATTGGTGTAGAAGCATATCTGCATATGCTTCAAAAGCGGCTAAATCTTTCGGGTGCGAAAACAGACTCATGATCAGAAAAGTTTATACCGATCTTATCAGGCGCAAGCTCCGCGAAGACGGCCCGGCATGGCTGCTTAAGCGCAGCAGCCAGTATCTGCTCCTGCAGCTCTCCAGGCTGTTGCACAGACCCCTCTGCGGCCCGGCACTTGGCACGCTCATGGTCACCTATCGCTGCAATTTTCACTGCGTTATGTGCGATATGCCTTTGAAGGCTGCAGAAAATGTTCGAAGAGGCGACTGATTACTGCCGGCTGAGAGCTGATGGCTAATTTTTCTTCCTCATCCTGCCGATAAAGGCGATAATAATCCCGGCAAGTCCGGCCCACATGCTCGCCAGGATTATAGGTTGACCAGGCTCATAGACCACCCTCATGCCGACCCAGTATCTGATCTCCCTGGCTTCAAGATAGTAATCTCCGACACGTATCTTTTCCCCAATCAGGCCCTTCCCTTCCGCAAGAAGCTTTCCCGCCATTACGGCTCCGGGTTGCTTCCCGTCAGAATGAGCATTTGACATTTCGGCTTGCTGCATGTCGTCGTGGGGATTCGGCATGTCCGTCTGTTGACCCTGACCACGGTCAGTCGATACCTCAGGCTCTTGTTTGGCAACCTTTGGCAAAGGCCAGATTTTAAACATTGCGGCCCCAGATCTGTCTTTTAATTTGGATGGAAGATAAACTACCTGGAGACCGAACAAAGGTTTCATCGGGTCTGGTGGAAATGAAAAACTTCCTGGCCCATCCTTAGTTCCAGTTGTGTAGAGATATGATTCATCTTTCTGTTTGCGGCTCTGGAGCGGAATATGTGCACCGTATAGTTCCCTGCCCTGTTTGTCGTAAAGAATAGCCAGGATCGAATAACCTTCACGATCGTTAAAATATCTGAAGCCTTTGTATTCAAGGTGCTTGGTTATGTAAATAATCTCCTGTTTATTTAGGCCTCCCTCGCCAACTGAGATCTCGTAGGCAGCCCTCTTGTCAACACCATCCACCTTAAACCCGGTATGCATCTTGATCAGTTTTGTCTCCCCCTTCAGTCTAGATAATTTAAAAAGACGACCCCGATCCGTACTGTCATAACTCTGGAGTTCTCCGCTAGCAAGGGTCTCACCCTCAGTCAGCCTAATATTGCCCCTAAAATAAAAGAGGCTGTTATAGATGATGCCTGATAACATAAAGACAAAACTCAAATGGAACAGTATCATGCCAAGAGAGACAAGTGTCAGCCGTCTGCCCCACATCCGGGGGAAAAAGCAGCAGGCAACATTCACAACCAGCAATATCAAAAGCCAGTTGAACCAGAGCGTGCTGAAGATCACTGTCCATGCCCGCTCCCCGCGAAAAATGGTCACGCCAATGAAACAACAGGCGAGAATAGCGATTAACAGTGTCATGGCAAGCCTTACAGAAGAGAAGAACCTATATATCCTCCTCCAGATCGTGACAGGGACATCAACATTTTGGATTGGTGTCATTTCCGCTTGTCCATTGTTATCGTCTTTGTTTTTATCAGCATTTTGATTGTTATTCAGTTCAATCATATGACTCCTCTTTATCTTTAATTCTTTACATTGCACATTTGCAGTGTCAATCCCTTTCTTAGTAGCATTCTTTAACAGTGAAACGCAAGCAAACGCGTCTGGGTACACTGCTGGACATGTCGAGAAGTAACGAACCGCATCTTGTCTCATACAATGGATATTTGTTATTCTTAATATACGTAGTTCATAATCCAGGCGTAAGCCCATTGCATAATGAACCCAACAGTTTATCAAGATATATTATCCATTGAAAATATCACTCATAAACGCACAAATCTGCGAGGCCAACAATCTGGTTCCTCCACTGGGAATACTGGCGGTCGGATCCGTTCTTGAAAAAGGCGGTTTCGAATTACAGCTGATCGACGAAGACATTTTTCTTGCCGACATTGCTCCACGGGTTCTTGAATTCAATCCTGACCTGGTTGGCGTCAGTTTTCAGACTCCCGCCTTTACCCGGGCAAAAAAGATCATCCAAGCTCTGAGGCCACTGCTGCCCTCTGCCAAATTCTGTGCTGGCGGTTTCCACGCGTCAATATCACCCGAGCAGGTGGTAAAAGAGCTGTCGCTTGATTTCTGTGTGATCGGTGAAGGCGAATTAACCATGCTGGATATATGCCAGCGCATCGAGAATAAAGAGGATATCGCTGGGGTTCATGGCATATGCTACCCCGGAGGAGACGGCGCACCTGTTGTTTCCCCTGCCCGGGAACTGATCGACAATCTGGATACGCTGCCATTGCCGGCAACCCATCTCCTGGATTATGAGGCCTACCTGCGTCCTCCGGGTCTTTTTCGGGGTATGGCCATGGATCGTATTGCCGCCATTGCTACATCAAGAGGCTGCCCATTCCATTGCGCCTATTGCGGCGGCAGAAAACTGTTCAAGGGACGCGTTCGTTTTCGTTCTGTCCCGTCCATACGGAAAGAACTGGAATACCTGATTGACACCCATCGCATTCAGGGCCTATGGATCATTGATGAATGTTTCACCCTTGACCGGGAGCGCTCTCTGGAACTTGCCGATCTCATCGCGGAGCATGGACTGGTGTGGGGGATGCAGACACGGGTGGATCTGCTGGACGAATCAATGGTCAGGCACTTCAAGAAGCGCGGATGCATGGAGATAAACTTCGGCGTCGAAAGCGGCGTTGACCGGATACTGGGCTTCCTGAAAAAAGGCACGACCAGAGAGGCTGTTTCGCGGGCCTTCGCCTGGTGCAGGGATGCCGGTCTGAGAACCACAGCCAACTTCATGCTTGGAACACCAACAGAGACAGAAGCGGACATTAACGCAACGTTTGAGTTTTCGAAGCAGTTGAACGCCTCTTATACCGTATTTCATATCACCACGCCGCTGCCGGGGACAACACTGTATGATTATGCCCTGGCAGAAGGCATCATGAAGGAACATCAGGAATTCGATGACACCTGGGTACACAGGGCCTCAAAAGGACCGCTCATGACAACGGAAATTCCGCCGGAAAAGCTCATGCAGATCCGTGCAAGGTTCCAGAACTATTATTTCCTGAGGAATTACCTTCACTGGCGTAACGTCCGTTACGGCTTCCATATTCTTTGTATGCTGCTGCAATCGCCCTCAATCCTGATAAAAGCCTCTCAGGCGTACTGGCGGCAAGGTCGGCTTGACAGCTTTATAGAAACCATTGTTGCGCTGGCAAACAAGGTCGGCAGGTAGTGGACGCTGCTCGGTGTAGTCGACGAAAAAACTTTCCAATGAGACCACATTTATCTTCAATGAATAACTGTTCCCCAATTTCATTTAACGTTGACATAAAGATCTTCTATAATCGGCAATGAATATACTCATTTTAAATCCGCCACGGCGAGACAATATAGTCATGGTAAAAGAAGGGCGTTGCATGCAGCGCGAAGGTGCTTGGGGCTACGTTATGGCACCCGTCACTATGGTCACCCTAGCTACCTTGCTGCAAGAACGGGGACACACAGTCAGTGTTATGGACTGTCCAGCTACAAGAGACTCGTTTACTGCGATGTTAGCTTCGGTGGCTCATATATCACCAGACATCGTTTATATAAACACATCCACTCCTACTATCGATGACGACGTCTACGCGGCCAGATGCATCAAAGAGCAAAGCGCCCACCCTGCCAAAACAGTCCTCTTTGGGATCCATCCCTCTTGCCAATACGCTGATCTTTTGTCTTCCACCAGCATTGATTGCTGCATCATCGGAGAACCTGAATTCGCCGCTTGTGACCTTGTTGAAGCACTTTTTGACGGACACAAACTTTATAGCACACCGGGCATAGCCTTTATGAACGATAAAAAGCAACTGGTAGTAACGTCACATCGAGAACCAATCAAGCGCCTTGACGACCTGCCGATACCAGATTGGTCTTTCGTCAATACCGAAAACTACCGTCTCCCCTTGAATAACGAAAAGTTCGTGCTCGTCAACACAAACCGGGGCTGCCCCTACCGTTGCACCTTCTGTAATGCTTACATTTACTACGGTCGCACTCCTCGCCAGCGCAGTGTAGTTCATATAATGCAGGAACTGCATAACAACGTAACACGCTTCGGAATCAAAAACTTTATGTTCTGGGCTGAGGAATTTATCCTAGATAAGAAATTTGTCAGAGATCTCTGTCATGCAATCATCGGCTCAGGCTTGCAGATCAAATGGGTCTGCAATAGCCGGGTTGATGCCGTTGATGCTGAAACACTGTTGGCTGTAAAGCATGCCGGCTGCTGGAATATCGCCTTCGGCATCGAATCGGGCAACCAGAATATACTCAACAGCATCAATAAACAGACCTCAATCGAACAAATAAGTCAGGCTGTAACGCTTGCCAAACGGGCTGGGCTGCAGGTAACCGGCCATGTCATCATAGGTTTTCCTGATGACACCGACCAAACGATTGCAACCACGGCATCATTCATTAATTCTCTTGATCTGGACTTTGTGCAATACTACTGCGCCATGCCATACCCCGGGACTCAGCTATATGCCGACGCACTTGAGCATGGATGGCTGGCCACAAATGACTGGAAAGGATGGGAACACAACAGCTCAATTCTTACCTATCCGCAGCTAAAGGCAAAAGAGATTATGAAACTCCGCCGTCGACTCATGTTGCGCTGGTATTTCACCCCAAAAAGAATGGTTTCTACCCTGAAGAATCATATCAGGCGCCCGTCCGACTTCTCGGCGCTGATCTCAAAACTTTATGGATTCATACGATGGATGTAGCTGCTATAAGCGATCGAAGCTCATGGAAGGTCACTGTTATTGTGCCCGCTCTGAATGAGGAGGCTACCATAGGGCAGGTGCTGAGCGACGTCAAAAATTACGCCGATGAACTATTGCTGATAGATGGCAACTCCAGTGACCGTACCAGACAGATTGCAGAGGATTTGGGAGTACCCGTCATCCGTGATAATGGCCGAGGTAAAGGCGCAGCCATCCGTCACGGACTTCAGATTGCCTCTCATTCAATCGTAGTCTTTATCGATGCGGACGGTTCCCATGAACCATCCGATATACCAAAGTTAATTGAACCGATACGGAATTATCGGGCTGACATCGTCATCGGTTCGCGCATGACAGGCGGCAGCGACGAACTTTTTTCAGATGTCAGTGAATTTGTCCGCCTGACCGGCAGCATGATTATCAACCTGGCCATCAATTATCGCTGGAATGTCCGTTTGAGTGATACCCAAAATGGTTTCCGTGCGGTGGTACGTGATGTAGCGCAGGCACTCAACATGAAAGAGGACAGCACCACCATTGAGCAGGAGATGGTGATGAAGGCATTGGCACGAGGCTACCGTGTTATCAATGTCCCCAGCCACGAATATCGCCGCAAGGGCGGAGAATCAAAGGTGATTGTCACTAAGGTCTGGTTGAATTACGTAATGAATGTAATCAAGCATATCATAAGGCTGAATGATGTAAAAAACAGGTAGCGGCATGAGGCAGAGCAGCTTATCACTTAATAACTGCTTCCCGTTGTCCAACCAAACCCGACCACCTATAGTAGCAGTTATAGTTATTACTCATTCGATTATTAATGGCTTTTTCACTGTTCCATCCGGACCCTTTCTCAATTCATTGCGAAGCCGGATACGAATCCCTTCTGGCGGATTGCCGCTTCAGTTGCCAAATAGATCACAACTTTCTGTTTGACGCGCATGGTCGATTAATGCAAAAATTAGAAAATGAAATGCTGCTCAAAGCGCCACTCCGGAGATAGTCTGCTGAATGAATGAAACACGCTCAAAAGATTCAATAGTCATAAACAGCTGGAAACTTGCCCTGTTTATCCTTATTCTGGCTGCTGTTTGCAGATTGGCGGGGACTTTTGAACTTAAAGAAAAGATCGAAGATGAGGTGCTTCATGTATCCTATGCAGAAAGTTTATGCACCTATGGTACAACCAATGATTGGAGCTGGCACCATCCGCAGTTGAGCGGCCTTATCATGTATGGCACTATCCGACTTTTCGGGGACAACCCCATCGGTTGGCGTAGCAGCAATGTCTTTTTCGGGACAGCCTCGGTGGCTCTGATCTTTTTGATCGGGCGTCTGCTCTACCCCGGCACCGCTGTGCCGCTTATCACAGCCTCACTTCTGGCGTTCGATCCGCATCATATCTATCTTTCCCGCACTTCGTTCGTAGAGATACCTGTCACCTTTTTCTTTCTCCTCTATCTTTTTCTGCTGCTCGAATATACAGAAAATAGACGTAAGACATTACCTCTTGCAGGTATTGCCATGGGCCTGACGATGGGAACAAAAGCTTATTTTGCATTTGCGATCCCCTTGGTATTAGTGTACGCCTTGTATAGACTTCGCCATCGTGGACAACTGACCAGCCGGGTGTTGGTTGACTTTGGGGTAGCGCTTCTTATGCTACCTTTTGCTGTCTATCTCCTTTCTTACTTCCAGTGGTTCAGCCGCGGCTATACGCTTTACGAATTTGTTCAGATGAAAATGGATTCCATATGGGCGCTGAGAGAGCTCACGATAGAGAATTTTTCCCACAATAGAGACTATCTCGAGGCCGGCGGCAAACCATGGGAATGGTTCATAAAGCCGATGTTTTGGGGACACCAGCGGCTGCTGAATAATGAGGAAGGAATATTTTTACTGCAATCCAATAACCCGCCTTTTCGTCTGCTCGTACTGCCGGCATTATTCTCTGCATTCGTTTATGCGTGGAGAAGGCGTCTTCCGCAGGAACTACTGGCGCCAGTACTATTTGGCTGCTGCTATCTTCTGATAATAGCGGCACAACGCCCAATGTTCAGCTATTCTTCAGCAGTAATGATCCCCTTCGGCTATCTCATGGTTGCCCGGGCCGTGACAATATCAGCAATAAAGCTTAACAGGGAACGGCTGATATATGGGAGTTTTCTCTCCGCTATCCTCATCTGGGGAGCATATATGTTCCCCGTTGTTTCAGCGCACCTGGTCCCCCTGGCTCCCTTTCGTCCAATACTATCCATCCTACGATTCCTGGGTAATTTCTGATGCCTTATAGAAGCGTGAGCATAATCTTAATAATACTGTTTTCTTTTGGTGTAATTGTATTGACTGTTATCTATGGGCCGGCCAAAAGGTCATTTGTCAGCCCTGAAAGGACCGTAACGGTCAGATCAGCAGATGAGCTCGACAGACTTTGGCACTCATCCGGTGTTCACGGCAGAGTTGCAGTCATCTTTGCCCGCCATTTGAACCAGCAATTTTCAGGGTTGGCCTTCCCTGAAATGGATTATCTGGATCAAGGCATGCGACATGGCATTATAAGAAGAGCATACTATATTGTTCCAGACAGATTTTGGCCTGAAGTTGTTTTAGAATACAGGGCATTGCTGACATACATTATAGAACCGAAAGCTACCGATACGGGTTTTATGATTCTGCATGAAGGGGAACGCATACACGCTATGCCGCTCTCCAAATATATTCCGGAGCAGGATCAGGAGAAGGCGTTGGTAGTCATAGAGCCTGCGGTGTGGACCCCACAGGAACAGACCAGGATAGATGGCTTCATCAAATCCGGGCAGCTGGTTTCTGATTTGATCGTAACGATCGGTAGGGCGAAACAAACTCAATAGCATTAAAAGACTATTGTTTTCTTCTCTGTGCCATTCTGCCAATAGTCGTAATGATCATCCCGGCCAGTCCGATCCAGAGACTGGTCAGCACGATCGGCTTGCCAGGCTCGTACCGCACCATCATCCCAACCCAGTAGCGGACCTCTTTAACCTCAAATAATTTATCACCTACGACGAATCCTTCCCCAATGGCTGCTTTCCCTTCAGCAAGCGGCTTATCACGCTGAGGCAACCCTTTTTCATCAAGTGGAAACACCTGATAAAGCACACTGCCAGAACGCTCTTTAAACTTGGATGGCACGTATTCCATCTTCACTGCATACAGGATTTTTTCAGGAGGCGACGGAAATGGAATAACATCCTTCTTTATCTGTTTTTTCTCGTAATCCCTGTAACCGGTAGAATATTCGAAACGGTCCTTCCCTAAAACAATGCTTTGCAATGGAACGTGCGCTCCATACAATTCCTGCCCCCCCCTGTCAGAGAGCATAAGAAGCAGCGAATATCCTTCTCGATCGTTGAAATAGTCAACTCCGCGATGAGTCAATTTGTGCGTAATATAAATTATTCCCTTTGTCCTATCTTTCTCTTCTCCTACAGTCACCTCGTATGCAGCACGCTTGTCTTCTCCTGAAACCTTATAGCCGGTATGCATTTTAAGCAGTGAGGTCTCGCCCTTAAGCCTCGAAAAGCTAAAATAACGTCCTTTATCGATCGCATCATAGCTTTGCAGATCACTGCTGGGGAGCGTCTCGCCCTCAGTCAATCTAATGATCCCACGAAAATAAAAGAGACTATTGTAAGCAATAGCCAACAGCATTACGACAAAACTGAGATGAAACAGGATCATGCCAAAGGAAATCAGCGTCACCCTCCGGCCCCAGATCCTGCCAAAAAAACAGCAGGCGACATTGATCACCAAAAGCACGAGGATTCCGTTAAACCAGAGTGTCGCAAAGATCACCCTCCCCGCTTCCGCGCCCTTCCATAGCGTAACCCCTGCCACGCAGCATGCAAGTATGACAACGAGAAGAGCCATCGCCAGCCTGGCTGATGCCAGAAAGTCATATATTTTACGCGGAATTTTGTGGATCGGGTGATATCGCGGCTCTACGGGAAACGATTCATCCTCGTCTTCCGGTCCAGGGTCCTTTTTCATATCGGTCATAAATTCAATCCACCTTAAAATAGAGTCTTACTCCAACAACAAAGATAGGGGGTTTGCCATGCTCATAACGAATGTCAGGTCCAAAAAAATGAATTGAACAGCCCGTCATCCTGAGACAAGAATAACATCGCACTCAATGCCCAGTTTAGCTGCCTGTCTTGCAATCTTCTTTTCAAATGTAGCAAACGCCTTCAACTCGTGACCCGACGACAAGTGCAGGGCATCGGCAAAATCCATCCCTCCCGAATACCACGTTATGGCACGCGCCACATGTTCGGGGTCCTGGACAACAACCATCGGCAAGCCCAGAATATGTCTTATCCTTTCTACGGTATGCTCGCGTGATAACCCATATCCGGAAGGAGAGCTCAAAACCCATACAAGTTCCAGCAATACTGTCTTCAACACAAAACACCGGTGAGAGCCCAGAAAGTCAGTTGCAGCAACAGTCTGTTTTGGGTCGTCCTTCACAGCATACCGCACAAGGATATTAGTATCGATCGCGATCATTTTCTGTGCCTGCCTGCTTCCTTTTGAACCGCATTTTTCATATCTTCAAGGGTAAGCGTCCTTCCCTGATAGATTGAAGCCGTATCAGGAGATTCCAGAACCGTAGGAGCAAACCGGGGGACAGGCTCAAGAATAATCGCATCGCCTGCATCCCTCACAAAAAACTCTGTTCCCACGCCCCACTGATGTACATCACGTATCGATTTCGGCAATACAAACTGCCCTTTGCATGAAAGCTTTACCTTATCCACTCCGTCCTCCCTGCGCTAACTATCAGTAAGACTATGGTAAGATTATAACAACTTCCGGAATATTTTGCCAAAATGTTCTCGGTGGTCCGGAATTGGCTATTGCCTTAACTGATGGCTGACTGCTTGCGGTAGTCGAACACTGACCGCTGATTGCTACTTCACCCGTCGCTTTTGACTGAAAGCCGATCTTGATTTTTATTCTTTGCCTGCCAGCTTGTTCGCTTGCCAGCTTGTCGGCCTCTTTGCTTATTTGCTGCTGTTTTGGCTGACAACTGATCGCTGACAGCTATTTCCCTTCCAGCTTCTCCACCTTCCACCAGACTTCATTGCCATCAAGGACAGCGTATGCAACAGATTTCCCATCAGCAGTAAAGGACGGCTGAAAGACCATATTATAATCTTTGTGCTGGCTGACAACCTTCCCCTTCATATCCGAAACGACAAGGAACCGTTTACCATCCTGTCTCGCGCGGTACACCAGAAAGCGGCTGTCCGGACTGAATATCGGCGATACGATCTTGTCAAAGAGCGGCCCTTCATGGCCATCAACAACAATGCGCATGCGCTCTTCACCGCCTGCCTTGATCGCAACATACGCATGATGACGTCCATCTGCACTGGATTTAAAATTAGAAATATACCCGTAATATTTTTCACGATACTTGTTTTTTTGAAATGCAGTATAAAAGCTTACTTTGAACGCATTGCCGATAATGACTCCGACCCGCTCCGGAGCCGTGAGTACCAGCGGGTCGCCCATGATCTCATCGTCTTTGGGCATTTTTTCCACTCGTCCCTTATAGTGAAGGAATCGCTGGTAATCATCAGTCATGATAGTGAACACGAATGAACGATTGTCCTCCCCGAACTTCTTACGAACGATCGAACCAGCCGGCGGTATGGCAAGAGTCTCAAGAACTGATCGGCCCTGAAAATCAATTATCTTGATCTTTCGGGCACCTGCCTCCGAGCAGACTACAGCGATCCGTGATCGGTCATCGCTCGCCACGAAAGACTCTCCGCAGAATTCGAACACCTTCCTGTCCTGGAGAGCAAGGTCGGTGATCATGAAATCGATTCGGCCTCCTCCAGGTGGTATGGCAGCAAAGGCGATAAAGCGCGAATCCTGGCTCATCAGCACGTCCTGGCTCACCCACAAGTCATTGTAGACCTTGTTGTTGATGACGATTCGCTCTTCCTTGCCCTGAGTAATCGTATACAGAAGATGCTTTCCGTCAGGGCTGAATTTAGGCATGCCGATATCTTTAAATAACGGGCCTTCCTTTCCATCAGCAATGATGCTTTTGTCCGTAGCATTAATATGAGCTACATGAGCAACACGCCTGCCATCACCGCTGATGGTCAGGTCACCCACAAGGTGATACAATTTACCGGGCTTGCCGTTATGGACAACCCTATATTTGTCGCCAATACGTTCAATATAAGCTGCCCCTGAGCCCTTGCTGGCTATTACCAGAAGCTCATCATGACTGCCCTGCGGTCGTGAAAGGTCCCGCTGCAATGAGAGATACTCCGGGGAAATAACGGCCAATCTCATGGATTCCGACAACGCTCCGCTATTTTGCCTCCCTCCCGTGCTCTCTGCGGGTGTCTTAGCCTTACATCCGGCACCAAGCAGAACTGCCGCCATCAATATCAATGTCTGAGCTACAGATTTTATTGTCATATAGCCAATCCTCGCATATAATCATTTCTAAACAAAACAATAGACAGAAAACACTCTTTTCCAGAAAAAAGCCCCACCCGGTTAAAGGTGGGGCTTCCATATACAACTATGCTATTACAGCAGTATCAGTATGACCCACCCGGCGAATAGTTATCATGGCCATTACTGGTACATTGTGTAAGACCAGACCCCGTCATATTGAAAGCGAAATCTGTGGTCCCACTTGTATCGCTACCGCAGTTGGGCTGACCAGCAGCAAGGTTGAACTGGCCAGGACCACCCGTCGTAGCTGTATAGGGCCGCGGCGAGTTCGTGGTCGGCCAGGAACCTCCGCTATTAACATGACTCCTCATGAACGCGACCGGCCTCATTCCGTTCGCAAAGCCCGCTGTCCAGCCTCCAGTAGTATTGTAGATCTCGTTGAAGCCGTGAGTGTCCTGCGCCCACCGAGGCCTGCTCGCAGCAGCATAGGATTCGTTCTGGCTGAAGTGGCAGAAGTTGCACCGGGTCATGGCAGGGGCAGCACGCGTCGTACCGATTGCAAAGGCTGAACCCGAATTATGTCGTCCGTTCGTCGCATCAGCATAGGTCCCTATGTGACAAGTGGTACACAGAGTAGGCGATGCAACAAAATACGTACCAGGAACGCTTATTGCATTTCCATGGGCCGTGATCGTGCGGTTTGTGATACGGCTTGCGATCGCCAGGTTATCGGTATGGCAGTCATCGCAGACCATCACGACGCTGTTCGCCTTAGTGCGCGGGGTTGCAGCTGTGCCTGTAGTAAGGTTCCCATCTCTTGCTGTCCCAAGTCCGTTGTACGGTGTTGCCAAACGCGTTGAATACGGATACGCCCTGTTGTTGGGCGCACCAACAGGATGCCGTGACGAGTTGGTGCTCAGGAACTGCTTTGCAACGTTGATCAAACCGCCAGCCGCAGCAGCACCGTTAGCAGTTGTATAAGTCGCGCCCATGTTTACGCCGCCGAACGGCATAAACGCAGTACCCGTGCCGCCGTTGTTGGAACGCGCGGTCGTGTTGGTAGCACCGTCAGCGTCATGGCATTTCATACAGAACTTAACCGTAATAACTTGGGAAATAGAATTATCCACCGCAGTCGGACGAGCACTCGCTGCATAAGACACCGAGTACTTCGTAAAGGTGAATGCTCCGCCGCTATTATTGGTTATAGGAGTCTCGCCAGCTCCATCGGGGTCACGAAGGTCGATGTTGCCGTCTTTATGCAGAGCAGATGGCCCCTGGCTGGCATAATCGCCTTCAAGATGACAGACAATACAGTCAGCATCGGTCACCGTGCCGCGACCTGACTTCTTATGACCCCAGTTCAGACCGAATTCATTGAACACCGCATCTCGCGGTGTTCCGTGTGTTCCTGTCTGCACCTGAGCATGACAGTCAACGCATGATCCGCCCTCCACGATACCATTAATATGAAGGGTGACATCCGTGATGGCACCGGCTACGCTCACATGAGAGTGGCACGTATTACAGCCACCCGGAAAGCTGACCCCATTATGGGTCCCTGTTGTTGAGGGAGGAGATAAATGGCACTTCTGGCAGTCAGCGGTTGTCCCGGCAAGATATGCCGTGTTTGTCCAGGAGACCGAGGCATTCGCTGTTGCAGGAGAATATCCGTTTATCGATGCGCCAAAATGACAGTAGGTGGTTGTGCAGTTAGGACTGCTCCAGGCCGGACTTGCACTATTCGTCGTAGCAAGAGTGCCCCAGGTCTTTTCTGCCGGCAATGCACTGTCATTATGACCAGCATCGCTGACGGCAGTCGGGACAGTGTGGCACTCATTGCACGCTATCGGGCTCGAAATGCTGTTTAATGCCCTCAGATGCGTGTCATGCGCGCCGACCTGCGCATCAGTTGCGCCGGTCTGACCGGCAGTATCTACACCCGTTGTTTCTATACCGGGTGCCGCCTTGTTCAGGGAATACGATGCGACTGCTGTCGGCGTGCCGTGGCACTTGGTGCAGACTGCATTTGTCGTGTTTGTTCCCCATGTGCCTGAGTTAGTGCCATGGCAGTATACCGTGCTGCAGGTGCCGCCAGAGAAGGCAGCATTGGTCTGCGTGAAGCTTGACTTAGAATAAGTTCCCGCTCCATCTATCGGGTTGGCTATCTGGACAGAGCCGTCCCTGTGTTTATAATCAGCAGCAGTCTCTGTTGCAGGCGCGGTATGACAGGTTGAACATACATAACTATTGTCCTGAACATGCAGCTTATGCGAACCCTGGAACTGGCCCGCAGGCGTATTGCGTGCTGTGCCGTCAGGGAATGCAGCGCCATAACCATGACACCCTGCGCAGGATGTGATGGTGCTACTCAATGTTTCCATAATAGTAACTTCATGCGGGTTATTCAACCCGGCAAGAGTTGCATTCGACGGTGCTGATAAGGTGACACGGAAATGTTCGCCCGGATCCGTAACTGCGTCATTGACTATGGTAACGTTTATATTCTTCGTGGTTTCGCCAGGATTAAAGGTAAGCGTACCGCTCGTTGCCGTATAGTCTGTAGTGACTGTTGCTGCGGGTGCGGTTACCCCTGTCGAGGTAGTAGCATAGTTCACGGTAATTGTTTGACCAGATGCAGCTGACAGGCTAACAGGAATCACTGCAAGCGTACTCACCTCAGAGGCGTTAGACGTTGCTGCGTTAAAATCTACTGTTGGAGTAGCATCATCATCAGTAATAGTCATTACTGACGTGCTCTGTGCACCGATCGTTGCGCCCCCCCCAGCTCCTGAAAGTTGAAGATTAACTGTTTCATTCGCTTCATCCAGCGTATCACTTGTAATGGCAATATTGCATGTCTTGTTTGCTGCATCGCCATCGGCCCAGTTCAGTACCTGGTTTGTGACTGATGTATAATCAGTGCCCGCTGTAGCCGTTCCTCCTGCAACCGTACTGCACTGCACACTCACCGCTCCGACGCTCCCACCGGTACGCGAGACAGTTATCGTGGATGTTGTCCCAACGCTCTCACTCACCGAATAAGCCGCACCTGTGAACTGCAGCGTTCCAGGCTGGTCATTATCTGTGATCGTGATCGTGGCAGTGCTTTGAGCCCCAATGGTCGCACCGCCTGTAGCAGTGCTTAATGTCAGATTTACTGTCTCACTTGACTCTGGAGTAGAATCATTGACTATGGCTATCGAACAGGTCTTATTTGCTGTATCTCCATCAGCCCAGTTCAAAGTCTGTGGTGTGGTTGCGGTGTAGTCACCCGGAGATGCAGCAGTGCCATTTGCCACGGCACACTGGACAGTTACTGCGCCTGAACTGCCGCCCGTACGGGATACGGTCGCGTTCACAGTCCCCGCTGCCTCGTCAAAAGTAAAATTGCTCGCCGTAAACGCCAAGGTTCCATTTGTTGCAGCAGGGTTCAATGAAATAGCAGCACTGGCCATACGTGCTGCAGTCCATGTGAAGTTGCCTGTTTCAGTTCCGGTTGCTGTCACGGCCTTGAATGCCATTTCCGTCCCATAACCTGTTCCGGCCAAGTCGTATGGCTCTGTGTATCCAGACGGCACGGTCACGGCATTTGCACCATTATTTTGGGCGTTTGCGACAATAACCATGCCGCCATTGACTGCAGGAATGCTCAACGCAAAAGTTGTTGCCGTACCTGAAGAGTCTCCCAACTGTTGTGTCCCAGCCAGTGGCGTTGTTTGATTAACTCCGCTAAAGCAACCGAGATAAACGTCAGAGCCTGACCATACCTGAGTACCAGCTCTAGTCACTACAATCGAGTTCGTATTACCGTTAATCTGCGCTTCAGTGAAATAACCGATATACGCCTGGTTCCGACTTGCTGTAGTGTTTCTGACAGCGAGCGCGTGATTTACTCCGGTTCCTTTTGTAATAGTCACAGCAGGAACCTCAGCGGTCCCAACTTCTGCCTCAACAATAACAACCAGCAATCTATCGCTTCCGGCTCCGCAACTGAAAGTCGCATTAGTAATAGTATATGGCCCAGTCGTACCAGTTGATGGATGAGCCCATCCGTTCGTTAGCGTTCCGACCGACACGTTTGTAACTGCTGCGTCCGCCAGTTTCGGTTTCCAAAGTCCCTGCTGCATAAAAGTGCTGAATACCAGCGTGAACATCAGCACAAGAGCGATCTTGGCCTTCCAGTTCATGCCCTTAACCTTTCTGATTATTATCTCTCCCATGCTGATATCACCTCACTCTCATTGATTTTATCTGTAGTTCGCAATGTCATTTTCATAGCGCCCCCCCTTAATAGCTCGACCACACAGGGGTCTCGCTGAAGTGACAACTAATGCTCGAGCAGCTCTTCGGATCTGCTGACGACGAAATTCCGCTTGTCCCGTTGTATGTCGGATTGCTTACACCAAAGACAAAGCTGAAGCCTGCAGCTCCGCCATACCGGTATGTGCCGTCGCCAAAGTTGATCGTGCGGGCAGTGCTTCCTGTTGTAGTATGGTTGCCGCTGGCATTAGTATGACATGTGCCGCAAATATTTGCAGGCTCACCCACGCCGAATGTCTGACTTACCGGGTTCATGGCTCCAGTATAGCTGAGTCTGGTCTTTATGTGATTGATATGCTTCGCATGAGCACCCCATCCCTGGTTTGGCGACAAGCCATCCTGGGAGTTCTTGCCCCATGTGCCGCCGCTAAAGACACCGCCAGCTAAGGAGGAGCCTACAACATCGTAATCATGGCAGTCGTTGCAGTTTCCGCCACCATACTTTACACCGTCTATATGGCGCTGACCGGCAGTTCCGGATGTTTCACCATTATGGCCGTGGCAGCCAACGCAGCTATCGGTAATGATAAGCGTCGAGTGACTAGTTCCTGCGAGTACGATAGCACCTGGCGTGTCACCGGGTGATTTATGGCACTTGTTGCAGTTTGCTGTTGTCTTAAGCGTAACGTCTGCTATGTAAGCCGCATCCGTCCATGACGGTGCAACTCCTGTTCCCGCATTACCAGAATTAAGCGTTCCGCCTGTTCCAGCCGGGTTATGACAATAGGTGTTGTTACATGTTGAACCCACATACGTTGGAGACATTGCACCGCTCTTTGTTGCAAGCCCCTCAAAGGCCGGAGCCGAACTGCCGTTAGCATGCAGGCTTGACGTGGGCAGTGTGCCGTGACACCAGGCGCAACGATCATCATTGGTGTCGTTTGCTGTAGACCTCAGGCCATTAAGATACCGCAAGTGTGTCTGGTGAGCGCCAATCTTGGAACTGGCAGTGGTGTCCACCTGTCCTGTGCCGGTAGCCGTGCCTGTGTTGGTTGCAGTATCCTTCGGAGGAGCTACAACATATCTGTTGGCAGTATTGACCGTGACCGTGCCGGTTCCATGGCACTTGGTGCAGGCATCGTTTGTGGTATTGGTCCCCCAGTTTGGCGAAAGTGTACCGTGGCAGGTGGAGGTTGTGCAGTTGCCATAAGCATTACCCGGAGCGCTGCTAAGGCCCTGCGAATAGGTAGTGCCTGTGCCCTGACCGCTGAAGCTGAGATTGATAGAGGAATCATGATGCGTTGCCGCACTCGCGGTTGCTTCGGTGTACCCGTTATGACAGACCGCGCATGCTATTGTTGCTGTCTGCGCATGCTGGATATGACTGCCGGTAGCAGATCCGCTGGTGTCCATATTCACATGGCAGCTGCCGCAGTCCATTGCAGCACCGCCCCAGGTCGGGGAGGCATAGACAGTAGGCACACCGCTTCCGCCAACACCCTGGACATTACTATGACAATAGCTGGTTGAGCATGAACCATACGTGTTAGCCGGAGCGCTATCATTGGTCTGTGAATACGTTGTACCGTTGCCTGCCCCCGTGAATCCGAGATTGATCCTGTTGTTCACATGGGTAGCTGCAGCAACTGTTGTCTCAGTATAACCGCTATGGCAGACCGCGCAGGCAATGGCTGCTGTCTGTGCATGCTTTGCATGGCTGCCAGGAGCAGTTGCGTCTGTATCCATATCCTTGTGGCAACTTGCGCATGTCTGCGCAGCTCCGCCCCACGTCGGGGCTTTATAGTCACCAGCGATCAATGCTCCGCCGGTGCTGCCCTGACCTGCGCTATGGCAGTATGCTGTTGAGCAGGTGCCGTAGAAATTACCAAGCGCATGCGTATTGCCCTGCGAGTAGCTTGCTGAGGGCGAGATGCTCGTGCTGAAGTCAAGGTTTACGGAGCCGTTCGTATGGGTAGCTCCTGCTACTGTTGACTCAGTGTATCCGTTATGACAGCCTGCACAGGCCATATTGTAACTTCCCTGTGCATGCTTTGCATGGCTGCCAGGCGCTGTTGCGTCTGTATCCATGTTCTTGTGGCAGCTTCCGCAAGCAACACCAGTTGCCCCCCAGGTTGGGTTTGCATAAATCGGGGTAGGTCCACCGTCCGATGCCTGACCAGAACTATGGCAAGCGCTCGTTGAACAGGTACCATAGCCATTACCCGGTGTGCTCGCAGCGCCCTCAGAATACGTGGTGCCTGCTGCGCTGCCGCTAAAGCTCAAATTGATCGACTGATTGACATGCGTAGCAGTATCTACTGTTCCTTCAGTATATCCACTGTGACATGTTGCGCAGGCGATTGTAAAAGTCTGCGCATGTTTAATATGGCTGCCGGTTGCTGAACCGCTCAGATCCATATTGACATGGCAACTGTCACATGCCATTGCAGCGCCGCCCCAGGTCGGGGAGGCATAGACGGTCGGCACGCCGCTGCCGCCTGCACCCTGGACATTGCTATGGCAATAGCTCGCTGAGCAGGAACCGAAGTTGTTGGCCGTAGCGCTGTCATCGGTCTGCGAATAAACTGTACCGCTGCCTACACCGGCAAACCCGAGATTGATCCTGTTATTAACATGGGTAGCTGCAGCCACCGTTGTTTCGGTGTACCCGGTATGACAGGTTGCGCATGCTATTGTTGCTGTCTGCGCATGCATAATGTGGCTTCCGGTTGCAGCCGCAGCATCGGTATCCATATTCTTATGACAGCTTCCGCAGTTCATGGCTGCTGCACCCCAGGTCGGGACAGTATAGTTGCCGCCAGCAAGCGCACCGCCGGTGCTGCTTTGACCAGCACTATGGCAGTATGTTGTTGAGCAGGTTCCGTAGCCGTTACCCAGCGGTGAACTGTTGCTCTGCGAATAGCTTGCCGTAGAGGCAAGACCGCTAAAGCTCAGGTTCACATTCGAATTGATATGCGTTGCAGCTGCAACAGATGTCTCGGTATACCCGTTATGGCAGGTCGCACAGGAGATATTGTAGCTGCCCTGAGCATGCTTCACATGGCTTCCCGGCGCAGTTGCATCGGAATCCATATTCTTATGACAGCTTGCACAGTCCAGCGTTGCGCCCCATGTCGGGGTCCCATACGTAAGTGGCGATGCTGTTCCGTCTGCTGCCTGACCTGAACTGTGGCAGGCACTCGTTGAGCAGGTGCCGTATCCATTGCCTGGCGTACTGGCAACACCCTCCGAATAGGTAGTGCCGGCTGCGCTGCCGCTAAAGCCCAGATTGATCGACTGGTTTGAATGGGTTGCAGCATTTACAGTGGCTTCTGTGTAACCATTATGACAGGATGCACAAGCAATTGCAGCTGTCTGCGCGTGCTTTATATGACTGCCCGTAGCACTCGCACTGGAATCCATATCCAGATGGCAGCTTGCACAATTCAATGCTGCACCGCCCCAAGCCGGATTTGCATAGCTGGTAGGAACGCCACTTCCGCCTGCGCCCTGAACATTACTATGGCAGTATGCTGTTGAACAGGAGCCATAGTTATTGGCCAGAGCGCTCGTCAGGCCCTGAGTGTACGATGTGCCTGTTGCAGCTCCGCTGAAGCCGAGATTGATAGAATTGTTTACGTGTGTAGCCGCATTTACGGTAGTCTCGGTATATCCGTTATGACAGATCGCACAAGCAATTGTTGCTGTCTGCGCATGTTTCACGTGACTGCCGCTCGCTGCAGCATCTGAATCCATGTTCTTGTGGCAGCTTGCGCAGGTCATGGCTGCCGCACCCCATGTCGGGGTTGTATAGTCACCGCCGGCAAGTGCACCGCCTGTGCTGCTCTGGCCTGCACTGTGGCAGTATGCTGTTGAGCAGGTGCCGTACCCGTTCCCGAGCAGATGAGTATTACCCTGCGAATAACTTGTAGCGGGTGAAAGTCCGACAGTAAAGTTGAGATTAACAGAACCGTTTGTGTGCGTTGCTGTTACTACTGACGTCTCCGTGTAGCCATTATGACAGCTTGCGCAGGCGATATTATATGCACCCTGCGAATGTTTCACGTGGCTGCCGGGAGCAGTAGCATCGCTATCCATATTTTTGTGGCATCCGCCGCAATTGATACCAGTGCTGCCCCATGTCGGGGTTGCATAAGTAGGAGTTGCACTGCCATCTGAAGCCTGACCAGAACTGTGGCAGGCGTTCGTTGAACAGGTGCCGTATCCGTTACCCGGGGCACTGGCGGCACCCTGCGAATAGCTGGTGCCAACAGCGTTTCCGCTAAAGCTCAGATTGATCGACTGATTAACGTGGGTCGCAATATCTACAGATGCTTCTGCATATCCACTGTGACAGGTTGCACAGGCAATCGATAAAGTCTGCGCATGTATAATGTGATTTCCCGTTGCACTGCCGCTTGAGTCCATATTTACATGGCAGCTGCCGCAGTTAAGTGCTGCGCCTCCCCATGCGGGCGATGCATAAGAACTCGGAACTCCACTTCCGCCTGCACCCTGGACATTGCTATGACAATAGCTGGTTGAGCAGGTGCCATAGTTATTGGCAGGGGCACTATCATTTGTCTGCGAGTATGCAGTACCGCTTCCCATCCCAGCGAACCCAAGGTTTATCCTGTTGTTTACATGAGTAGCTTCATTGACAGTCGTCGCTGTGTAACCGCTATGACAGGTTGCACAGGCAATGGAGGAAGTCACTGCATGCTTAAGGTGGCTGCCAGATACGCCATCTACAGCCATATCCTGATGGCAGCTAGCGCAGGTCAGCGCTGAACCACTCCACGTCGGCGTCGCATAGTCGGCTCCTGCGAGTACACCGCCCGTGCTGCTCTGGCCGGCGCTATGGCAGTAGATGTTGCTGCACTGCTGATCTGCCGCTCCTGCGGCTATGTTTCCGCTATATGCCCACTTAGCTCCTGACCACGTTGCGGGAGGATCATAGGATCCGCCTGCAGCCATGCCCGTAAACTGCATTGTTATCGCGTCATTGGTTGTCGGCATACCATGGCCGCTGTGACAGATGTCGCAACCATATGACTTTGTATCGACATGCTTTACATGCTTACCAAGCGGCAGCGTGGATATCATGTCGCCTGCAATTCTGGGAGCGCCGTCAGTATTTGCGCCGCCGTGACATGCGTTGCAGCCGGAAACCTGAAGAGTTCCGTCGATATGCTGCGCTATTGTGTCGAAGCCCGTTCCGGCAGCATTCACGTCATTATGACAGCCCTTACAATCTGCAGGAAGTTTACCCGCATGAGCGCCGATAGCTGCCGGCGGATATCCGTGGCAGGTATTACAGTCATTTGCTGCTGCTCCAGTAAGGTACGTGTCATTGCCCCATACGGGTGAATTGCCAGCACCGTTCGTGGTGCCCTTCGGCATATTTGCACCATGACAGTAGTTGGAACATGTCCCTGAGACCTCAGTATACATGGGTGTTGCACTATTATAATTAGCTCTCACTGATCCGCTAAAGCCAACTTCAGCTACACCAGCAGTCGCGTCCTTTATATGTCCTGCATCCTCAACATTCACAGGGACAGCATGACACTCAGCACATGCAACTGCTGTTGCATAGTTGTTCGATGCCTTCAGATGTGTCTGATGCGCGCCTACCTGCGCATCGGTCAATGCCGTATCACCGGCAGTGTCCGGACCAGGCGCTGCATTTGCGTTTGCAGAGTCGCCATGACAGCGGTAACATCCCGCCTTTGCGGTAGGATTGCCCCATACTGGAGACCCGCCTCCATGACAGGCAGCCACAGAACAGGTTCCGTAACCGTCACCAGGTGCTGTTGCATTTGTATAGGAATTTGCGACATTAATTGCCTTGTTTACGTGATTACCAGAACTGTAGGATAACCCATCATTCGCAGCGCCTGCGTGGCAGTCGCCGCATCCGATCGTCACAGCCGAGCCAATGTGCTGCGTATGGCTGCCTGTATCTATCGCACCTAAAATGGTACCTGTTGTCGTCTTATGGCAGGTGCCGCAAGCGCCGCTTGCCGCTGTATTCCAGGACGGCGTTGCATACACAGGGGCAGGATCGCTTGCTGTGCTGCCCTGGCCTGAACTATGGCAGTAAACAGTTGTGCAATTAAGTGTATTGCCCACTGAGACTGTCGTTGTGCCGCCTGCTGCATACGGATAGACTGCCCTAGGGTTCTTTCCATCATAATTACCGCCAAGGTTGCCGCTTAAATTAAAGCCAATATTGATCTTGTCGTCACCTGCGCCTGCGCCGCTCAGCATACCACCAGTGTGGCAGTTTGCGCAGGTCAGACCGACCTGACCGTGCTTAAGATGAGCTCCAGCGCCGGGAGAATCCGAGGTAACGCCAACGCCGCTCTTATTTTTTACAACCAAAGTACCTGCATCAACAGGCGGATTGCCGTGGCAGCCTGTGCAACCGCCGCCACCAAAACCGAGCTGTGCATGGTCATGACATGTTGTGCAGTACGCTGCAGTATCAGTTCCGTGTCCATCACCGAAGCCTGTACCATCAGCCCTGCTGCGAGTCATGGTTGCGCCAGCTGAACGAATGGCGTGGCAGATCTGGCACATACCGTTCGGTGTGCTGTCTTGCCCGCCTGCAAGCGTATCATTATGTATCTGTGAATCCTGCCCTTCAAGTGCCAATAATTTGGGCTGCTTGGCTCCACCGGGGGTGTACACAACGTCCTTTATGAATTTGCCGGGGAGTATACCGAAAGATGCACCAATAGGAATTCTTGCAGCATTGGGCGTTGTGGTCAGCGTAACAACGGTCTTGCCAGCTGCGTCAAGGTTGGATTCAATCTTATAGTTTATTGTTTTGTAGGTACGATTGGGAACAATAGTCCATCCTGCATAGTCATTCGTATTCGAAGAATCTCCCGTAGTAGGGAAGTTTGTTCTTGCAGGCAGGCTAACACTTAGAGTTAAGTTTTTTCCTGCTATTGCAGTGATCGTGCCGGTCAAGCCGGTACCATAAGTATTGAAATTCACCTGAGCCTGCGAATGGGGGTTGTGACAGTCAGTGCAGAGAAATTTCCAGTCGCCGTATTTGGTCGATTCAACAGAGGTTGATGAGTGCGTCTTTTTGCCACTGGCGAGCACGTCATTGTGACACTTCCAGCAGATTCTGTTGTAAGGCTCATTCTGGTCTGGATCAGGGTCATTGCCTGTGGCCCAGACCGGGTCTGTTGCCGGAAGATGGCAGCCGTCGCAATTTACACCGTTTTCGGGCACGTGGGGTGGGTTATTCGCCCCAACTGCCATAAAAGGAGCCGCTATAATGAGTGAGGCAACTGCCAATATGGCTAAAATTAGTGTATTTCGTTTCATCATCATCCCCCTTAATATCCCAACTCACCAAGGGCTATCTTGGCCCCGGATGTTGATTTTTTCTTCTCAAAAGCTGTAAATGAAAGCATGCTGTTACCGTTCGATAAATACGCATCGACTCGTGCGCTACCATTATTTATTTTATCATGAGATACGACTATTTCAGCCTGGCCGTCCATATCCAGATCGCCGACTGCGACTTCCAGTCCACCTGCCGTGCCATCACTGAAGCTGAAGCTGAAAGGACTGCCGTCACCATAAAAGGCGCTAATGCTGTTCGGATTGCTTGCGCAGGAACCTGAGGCAACTACGATCTCTGCCTGTCCGTCGCCGTCAAGGTCACCGGCAGCTATGTTCGCCCCGCACTTGCCTTTGAATGGCAGGAGATCAAGACCTGCAGATACTGCGCTCCAGTTGCCGACACCTGCAGAGATATCAATTTTAAAGGCCTTCACTTCAGGAGAAGCTGCAGGATCAGGCCCTGGCGCCACCAGCAACTCATTTACGCCGTCACCGTCAATATCGGCCACTGCAACATTGGCTCCGTATTTCGAGCTGAAAGCAGTGAAGTCTATTCCCGTATCCTTTACTGAAGCTCCGTCGTAAGCAAGAATCCTGATCTGGGCTGCGGCTGTCGGACTCTCCCCGCCAGCAACAATGATCTCGTCTTTCCCATCATTATCAAAGTCTCCGGAAGCTACTTTTACGCCGCCTTTGCTGTTCAAGGCAATAAAGTCGGCTCCGGGCATAAGCGTTCCGTCATTCTTATATAGCGCAACTCTTGCACTGGACTTGCCGAGGTTGCCTAATCCAACGACAATATCCTTAACGCCGTCACCATCAACGTCACCCGCGGCAACATTGAAGGCTATCTTTGACTTTGCTGAGGCCATAGGCGTGAATTCCTTAAGCAGGGTTTTGCCATCAGAACTGAATATGCGAACTGATGCATATCCCTTTTTACCTGAGGGAGCGCTGGCAATGATATTATTTGCTGCGCTGAGGTCAGTGTAGTTACCCTCAAACCCGATCGAGCTACCGTTACTGATCGAAAGAGTGGCAGACTGCGGTGTTGCAAATCCGGCGATCGCATCGAACGTGATCGTATAGACGCCGTCAGGCACATGCGTCTTTGACCAGGAAGCAGAGCTGCCGCTGAAGCTCACATTATTTGCATCCGTTATCGTAAAGGTCGCATCGGCGCGATTCGTAGTGACCGATATCTGTCCCGTGCTCGACACGGAAAGCGTGACCGACACTGTTGCTGAAACGCCGCCAGGCTGCTGAGACTCGAATATGATCTGGCCGGTATGATTTCCTGCCGGAAGTCCTGCCGTGTTCACACTGACCGACACATCAGATGCTGATGTCCCTGCCTGAACCGGGTTGGCGCCAAGCCAGCCAGTCGTTGCCCGGGCTGTCCAGTATGTATCCGGAAGCGCTCCGTTCAGCGCAACGCTCATCCCCTGAGAAAGCAATGAGGAAGAACCGGCATCTGCGCCGAAAGCAAGACTGTCTGTGGAAAGTGCAAACTGCGGAGGGGCTATAAGATTCAGCGCCACGGAAACCTGATTGGCCGTGCCATTCTGATTTGTGACCGTTATGGTTCCGGCATACTGCCCGGCAGGCATTACACCAGGATCCACATTGATCGCTACTATTGCAGAGTTGCCGGGCGCCAGCGTGCCGCTCGCTGCACTGCTGCTTATCCAGGCATCCCCGGAAAGCGTCCACGCGATATCTCCGCCGCCTGAATTTGAAATAGTCAGATTCTTTGCTGCAGGACCGGTCATTCCAGCAATGGCCGCAAAGTCCAACGCAGCAGGAGTTGCTGAGAATACAAGAGCACCGTCAAGTGCGAACATATTAATATCATTCGAACCATTTCCAACCACATAGAGAATCCCGTCGCGAGAGATGGCCATCGAAGAGGGCTGCCTGATCGATGCGGCCGGATTCGTAAAGGAATGATCCAAAAGGCCGGTGACCGTGTCATACACCTGTATCGTATCAAGGTAACTGTCAGAAACATACAGCTTGCCCTGATAAAATTTAATATCAGAAATACTGAACAGCTCTCCGTATATTCCAAAGCCTTTAATGAAATTGCCGTTCTTGTCGAAGGCCTGAATTCTTGCGCCGTCACTATTGCCAACGCCGGCAAACTGGTCCTGCCTGAGCTGGCAATCCGCAACATAAATATTGCCTGTTGCATTATCTACAGCCACTGCAAGCGACTTATTAAAGAAACCATCACCAATACCGTATGATCCAAAGGAGAGCTTTGCGCTCCCATCGATATTGTATATTTTGACCTGGTTCATGGCCGCATCAGCCACATAGACCGAGCCATCGTTGCCTATTTCGATATCTACGGGATTCACAAACTCGCCACTACCCGCGCCAAGACTATACATATAGTTGAATGTGGCGTCATACACCTTTATTTCACCCTTTGTCACATATGGGGGCATATTGGAGGAATATTTACCGACTGCCACATAGATGAGGCCACTTTTGCTCACCGCCAGAGCAGATGGATGCTGGGAGGAGATAGTATTAAGAATATTACCATTCTGACCGAGCATGGCTATACTGTTCCAGACCGGGGCAGTAACCATCAGCCCCCCGTCAGGCATTAATGCTATCTTTCTGGGATCTTTGACCCCGGCAGCCTTCGATATCCATGTTTCAGCTGCCTGCGACGTGCCGAAAAGCAAAACCATCAGCACAAATACCCAGGCGGTTATGCTATATCCTATCCCTCTCCTCATCTTATTCCTCCTGTCCCACCGTTATTATAACAATAGTAATCATTATTGATTGTTTATTTATTGTGGCACGAAACACACATGGCACTGCCCACGTTGCTCATGACCAGAAACTGAACTTCGCCCACAGCAATACCTGCCGCCTGATTATGAGGATCGTGACAGGTCGTGCATTCAACCATATTACCGCCGCGCAGCTTTAGCCTTGCATCGATGCCACCCATCGGATTCAGCCCGGCGTCACCGGCAGGCCAGACTATGGAAACAGGATGGTCATCAGTAAGATCCATAGTGCCAACCGCTGCCAATCCGCCGATATTAATAAACTTGCCGAGCGGACCGAGGTCTCCTATCTGATCATACGGACCGGTCAGGGTTAAGGAACCTGCTCCTGATCCAGGCGCGTTCAATACTGAATTTATAGCCCCAACTCCATCGTGACAGCTCAGGCAGAGGAGGGAAACTGGTGATATATTTGCAGGGGTTGCAGCATCCATAGTCGGGCTTGTGTATGCATTAAACGCTACTGTCGCATTATTACGGTTCCAGAGGGGCTTCATATTGGCAACGGTAGATGCGCCATGCGGCGTGTGGCAATACACACAGGTTTCGTCATTATCCCCTGAAAATGACCCTCCAAAAGTAGGGTATCCCGAAATACTAAAGTCATGCTTACTGCCGGTTATGCCGGCAATTCCATTAGAATAATCTAATAAAATCAGCATAATACAGACAATGACCCCCGCAAAAGCTATGATCCTCTTCCTCATAATTCAGCTACCTCCAGATATTTCATAAAATTATAATAAGCAATCTTTGTACCATTTCATTTAGCTTTTTTCGTTTGGGCCGGTTTCAGCTCTATTTTGTCGCCAGTATGCTCGACCCCATGGCAATTCAGCGAACAGGAACTGAAATCGCCGACTTTTGAGTAGTTCAGCGCTCCCATTCTGTTCGGTCTTACAACCGTCCGGTTAAATTCGATCAGCCGCTTATTGCTCTGACTGCCATGAGCCCTATGGCAGGTGGCGCATGATGTCCCTGCAGTAACTATATGTTTTCTATGACCCTTAAACCCCTGATCGGCAAGAATGCTGTCGCGCTTATGGCAGGAATAACAAATTTCGTAACTATAAGGCATTTCCGGACCGTCTGTCAATATATAGTTATAGCGCAGCATTGAGGGATATTCTGACCCATGAGGATGATGGCAGTCAGAACATACAATGGTCTTGCCGGTGAGTCCTGGCTTCAGACTCGGGCTCAGGCCACGGGCCGTATTATCAACAGGATGATATGATGTGTTGGACGGATCGAACTCTTCCCTTATGTTTTTACTGCCAAAGGGCTTGTTCAGGCTGTCAGCATGGCAACGGTAGCAGACCTCGGATTCTGTTTCTGCAACCTTCTTTTTGAGCCCTTTCCTGTCAAGTCCGATGCTGCCCTCAAGCACATTATCCTTTAATAATGCATGAGTATTGTGACAATCAAGACAGCTTATATGCCGCGGCTGCGCCGCCTCCTCCGGGAATTTTTCATCAGCCCTGTGCTGCATTGCCGTATCAACAATTGGATGCTTATACCGTCTGAACTGGGATGAATAGACATCAGACGATGCGGTCAGCGGACCGTCACCGATCGGGCTGTGGCAATTAAAACAGAGATCAGGCACTGTCTTTCTCAGCATTGCAGTTCCCGGACGACCATGCCCTTTATGGCAGGCCCCGCAGCCGAATTCATTGATCGAATTGTCGAGGTGTGTCGGGGTTCCCCCTTTTTTGGCAGCACCGGCTTCGTCAACAGATCCCCCAAAAGCCACAACCATCAAAGCGACAAGGAAATAGCTGCTCCTCTTCACCGCAATTTCTAACAATCTCAACATTATATTATCTCTCATCGTTCGTTACCTTACGGACAGGCCAGATGGCAGGCATTGCAGAGGGCCGACCAGTTTGACCAGTTCGTTGTGCCATGGTATTTCGAAGGAGGACCTGATCCTATCCCTGACAGGACAAGAAAATCCGTATTCGTGCTATGCGGGTCATGACAGGTGGCACACTGCACACCCTCAAAGTAGCTCACCCCTGCAGGGGTTGTCTTCAAAAATCCATTGGTGCCGTCATTGTATGTATTGTTCGTCGGTTTCAGCTTTACGGCCGGGTTGGCAGGAGGATACACGATAGAATATTTCCCTGGCGCACAGGCTGCATTTTTCGCGCTGATAAGACTATTATTGACCGGCACAGATATTGGATGCGTCCCGGACAGATCTATGCCGATATAGCCGTATGCAGCCGGGGGCATGGCGCCTGATCCGGAAACCCCGACCATCGAGACCAATCCGCTGCTGCCCGGTCCCGGGAGGTTTGCAAGGGAAGCGATCGCTACCGTGCCGTCGTGACAACTGAGACAGAGCTTTGAACCGAGGTCAGGCTGCCGCACGGTTGTAAGCAGATTCGGCCAGGTAACATTCGTGGGCAGAGTATAGCTTTGCGTGCTCAAGGTATGGTTCCACAAAGGTGTCTTATTGGGGCCGTCCTGCACCGCGCTGTGCGGTGTGTGGCAAAAGACGCAGATCTCATCAACATTGGTCGAATAGATATTTCTTGTTATCGGCGTAGTCGGAGGCGTTGAAGAAAGATTATGCCTGGTATCGCGAATGCCGGCGGCCATACCTGTCCCTGCAAAGGCCGCAAAGGAGACCATGCTCAGTAACAGTGCCCCATAGCGGAAAGAACGTCTCATCGTGACTTCTCCTCGATCAGCTTAAATGCCTGGATCCTGTGGTTATAGGTGTCTGCAATATAGATAGTATTATGGTCGTCAATGCTTATGCCGGTGGGCATCGAAAATGATCCGGGGCCCTTGCCCTGTCCGCCGAAAAAGAGCAGCAGCCTGCCCTGGTCATCGAATATTTTGATCATATCCTGCATGGTATCCACAAGATAGATATGCCCAAGCGTGTCAACAGCAATGCCTTTCGGTTTATCAATGTCATAGTATGTATCGCCCTGTTTTCCAAAAACAGTCATGAAACTCCCGTCCCTGCCAAATATCTGGACCCTGAAGTTCATGGCATCCGTGACATATATCCTGCCGTCATTGCCTGCTGCAATGTGCGTCGGATAGTTGAATTCGCCATCACCGCTGCCTCTTTTCCCAAAGCTGAAACGGTAAGTCCCTAATGCGTCAAATACATGGACCTTGTGTTCCGCCGTATCAAGGACATAGATCTGCTGAGTGTTGTTTTCGACCACAATCCCGGTCGGTCTCTTGAAAAAACCCTTCTCCCCGAGATAACCGGAAAACTTCCCTGACTGCTCAAATATATTTACCGTTGCCGCTTCTGAATCAGTGACATAGATCCTGCCCCTGCTGTCCGCAGCAACTGCGATGGGCATCTGCAGACGCCCGATACCTTCGTATCCGAGGTGCAGGATCTCCTGCGTTTTCAGATTGATGATCGATACCCGGGGAACGCCCTGATCAACGATATAGAGCATGTCTTTGGGTCCTGCAACTATCCCGTAAGGCTTAAGCATGTAAGGCAGTTCTCCCGCGTCAGCAGTTCCGCCCATCTGATCAAGGTAGCTCTCAATAGAATCTCCCTTCGGCGCAAAAGAATAGAGGGACCAGAGATACGATATCCTGGGCTTCTCAGGAGGCGATGGCCAGACAAACTCCCCTGCGTACCGGGCATCAAGGTTCGCCCTGAACGCAGGGGCGCAGCCTGCAGCTCCGGCCAGGGCAGCCATTGCGATGAACGCAACAGGAGCATAGGCATTGATGCCTTCTTTTCTACAGAGTGCTGCCATTTTCCTCATGATATACATTGTTGGTTTGTAAACTGCTCATTCACGGTATCGAGATCTCGGCCCTGGACCGGAGATCTGCTATAAGTTTTGCCTTAAGGTCCTTTTCCCTGCCCTGCTGGATTTCCTTCCTGAGCTTGTCCTTTACCTCTTCAAAAAGGAGCTGCCGCGTCGGCAACTTACTATCAAGATAAAAAATATAATAACCATAGATGGTCTCAATGAGGCCGGTCGTTTGTCCGGGGCTGACCTGGGTCAGCGCCTGGTCTATCTCCGTCAGAAGCATATCCCGGTGCATGTATCCAACATCGCCGCTCTTATACTTATAGTTGTCCTCAGAAAACTCCCAGGCAAGCAGCCCGAAATCCTCTCCCTTTTTCGCCCTGTTCAGTATCTCTTCAGCCTTTGCCTTCTTCGCGGCCTTTTCTTCTTTCGTTGCATCAGGAGGCACTTTAAAGAATATTTCGCGCAGCTTCAGGCGTTCAGGGGCAAAATACTTTTCCTTATTCGCCTGATAATTTGCCGCAAGGTCCTCGTCACTGATCTCTGCCTTTTTTATGACTTCAGCATCAAGATAGCGCTGGACCATGCTCTCCCGCGACAGTTGATCCGTTAAGCCCTGCTCTGACATCCCGGCCTTTTCGAGGGCCGTCTGAAACTCCTTTTCAGTCTTAAAGGATGTCCGTATCTTTTCGAGCTTTTCCGCCACCGCCTTCTCATCGGCCTTGACCCCGTTCTTCTCTGCGGCCCGGTAAAACAGTTCTTTATCGATAAGTTCCTGAATTGCCTCTGCCCTAAGGGCCTTCATCTTTTCTTCAGACATGTTGCTGTGAAAAGAGAGATACGGCAGCTTCTCGGCCATATATCGCTGGAGGTCTGTGTTGCTGATCTCCTTTCCGTTGACCTTCGCAACTGCAGGATCTTTAGCGTCTGCACCATTAACACAGAGAAGAAACAAAAAAATTCCTATTGCCCATCGCTTTATCGTCATCTGTCTATTGCACCTCATCCGTTAGAAAAGGAACGGCCTTTTCAGATTCATGGTAAGTCTGTGATCGCGCGTCTCCTCGTTATCTCTCTTCTCAACCCTGTATTCGTATTCAGCAGTAAAATAAAGCTGCCTCAGGTTCCAGCTGAAGGACGGCCGAATAAAATAGGCTGTTGCATCATCGCCGCCGCTCGATTTGCTGTAGCCTGACAGAACTCTCAGCGCTGTCCGCCTCCAGGGAGACATGGAGATGGCATTTGTTATCTGGAACAGGGTTATCTTTTCTGCTCGGGATGATGAAGATGAAGGAGATAATGACACCCCTGAACCCTGTACCATATTCAGCCCGGTCCCTCTTGAGACAGAAGCGGTCAGGGAAAATTGGATCTTATTAAAAAAGACCGTATCGAGCGTATTGTCCCACGTCGTATAGTCATACTCGCCGCCATTCGTGCTCTTGGTATATTGGAGCCGGGAGGTAAATACTGCGTCACGTATATTACCCTGAACACCGATCAAGGCATTATGCTGGGTCGTCCCGGCAGCCGAACCGTTGGAGAAGTAGCTGCTGTATGACTGTTTTTCAGGATTATCAAATTCAGAGGTTTTCTGATAGGTATACTGACCGAAAAGCTGCAGATTTCGCGAAAGATGATACCGGGTCTCTGCACCAAAAGAATAGGCACTGTAGTCGTTGAAAAAGATCCGGCCAAAAGTATTAAGGGAGAGTTTGTCAGTGAGCATTGTTGCGGCTGAGCCGCTTGCCTGAAGCGCATAGGTATATTCACCTGCACGGTCGTCGTACCGCGTCACATTCCCAAGAGAATAGGTGGTCCGTATCTTCCCGAAATCGCTCGTTGAGCCGATCCTCGCTGTCATATAATAGACCTTGTAACCTGCTTCACTGTCGCTGTTCTGATACGATGCCGTGACCTGATAGTTCCAGAGCTTGCTCTTCAGTGTCAGGTATCCGCTGTATGACGCATCCATGGTCGTGGTCTTGAGGTTAAATTGGTCCTGACGCTGCCGGTCCTCGTAGTTAAGCGCGAGATGGAACGTGTCTGTCTTGCCCACCTGCGTATTGACCAGAAACTGGCCGGAGTATCTCGTCTCGTCCTCATTTTTAAAATCCGCACCTGAGTTCGCATATTTCAGATATTCGAATTCAATGAAATAATTGCTCGTTGTGGATTTTGTCTGAAAGTTGCCATTCATTCTCAGGGCAGCGAGATAGTGGGTGAGTGTATTGTTTTCATCAGCATATTGGTAAGAATATCTGTCTGCCTCAAATTGATAGACCAGAGGAAGAATGCGGTCAAGGAAATTCCCCCTTATTTGAGAGGTGAGCCCCCTCAGACCGATATTATTCTTGTTCGCATTCTGATCTTCTTCTTCATCGTTGTTATTGTTGTTATTGTTGTTATTGTTGTTATTATTGTTGTTATTATTGTTGTTATTGTTGTTATTATTGTTGTTATTGTTGTTGTTCTTATTCGCCTTGACCATCGCGTTGTATGCCGTCCAGTCCCGCATATTTGCAATGGTCGGGACGCTCCTCTTTCTCTGATAGGTGATCGTAATGCCCTCATGGTTGCCCTGGTAGATCGTAGAATCCGTGTAATCTGCCCTCAGCACGATGTTTAAGGGCTTTCTTCTGAAAAAATCAAGGGTAGCGGAATATCTCTTCTGGTCAGGGGCAGCAGATGACCCGCTGCTCAAATACCAATTGAACCCGAGGTCATATATCAGGAAGGAGGGATGCACGGCATAGCTCTTCACGTTGATGTCATAAGCCTGACCGAAAGAATAATATCTTTGAGATGAATCACTGCCATCTATCGTTCTTTCGAAGCGTCGCTCCTCGTAGTTGAACCCGATCGAACCGTACACGATATACCGCTTGAAATAGAGCGCCCTCTCAAGGGGGTCGAGTATCAGGGCCTCGGCCTCGCCAAGATGGCAGATTGCACCAGAACCGGTCACAGACGAATAGAGATCGCCAATCCAGGAGGTTGGAAATAAAAAAAGGGAGCAGAACGCGGCAAATGCGCGCATGAAGATAAGGCTTTTTCTCATGATCAAGCTATGCTTCAGAAATAGACCTCTTCCTGTTTTGTATGCCTGTTGTCCCACCAAAGACATAATTCGAAATAATAACATAGGCCGCTTATTTTTTTACATTAATTTATTTTTATTTATTAAATTGCAATAATCGTGCCATGTCATGAGAGGGCCGTAAACTGCAAAAAAAAGGGCAGACCTTTTCAGGCCTGCCCTTCACTCAACTCAGCTTACTTTAGCCTTTTGAGGTATGGCATGCTATACACATAGCGGAACCTACGGTCGTCTGCCTGAGGAAGTTAACCTCAACTGCAGTGCTCGCATAGGCCTGGTTGTGCACGTCATGACAGGTTGCGCACTCGATCTTGCCGGCAAATGTCGGCATGTTCGTTCCCGTGATCTTGCCATTAGCATCAATAGCAGGGAACGCGTTGTCCTGAAGGTCGCTGCCCGGTACATAGGTAAAGCCGACCGGGTGGTCGTTTGTCAGGTCATTGCTGATGTTCGAGAAGTCGTTGGAACCGATACTGTTGCCGGTTGCTGCACCAAGCGCATAGTTAGCCTGGTCGCCAGTACCTGAGCCAGGACCGTTGACAATGGATGAAGCAACACCATTGTGGCAGGTCATGCAGGCAAGAGACTGTGCGCCAAGAGCAAGCGCAGGTGCGTCCATGTCAAATGTACTGCTGGTGTAGTACACATACGTAGGAGCTGTCTGCGTCCTGTTCCAGAGCGGACCGTTGGAGCTTGACACCGCAGCGTGCGGTGTATGGCAGCCAACACAGATCTCAGTGCCAAGCTGGTGCTGAGTACCGGTCAAGCCTGTTGCTGCAAACGAAACTGCTGCAAATACCATAACAAGACAGAAACTTAATACGATAATTCTTTTCATTATTTCACCCCCTTTTTTTAAAAAAATTGACTCACGATATTCATGAGTTTATCAGCAACTTAAAAGCAATTTTCATACCAAATCAATAAATATTATAAATCAGTGAAATAATACGCCTAAGATGCCTAAAAATCAAGAGCAAAATTCAACTGTTCCCTGATCATGCATAAGATGAATGCTTTCACCATAAAAATCTCAGCGTAATAGCACTCACTCTTACGTCAAATAACCCACAGGGCGACTGTTACTTCCCTCCCTTAATATACTGAAATACCTGTATCCTCTTGTTAAAGGTGTCGGTCACGTATATCCTGTCTTTCTCGTCAATGAATATGGTGGTAGGGAGCAGGAGCTCGCCAAGCCGTCTGCCTGATTTTGCAGCAAAGGTGAGAAGCACATTCTTCTCTTCGTCAAAGATCTGGAAATTGCCGAAATCTATATCAAGGCCGTACAGGTGTCCGTCTGAATCCAGGGCCACACCCATGATCTTCGAAAAATTGCCAAACCCTGATCCCACGCCCTGGCCTATCTTCTTCAGAAACTTTCCTTCTGCCGAAAAGACCTTGATGTACCGGTTGAACATGTCGGAAACGTACAACTTGCCATCCCTTCCGACCGTTATCGATGACGGGACATTAAATCCGTCATCTGCTGTTTCAGAGCGCTCCCCCTTGCCGATCGTAAAAAGCTGTTTCCCGCTATAGTCAAAGGCCTTGATCATATGCAGCTTCGTATCTGCAACATAGAGCGTCTGCGTCTTCGTATTCAGGGCAACAGATACAGGCCTCTGGAACGTATTAGGGTCCTGACCGATCGCGAACTTCAGGCTTCCGTTTTCCGTGTCAAAGACCAGGATGCTTTTGCTGCCAAGGTCTGCTACGAACAGATATCCCTTGTCATTGTCAATTGCAAGACCCATTGGTATGCTTGCCTGCTTGACCCCGCCCTGCCCCACGATCGAAAACTTCTTGCGTTCAAAGTCAAACTTGAAGACCTTGAGCAGTTGCGTATCCGAGACATAGATATTGCCTTTTCTGTCAGCGACAATGCCGTGCGGCCGCTGCAGAACTGTTATCTGTTCTTCACCGATGACCCGAAGCAGTGAGCTCGGCTCTTCAATGTCGCTGCTTGCCCTGTATGCTGCCACGAACTTTATCCTCGCTTCATCCGGAGGCGGGGGCCAGACGAGCTTATCCAGGTCTTCCGGCGGCTTGACCGGCTGCGGGGCGGTCGCACAGCCGATAAAAAGGGCAATACCAACGAGCATTGCAGTCATGATCAGTCTTCTGTTTATCTTCATGGTATCAATACCTCCTACACACTTATTTTAAAATCTCAAAAACCTGCACCCGCCTGTTCAACTGGTCAGCAACGTAGATGCGGTTCAGCCGGGTATCTATCGCTATTCCGGCGGGCAGGCTGAATTCTCCCGGACCGGTCAGGCCCGACACGCCGATAAAGAGCAGCAGGCTGCCCATGGGGTCAAATATCTGGAAATTATTAAAAGCAGCATCCGTGACATACACATTGCCCATAAAATCTGTCGCCACACCCTTGGGCCTCGAAAAGGTCCCTGTCATGGTTCCAAGCTTGCCGAACTCCCGGATAAACACTCCTTCGCTGTTAAAGACCTGGACCCTGAAGTTGCCGCTGTCCACAACATAGAGAGAGCCGAAGCTGTCCATGGCGATCCCCAGGGGATAGTTGAACGTGCCGGGGAGCGTGCCCCGCCCGCCAAAGCCGAAAAGGTGCTTACCGCTTAAAGAAAAGACCTCCACCCGGTGTGTCCTGTTCGAGACCACATAAAGGCGGCCTTTTGCATTGTCGATGACCATACCTGAAGGGTTATGCAGGACTTCTTTGCCAAAGGTTGTGACCAGTTTATCAGCACGGTCAAAAACCAAAACTGCGTCATGACCGGTATCAGTGACATAGATATTCTGCATGCCGTCAACAGCAACGTCCGAAGGCACCAGCAGTGCCAGATTGTCCTTCCCGATGACCGTGACCTGCCTGAGTGTCTCATCAAAGACAAAAACCGCCCTTTTCAGTGTGTCTGTTACGTATATCCTGCCTGCCCTGTCGGTAGTAACGCCGTAGGGCTTGATCAGGTCATTGGAGGGTCTTTCTCCGGCAAGTATATCAGCAGAGGAACGCTTCCAGTAATCAGCCTCTCCGAAGAGACTCTTAACATACCGGACCCTTGGCTGTTCAGGAGGCAGAGGCCATACATAACTTCCGGCATCGGGCCTAATCTCCTGCTCGGGAGCACATGCAGCAAGGGAAAGTAAAGGAATAATGGAAGCAATCACCGGAACAAGAAATGACACCCATTGTGGCAGGCAGTTCCTGTCCGTCCTCAGAATAATGGCCTTCATCTCAGAATTTGTGGCAGTACTGACAGAGCCCCATGCTGGTGGTTGCCTTATATCGATAGAGCTTGCCCCAGTCCGAACTATGCGCGTCATGACAGCTCCCGCAGTAAAACTCCCTGTTCTTTCGCATCGGGTCCTGGATGATCTTCTTCGCCTTCCTGACAGAACCAAGGAAATGCCCCCCCTGACCTTCCCTGGTAAAGCCGGTCACGACATGAGGCGATTTCAGGACAGCAGCGTGACATTCAAGGCAGACACTGATAGGCTTTTTAAGGAGAAGCTTCAGTTCGGCCGAGGCATGCGGGGAATGACAGCCGGTACACATGCCTCCGGCGACCGGCATATGAATATTTTTCCTGCTGAATGGCTCTTTGTCATGACAGGAAAAACAGAGGTCAGGCACTGGAGCGGTCAGCAGCTTCTCATTCGCAGAAGAATGCGGATCATGACAGGTAATACAGAGCCCTATGCCGACCGGGGAATGGACAACCGTGCCGGAAAATTTGGTTTTATCATGACAGCCAAAGCAGAGGTCAGGCATTGAAGCCTTCAGCAGCTTCTCATTGGCAGAAGAATGCGGATTGTGGCAGGATACGCAGCCCATCTGCAGCGCCGCGTGAACTATTTTTTTTGTGAACTTGCCCTTATCATGGCAGCCGTAGCAGAGTCCCGGGGACTCTGAAGAGAGGCCTTTCTCTATCTTATTGGTTTTTTTGTGCGGGATATCCCGGGCATCGATCCCTGTATGACAGGTCGGACAGCCCATCTGCAGCGCGGCATGCTGCTGCTTCCCGGAAGCGAGGTCTGCATGACAGGTCGTGCAGACCTGCTGTTCTCCATAGCCGGAGGAAAAAAATAGAAGGACGAGCGACAACGAGAAGATAACCGGAATGATCCTTTTTCGATCCATACGCCTCCAGGATAAACACATTGTCTCTAATTATATAAGCCAACAAATTTATATGTCAATTATGCGGGTTTCAAAAAAGCTCTTACTGTGCGGACCTCATTTATCGTGGACATCACTCACGCAGCGGAACCCGGACGTATTGGACAACACATCCGGGGCAGAAGCATAACGGATCGCAGTCCTGAGGCCCATGGCCAATGAAACCCATGATCCTCCGCGAAGGACTTTTTTGACACCTTTTTGAGGGCCCTGCGGATTTTCCGAAGGAGAAGAAGCATAATACGTATTGGAATACCAGTCAGAACACCATTCAGAGACACTCCCTGCCATATCATAAATGCCGAAGGCATTAGGCGGATAATTACCGACAGGCCGCAAGGGAGAAGGCAGAAGATTATCAGCCCATTTCTTTCCGAATATTGGGCCGCTTTCACGGGGAGGCAGGGTATCGCCCCAGGGAAAGTCAGCGTGCTCCAGACCCCCTCGTGCCGCCTTTTCCCATTCAGCCTCGGTGGGGAGCCTCTTGCCTGCCCATCTGCAGTATGCGTCCGCTGCATGCCATGACACGCTGGCAACCGGATAGTTGTCGAAGCCCCTGAGCGGCAGATAGGTGCCGTTCCGGAATATGATCTCCGCCGGATACCACGCAGATCTTTCTTCAGTCTGCGTATCATTTCTCAGCACAACCCACTGCCATCGCCTGCCGCCTTTTTCCTCTCCAGCCCTGACCGCATTCAAAAAAAGCGAAAACATCGCATTCGTAACCTCGTAGCGGTCAATAAAAAAAGCAGCAAGTGCTATGCGATGGCGGGGTCTTTCATCTTCAGGGTAGTCAGCTCCGCTGCTGCCCATATCAAAAGATCCGGCAGGGATGAGGACCATTTCAGGCTTGTCAGCGCCTTCTGCAGCAGTGCCAGCTGCTGCCGGCGTACAGACCGAAAAGATCAGCCACAGGAGAAGAGCTGCGGCCATGGGGCCGGCAATTTCGAAAGGGTACGTTCTCATGAGCATATCAGGCAGAGGGCTTTCACAGAATAATCATATCCTCCGGAGAACAGAATATAGCAGAAAGCGATATCTGCTTATTTATATTAACATATCAAATATTTGATTTTTAATGCGCATTGCTCATAAAATTAGTGCTATGAGCAAATTACGTACTGCGTGCATGATCCTGCTGCTCGCATCACTTATCAGCTGTGTATCACCCGAAAAACGAAAGGATGTGTCAGAAGGCACTGTCCCTGAGCCGGGTCAATCCAATACGTACACCCTTGCCCTGAAGAATCTGAAGGACATCCAGCCGGGGAAAGAAGACAGTGCCAAAGCAGAGACAGCGTATATCATAGTGCATCCCTCTTATTATCTTTTCTTCCAGAAGAAAGCCTATACCATCGAACCATCTGACACTAAAAATATCGTACAGGCATTTGTTGAGATGAATTTCCCGGCCGAGAATACGTTCCTTAACCTCATGAAGATCTATGAATCCCGTGAAAATACTTTTCTTTCCTCTGTGCAGTCCAACAACAAACTGGTCATTCTGATCACCCCCGGCAATTATCGTCAGTCGCGCACGTATCTGTTTAAGAATGCGGCAGATGAATATGCCCGCTATCTTAATGAAGCAACAAAAGGCTCGAGTTCGATACTGTCAATCGAGTCAGAGAATACCGACACAGGCAGGGTCTCCAAACAAGATATGGATGCACTTATCCACTATCTCAAACTGAGAGGAGTGCAGAATATTCTGATCGGCGGGGGATATGTCGGCAGATGTCTGGATGAATTTTACCGCACTTTCTCCGGTGAATGGCGGGAAGGCACTGTTGCGGTCATCCCTGACCTGTCGGCTTTTTCACCCAATGATGTTACAGAGACTACGGCAAGGATGCTGCTTACGCCTGATCAGAACCTGAATGTCATCGCAGCCAATTATTTCATCAAGAACGGCGGCATCAAGAAAATCGGCCGCAAACCGGATCTCAGGGCTGCTGCAGATCAAAAGATAACTCCTGTAAAGGAGCAAATTACAGCCTCACCTGAGAATGAAGAGGAAGATGATGACGACAGTTCAGGCCAATAGATGCTGAAACTCTGCACCCTCGGAAACAGCTCATCGTTCAAGTCGTGAACGCTTCTCAACTAAAAAAAGCTGTTGTTATCGCCGTATTCCTCGGCGCAGTCTGTTTCGCCCTCCTCACGCCGACTCGCGACAATGACCTTTTCTGGCATCTTGCAACAGGCAGATGGATCGTTGAACATAAAACACTCCCTGACGCCGATCCCTTTGCATACACGACTTCGCTTAAGGCCCAGGAGGAGTTCGTAAGGGCAAAGAGCATACTTACGCAATATTGGATCGCCAATCTTATGCAATATGGCGTATTTTCGTTCTCCGGCTATCAGGGTATCATCATTCTTAGGGTCTTGATCGTTCTTTTGACGATCGTTGTTATATTCGCCCACTTGCGAAGTAAAGGGCTTCGGACGTTGCCAAGCCTCTTGCTGCTGATTCCCCTTTCTTACGTGCTTGTGCATTACAAGGGAGACCGTCCCAACCAGATGACATTCCTCTTTCTTGCGCTTTTTTTATTTCTTCTGGATGCGCTGAGAAAAGGGGAGAAGAAGGGCTATCTGCTGCCGGCTGTTTATGTCCTCTGGGCGAATGTACATGGCGGGTTTATCCTGGGAGGGGCTATTGCCGCGCTGGTCATTGCGGCTGAACTGTCCAGGCCGATATTTTTCAAGGGCCATGTGCTGAACAAGAAACTGATATTGTTGATGGCGTTGACCTGCATTGCCGGTTTTCTGAATCCCAACGGGTACCGTCTCCTGTACAGCATGTTTTTCGAGGTCTCCCAAACGCAGACGGCCAGCATCGGAGAATCGAAAGGACCGCTCTTTTTCATTTCAGCCGGGAACTATCTCTACGTCTGGATCCAGGGCATTTCTTTCTTTTTCACCCTCGCGTATCTTTTCTCGCGGCTGTATCTCCGATTTACGGGCAAAAGGGACAGCTTGCGGCTCGCGTTGGACGAGATCATAATCCTTCTTTTCCTCTGCGCGATATCGTTCACTGCCATACGCTATATACCCTTGTTTGTTATTGCCCTTATCCCTATGGCGAGCCCTCTTTTCTCCGGCAGATTCCAGGAACTCGTATTGAGGCTGTCCAGGTATTTCATCCCGGAGTTATTTATTGTGGCAGCCGCTATCTGGACCATATCAACAGCCTATAATGATACGATCTTTAAAAATGCGGCGGTCAGCTCGTACTATCCTGACGATGCAGTCCGGTTCATAAAAGAAAAGGGAATGAAAGGTCATTTCTTCAATTATTATGACTGGGGCGGCTATTTAATCTGGCAGTTCTATCCTGATAAATTTGTATTCATTGACGGGCGTGCACTAAGCCTGAAGACAGCTGATGCAGCACAGGCGGTCATTGTCAATGCAGATGAAAAGATCCTGGATAAGCCGCTGTATGCGGCCATTCTCGATTCCTATTCCGTAAGGCATATCATCATTCCGGCAGTCAACTATCTGGGTGATATTAATTACATCCTCAAGCCGCTGGTAGATGAACCGGAATGGCGTCTCATATTTGTCGGCCGTAATTCACTTATTTTTACGCGTGATCCGATCGAGCCGTCGTATCCCAAGTCTCTCAGCTACGCATTGGCCCTCTCCAATGCCCGTCAGGTTATTATAAGCTACCCCAATAATCCTTTGCCGTATTTGACCTTTGCAAAGGCAAATTACCTGCTCGGCGGCAGAGATAATGCCATAACGGGTCTTAAGGAGGCCATCGAGAAAAGGCCTGCGCTGCGGGGCACCTCCGTGGAAAAAGCTCTCAGACTGCTAGAGGAAGGAAAAGAAATCCCCCTGAAGATGCACTGAACTTTTTGGCAGGCAAGCAGAGGGCTCTAAAGGACTGAAGCTCTTCCGGCTTGAAGGACATGAGCATAATATCCTTTTGCCTCTTATATTGATTGACCATGGCCAGTGGCTTCGTAGTCGATTCCCCGTGAGGGGCAGAGGTAAGAACCTGACAACTATATTATACGCAGCATTCTCAGCGCACTACTCTTATGATCACTATTGCTAACAAATGCCAAAAGGTCCATAGTGGGACTTCCCTGCGACATATCATAATCTTTTTGATAATAATTTCGTGCGTGGTATATCTGAATACCCTGACCGGGGAATTTGTGTATGACGACAAGGTAAGTCTTGTCAACAATCCTCGCACCCAGGACATCGCTTATCTCCCGGATATTCTGTTTACCCATGCATGGGGCTTCCTCTCCGGGGAAACATCATCGAGTCACTATAACCCCCTGCGGGAAGTTTTGATGCTGATTGTCTACTATGTGGCAGGCATGCAACCTCTTGCCTATCATCTGGTCAACATTATCCTCCATGCAGCGGTGACGTTAGCAGTATTTCTGGTGGCGACAAATTTGTTCCAGCAGGCATCCGTTGATAGCAATAGATTATTCCCGGCGCTTGCAGCTTTATTATTTGCCGTTCATCCCATACATACTGAAGTAGTGGCATGGATAACCGCAGAAGCCGAGCTTTGGATGTCGCTTTTTTATCTCCTGTCGTTTTATATCTATATAACGGCAGACGAAAACAACTGGCAGCGGTTCATCCTTGCCGCCTTCTTATTTCTCATTGCCCTGCTCTTTAAGCTCACTGCCGTGACTCTCATTCTGCTGCTCCCCGCCTACGACCTCGTCATCGGAAAACGTCTGTTATCGCAAACTCCACGGCGTATTTCCGTACGTTATATCCCCTTTGCAGTGGCAGCCCTCATCTATATCGCCCTCAGAAGCTATGCGATTAAAGGGTTTCTGCCGCAGCAGGCCGCTGCAGTTTACAGCGTTTCCGATCTCTTTATTAATATATTCCCTCTCCTGGGGAAATACCTTGCCATGCTTATCCTGCCGATCAATTTAAGCCTTATACATGTATTTCATCCGGCAGCATCACTGGTGGAACCAAGAGTGGCCATTTCCGTGGCAAGCGTGATCTTTTTTACCAGTCTCATTCTTATGACACGAAAGGCCTGGCCAGTTTTTTCATTCAGCCTGATCTGGATAGTTATACCTCTTATACCTATACTGTATTTCCCCGCTTTTATCACCGAATCAGTATTCGCTGAACGATATCTCTATCTGCCTTCCGCCGGTTTTGCCATAGCTGTCGTTTTCGCAATGCGTGCCCTATCTATTCGTCTGGGATATGCCTGGCAGAACAATGCGCTTATTATAGCTTTCATGATTATCGTGGTCCTGTTTGGGGCTCAGACACTTCAGAGAAACAGGGTATGGCAGAACGATTACACCCTCTGGGCAGCCACTCTGGACACATCCCCCGACAGCTATACGGCTCACTTTAATGTGGCATCATCGCTCCAGGACCGTGGTTTTCCCGATGCAGCCTTGGCTCAGTATCAGGAGGCCTTGTCGCTGTTTCCCCAATATGCCGAGGCATACGTAAATAGAGGCAATATTTACTTTTCCCGAGGTTGCTATGCTGAGGCCATTGTCGAATATCGGAAAGCGCTTGAGATCATTCCAACCTATAGCGATGCTGCCAATAATCTTTCTATGGCCCTTGTCATGCGAGATGCTAGACAGTCTAATATTTCTGCATGCAGATAGTGAATTCAATTTTGATATCCGCTGAGCAGGTAAGAGACAACATGGTCTCCTCGCCCTGCAGAATCAGCCGGTCAAACGGGGCCAGACAGTATGTCCGAAAAGTCTGCCATTAATCATCAAAGTTGATTCTTTCCTGGATGATAAAGGTAGGCCGCTTTCTCGATTCATCAAAATTTCGCCAAAGATACTCACCCAGTATCCCGAGCATAATTAACTGTACCCCGGAGACGACCAGAAGAACGACCATCAGGGAGGCCCAACCCTGAATGGGTTCTGCGAAGAAGAGTCTGTTGATAATAACAACGCCTGCATAGAGAAATCCGAGGATTGAAATAAGAAATCCGACGGATGATATCAATCTGATAGGAAAGTAAGAAAAAGCCACGAAGGAATCAATGAGTATTTTGATCTTTTTTGAGAACGTCCACTTCGACTTTCCCCTTTTTCTTGCCTCTTTCCGGTAAGAAACTTCAGTAAACGTAAAGCCTGTCCAGAGGATCAGGGCAAATATATTGGGATTTTTTTCCTCTATTGTTTTAATCACGTCCATGACTTTCCTGTCTATCAGAAAAACATCCATTCCCCTTACAGGCATGTTCTTCAGCGCCAGCCTCCGCATGAGAAAAAAGAATATTCTCGACAGGACCTTGACGATGATGCTGTCCTCCCTGTCCTTGTCCCTCACGCCAAAGACGATCTTATCCCCGCCTTTCCACTTTGCAATCAGCAGGGGAAGAAGTTCGGGAGGGTCCTGAAGATCCGCGGATATAAAGGCGCAGGCTTCCCCGTGCGCATTCACAATGCCGGCCAGACAGGCCACATGGCTCCCAAAATTCTTCGAGAATCTGATGATCCTGACCTGCTCGTCATGACCTGCAATCTCAGAAAGAAGCCTGAATGAATTGTCTGTAGAACAATCATCAACAAACAGCATCTCCAGCAGATCGAGCGTAATGCTGCTTCTCAAATCCCGTAATCTTTCATAGAGATGCGGGATGTTTTCTTCCTCATTATGTATCGGAACAATTACGGATATCGTGCTCATATTGTATTTCCTCCCAAGACATAGGTAGATTTTTGGGAATCATTTGCTATGTATATTTCTGATAAGCCCCGCATAATATTGCCTGACCGATAGGAGAACCTGGTGGCGGCAGACTCACCCATAAGATGATGGCGGATGAGGATATCCGGTTCATTGAAGCCGACCATTGCACGAAGGGATGAGGTCCCGGACAGTCTCGGATTTATTTCAAAGGTATAGACCTTGCCTTTGAAATATCGGCACTGGATATTGAGAGGGCCTCGTGATTTAAGGGCCGCAGCGATATTTTCACAGACACCACACACTTCAGGGAAGATATCGATCTGTCCCTGTGAATAGCCGCTTGATATGATCAATGACGAAGAAAGATCAGACTTCTGAGTCCGGTTTCTGACCTTTAATCTCACTGACATGCCGATGGTGAGGTCCCGCTTGACCGCTATCGAGTTGACGAATACCCCATCGAACGTGCTGAGCACGCCGACCGTGTATTCGCTGTCCGGCGTGCCGACATACTCCTGGACGATCGGATCAAGGCCGTCTTTCATGATATAGTTACAAAAGAACCGCAGTTCATCTCTGTCCTGGGCAATATAAGCGTGCCGTGAGCCGCCGCCGTTCGACGCAGGCTTGATTACGACAGGGAACATATCCGTGTCGATCTCTTCAACGATTGAAAGATCGTTTATCAGAAAGGACCGGGGGACAGAAAAACCTCTCTCCTGTAGAAATGCAAAGGTCTTCCACTTGTCCATGCAGAGAGTGATGATATCTTCGGTATTCAGGAGAACGAGGACCCCGATTTCAGCAAAAAGAGAACGATTTCTTGATATCACCAGCATCTCCGGCTCTGAGCCTGCGATCAAAGCCTTAACATTGCGGGCAGCACAGAGGTCAAGGAGCGTCGCAATATAACTGCGGTCATCTGCCCGCGGCACCGTATACCCCTCATCTGCCTGATAGAGGCCCGTGCTCAGCGGGGAGATATCCGTGCCGATTATATGATATACGGCAGGGGCAAGCCTCAGCGCTTTGAGCATCTGTTCACCGTTCCCGCCGCCGCCGACGCCGGTGATCAGCACCCGTATTGGATTGTCTTTTTCACCGTGCTTCATCATCAATTACTGCCTTCTCGCCACAAAAGAAACATACTTGAACAATTGCCGGGTTGCCGGCAAAAAGTTTCTCAGATATTCTTCAATGATCGCACCGCGTGCAGGATCACTATGATGATAAAATCCCTGGCCGAGGTACCATTCATACCGGTAATCTATCGACACAAAACCCGCTTCCTGCAGCATGCGGATTATTTCATTTTCCCTAAAACCGCCTTTGACTATCTTTTGATATTCCGCGAGCTCGATAGTTTCTCTGTCAAGGTTGAACTGCTCGGCTATCTCCGTGACCTTATCGACGATTGAGCCTGTTTCCCTCTGCAGAATATCATTACCAACTTCAGCATGTTGTATATTTTTGATCATGTCCCAATAGTAATAATTCGGATCCAGGTCAGCATAAAAAATGCCCCCCTGCTTCAGCAGCCGATACGCCTCCTGAAACGTTGGTTTTACCTCATGGAGATGATGAAGGAATCCATAAGCAGTGCAAACGTTGAAGCTCTCCGGATCCAGGGGAGTATCTGAGGTATCCGCTTTGCATAACTCCACATTGCCGCCTGTTCCATCAACACGGTCAAGCATCTGCTGGGTAATATCAACACCGACAACGCGTTTAAAATACTTCTTGGCAATATTGATGACAAAGCCTGTGCCACACCCCAGGTCTACCAGTGAGTTGTCTCCTGCAGTGGCTGCCAGCGACTTAAGGAACGCATCCACTTTTTCGATATTTTCCTGCTTGAAATGCGGCTGCTCATCGTCATACGTCTCTGCCAGCGCAGCATGATATGCCAAATTCGCTTTAATGATCCTTTCCCGTTCCCGGTCATCCAACATTACTTCTCCTTCGGACTATTTTGTCCTGATCAGGATATTTTTAACCGCATTATCAAAGCCCAACGCATCCAGTTCTCTCATGACTCTCCGATAGTCATAAACAACACGACAGATATCAACTTCCCCGCTCACCGTATCCAGAAGAGCATAGGATGCCTCGGGGATATAGTCTCTGGGCTGGCCGCAAGACCCCGGATTTATGATCGTCGTATTCCCCATTCTCCTGACCATCGGGTAATGGGTGTGCCCCAGAACCACAAAGTCAGCATCTATAGTATCAAATCGCTCAAAAAACCCATAGTCAGGATAAATGTATTCCTCAAGATGATCCCAAGGACTTCCGTGATATATCCTGAATACCTTGCCTTCTATTTCAATCTCCAAAAACTCAGGAAGGCCCGTCAGCCAGGCCATATTCTCACGGGATATTACTTTCAACGTATAATCGAGCGCATAGGCCTTTCTTTTTTCCTCTGCGGCAGGCAATCGCCCGGTCACAAAGGCGTCATGATTCCCCTTAATGCACCAGTCAGCTTGCTCCCTCAGCATAGTACAAACTTCGTTCACATAGGGATAATAACCGACAGCATCGCCTGCAAAGATACGATACCTGACGTCATGCCTCTCAACATCCCTGAGGACCGCTTCAAGAGCAACGGAGTTTGCGTGAGCATCGGCAAGAAGTGCTATCTTCAATTCTGGCTTTTCCACCAGTCAAGGGTCTTTTTCAGGCCTACAGACAGAGGGGTTGCGGGTGTAAATTCCATGAATCTGTGGGACTTTTCTGCGGAATACAGTCCGGGAGCATGTTCTTTAGGGTCAGGTTGTTCGGAAAAAACTATTCTTGTCCCCGACTCCGGGACCTGTGCTACTACCAGTTCAGCAAGATCACGCATACTGATACTGCTGCCGGCGCAGAGATTGTAGAGACCGGTGCATGCTTTCGTGTACGAAAGCATGAATGCCTGCACGATATCATCGATATAGATAAAGTCCTGACAGCGCTTTCCGCTGCCATAGAGGGTTATCGTGCCTGAACTGAGCGCCTCCCGGCAGAAAATATTGATCACTGTCCGGCGTGTATATCCCGGGCCATAAGGAGAAGATATCCTGAGCATCGTGACAGGCATCTTTTCACTGTACATCTCGCAGAGAAGCTCTCCCGTGTATTTCGAGAGAGCATAATAGTTATCAGGCAGCGGCGGCGACGTCTCACTGAGGGGAACGTCATGGTTCCGCCCGTAAACCGCGACAGAAGACGCATAAAAGACATGACAGTTTTTCTGTTGTAACGCCAGCTTGAGAATGTTATTCGTTGCTGCAATATTGGCGGCAAAAGAGGGTTCGGAGTCTTCCAGCCCGAACGATGGGGGAATTGAAGCCGCGATATGAAAGATGGCACGATATGACTTGCCTGCAGCAAAGGCAAAAAGATCTTCTTCAGAGGTGATATCGGTTTTGCTGATCCTTTCACCTGCCACCTCACCACCACGAAGGGACAGGCCGTCAACCGGGCAGTGTTCTGATCTCAGGCGCGTCATAAGTGCTGACCCGATAAAACCGGTGGCACCCGTTACCAGTATTCTCCCGCTGTTCATGGGGAAATCATGTAGCGCGGCACACTCACAAATTCAGGCTCTCTTTCAGGCAGCGCACGACAAATCCCTGTTCTTCCGGGAGAAGCAGCGGGTAGATGGGAAGGAGCATACTGCATTTTGTCATCCTCTCAGTCTCGGGAAGCCGGGCCTGCACTGCGCTGTAACATTGTTCCGTATGGATCGCCATGATCCCCCTTCTCGTAGACACGCCTTTTTCAAGAATACGCTGCATCAGCGCATCGCGCGAAACCGGTGACGAGTGGCGGACCTCGATCCAGTAGGATTGGTAGTTATGGAACGCATAGTCCGGGATCTCAGGTATCTTCAGATTCGGAATAGTTCCGAGGTACTCATTATAAAAGACTGCCTGTTCCCTGCGTGTCTCAACGATAAACGGGAGTTTCTTCATCTGCTCAATACCGATCGCAGCCTGTATATCGGTCATGCGGTAGTTATAGCCGATCTCAGGATACTGTTCAATGATCACTCTATCTGCCTGATGGCGCTCCATATCAGATACAGACATGCCGTGATGGCGGAATCTCCTGAGCTTCGCAGCCATGTCCGCATCATCGGTCGTGATCATACCCCCCTCGCCGGTCGTGATGATCTTCCGCGGATGAAAACTGAAGCAGGCGGTATTGGCATGTCCGCCGATCCTTTTCCCCTTATACGCAGAGCCTATGGCGCAGGCAGCATCCTCGATCAGAAGCAGTCCGTGCTTATCCGTTACTGTCTTGATCGCATCCAGGTCAGCCGGCAGACCCATCTGGTGGACCGGCATAACGGCTTTTGTTCTTTTCGAGATGGCACTTTCCAACCGGCATGGGTCCATATTGCACGTTGCAGGGTCAATATCCACAAAGACCGGTTTTGCTCCGCAGTGTACAACTGCATTGGCCGTAGCTATAAAGGAGAGTGAAGGCACGATCACTTCATCGCCGGGACCGATTCCCGAGACCGCGAGGGCCGCATGAAGGGCGGTTGTGCAGGATGTCGTTGCGACTGCATGCTTCGCACCGACGTATTCGGCAAAGCGGTCTTCAAACTCCCTGACCAGCGGGCCTTGCGTCACCCACCCTGAGCGGATCGCTCTGACTGCAGCCTCTTCCTCTTCAGGACCGAGAAACGGTATGGCAATAGGGATGTTCACTTCTTCGTCTCCCAGTTGAAGACCACATCCTCGCTCATCAGCCTGCCGAGGTCATATCCCTGGGATGTAAACCACTGCATGAACCTGTCCAACCCCTCGTCGATGCCGATGGCTGCCGTAAAATCAAAAAGTCTCTTCGCCTTTTCAACTCCTGCAAAATGCCTCCGCACATCACCGGGCCGGGCTTTTTCGATGATCGGCTGAATATGACCCTTGCCGAGCTTCTGGTATATCTTTTCGGCAATCACACGTATGGTTACCTCCTCACCGCGGGCAATGTTGACGGTCTGGCCGATCATCTCGTCGCAGGCTGAAGCCAGCACTATGCCCCTGACCGTATCCGTAACATAGGTAAAATCCCTTGTCTGTGCTCCATCGCCAAAGATGACCGGCGGTTGGCCATTGAGCGCCCTGAGCATAAATTTCGGGATCACTTCGCCGTGGGCACCTTCATAATGTTCTCGCGGGCCGTAGGTATTAAAGGGTATCACCACCATGGTCTGCATGCCGTAGGTACGGTGGTATGCCAGTGCATATTGCTGCCCCGCAAGCTTACTCGCTCCATACACCGTAGTCGGCTCCGTAGGGTGGGTCTCGTCCATCGGCGCCCGGAGCGCCGTACCATATACCTCGGATGAAGAGACGTATACGAATCTCTCCACATTATTTTCATGGGATGCCATACAGAGGTTAAGCGTTCCTGTTGCATTGACCTCATGATTGATCTCCGGATCGTGGATCGAAACGCGGAGACACTGCACCGCAAGATGATAGATAACATCGACGCCCCTCGTGACGCTTCGCACCAGTCCCTTGTCCCTGATGTCGCCGTTTATGATCTCTACCCTGGCATTCCCCCCATGGTGAGCCACATTTTCTTTTTTGCCGGAGGAAAAGTTGTCGAGTACTACCACGTGGTTGGTCTTTGCCAGCTCATCAACAAGATTGCTGCCGATAAATCCGGCGCCTCCCGTCACAAGGACTTTCCTGTTCTCTATCTTCATGCTGACACTTTCGTCATGGACCGGGCAGACATGTTATGCTGAATAAAAATCCCGGATGGCAGCCGCAATATAGTCCTGATCATCCCGACTGAGCTCAGGATACATGGGCAGGGACAGGATCTCTTCGCAGACCTGTTCTACGGCAGGGATATCCCCCCTCGTGTACCCAAGATAGGCCATGGCCTTCTGGAGATGAACCGGATTACGGTAATGAATTCCGGTGCCGATGCCTCTGGCTGTCAGGTGCTCCAGCAGCCGGTCCCGCTCCCTGCTCCTGATCACAAAAAGATGATACACATGCCGCCGTCCCTCTGCCTCCGCCGGAAGTCCGACAGGAAGATCTCTCAGAAGCGCGCGGTATGCATCAGCCAGGTCACGCCGCCTCTGGTTATAGTGATCAAGGAGCTGCAATTTGATCCTGAGGATGGCAGCCTGGATCTCATCAAGCCTGCCATTGTACCCAACGACCGCGTGCTCATACTTGGATGAATGACCATGGTTCCTGTAGAGCTTCACCTTGTCAGCGATCTCATCATTGTCGGTGGTAACGATCCCGCCCTCACCATAACCGCCGAGGTTCTTGGTAAAGTAGAAGCTGAAACAGCCGGCGGCACCCAGGGAGCCGCTCTTTTTCCCCTGATAAAGCGCACCATGGGCCTGACATGCGTCCTCTATGACTGCAATGCCGCGACTGGCAGCGAGTTGTGTGATCGGGTCCATGTCAGCGCATTGACCATACATATGGATCGGTATCATGGCCTTTGTCTTTGCGGTGATCTTTTTTTCTATTGACTGGGGATCGATAGTGAAAGTGACCGGGTCTATGTCTGCGAACACCGGTTTTGCACCGATGCATGCTATGGCCTCTGCAGTGGCAAAAAAAGTATGGGGAGAGGTGATCACCTCATCTCCTTCAGACACGCCGGCAGCAAGCAGGGCGAACTGAAGGGCTTCAGTACCAGAGGCCACCCCGATCGCATGTTTCGTCCCGCAGAATGCGGCAAATTCCTTTTCCAGGGCCTGGCAGTTCGGTCCGATATTGAGATTCATGCCGGTAAGCACGTCTTCTATTGCCCTCAAGACTTCCTTTTTTATCGGCGCAAAGCCTGCCTTCAGATCAACAAAGGGAATATTCTTCACTGTCCCATCTCCTCATACGGCGGCCATGCATAAGGCCTTTCATAGAAGCCCTTCGGGCAAGCCAGTTCGGTTATTTTCTTTATAACCTTTGCCGGATTGCCGGCTGCAACGCTGTCAGGCGGGACATCCTTCACTACCACGGAACCTGCTCCGACAAGACTGTTCCGTCCGATCCTCACGCCGGGCAGTATGGTGCAGTGTGCGCCGATCCTCACATAGTCCTCTACAATGGCTCCGCCTTTGCATTCCTTATACCGGGGACAGCCCATGGGGTGAGGGTCATCGGTGAATACCACATTGGGCCCGACAAAGACATGCCTGCCTATTGATACCATCTCCATAAAACAATTGCTGTGTATCCGGCTGAAATCCCCTATCCGGTTGCCGAATTCAAGGACCGAATTGGTCCCTATGCTGACATTATTACCGATGATGTTATCTTCCCTGATAGATACTCCCTGCCCTGTCTGAAAAAAGTCACCCATAGTACTCCCGGCATAGAGTGTGCTGAAGGGCCTGATATGGCTGTTCCTGCCTATCGTCAGCAGTAACTCTCCCTCATGAACCCCGCGGGGGGCTTTCCCAAGGATCGAGGGAGGGTCAATTACGGAATCACTGCCGATCACCACATTGGATGCAATAGAATTATTCATAAAGCTACTTTGGCCCCACCCTTTTTTAGGGATTTTTGGGCAGCATTAAGAATGCGGACAACGCGCAGGCCGGCCTCTCCTCCGGTCAGGGGAGTCTTTCCGTTCCTTATGCAGTCTGCAAAATGCTCAACCTCGACGCTCAGGGCTTCCCTGCTGCCGATCGCAGGGGCATGCATATCGCCGATCCGGTACTGCACCAAACTTTGGTGCACAGTCTTTTCATTCGCCTTTGACAAGGATATGCCTTTGTCGTAGATCTTCACTTTATCCGCGGGGTCAAGGTCATCAAAGACAACCATCTTACTGCTTCCGCCGATAATGACCTTGCGTATCTTGACCGGTGACATCCAGTTCACATGAAAATGCGCAATGAGATCGCTCCTGAATTTGAGCGTCAGATATGCCACATCTTCAAGGCCGCCGGGAGTATGAGCAGCTCCTGTAGCAACAACGCTGACCGGTTCTTCTGCAACAAGATAGTCCATGATCGAAAGATCATGGGGTGCAAGGTCCCATACAACGTTCACATCGTGCTGAAAAAGCCCGAGATTCACCCGCACGGAATCGAAATAATAGATATCCCCCAGCTCGCCCGCATCGATCCGCCGTTTGATATCACGCACCGCGCCCGTATAGATGAACGTATGGTCAACGAGCAGGACCCGTGCCTTTTTGCGGGCAAGTTCAACGAGTCGTTCAGCCTCCTTCACGGTAGCGGTAAAGGGCTTTTCGACCAGAACATGTTTTTCTGCCTCAAGTGCCTCCCTGACAAGCCGGTAATGGGATGAAACAGGCGTTGCAATCGCCACTGCATTCAGGGACCGGTCTTTCAACAAATCGTGATAGTCTGTTGTGACCGCAGCGTGCGGATATCTGAGTTTCAGGCGCTCAGCCTTTTCTCTGTTAAGGTCACATATATGGGTCAAGGCAGTATGCTGGTTCTCACTAAAATTTCTGATCAGGTTCGGGCCCCAGTACCCGCAGCCAATAACACCTACCGTGATATCTTTCATTGCCTTGTCGTTGTGTTGAACATATTTATCCCTTTGGATTCAAACAAGATATTTTAGATTTTACTATTAGACCGCAGACTTAGGCAAATTTCGGCCGGCAGAACAGATTGACAAGAAATGCAAGAAGTTAAGGACAGCGCAGCGCTCTTTACGATTTCTTGTGACAATATTCGCAGAGCTTCATGGGTGAATTGGCCGGATACCTGAAAAGCCTGATCGAATCAGAGCTATGGGGAGTATGGCAGGAAACGCAGGAAAAACGTATCAGCTTATTATTTATCCGGACCCGCTTCTTTTTCTTGAGCGGGTGTCCTGCCTTGGATATCCCGGCAATCGCATGAGGTGTGGTCTTTACGTGGGGATGGCAGGTAAGACAGAGCGTATTGACCGGCTTGAGCAGAAGAGATTTTCTCTTTGCGGTATGCGGTACATGGCAGGAACTGCACATGCCCCCGGCAACAGGAGGGTGCATATTTGCCTTTTCAAATCCTGCCTTGTCATGACAATTGAAGCAGAGGCCCGGCCGCTCGGTCATCAGAAGCTTTTCGATGTCAGACTGATGAGGCAGATGGCAGCTGGTACACATGCCCGCGGCTATCGGAGCATGAACATACTTCTCTCCGCTAATATTCTTTTTTTCATGGCAGATAAAACATAAGTCGGGTCCGGCCGCGACAAGGAGCTTCTGCTCTTTGGAGGCGTGCGGTGCATGACAGGAGGTGCACATGCCGCCCATGACCGGAGGATGGACATTCTTTTTGCCTGAGACAATGCCTTTATCATGGCAATTGAGACAAAGGTCAGGGACTGCGGCAGTAAGCAGTTTATCGTTGGCACTGCTGTGCGGATAATGACAGGAAAGGCACATGCCGCCCGCAACAGGAGGATGCACGGACTTGTTCTCAAATTTCGTCTTGTCGTGGCAGGTCATGCAGAGATCAGGCGCTTCAGCCACAAGGAGCTTCGCTTTATCAGAACTGTGAGGATTGTGACAATTCGTGCACATACCGCCCATGACCGGGGAATGGATCGACTTGCCGCTGAACTTTGTCTTGTCATGGCAGTTGAAACAGAGGCCAGGCTGGTCTGAGGAGAGCAGTTTCTGCGTATCAGTAGAATGAGGATTATGGCATGAGGTACAACCCATAGAAAGAGCCGCATGAACAGTTTTCTTTGTGAACATGCCCTTGTCATGACAGCCATAGCAAAGCTCTGGCTGATTTGAAGAGAGCCCTTTTCCTATTTTCCCGGTCACTTTATGGGGCATCTCCGCGGCATTCAGGCTGGTATGACAACCCGTGCATCCCATGGAAACAGCGGCATGCACTGTTTTCTTGGCCGAAAGATCGGGATGGCACATGCTGCAATCAACAGTCTCTGCGGATGCTCTTTCGATGCCAAAACAGAACAACACTAAAAACGCTGCAAAACCAAAGCATATATATTTATATATGTTATTTGGGCTGAAGTTGGTCATATTGATAATGCTACCTAATAGGTCTGAATTTTTCAACGCATTTCGCCCTCAACTCATCCTTCCTCCCCGCTCTGCCGCTTTATTTCGTCAGCTCTTCCGGGGCAAATTACGTTTCCGGCATACCTTATTTTCGAGACAGCGATATATCAGAGAAGGATTTCGGGGTCAGTGAAACTGAAGATATCTCTTCTGGTCTTTTCCTTGAGCGCGGCATCAAAGAAATCTATGGGATTGTATCGGTCAGTAAGGATTATGGCCCGTTTTTCCGACGGGAATTCAACCTTCCGTGCAAAATATTTTTTCACCCGTTGAGATACCATGGGGTGAATCGCGAACGCATTAACTCTCTCAGGTGATATATTGTCAAAAGGAAAGTCATGCGCAAGGATAGCAATATTGCCGACCTCTTCACCTTCTTCCGGGGAAAACAACGGATACGCATCTACCTGAGCGAAAACGCTTTGAAGCGTTCTAACGACCGACGCCGTCATATAGTTATTTTTCCCAAGGCTGCCTATAAGGTTGACAGCGAGGATGCCTTTGTTGGTAAGATGTCTTTTCAGCGCTTCAACAGCTTCTCTGCTCAGCATATGAGCAGGGGTGGTGTCCCCATTAAAGACATCAAGGATCACATAATCATACGATTTCCTCGCATGTTCGAGAAAATATCGTGCATCCTGGACATGGATATCTCCTGAAACGTCAAAATTAAAAAAAGTCCGGGCGGTATGCACGACATCAGGATTAATCTCCACAACATCCGTGCGGACACCATTCCTTTCATACCACACCGGTACTATACCGGCACCGAGACCGACAACAAGGCAGCTTTTCCCCTCCGGATTCATGAGATAAGGGAGCATTTCCAGATAATAGGCAAATGCATAAACAGATTCATTATTGCTGAGATCAATTCCCCCCTGTATCTGGCCGTCCAGCATAAGCTCCCGCGTATGCATGGTGCCAAATGAATAATCAACAACCTTTATAGTCCCATAATAGGTCTCTTTGCGAAGCACCTCCTTGACGACCGTGCCATCCTGCGTGACCTTGGATATAAGCGGTTCGCTGTATTGCAGGGCTACGACGAGGAGAATTATGAATATCAGCAGTAAGGGAAATTTCTTTCGAAAGAAGACAAAGTATACGCACGAAATCAGAACAAGCATCAGCCCTGCAGCCAGAAATATTGTATAGACATCAAAAAATGCGATCAGTACATATCCGGCAACAATAGTGCCGAGGAAACTGCCGATCGTTGAGATCGCATAAAATATTCCTACTATGCGGCCGATATTCCGAACCTCTCTGGCAGCAAGCTTCACCACATAAGGAGATATGCAGCCCAGAAGCAGCAGAGAGGGGCCAAAGAGCACGGCAGAACTGAGAAATGATCCCATACGCAGATCATAGGACAGAAAGGTCATAAGGACCGGCTTCCGCAGAAGGGGTATTGCCATGACCAGAAGACCTGCGATAAAAACAATGGCGTACAGATAATCTGGCGAACTTTTCCTGTCTGAGAGAATACCGCCAAGTGCATAACCAATAGAAAGTGCTACAAGCGTAACAGTGATAAGTCCTGTCCAGACAAACAGACTGACGCCGAAAAAAGGGCCGATAACCCTCGATCCCATAACTTCGATGACCATGACCAAAGCGCCGCATATAGCGGCAGTGGCCCCGAGATATAACGTAAAGGATACTGAGTTGTCTTTGTTCACGAATTCTCCCCCGTCCTTTTTTCCTCCATCCGATGCAAGGCCTGTTCCTGGGCCAGACGTTTCACCTGGTCGGTCAGCGTCGACAATTTAATGGACAGATGAAGGCAGATGAGCAGCAGGGCGAGAAGCCCAAAAAAGAAGAGCACGGAAGATGGCAGGATCCCACCAAGGAACTGACCTATCCTGGCCACAAGATCATACCAGACCGAAAGCAGCACGATCATCAGCCCGGTGAGAAGCCAGAACCAGGCATATTCCTCCCGCAGCCTCCTCCGCCTGACCAGTTCGATAATATAGAGAAAAAGCGTCACTCCGATAACTGCAGCCAGGATCTTTAACTGTGCGGTCATGGTTCTCTCCTCAGTTCATGGTTTCTCAGCAGCGTAACGACAATGGACAGCAGCATTTTAAATAAATAATAGACCGGCACAAGGCCGCTGTGCATGGTCTTCCTCTTCGTATTCTGGTGCATCTTTACCGCCACTTCAGCAAACCTGATCCCTCTTTTATGGAGCATGACCAGCACATCGGCATCCGGGAAATCGGCCGGATATGCCTCGCTGGCGCAGAACGCCATCGCCCTCCTGTTCAGGGCCTGAAAGCCCGAGGTGGGATCAGTGACCGTCTGACGGGTCAGGAGAGAGGCGAGACTCCTGAAAAAGAACACGCCGGCTTTTCGCGTAAAGGACAGGTGATAGGTCCCCTCTCCGAGGAACCGGGACCCTATGGCAACGTCAGCCAATCCGGACTGCACCACTTTCATGAGAACAGGAATGTACGCAGGGTCGTGCTGACCGTCTGCGTCCATCTGGATCGCATATGCATACCCCTGTTTCAGTGCATACTGATACCCTGTCTGAAGTGCGGCACCGTATCCGAGGTTAAAGGGCAGTTCAATGACCACGGAGCCCGTTTCCCTCACGCGCTCCGCAGTGCTGTCAGTCGAGCCGTCGCTGATCACAACGATCTCAGCTGAGCAATATTCCCTGATCCCGGCAATGGTCGCGGCTATCCTGTCCGCCTCATTATAGGCCGGGATCAAGACCGCAAAATCATCCTTTTTCGTCATCCTGTATATCCTGCCCGAATCCTTTTTTTGCGCCACAGAGGGGACCGAACTATCAGCCCTGGGCTGCCCGTTTTCCCCGCATGGCTGAGGAAAATACATCGACGATCAGATAGGCCAAGACCATGCCGCAAGCATGAAGATAATGTAACACATTGAGGAATGCAGAGCGGGAATATTTCCGGGACACGGCACATTCGTGCTGTATCATCTTATAGCGGCCGAGTGACGTTTTGGACTGCGGGTGGATCCGGAATGCAGCCAGATTTTTATTTATGATCGCCGGCTGATACCTCTGGCCTATGCGGAGCCAGTAATCGTAATCCATGACCAGAGTCTCTCCAGGATCAAAGAGGCCGATCTCATCCAGGACCTCTTTTCTCCAGAACGTTGCAGGCTGACTTATGGGATTCGCTGTCAGCAGCAGCTCATAGAGATAGTGATCCAGCAGAAGGTTCTTGTAGGATGTTATAACGGATCGTATCTCGCGGTCATCTTCGTCAATGATCCTGCACCTTCCTGTCAGCCACATTATAGAAGGATCTGCCTTGAAACGACTGGCAACGGCTGTCAACGCACCAGGCTCGTATATGTCGTCGGAATTGAGAAAGGCAAGGATATCGCCTGTTGCCATGCGCATACCCTTGTTAATGGCCTCAGACTGGCCGGAATCCTTCTCAGATATCCAGGTCAGCCTGCTCCCATACTTTTTCAGGATCTCAAGAGTTCCGTCAGTTGAACCGCCGTCCACAACGATATACTCAAGATTCGGGTAATTTTGTCCGAGGACGCTGCAGATGGTCCTTTCAATATACCCGGCCTGATTAAAAGAAGGGGTAATGACAGAAATGCGCGGAGGGCTACTCACTGAAATTTCTGGCAATAGCTTCATCACATATTGCACGGAACTTTAGGCCAAAGTTCTCCGGAGTCCAGGAAGCAACACGCTCATATCCCCTTCGCACAAGCTCCTGCCTGACCCCCTTGTCGCACCACACCTTTTCTATTCCATCCGCTATGCTCCTTGCGGAATCCGGAGCGATCAGAAGCGCAGCATCCCCGACCTGTTCATAGATGCCAGGGATATTAGAGGTGATTACAGGACACCCAAGAAGAAAGGCCTCCAGCTGAGGGATATTCGAAGGGCCGAAGAAGGTCGGCATGACCAGTGCCTCAGCAGTTCTGTAGAATCCTATCATATCTTCGTCCGAAACGTATCCGAGGTAGATAACCTGACCGGACATCCCAAGTTCGGCAATCCGCTTCATGGTCTTTCGGTAGGCATTTTTCTTCGCCCCAACAAGCACAATTGGTATTTCTAGGCCTTTTTCTTTATTTATCAAATGCAGCGCCTCGATGAGCCTCACATGATTTTTATGCTCCCAAAACTGGGCAGGGTAGAACAGATATCTCGGCGGCAGACCGTATTTATTGATGACATCGCCTGCATCTGCTTCTTTCAGGTAATGGGGGGGGACATACGGCAGCGTACGGATAACGTCGTGCTCAACACCATAAAAACGCCGGACATCCCGGCTCCCCTCTTCGGATTCAGTGAGGATCGTCATGGCATGCCTGCAGCAGTTACTGAAAAGATACTCCCTCCTGCTCCTCTCGCCGCACGCCGATACCTCGGGAAATTCAGGATGCAGGCGGTGCTGCAGATCGTGTACGGCAATGATATACGGGACATTCATCTCAAAAGAAAGCGTGACGGGTGCAGGATAGATCATCAGCTTAATACCAAGGACCTTTACGGTATGATAGATTGGATGCATCTGCCTGTACAGTTTCAGGAGTAATCCATTTTTTTCGGCAATCCTGCACGCCATCCCGAGTATGATCAGGGGTATGTTGGCATGATAACGTACCCATATGAGTCCATTGCCTTCCATCTCATGCATGTATTTACACCAAGCGTCATGACGATAGAATACTGTTACGGAATAACGACTGCGGTCCAACTCTGCAGCAGCACGAATGATAGACAAGCTATACTGAAAAACCCCTCCATAGTGCGGATGGGCCCATAATAATATCCCTATTTTCCTCATGACCGGTTCAGAAAAACAACAAAAGGCATCTCATTTTCTGGCTATTACAACGCCGTACCAAGTATCGGAGTCCAGGCGCCTGTCCAAATGCATCCATGCGCGGTCGGCAACAACAGAAAAACCCGCCGTGGTCAATATGAATTCCAGTTCCGGCAAGAAGAAATATCTCATGTTGTGTATTTCCTGCAGTTTGTCCAACATTTTCGTCTTCCTGTCTTCGATCAAAACTTCATAATTGACATCGACAATATTTTCGTTCAGATGAATTACCGGAGTTGCAATCCTATAAACCGACAGCTCCTCATCTTCTAGTCTCTTTACTCTCACTGCAGGTCGATCGGTCAGGACAGCTGGCCCGTACCAAAAATCAAAAATAAAAAGACCGTCATCCTTCAGATGGCCCCTGACGGTGTCAAGAGTCGCCATAATGTCATCGTTCGTGGTTTGATAACTCATTACATGAAAAAGCGAGATCACAACATCGAAAATCCGTTCAATGCGTATTTTCCGGATATCTCCTTGAACAAAGTGAATGGCCGAAGGTTGAAGATTGAGAGTTAAGAGTTGAGAGTTGGCCACAGCAAGCATCTCGTTCGACATATCAACTCCTGTCATCTCATATTTTTTTCGCGCTAACGGGAAATCATGACCTCCGGTTCCACACCCGAGATTTAGGACACTCTTCGCAGAAGGATCATATCGCTGGATGAGATTGTGGATATACTCCGCCTCCGCCGCATAATCCTTATCCTTATACAACAGGTTGTAATAATCCGAATACTTTCCGAAAACGTTCATCTCATCATACCCTTCATCCTGACTGCCACCTCTTCCATCTGGCTGTCGGTTAGGGCAAGGCCGCTCGGCAGATAGAAGCCTCGCCTTGCCATCCTTTCACAAACCGGATATCGTTCATCCCTGAAGAGCCCCATTTTTCTGAAGACGGGTTGTTCATGCATCGGCCAGAAAAACGGTCGCGCACCTACGCCCCTGGCGGCAAGTCTATTGATCGCCTCTTCTGCGTCAAAGGGCACGGTATCCTTTAATATTACACCGTAAACCCAATAAATATTCTCGGCATACTCCCTGCTTCCTGGCATCAACTCCAACTCTGCGATGTCCTGCAGAAGTTCGTCATACCTCCGCCCCATCCTCCTCTTGCGCAGAACGAACTCGTCCAGACGTTCCAGCTGGGCCAGACCAAGGGCGGCTTGAAGGTTTGTCATACGGAAATTCCATCCGAGCTCTTCGTGGACAAAACGTTTCCCGGACTGAAAACAGAGGTTGCGCAGAGACCGGCATTTTGCGGCGAGTTCATCGTCATCGGTAACTATCATTCCACCTTCACCGGTAGTTATATTCTTATTGGGATAAAAACTAAAGGTGCTGATATCCCCGAGGCTTCCGCAGGGCCTCCCTTTATACGTCTGCCCGTGCATTTCAGCAGCATCTTCAATAATCTTGAGCCCGTATTTGCCGGCGATTTCAAAAACCGGATCCATGTCTGCTGGCAGCCCGTAGATATGCACAACTAATATTGCCTTTAGACTCTTGTTCCCTTTTCGCTCGATCTCATCAATGAGTCTGTCCCGAAGCTGCTCCATGTCCATGTTCCATGTAACCGGGTCGCTGTCAATAAGGACCGGAACGCCTCCGGCCCTCACAATCGAGGCAGCAGGGGAAATAATCGTGAAGGACGGCATAATTACCTGGTCGCCTTTTCCGATGCCTGCTGCGATCACGGCAGCATCAAGCGCCACTGAACCGTTAGCCACGGCTATGCCATGTTTCCGTCCTACTCTTGCAGCAAAACGCTCCTCGAACTTCCTGACAAAGGGCCCCTCAGAAGATATCCAGCCGGAATCAATACACTCTTCCAGATACTTCTTCTCGTTACCGTCAAGTAAGGGTTCATTCACCGGAATCATCGTCCAATATCCTCAAATCTTATTTTATCCTTTTCTCCGGCATAAGGCCCCTGTTTAACTTCTATCATTTCCGTCTGCTCAAGCATCTCGAATCCATGCCCGCCGGAGGCGAGAAGAATTACATCTCCGGCTCCCAGCAATTTCACATCAATCAGGAGCCTTTTTTCGTCATAAAAAGAGATTTTTATTTTGCCCTTCCTTATAAACAATACCTCCTGAGTGTATGAAACATTTCGCTCGACCTTATTATGAATATGAGGGCTTATCGTATGTCCGGCGGGCCGGTTCATATAAGCAAGTTGTTGAGAAAAATCATCCGGAGTGAAAAACTCTATACCCTCCTTATGGTAGTTGGCCCGGATGATGATCGCAATCAGCGTGTTTTCGGACAAAATTCTTTCAATCATTGGTCTTATCTCCTCCTACCATTCAGCAGCATCACTGGTCACGCGTTTTCCCTGATTCATGCATCTTCCACCTTAGCCATCTCATCATATTAGCCCATTTCACAAGCAGTCTGCGACCCGGCAACTTCACCCCGAACCTGCTCAGCAATCTCAGTAAAGGCATTCCGGCAGAAGAGCCAATATATCTGCTCATTATTTCTTCTGCCTCCTGCGAGAATCCCCATCCTATCGCCCTCAGTGCATTATAAATTATATGATCATTGTAGGTTGCAGGACCGCATTCTGACACAATGTCCTGGCGAAACTTGTCCACTACATACTGATAGCCTTCAATATCCCTCTTCGTATCGCCAGATATCGTCTCACTGTCGTGCAGATAATAAACGAAAAGCGGCTCAGGCAGATGAATGAATCGGCATATCATGGCGAGACGAATCGCTGTGTCCCACTCCTGATATGCAGGAACTTTTTCATCAAGAAGTCCGATCATATCAAGTGTTTGCCGCGAAACCAGCATGCCGGGGAACATGGGCCCCGGTGTTTCAAGGAGATAGGGATAAATATGTTTTCCCTCCACCACAGGTAGCCTGGGCTTCTTCACCTTTCCTGTGGTGGTGTTGCAGGTAATCGCTCCGGTATGCACAACACTTAGAGTGTCAAAGTCGAAGCGTGAGAGCGCCTGAACCTGTATCTGCAGTTTTTCCGGCATCCATTCATCGTCAGAATCCTGAAAAGCGATCCAGTCTCCCTTAGCTTCCCTGATCCCCCGGTTCCTCGCAGCCTGTGCCCCGGAATTATTATCAAGCACAATGCATCTTATCAGGGCATTGTCATAACTCTTCACAATATCTGTTGTTCCGTCCGTAGAACAGTCGTCCACAACGATAATTTCAAGAGGAGGCAGGGTCTGAGCCAAGATCGAATCAAGACAACGCTTTATCGTCCTGTCGCGGTTAAAGGCAGGAATTACCACGGATATCGAAGGGTGCTTCATCGTGTCCTTTCTAGCCTGATTACCGCAAACAGACCTTGATAATACCATTCATTTTGATCCCAACACCTTCCGGTGAGAGAGATAAAATGAATGAAAGACTACAACCCAGATCTTCAGCAAGTTCTTCAATTTCCACCTCCATGGACATGATAAGCCGATAAAGATCATCCATATAAAAGGATTTAATGAAGATTTCAGTGAGAACATCTTCTTAAATGATAATGGCAAGGAAGAAGAATCCGCTGCGTGATAACCTGTTGTGGTTTCGTCCAGCCAGAGTCTAAGACGCGGGTCTGTAGTAAGCCTGAACCCCTTTCGGTGCGCACGTATCGTAAATTCGTAATCTGATGCATAGTGTGGAAGTATATGTGGATAAAATCCGCCGATATCCAGGAAGTCGCCAACGCGCATGACCAAGCCCCTTGTTGACAGACAATTTATCTCATCAGGGGAAGATGCCTGGTCAAATGTCAGGCTTTTCCAGTCTGCATGAACACCAGCATCAAACAGTTTTCCGGTTTTTTTGCTAAAGCATTGTGCCAACAACAGCGTGTGGCAGGCCTCTTTGAGAATGGCAGCACCCTGCTCAAGAAAATCAGGCTCGAATTCCGTGTCATCATTTATTATCAGGACAAAATCCTCAATCTCTGCTCTCTGCTCTATCAGCCAGAGAAAACCTTGATGAAGAGCTCCGGCCCACCACCAATCGCCACGACCCCTAAGGACGGTAGGGTTATTGATACGGCTTCTGACCATCTCTTCAGTACCGTCCGTTGATCCGTCATCAATAAGGACAAGATGATAATTCTGATTGGTCTGGGCCTCAAGACAGCCAACAAAGCGGCGGGTTATCTCTCGCCGGTTATAGACAGGGAGTAATATATAAATTTTTTCGGTCATCCGCACGCACTATAGGTGTAGATACTCGTCTTTGCTGCTCCAGCAACGCCTGAAGCATTCAAATTCATCGATAATTGAGATTATCCCCTTGAGATAGTCATCCGGACCCCACTTTATACGTTCCAAACCCTTCCTGATCAGGTCGCCTCTCAACTCGGTGTCATCGTGCAGCCTTTTAACCGCAAGTGCCATATCCTGTTCATCACATGGATTCACCAAGATGGCTGCTTCACCCAACTGCTCTGCAGCCCCCGGCACGTCGGCCGCTATTACAGGGCAACCGAGCGAGAAGGCCTCCAACGGAGGCAGGTTATCAGGTCCGAAGAACGAGGCAAAGACCAGCGCAAAGGCTTTTTTGTACAAGCAGGACAAGTCCTCCTCCGGCACAAAGCCCAGTATGCGGACCTTGTAATCCAGTCCGAGTTCTTTGATTTTTTCCTTGACGAATCCGAGATTTCCCTTGTCAGAGCCGCACAGCACGAGAGACAGTCCCAGAGAATACTTTTCATTGAGCAGCTTAAGGGCCAAAAGGAGGCCTATATGGTTTTTGTGAGGCCAGAACTGTGCGGGATAAAAAAGATAAGGCTGAGCAACATTATACTTAATCAAGACATCATCATTCCCGTTCTGCCTGGCAAATGAAGATGCAGGGAAAGGAACTACCCGGATATTTTTTTCTTCAGCATGATAAAACCTGATTATTTCTCTTTTCCCTGCCTCTGTGCCGGTAATTACGAACGCTGCTTTGGGAACCCTGGAACTGAAGTATTTCTCTCTGATGTCCCATGTATTTCCGGTAACGCTGACTTCCGGGAAAAAAGGATGCACCCTGTGCTCCAGATCGAGTACCGTCAGGATATACGGCATCCTGATTTCCTCATGAGCATTTGTCAGAAACCACATAATCTCAATACAGTGGGCACGCGCGGCTTTCTGCAAATTGGTTTCCTGCGTCATTCCCAAACGCCTCAAAACAGCTCGGACCCCGAACCTGCCGAGAGGATTGGACAGAGATAGGAACTTAATCCTGCTGTTACTGCTATACCTGACCGGCCCGTAATAAAAAACATAGAACTCATGCCTGCTCTCGGAACTTGAGAGACTGTCTATGATAGTGTTCACAAAGGAGAAAACACCTCCTTCCTGTGGAACGCTATTCCCGATAAAGACTCCAATCCTCATGGGTTCTTAAGCTCCCCCATGAAAAGCACCCTGTTTTCCTCAAGTTTTTCGATTAAGTGCACGGTAAAATATTTTTCAAATGCCGCCCTGAACCAATCCTGATTGTACCACGATGGAAGAGGCGGGGCCGTTTTACCATCCCATAGCCCAAGTGGCATAAACTCAATAAAAACGAACTTTTTCGAATACCTGGCCACTATCTCAAAAAACAGCTCTATTGCAAGCTTCTGGCCAAGAACAATATGGTGAGTAACAGCGAGTGCAAGGACAGCCTCAGCCTTTAACCTCTCATATGGCGGCGCCTCGTAATAATTCATCAGCGGATACATTATATCTATGACCGCGGGTGTCAGGCTGAGCACTTTATCCCTGGCATTTCTATACATGGCGTCAACAGCTTTTCCGTCATAATCTGTACAGATAATTTTTCTGACAGGCGAACTTTTCAGCAGCATCTCCGAAAATATGCCCTGATTGCCGCCCAGTTCAATAACTGAAGATATATTATGACTACCTATAAGATCGATAATCCTGCTGAACCGCGGATTCATAACAGGATTTCCTGCAGCATCATAATATGCCTTATGGTATTCTCCCCATTTCGTTTCGCTCTCCCGAAGGGATATGGAATTTATTTTTCTTTTGAGTTTCTTAAAGCTCATAAATTTATAGGGGATACGATCTCTTAAAATAAAATAGTGCGAAACGATCTGCCTCAGAATGTCAAGACTTATTGTCCGCACAATCGGATATTTGTAAAGAAGATAACTCTCATGCGGCATTTCATCCGTAAGACCAAGGCTGAAGAGTATTTTTCTTGCCAAAAAAGTGTTGCCGCCGCTCCATATCCGGAGAGGATAATAATATGATCTTAGAAAATTCTCGTAAGAGGCCCAGTATTTCTTTTCATTTATCCTGATAAAACTTCCCAGATCAACGAACAACGGAGTCGTCCTGTCAAAGCAGATATTGTAAGAGTGACAGTCCCTGGTCTGGTAGCCATACCTGACCGCTGTCATATTGATCTCCAGCACCGTCAGGGCAGCATCCTTAAGCATGGAGAAGGACCATTCAAAGGGATAAGTGACGCTATTGATAATCTCATGCTCAATCACAAGACCGTACCCGGCAATGGAAAAACCCGTCATCCAGCTATTAGGGAATAGGCGTTTATCAATAAGCTCCCCTATCATTCCACATGAAAACATATTGCGGACTTCATCAACCATATCATAATATATGGCCCTGAAAAGACGGTTTTTCCACTTGAAGACGCGACCGCATGGATCGACGCTGACTCTGAAAAATTCGACATCGTCAACATTGATTTTTTCTTTAATTTCTTCATTCTCCAGGGCTGTCTCTTCCATTCTGTATTGGCCTCTTGGTCAGATTGGCAGACCGGCTGTGAGCCTGCAGGATATTTCGGTGAGGGTGGGGTAAGCCGGTTTGCTTGGCTTAAGTCCAGACTGACGGCTGAAATCACAGGCCTTAAGCTCTGCAACCGTTCTGAAATACAATACTCCTTCATAATACCTGGCCTCGTCACCGTTGGGATAACCGAAAAGATCAAGGCTGACAACTATCTTGTCCTGAAGCAAATTGGCCCACCAAAAAATGGTTGAAATGTCCGTCACAACGACTCTGCTTCTTAACATCCACATCTGTGCGTTTTCGGACGGAGCCAGCACGCGGAGCTTATCGCATCCCTTTTCAACTCGTCTGGTAATATCAAGCATCAGCGAATCGTTAGCCGAACTTGGATGAAGCTTCCAGACAGCCGTGAAGCCCGGGAACTTTTGCAGCAATACAGTAATTACAGCGATCCACTTGTCCGCCACTTCAGACGCTATCTCTTCGATTGGCACGCCTCGGAGCGCGCTTAACTGGGACACTAACCCATATGTCGGGAATATAGATATAAGTTCTTCCTGCTCACATTCATAAACAGCCCTATTGCATTCATGCCCAACTGTATTGACAGGGTGCGTTATGATTCGTATATCTCCAGCATAGACCTGAAGAGACTCCATCTTATTTTTTTCGCACTCATAGTAAGCCAGATAGCAATCAAATCTTTCACGGTTCAGCGCCTCCAGTTCAGGCCCTTTCTTCCTGAACTCTCCGGAATACAGATCCAGAACAGGAACAAACCACCTTCTGGCCACGAACAAAGGGACGAAGTAATATGTCCTGAATTCATCAAGCCAATGGCCGGTCCTCAATCTGAATCGTGACAGCCACGCTATCCGACGCCCGAAAAAGGCTCCTCGGCAGCTGACCGCAGAGCTGACACGGCACCTGAAGTCTTCTTCCCAGTTAAGCGCCATTCGACCATTTTGAAAGACAACTCTCCCGCAGTTAAGACCACAAACTTTTTTCATGTAAAACAAGTAGACATTAGAGATATACGCATTATTATATTGAAAGATCAGTACAGGTCTATATTTCAGGGCGATCCTTTTGAATTCCCTGTAGTAGAACCTATGGAGTGAAGACATTGAACGTAATTCGGGTATATATAAGATCTCCGCAACATCTGAAAGGCTGACGGCTTTAAGGAAAATCTTATCTGTAGCATAGTCGTTATTGACGATCAGAACAACCCTGTAGTTCTTCGAAAGTTCCCACAAATAATACAAGCCTGTGGCCCAGAACAGATATAGCGCTCCAGTGGCCAAAAAAACAGTCTTTTTTTCTGTCGCCATCAGTCTACATTACAGAAAAACTGGCAACGATTGTATCGCAGCAACCCGCCGCGGCCAATCGCTCTTCGTAAGCCGCATTCAGTTCAACTGTATCCAGGAAATCCCATTCCTTGTGTCCGCCGGGCTTGCCCTCAGCCAGCCAGTAGAGATGGTTTGCAAGGGTATATCGTTGCACCTGTTTGATGTAATTCACCTTCAGTCCGGCTTTTTCAGCCAACCTTGCCAGCGTCGACTCCTCATAGAGGAACAGGTGCCTGCTCCAGTAGGTAAATTCAGAAAAAGGCTTCGAGTGATACAGCGTAAGAAGCGCGTCGTTGGCGTTAGGTACTTCAACTATAATTTCCCCATTTTCATTAAGACATGCTGAGAGCTCCTTCAAAACCTGAACCGGATCACGAAGGTGTTCCAGCACGTGAAACATTGTTATTATATCAAAACGTTCCTTAAGCTCCACCAAGCTGTGGGCGACACGCAATCCCTGTTTATCGAAATGCGCTTTAAGTCTCTTTTCCGGCTCAATGCCGCTAACACTTTTCGCTATGCCTATCGTTCTCTTCAGAAACATTCCTGCGCCGCAGCCAAAATCCAGAATCGACTTTCCTGGTATAAGAGCCCGCAGCCATCTAAAGCGGCGGTCATCGTCACGCGCTGTTTCCTTTATCCATGCATCGAGATCAGCGTCAATCTCATTGTCATGCATCCTGCCGGCCTCGTAGAAACCTTCTTCTACATGTGCAAACGATGAAAGAAAAACAAGGCCGCAACCGGAACATTCCATCACATCAAGGGTTGGATTGTCGCGAACTCCTCCGGCCCTTTTCTGAAGCTCCTTCCCGCCGCATAGATAGCAGACCGGAATAGGGCTCATGTCAAGCAATACCCTCTCTTATAACAAGCTTCGTTTTTTTCTTCTGATTGGCAAGATAGTCCTGCTGCCGGAACAAGTTTATTTTCGTCACCTCCGGATTCGCGTCAAGAAACTTCACGATATCCCTGAGGGGCACATCATTATTTACCGCATTGAAATGTTCGAATATATGCCTGAAGAATTCAAAATCTTCGGGATAGTCAAGAGTAAGTCTCATATAGGGGCTGTAAAAAACTCTGTCCTTTATCGCGAGGTCACGGACCTCGAACATTCCGGTATCTTCAAAATAAACCCACATCATCTCCGTATCGTTCGTATCCTTTATGCTGCAGACCTTCTCCAGAGCCGCGGTCGTCATGCAATACGTAAATGAACCGCAGATGAGATCCTTTGGAGCCTTTATAAAATCTATACCGCCACCGTCCATCTGGTTCATGGCGATTCGAATAAGTTCAGGGTCACAAAGCAAGTCGTCGCCATCGAAGGTTACAAAATAGTCCACTCCGAACGCCTTGGCCGCGCAGAGCCATCTGTCCAATTTGTCCTCAAGACTTCCCCTGAAATATTGTATCCCGCACCTCTTTGCTATCTCCACCAACTCATTATCAACCGGTCTTTCAGTTGTGCAAAGCACTATTTCATCAACAGACGCTACCTGCTTTGCACGGAGAATTACCATTTCAATGGTGGGTTTCTTCAAAATCTTCATGAGCGCCTTATTTGGCAGCCTCGTTGAGTCAGTGCGGCAGGTGATGAAAATCGCCTTCTTCATCAATATCCTCTCAGCTTCTTCCTGACTTCCATTTCTTTGGGGGTAACCTTCTTGACTCCGTCGCCAAGCATTACGTCAATATTCTTTATTCTTTTGTAGAGCATATCCATCGCGTGGACTTCAAGGCTTGCGAAATGATCGGAGCCCCACATATTATGATCGAGCGTGACATGCCTTTCGATGATTGCCGCCCCCAGAGCAACCGCGATCACCGTCGGTTCCAGATCGTACTCATGTCCGCTGTACCCGATTACACAATCGTACCGCTGCTTGAAGGCATCGATCACACGCAGGTTCAGTTCCTCCTGCGGAGCCGGATAACTTGAATTGGCATGCAGCAGTGCAAAATTCCCATGCGAATGCTTTATGAGTATATTTACAGCCGTATCAATTTCTTCAAGTGTGCTCATACCAGTAGAAAGGATCACCGGCTTGCCGGATTTTGACGCCTCCGCAAGGTATTCATGCTCTGTCAGTTTTGCAGAAGGTATCTTGATGAACGGAACTTCATACTGAAGGAGGAATTCGAGGCTCTTGAGGTCCCACACAGAAGCGGTCCACGCTATCGGCTTATCCTTGCAGTATTTAGCGATATAGTCGTACTGCTCCTTTTCGAATTCAATCTTATAGCGATATTCGAGGTACGTCATTCTGCCCCACGGCGTGTCACGCATAACACTTTTCTGATGTTCCGGCACGCACAGGTCAGGCGTGCGCTTCTGAAATTTCACACAGCTCCAGTTCGTTGCAAACGCCGCATCAATGAGCCTTTTCGCAATGCTTATGTTGCCGTTATGGTTAAGGCCGATCTCCGCGATCATGTATACCGGCTGACCATCACCTACCAATCGTCCATCAAGAGTAATTGTTCTCATAGTATTAATCTCCTTTATGCAATGGAGTCATTTATTTTGAAGGAAAAAGTCTCCCACGATTTTCATATCACACCGTTCAGTACACTTAATACCTCTTACACGATCAATATGGTCTGCCCTGAACCGATGATATGTTTCTCCATTCCAGATGTCATACAGGGAATCTTTTTTTGCGTCTCCCAAAACTATTTCGTTATTGAAGTCTTCCATGCACATTGCCACTTCTCCATTAGACTTTACGGTCATTGACATCCAGGGATGCTTGCAGAACTCGGTCCAATGGACAGAGCATGTCCCATGAAAATCGTTCCGGTACCATTGCTGATCCTCGCTCTTGAGGTATAGGTAAACGTCCAGTCCTTCAAATGCTTTACGCAATTTTGAAAACTCTTCTTTCTGGTTTGTCTGATTAAGATCAAGCATCGTAATTATTATCGTCGTCTTAAAACTGTTTTTCTTTTTTATTTCGAGAAGCTTAACTATTTTTTCATGGCTTTCCGTGAAATTGGATGCCTCGCCACGTATCAGTTTATGCCGCTTATCATCGACACTTTCTATGGAATACTTGATATAGTCAAGACCATTATTGAACATCTCTATTGTCCGGTCCAGATTGATATTTGACGGATTACAACTGAAGTATGAAGGTATGCCCCTGCTCGTCAACAAGGTAACGTAATCGGCCATGTTCCTGTCAAGCAAGGGGTCTCCGTATCCGTGCAGCTGTATCACCCGCGGAATGATGTACAGGAAAAAATGGTTTTCACTCATGAAGGTCTCAGGAATTCCGTATTCGGTTTCGACAAACTTTTTCCATGCGCTCCACAGGTCCGGGGGGTGGGGTTCGAGCTGCTCGACAATGCGCCTGAACAACTGTTTGTCCATTGTTTCAACCGGGCGGGTCATCATAGTCGTGCGAGGGCACATCGTACACCTCATGTTGCAGGCATTTGTCGTTTCGACATTGTAAACAATTGGTTTTTTGCTACGATATTCCTCCAGTTGGTCAAAAACAGACTTTTTATCAGTTAGTTCACCCCGATCGAGCTGTTTCCTGATCTCGCTCACCTTCATATAAAAAGAAACATCAAACATTTATGACACCTAAGACCTGTCCGGCATTATCATCAAGCAAACATTTGTATGACATTTCTTAAGATATCAGCTTTCTTTTCAGCAAGTTCCAGATCACGGTAATTCGTCTTGAACTGCATGATCTTCGGCTGAATTTTCTCCGCGACGGGACAAAGTCCTTGGGGATAATCAATCTTCTTATATACCCAAGGACAGCGTTTCGCAAACTGACGGGTTGCAACCATAGGTTCAAGATAAGGCACACTCCATGCACCGTATATGCCATCGCCGCCTGCTTCCACATAGGCCTTTCTAAAATTTTCCCATGAAACGCCAATTCTCTCCTGACCTTCATAAATAACACCCAGCGTATAATATGAGTTCACATAATCTCCGGGCAGCTCCTGCGGAATCAGATAATCACACTCTTTCATTGCCTCCATAAAAATGTTGGCTGACTTTATGCGCAGATCTACCAACGCCTCGACCCGTTCAAGCTGGGCGAATGCGATTGCCGCGTTAAACTCTGAAAGCCTGTAGTTCCAGCCAAGAACATCGTGCCGCTTGTAGTTCGGGTTTTGAAATACATCCTGGTTAAGCCTGATCCGCCCCTCTTCAGCCCGAAGATTCTTGAAGCCGTGGCCACCTATCTTTCTGGCCATCTCGGCATAACACTCATTATTGGTAATAATCATTCCGCCCTCGCCGCAGGAGATATGTTTCGTATTTTCAAAGCTGAAACTTGACATATCTCCTATGGTCCCCAGCAAGCGCCCCTTATAGTAGCTGAGCACCGCCTGTGCATTGTCTTCTATTACCGGGATATTGTGTTTCCGTGCCAGTTCAATGATAGGGTCCATGTCCGGCGATAGGCCATAAATAGCAACGGTAATAATAGCTTTCGTCCTTGGGGTGATCCTCTTTGCTGCATCTTCGGGGTCCATCGTGAATGTTTTGGGGTTAACGTCGCAATACACAGGCACGGCATTCGCGTGCACCGTAGCGGTTGTATCCATAATAACCGTTATTGCAGGAGATATCACCTCGTCGCCCGGTCCTACCCCGCATGCCTCAAGGGCCGCGTGCAGTGTTGATGTACCCGAATTGAACGCAACCGCATACTTGGCGCCGAATCTCTTCGCAAAGGCACGCTCAAAGGCGTTCGTCCAACTGCCTCCGGTAGCAGACCATGACTCACCTTCAAGAACTTTTTTAATATATTCAAACTCATTACCCAGATACTTGGAGGGATTATTCATATTTTTCATTCAAAAAACCTCAGAGCTGTGCATCAAATATTTCAGAAGATTCCTCACCACTCCGTCCCCGCCACGGACGCCAAGAACAAGCTTTGAAATTTCCTTGACCTCATCGTACGCGTCAAGGGGACATAGCGGATATCCGACAGCCTTCATCACCTCAATATCATTCAAATCGTTTCCGATATAAACGACATCTTCAAACCTTATGGTATTTTTTTCGCAATAGTCGGACAGCACCTTTCTCTTGTCGTTAATGCCCTGGACAACTGGAATGCCAAGCTTATTTGCACGAACGCCAACCACCGGGTTCTTCTCCTTGGAGAGAATGATCTGCCTTATCCCCATATTTTTTAGAATTTCCACCGCAAGACCATCTGACCTGTTAACGACAACACTTTCAAGTCCGTCCTCCCTGAGAATGACCTTATTGTCGGTCATCACCCCATCGAAGTCGTAAACGATAAGATCAATTTTACCGAATGTCAGTGGCAGCTTCTTTTTCATGCCTGATCCCTTATTTCTTCCGATTCGCTCTGATTTCATATTTCTGATTTACTCTCCGGCAGACGTGCTCTGCCACTAAAACTCCATCAGCCTATCGCTGTTGATCCAGTCGTCGATCTCTACCAGATCACGAAAATTATCATTTCTGTATAATTTCATGTCATATTCGTTCCTCTTATAAAAATACACCAGTTGGGCAGGGATAAAACGCCAAGAAATCCGGCCGGTGGCAATTCGCAATATTTCCACCCCCAAGGTCTTCAGAAGGCCGATCGTATTCCTCCTGACCATTATAGGTAATATCATCCCCTTTTTTCTGTGTCTCCGGTATTCGGTATATGAATCGCAAAAACCCTGATTGCCAATTCTTTTTATAAGATAATTAAGGGTGGTCCTACCCTGTGGGATCATATGACAGATAATTGATTTGGAGGTATAGGCAAATTTATAACCAAGGGCCTTCACTCTTATGTTCAGGCCGGTCTCTCCGTCGCCGACCCAGACACCACTCGTATTTTCCGGGTTAAATCCGCCCGCCTTAAAAAAAACGTCCTTCCTTATCGCCTCGTGGCAACTGTAAACCCCGCAATCATCCGGGGAAATAATCAGTTCCTCGCGCCTGCTACTGTCGGTGAGGCTAAGCCTTTCATTAATCATATGTTTTCTTACCCATGCCGGGGGTTCTACCTCAAACTTGCCTACCACAAGTCCCGTGGCCACTCCTATCCTTTGATCGAACCCGAAGATTTTAATAAGCTCATCCAATAGCCGGTTATCGGCCACCATGTCATCGTCGGTGAAATAGAGAATATCACCCTTGGCGATCTTTGCCGCGCAGTTTCTTGCATAATGCACTCCCTGCCGTTTCTCAAAGAGGTAATTGATCTGCACAGGGGCTCTTTGCTGCAACTCTGCAACAATGTCCTTTGTGTTATCTGTCGAGTTATTGTCTGAAACAATGATCTCGAAACTGTCAGCGGGATAGCTCTGCCTGAAGAAACTTTCTATGGTGAGTCTCAGCATTTTATCCCTGTTGTAAGTTGGAATTATTACCGAGACAAAAGGCTTTTCCCGGCCTTGTGTAGCTTGGCATGCATACCGGTCCGTCATGAGATAATAAACTTTTTTAAGGTAAGCAGTTTTGATCCAAGTCGATCTCTTATCAAAGAATAAACTACATATGAGAAAAATCTGTAAGCAATATATTTCGATGTCACTTGCCATCTCTGCCAGGTTGGCAGCTCATGCCTGTACTTCCTCAGCAGTGCCTCAAAAGGGACATTGCCATACCCCATGCTCATGTTTTCAAAGGTCTTCGTGCCCTTGATATATCTGAAATTTCCCCATGTCTCATCTGTATATCTTACCTCTGCCGCAGATCGCGCGGCCTTGATGAGAAAATCTATATCCATCACAAAATGCTCCTCAACGCTATACAACCCGACCCGGTCATGCAAAGATTTGTGATAAAAGTATGCTGAAGGATTAATCGGGAAAGAATATATTCGTGTCAGGAGATCAAGGAATTTTAGATTTGAAGGCTTGTTGACCCATGCGACAGCACCGTTATCATCAAGAACATTGCAGTTCGCGACAAGCAGGCTGGGCTCTGGAAGCGACTTAAAGATCCCGGCTATCCGGCACAGCACCCCAAGTTCATAGTAGTCATCAGCGTTCAGGATCCCGATTATTTCGCCGCGCGCCATGGCAATGCCCCTATTCATCGCGTCCGACTGACCTTTGTCCGGCTCTGACACCCACCGTATGTGCGGATATTCCGCAGCGTAGCGCTGTATGATCTCCAGGGTCCCGTCCTGCGAGCCACCGTCGACGATAATATGCTCCGCCTCAAGGCAGTTCTGCTGAATGACGTTCAGGATGCAGAATTCCATAAAACGTCCGGCGTTCAGCACCGGGGTTATCACTGACAGTTCCGGCTTCATGCAGGTGACGCCTGCGCCGACCTCGCAATGGCCAGGAATGCTTCTGCGAATCCCCTAACGTCATTCCTCTTACATTCGGGCGTCAATGCGCCCACGCAGAAAACAGCAGAATGATCCCCCTGCCTGCTCAGCAGTCCCAAAGTCCTAAAAAAAGCCATGTGGTTCTTATGCTGCCAGAACTGGCTGCAGATGATCATTAAGTTTACCGGACAGGTGATCATTTCCTAATGCCTGAACATATTCAGCAAATTTCTGAAGGGCCCGGTTATCTTCCAGCTAAGACTGGCACGCAGTTCATCCTGCTGCGTCCGCATCTGCTCAATCAAAGCAGCCGCATAATCTTCATAGATATTCATTTTTGCCTTTAGCAACAGAGCATCATCATTCTTCTTTGACTTTTCTATCGCCATCGAATATGAATTCAGGAACTCAGCCACAACGCCATCCCATCCGGCATTCCTGAGCCGTGCCGCCGAATTCGCCCTGTTTTCCTCCATAAGTCCTTCATCTCTGAACATTGTTACTATAGCCTCTGCTATCGCCTCTGACTTATGAGGGTCGAAAACAAATCGTCTATCCCCGATCGTATTGGGCAGTGAAGTTACATCAGAGCATATGACCGGAACGCTGTAAAGCATGGCCTCCATAAGCGGAAAACTCCCCGCTTCATACAGCGTAGGTATGACAACCAGTGCAGCATTATTCAGCAGAAGAAGGAGTTCCTGCTCCGGTATGTAACCCGTGAAGATAACTCGTCCAGCAAGATCAAGGTCCTCTACCATAGCCGCCAATTCTGCATAGTAATCCCCATTATTACGGCCGGCACACACGAGAGAGATCTGTATTCCATATTTTTCCCTTACAAGTTTGAGCGCCCGGATGAGAGCGGGGTGGTTTTTATGACGCCAGGTGTTGGCAGAATAAAAGATATACTTTTCCTGCAGTCCGTATTTTTTCCTGACGGAAGGGAACCTGCCCTGATCAATGTGCTGAGGCCTGTCAAAGCCCAGATGACAAACGTCTACTTTGTCAGGTGAAACGCCGTAAAACTTCACGAGATCTTCTTTCACGTGTTCGAAACTTACAATGATGCGCTCCGAAAAGTCGGCAGCGTTTCTGTAATATATATTTCGATTGAGAATTTCCTCTTTTGTGAAAAACTCCGGCAAATGTAAATGCTGAAGATCATGGAGTGTGACAATCATGGGAACTGACATGGTCATACTTCGATAAGATTGAATCGGGGTATGAATAACATCAATCTGTTCTCTTTCAACTACATCTTTCAGCACAAAAACACGTTCCACTAAAACTTCCCGGAAGTTACTCCTGTTTTTATAACACGCAAATATACCCTTCCCCTCATCGCTTATAAGGACGACGACTTTAGCATTGGTATGTTCGACAAGCGCTGAAACAAGCCTGACGGCATACTGGAACACCCCGCCGGATTTGTTGTTGCTTACCATCCAGGTAAGATCAAAACCAATGGTCATCAATATCCCCGTGAACTTTGCAAGGCTATCCTCAGCAAATCCCTTTATAGCCTATCAAGTAGATATCATCATATTCTTCGAACATATACTTCTTGTCTTCATATAATTTCTTTGCCTTTGCGTTGTCCCTTCTTACTTTTAGCATCACCCTTGTGCACCCCCTGATGCCAAGCACCATCTCCAAGAAAGCAAGCATCAACGTTCCAACCCCCCGGTTTTGATATCGTTTCAATATGCAGAGTCCTATGGAAGGAACGTCATAGCCCTCATCCCATCCCCTCAGCATACCGATACCCGCAACCTCGCGGTCATGCATCAAAATTGCATAATAAAGGTCTCTCCCCTGATGGTTACATATTCGTTGTGCCATGTCAGGATCAAAGGTGAAGGGTGAAAAGTCCCTGGTATATTCTTCCGTGTTAATTTCCGCAAAGAACGTTATCAGTGACTCTGCATGAATCGGTCTTAAGCGAACAATTTCCATTAGATCTTTTTACTGATCAAATCTGCAATATACTGAATGTCATCTTCGGCAAGCTCATAGAAGGTCGGAAGATTTATGCCCCTGGATGCAACTTCTACGGCACATGTAAACCTTTCAGAATCATCTTTATAAACGGGCATAATATGCATGGGATAGAAGACTGGTCTTGTCTCGACGCCGCCCTTCAGAAGCATTTCCATCACGTCATCCCTGCTTAGACCAAAGTCATCCTCAATTAAAATCGTATACATCCAGCAGGAATGAAACGCATAATCTTTTTCGACCGGAATGATAATCCCTCGAACGTCTTTCAGCTTTTCACTGTATCTTTTTGCGATCATTCTCCTTTTTTCAATAAACGTGTCGATATTTTCAAGCTGCGCAAGACCTATTGCTGCCTCAATATTGGTCATCCTATAGTTATAGCCGACAATAGGGAACCAATATCTGCGCTGCACATCCATTCCCTGCCCTTTTAAAAGACGGACCTTTGCAGCCAAATCATCGTTGTCTGTAACTACCATGCCGCCTTCGCCTGTCGTAAGCGTCTTGTTCCCATAAAAGCTGAAGGTAGAAATGTCTGCCAGTGATCCGCAAAGACGGCCATCGTATCTGGCTCCGAGCGCTTCAGCCGCATCCTCAACCACATATAAGCCGTGTTTTTGGGCAAGTTCGCCTATTCTGTTCATATCACAGGGATGGCCGTAAAGCGGCACGGCAACAATCGCCTTTGTCTTTTCGGTAATTAGTGCTGCAATGTTGTCAGGGTCAATATTCCATGTCCCTGGTTCAGCATCCGCAAGCACCGGTTCAGCACCGGTATATCTCACAGCATTCGCAGTGGCCACATACGTGAGAGTTGGGATAATCACCTCGTCTCCCTTGCCGATGCCAAGCGCAAGCAGGGCCAAATGAAGGGCCGCGGTCCCGTTGCAGCAGGAAAGCGCATATTTAACGCCAAGGTATTCAGCAAATTTATTTTCGAACATGTCAATGTATTTCCCATTTGAAGAAATCCAGGTGGAATCAAGACAGTCCATAACATATTCATTTTCCCTGCCGATAAGGGCTGGCTTTGAGACAGGTATTTTTCTTATAGCTCCGCTCATGATTTCTCCGCGACCAAAAGCAAATGGGTACCATCTTCATTGCGATGAGGATACTTGAGATATTTTACACATCTTCTGCGAAATGGCAGCCCTGCAATTGACCGATATTTTCTTTCGAGCTTTTTGAGCATGTCTTTCGAATCTGGCAGTTCAATCGTATGCAGCATATCCATGCGCGCAACAAAACTGCCGATTTCTCCAGGCAGGTAATACTCGTAGTTAATAAGGTTAAATCCGGCTGCCTCAAGAATGGACTTCCATTCACCCAAATCATGGATATTCACATGGTGATGAAATGCATTGTATGCATCTATATGTTCATCTCTATTCAACCCAAGGTCCTTTAAGGTCTCGTCCTGTTTTACCATTTCAAAAAATCTCCTGATAGGGACAGTGAAGATAAATTTACCGTGATCTTTCAAGGCACGCCTTACCTCCTTAAGAACATCGCTCAGTCCATCCATATGCTCAACTGCACAGTTGGAAATGACCGTTGAAAAGAAAGCGGCAGGGAAAGGGATCTCAGACGCAGCGGCATGTAATGCCATTTTATAACCATTTCCGGCGGCCGCCTTTACTGCCTGATCGTCGATATCAATCCCGTAAATCTCATGTATGCCAAGGCTCATGCCGACGTTTCCATCGCCGCAGCCTAGATCAAGATACGGTCCGTCCGTGCCGGCCACATAATCTGCCAAAAGCTTCACTTCTACTGACCGGATCACAAAGAAATGGGGGATATGGCGAATATTTCTAAAATAATTCATTAGCAGTTAAAGAATTAGACTCTTCGCAAAAACTTCCAATATAGTCTTGTCCGCTCTCAGACTCTTTTTGCTCGAAGGGAAAAAAATGGAGCCTAATATTGACATGGCAGCCTTCACCTTGCTGATTCGATTTTTTTTGGCATCCATATAATATTCCGTAATCTTCTTCCCAACAGCAGCGTATTTTGTCCATTCGTGCGCCAAGAAATCTTCGACATAGCAATCTTCCGCGAAGTTAATCTCTTTTTTCATTTCCTCAATCACGTCAGGATGATTACCTTCAAAGGGAATTATCCAAGATGGCGGAAATTTGATTAAATGAATCCTTAACGGGTTGTTTAATTTTTCCCAACACGCCTCAGCCCATTTCAGCCCGTCTTCGCAGCCGCCTCCCCATCCCATTCTTGCATAGTAATCTGATTTGCTTTTGACTCCTTCAGGAAATACATACGAATAATGATAGATAAACACCTTATGGACCTCTGCAAGCTCTTTCGCATAGAGAATCCTGCGCGTGCCAATGACATGATTAAACTTATCAATAATCGTTGGGGGTCTGTGTGTCTGATAACGGTAGCCAGGCTTAAATCTGAATATTCTTATAAAGTCATCTTTGCTATAAATATATGGCCCACCCTGCATCACGGCCCTGAAACCTCTCCAGAAATTGATAGTCTTAATGTCAACCCTTTCGATATCAGGATTTTCAGCAAGCAATCTCCTGACCTTTTCGATATCGTCACTCTTATAAAATTCATCTACGTCAACCTGCCATATGTAGTCACCAGTGCATACTTCCAAGTAGGCGTTTGACATTTCATCCTTCTCTGACCAAAAACCATTCCGCTGAATAAGTTTTATCTTGCCTTGAGGATCAGGAAAGTCCCTTATTATCTCTACGGTTTTATCAACAGAATGTCCGTCAAGCGTCGCGGCATGTCTGAATTTCTCCACCGCGCCCTCAACTATCAAAATCTCATGTGCGTAAGGGTAGATAGATTCGAGATTATATTTTATAAAGGGCTCGCCGTTAAGAACGATCATTCCGAAGGAGATTTTCATCTTATTCACACTTCAACGGCTTCATGGATACCATAAATGCCCTGTTCTGATTATAGGCATAAAAATCAATTATCTCCCTCGGGGCAAGAATTGTCAGAAACGATTCTTTGTTCCAGAAGTTTAAATGCCCCTCATAAGTATCAAGATCGCCGTTGGGAATCGATATCAAAATCATGCCATCAGGCTTACAGATTCTGTCCATTTCCGAAATTACCTGAGCAGGTAATTCAAGATGCTCAAGGGTTTGAATGCAATAAATCTGGTCAAAATAATTTGCGGGGTAGGGAAGACTATAGACATCTCCTGTGGTGAATTGTCCGAAAGGGAGGATCTTCGACGCTCTATTTACAGCCGCCTCAGAATAATCAATTCCGTATATCTCAAACTTTCTCTCAGGGGCATGCGATGCAAGTAACCGAAGGAAATCACCAGAACCAAATCCGATATCAATAATACGATTCCCAAAACTTTTTGAAAGCACATAGTTTACGACAAACATATATGACTCAACTCTAGCAGGCTCAAGATATGTTTTAAGCATGTCTTTATCGTTCCATAATCTATCGTATGCTTCTCTGGAATTACTTTTACAGAGCTCAACCAACTCTTCCATACTCCCCTTTGTGCGTCTTCTGTTTCTTAAGAACTTTTTGAAGATACCTAACATCGTAAGTCCGCCAAACCTACTTTGCAGCGTCAATAATAAGAGATGTGTAACTCAAAGGTTTTTCCTTATTTCTTTTGTCATTTTCCATCGATCGAATAATTAGCCCATCCTCTTCCTTCCATTTCTTATGGTGAAATCTACCGTCTTCATCCCAATATTCAAGCAGTTCAACTTGAAAACCTACGTCGACAAGCAGTTTGCTGAGACTTTTATAGTTATACAATTGTTTATGAGTATCACTACCAAGACCACTCCCCCCAGGCTTTACAAGTTCAATGTATGATGGGTCGGGATGAAATCCATCGGGCACAGCAATTCTTAAATACCCGCCTCTTTTAAGATATACATAAATGTTTTTTAATGCTTTTTTAGCTTGAACATCATCAAAATGCTCCCAAACATGTTCGGCAAGGACAGCGCAAAGCGATTCTTTCTTGAAAAGAAACATCCAGTTATTTGAGTCAATTATGTCGAGAATTTCAATATCCGTTGATATCCAATCATTAAACACCGTATTAGCAGCACCCACAACCAATTTGATAGCTTTATGATTTTTTACGTGTACAGTTTTGAACCTACGGCACAAAAGATATTTAAAAATAATCCGTGTCACAAAGTCACCACTTTAAAAAACAGGTTTTCGGTGAAGCAAGCTTATGAAAACTATTCACCGTAATAGGTTAAAATTGTAATCCATCAAGAAATTCCCCTGACCGATCGTCGGAATCCTGCCTGTGCCATAAAAATCACCTGGTTCAACGGCAAAAAAGCCTGCTTTTTGAATCCAGTCAGCAATCTCTCCATTAACACGACTAAAGATAGTAAAGCCATAGCGTCCCTGCGCTAATGGAAGTCTCCCGATATTAACTTCAACACAATTGACAAATGAAGGAACATTGGCAAACACTTCATTCGTCACTTCACTGCTCAAAACTGCAATCCTATTGCCCAGCTGATCATCGATCCCTATTGCCAGATGAAAGTTTTTCAGGTCATGCTGCAGCTTGTTTTCGAAATAACAAGCAAATTTTGCGAATTTTCCACTAATAAATGAATCAACGTCTCCTTTTTCATCTCGAAATTGCACTGCTGTAAACCTAATATCTCCGGTACCCTGTCTATCACAACGTTCAGCCAAAGATATAATCGCCTTCGCTTCAGAATTTGATAAATACTTTTCCAGAATAACATTGGGCTTGTCATTCTCGATTATTTGTCCGGAATCAAGCAAAATTGCCCTCTGACACAAATTTTGAACTGCAGGCATATTGTGGCTCACGAACAGCACGGTCCTGCCCTCCTTTGCCACATCCCCCATCTTGCCCAGACACTTTTTCTGAAACGATGCATCGCCGACTGCGAGGACCTCATCAACGATCAGTATCTCAGGCTCAAGGTGGGCTGCCACGGCAAAGGCAAGCCGCACATACATGCCGGACGAATACCGCTTCACCGGGGTATCAATAAATTTTTCGATCTCGGCAAAAGCAACGATCTCATCAAATTTATTATCTATCTCTGTTTTTGTCATGCCCAGGATCGCGCCGTTCAGGTACACGTTCTCTCTGCCGGTCAGCTCGGGATGAAACCCGGTCCCTACCTCCAGGAGGCTTGCCACCCTGCCCTTTATCTTCACCTGTCCCTTTGTTGGCGAGGTCACCTCTGAGAGTATCTTCAGCAGCGTGGATTTTCCCGCTCCATTCCTTCCGATGATGCCCAGGACCTCACCGCGCTTCACCTCGAAGGAGAGATCATTCAGAGCGAGCATGTGAGGGTTTTCAGTTTCCGTAAAGCGTGAAGCGTTAGGCGTAACAGGTTGAGAAGACGAAATAATAGAGTTCGGATCTTCTTTCCCGCGTATTCTGGCCCACCAGCTCTGCAGATCCTTATACAGCGTTCCATGACTGATCGTGCCAAGACGGTATTCCTTATAAAGATTTTCAACTCTGATCACCACGTCACTCATACGGTATCCATGAAGGTCTTCTCGATCCTGCTGAAGAGGACTATGCCTGCCAGCAACATAAGAACGGTCATGGCAAGACTAATTCCCAGGTTCCATGGCCGAATATATCCTGCGCCCAAAAAAGCGAACCGGGCGGTCTCGACGATCGCTGCCATAGGATTCATTGCATAGATCCACTGCCATTTCTCCGGTATCTGTGACATGGGGTAAACAATGGGCGTTGCATACATCCAGAGCTGGACACCAAATCCAACCACGTATCTCAGGTCTCTGTATTTCGTTGTCAGAGAGGAAATAAGTATTCCGAGACCGAGGCCAAGAGCTGCCATTTGGAGCAGTAGCAGAGGGACCAGCAGACTCCAGAGACTTACTTTAATATTGGCCCCGTTCAGATAAAAATATGACCAAAACGTTAGAAAAAGCATGAACTGTATCGCAAAGGTAATAAGGTTTGTTATGACGACAGAGACAGGAACCGTAAGACGAGGGAAATAGACCTTGCCGAAGATGCCGGCATTGGATACAAAAGTGTCTGATGTCTTATTCAGGCAGTCAGCAAAATAGTTCCAGAAGACAATGCCGCACATATAAAAAAGCACCGGAGGGAGTCCGTCAGTCGGGATCCGTGCGATCCTGCCGAAGATTACGACAAAGACAACCGTTGTGAACAGCGGCTGCAGGAGGAACCAGAGCGGACCGAGTATGGTCTGTTTGTAAAAAGCAACAAAATCCCTTTTCACAAAGAGCATGATCAGGTCCCTGTAATTCCAGAGGGCTGCCAGGTTCAGATCGAACCAGTCGCTCTTCGGGCCAATGACCTTTGTCCACTGCTCGTCCTGCACAGTTTCCATCGGACCGTTCAGAACAGGTACCTTCATGCGGACGGGCTACCGCCGATCAGGTTCTTTGAACCCGCTTTTTCGTGTCCATTCATCTTCGTTACTGTCATAATGCTGACGTCCAGTCAAAGGACATCACCCTCCCCTTCATCCCCTCCCTCAAGGGCGGGGCAGACAACGGTGAGGGGTGTTACCTATGAACTCCTTGAGGCGGTGCTGCAGTCTCCCCGATCATCGCCTCAAGAGGATAGATAGAAAATATCCTCTCCTCTGCGATCCCCTGATCAAGGAGGTTCTTAAAAACAGTTGCCCGTTTTAGATATGTTGTAAGAATAATAATGTTGTCGTCACGGTCGGCAAGGTCATGGAATGGCACCACGACAGTCTTGAAAAAACCTTTGCCTTTTCTGTCGTCATCATAAACACCGCAGAGCTGGATATCTGCTTCCTGGAGGGAGAGATAGGCGATCTCGGTCACCTCATCAACCCCGGCAAAGGAAACCTCTTTCACACCCTTTTTCTGCAGATCGACAAAAAGAGTTCTGAAGTCACGCCGGGCATTCCGATATATACTGGTATAGTCCTGAAGCAGATGATAGGTAAGCCGTGTCTTTTCGGCAAAGCCGGTTGGCGTCAGATAGTACGCATACCGTTTTGCCGGTATCTGGCTTATGGTTATATAGCCTTTGGAGACAAGATTTTTGATGTAGGAATTGACAAGGCCTAACGCGATATTAAGCCGCTTGCTCAGATCTCTCTGTGACAGCGGTTCTCCCTTCGAGATCTCGTCAAGCAGGAGCAGGGATTTGTAACTATCCTGATTTTCAGCATTCTTTCCGTTCATATTCTGAACGTTCATGATTTGAACATACCATGGAGGCCGACTTAAGTCAAGAAAATATCAGGGAATCTGCTTGACTTAGAGAGGAGGCAGAAAGGATATTAGACTGTGGACAATTCCATGAAAGTCGCCCTGATCACAGGCGGAGCCCGCGGCCTCGGAAAAGAGATCAGCCAGGCTTTTCTGGCACAGGGGTATTATGTTGCGGTCAACTACCTCAACTCGGCAGTAGAAGCGCAGGAGATCATCACGCAGGCTGGTGATCGCGCCATTGCATTAAAGGCAGATGTCGGCAACTCATCACAGGTCAATGCCATACTCAGGCAGGTAGAACAGACCTTCGGCAGGCTTGATCTTCTGATCAACAACGCAGGCATCACAAAAGACAGCCTCCTGATAAGACAGACAGAAGACGACTGGGACAGCGTGATCAGTACAAACCTAACGGGCTGTTTCAATCTTATCAGGGCGGCGGCACCCCTCATGATCAGATCAGGCGGCGGCCATATCATCAACATCTCGTCCTATTCAGGCGTAAAAGGAAAGGCAGGACAGGCAGCATACAGCGCTTCCAAGGCAGGGCTTATCGGCCTGACCATCTCTGCAGCGCATGAGCTCGCGGAACACAATATCAGGGTCAATGCTCTCCTGCCGGGATATATGCTGACCGGGATGGGAGCCGCAGCAGAAACAGCAATGAAACAGGCGCAGGAGCAGAGCGCCCTGAAGACGCTTTCGCGGCCTGCTGACGTTGCCCGGAGCATCGTCACTATTGCAGGCATAGGCTATATCACAGGACAGATCCTCAGCCTTGACAGCAGGATTCTTTAGTGCAATACTTCAACTAAAGACAGTATTTTTCAGGGGGAACAATGTTCAAAGGCTTCTTCATAACCGGCACTGACACAGGCGTGGGAAAGACCGTCGTGGCCGGCGCATTGATAAAGGTTATGCAGTCCTTCGGCATCAAGGCATGCGCCATGAAGCCGATCGAGTCCGGCTGCGGAAAAGAAGGCAACGTCCTCATACCCTATGACGGCACCTTCCTCAAACAGGCTGCTCACATGGATGAACCGATCAGGCAGGTAACTCCCGTCTGCTTTGAAAATCCGCTTTCACCTCTTGCAGCCGCAGAGATCGAAGGCAGGAAGATCAATATAGACGAGATCAAAAAGGCATATTATAAGCTCTACAAGTCATATGAGGCGATCGTCGTCGAAGGCGTCGGCGGTCTTATGGTGCCTATCAAGAAAGACTATTTCATACTTAATCTTGCGAAGGAATTTTCACTGCCATTACTCATCGTCACCAAGCCGGGGCTCGGCAGCATCAATCACACCATGCTGACCGTTAATTATGCGCTTGAATCCGGACTTAAGGTGGCAGGGCTGATCATCAATTACAGCAGACCGCCGGAGAACAGCCTTGCAGAAAAATCGAATCCGAAGATACTGGAAGAAATCTGCCCTGTTCCGGTCATCGGGACCTTTCCCTTTCTGAAGGGTATGGGTGAGGATGTACTCGAAAAGACCGCCCTCCGCAACCTTGACCTTGAAGTTCTGAAAAAGTATATCCTGTAGGGGACACTCGCTGAGCTTCATTGATGCAGGTGAGAAATGAGAGAAATGAGGAGTTCTTCCTGAAGTCAACATCCAGACACTGCCACAGAATGGTGATAAATACTCATGACAATCAATAATTATTACAGGGCTTGCTTAACTCTCTTACTCGCTCTGACAACGCTGAGCGTCGCACGTGCAACTGAATTGTGGACTATTGATCAGTTGAAGGATAATCTTCATAAGAACACTATAAAAGAACTTACCATTGGCCCGGATAAATTAAGTGGTGCATTCATTGCGGACGGCAAAAGTGACGAGTTTGTCGTGCGCGCGAAATATGATGAGTTGCCCTCAGAATTAATATTGCAGATCATGAATCATCATGTTGTGGTGCACACTGAAAAAACATCAGGATATCTGAGCGATGACTTAATCCTATTAGGTGGTGCGGCAGCATTCGGTTTGTTGTTGGCGATACTATTCGTCGCAATTCTCATTTATCGCAAGTTGCCGTCTAAGAAGGAAGGCTCTTAGTGTCAGATTTGCAATCCTGCCTGAAACAAACACAGGCAGGTCGTGATAACATGATGTAGTTAAAATAATGTTCCTTTGTAGGTGTAACAAACAGACTAGAAATATTAATCTCCGCATGAAATAAGAAACCGGAGGGCGACTCTTACAGAATCACCCTCCGGTCATGGTCTTCATATCTTATCTCTTTACATCTAACTCTTCACGATTCACGAGTTACGAATTACGCTTCACGAGATTTACTTAACCAGCTTCATTCCCTTCAGCACAGCCTTCAGCTTGTCCTTATTCGCCTTGGACATCTCACAGAGCGGCAGCCTGAACTCTTCCTTGATCTTGCCCATCATGGCAAGCGCTGTCTTCGCAGGTATCGGGTTCGTCTCGATGAACATGGCGTTATTCAGCGGTTCGAGCTTGAAATGGATCTTCCGCGCCTCATCATACCTGCCCTGCTCCCAATGCGCGCACATCTGCGCAACCAGTTTCGGCGCAACATTGGCAGATACCGAGATGACTCCCTTGCCGCCTAATGCCATAAGCGGAATGGTAGTGAAGTCATCACCCGAGATGACCGCAATCCTGTCTCCGCAGAGCCTGATCACTTCGCTCACCTGCTTCATGTCTCCGGTCGCTTCCTTGATCGCAACGATATTCTTTATCTCGGCAAGCCGGGCAACGGTCGTCGGCAGCATATTCACTGCGGTCCTGCCCGGGACATTGTAGAGCACGATCGGGATCTTCACTGCATCGGCAACAGCCTTGTAATGGCGGTACAGGCCTTCCTGCGTCGGCTTATTATAGTACGGGCAGACAAGCAGTGCCCCGTCAGCACCTGACTTCTTCGCCTCTTTGGTGATCATGATCGTCTCGTCGGTCGCGTTCGCACCGGTGCCTGCTATGACCGGCACGCGCTTGTTCACCACATCGACCGTGAACTTGATGACCCGGAAATGCTCCTTATAGTCAAGGGTGGCTGACTCTCCGGTGGTGCCGCAGGGCACAATGGCATCGGTCCCTTCCTTTATATGCCACTCGATAAGATTACCCAGGGCCTTTTCATCTACCTTGCCGTTCCGAAACGGTGTGACGATCGCAACGATTGATCCTCTAAACATGGATGCCTCCTTAATTTGTGCTACAGATTAATAGTTCCGCTAAAAACTTCTTCGGCCGGGCCGGTCATGTACACATGTCCGTTCTCATGCAGTTCTATGACCAGATCTCCGCCGCGCAGCTTTATGGTGACCTTCTTATCGGCAATGCCCTTCATATCGGCTGCAACCGCGACTGCAGATGCACCGGTGCCGCAGGCCAGGGTCTCGCCCGAACCGCGCTCCCATACACGCATCCTGATCGTCTGCCGGTCGATCACCTGAATGAACTCGACATTGGTCTTCTTCGGGAAGAGGTTATTCGTCTCGATCTGCGGGCCGTACCGCTTTACATCAAAGGTGTCCACGTCATCGACCTGGATCACCGCATGCGGATTGCCCATTGATACGCAGGTTATCCTGAATTCCCTGTCATCTACTTTCAGCGGGTGGTCTTTGACGATGCCGTCAAGGTTCACCGGGATATTCCTGCCTTCGGTCACCGGGATGCCCATATCGACCCTGACCATGGTCCCGGCCTTCTCCGGCCTGATAATGCCTGCAGGCGTCTCGACATCCAGCACCTGCTTTGATGACAGGTCCCTGTCCCAGATATATTTCGCAAAACAGCGGATGCCGTTGCCGCACATCTCGACCTCGCTGCCGTCTGCGTTGAAGATGCTCATCCTGAAATCTGCCGTAGCTGAATCATGCAGAAGCAGGATCTGGTCAGCGCCGATGCCGAACCGTCTGTCACAGAGTCTTTTGCTTAATTCGCTGATAGCTGACAGCTGCTGGCTAATAGCTGCATCCCGGCAGTCAATGACGATGAAGTCATTGCCGATGCCATGCATCTTTACAAAAGGAAGGTTCATTTCAAGAATCCCGGTATCAGTTCATGCTGAACAAGGTCCTCGTACGTGCCGCGCCGTGCAATCAGGGCGTGGGCCTTGCCGTTCACCATCACCTCTGCTGCCTTTGGCCTGCTGTTGTAGTTCGAACTCATGGACATGCCGTACGCGCCGGCACTCATCACCGCAAGGAACTCCCCTCTGTTCACTCTTTCGATCTTTCTCCCTTTTGCGAGAAAGTCGCCGGATTCACAGATCGGACCGACAACATCCGCCTTGATCTCACCGCGTCTGGACTTCTTCACCGGAAGGATATGATGGTACGCGTCATACAGGGACGGCCTCATCAGGTCATTCATGCCTGCATCGACGATCACAAAGGTCTTGCCTTCGCCTTTTTTCAGATAGAGCGTCTTTGTAACAAGGATGCCTGCATTGCCGACGATCGACCTGCCCGGCTCCATCACCAGGGTAAGGTCCCGTCCCTTCAGCAGCGGTAGGAGCCTTTTCGCTATATCAGCAGGCACAGGCGGCTTTTCATGCGAATAGGTGATGCCGAGCCCTCCGCCGATATCGAGATACCGGACATTGAGCTTCTGCTTTTTCAACTCGTCAAGCAGGACCAGTATGCGCTTCAGTGCATCCACAAAGGGCGTCATCTTGGTTATCTGTGAACCGATATGCTTCTGCACGCCCACGACCTCTATGTTCTTCAGCCGCGCAGCGATCCGGTAATGCTCAACAGCCTGGTCTATGGATATGCCGAACTTGTGCTCCTTCATGCCGGTCGATATGTAGGGATGCGTCCGGGCGTCAATATCAGGGTTGATCCTGAGCGCGATAGGAGCCTTCGTCTTCATGAGGCCGGCAACCCTGTCGATCTCGCGCAGTTCGTCCTCTGATTCGACATTGAACATCAGGACCTTTGCCGCAAGTGCACGGCGGATCTCCTCTTCTGTCTTGCCGACACCGGCGTACACGATCTTTTTCGGCGAAATGCCTGCCTTCAATGCGCGGAAGAGTTCGCCGCCAGACACGATGTCAGCGCCGCAGCCCTGTTTTGCAAGCAGCTTCAGAATAGCGCCGTTCGTATTGGCCTTGAGCGCATAGCAGACAACATGAGGGAAATCATGGTACGCATCCTCATACGCCCGGAAATGTCGGACCAGCGTGTTATAACTGTATATGTACAGGGGTGTGCCATATTTCTCCGCAAGCTCTTTGACCGCCACATCCTCTGCATACAGCTCATTGCCTCGGTACTGAAAAAAGTGCATATTTCTCTCCGGAAGATTATTTCTGCTTGATTTTTCTTCATATTTTTACATAATAAAAAAGGCAAAGTCAAAATAAGCCTTCGCCGCAGCAGACTAAATTCCCGTCAAAAAAAAGAGGTATTCATGGCTAGAAACATAGTTGAAAAGATATTCGATTCCCATCGCGCGTACGGTGAGATGAAAGCAGGTTCTGCAATCGGTCTGAAGGTTGACCAGGTCTATACGCAGGATGCAACAGGCACCATGGCATGGCTCCAGTTCGAGGCGATGGGACTTGACCGGGTGAAGGTACCGCTTGCGGTCTCCTACGTTGACCATAACATGCTGCAGCAGGACTACATGAACCCTGACGACCATCTCTTCCTCCAGACCGCTGCAGCAAAATACGGTGCCTATTTCTCGCGTCCCGGAAACGGCATCTGCCACCAGGTGCATCTTGAGCAGTTCGCTGCGCCCGGCAGGATCGCGCTCGGCACAGACAGCCACACGCCGACCGGCGGCGGCATGGGCATGATAGCAATCGGTGTTGGAGGACTCGATGCAGCAACGGTCATGGGCGGCTCGGCCTTTGAACTGAACATGCCGAAGGTCGTGAATATCCAGCTTCTCGGCAAACTGAAGCGGCCGTATGTGACTGCCATGGACGTTATCCTGGAAATACTGAGAAGGCTCACGGTAAAGGGCGGGGTCGGCAGGATACTTGAATACAGCGGTCCCGGCGTCAAGGACCTGAATGTTACGGAGCGGGCCACCATAACCAATATGGGGGCTGAACTGGGAGCAACAACATCTATCTTCCCAAGTGATGAGCGGACCAAATTCTATCTTGAAGCGATCGGCAGGGGCGCTGACTGGGTCGAACTGGCTGCGGATGAGGACGCCACGTACGCAGAGGTGATCAAAATCAATCTCGGCAAGGTCGAGCCGATGATCGCGCAGCCTCACAGCCCTGACAATGTTGTCACGGTAAAGAGCCTTGCAGGGACAAAGGTGAACCAGATCTGCATCGGCAGCTGCACAAACTCCTCATACCAGGCAATGAAGTCTGTTGCTGCTGTATTGAAAGGCAATATCGTGAACGAAGGCGTGAACCTTCTGATCAATCCGGGATCAAAACAGGTGTACCAGATGATCGCAAAAGAGGGCCTTGTCACAGACATCATAGCTGCAGGCGCGCGCATGCTCGAATCGTCCTGCGGTCCCTGTATCGGTATGGGCAGCGCTCCGGGCAGCGGCCAGGTCTCTGTGCGCTCATACAACCGGAACTTCAAAGGCAGGAGCGGAACCAAGGATGCGATGGTCTATCTGGCAAGCCCGGTCTCCTGCGCTGTCTTTGCGCTCAAAGGAGAGATCGTTGATCCGAGAGAGGCGGGCATCGCCATCAAGAAGTTCAAGGAGCCTTCTTCCTATCTGATCAACAGGAACTTTCTCATCGCACCAAAGGCTGATACCCGTGATGTGAAGGTGATCAAAGGCCCGAACATCAAGGAGGTCTCTGTCAAAGGGCCGCTGTCCAACAGGATCGAGGCAGAGGTGCTGCTGAGGCTCGGCGACAACATAACGACCGATGACATCATGCCTGCAGGTTCTGCTGTCCTGCCCTTCAGGTCGAACATCCCTGCGATCTCCAGATTCGTCTTCACGAATATAGACAATACCTTCAGCACGAGGGCAATGGAGGCAAAAGAGCATGGCGGAGGCATCATCGTCGGCGGCGAAAACTACGGCCAGGGCTCGTCACGGGAGCATGCTGCCATCGCGCCGATGTTCCTCGGCGTCCAGGCTGTGATCGTAAAATCCTTTGCGAGGATACACCGTTCGAACCTGATCAATTTCGGCATCCTTCCGCTGCAGTTCGAAAACAACGCTGATTACGAGAAGATCGAAAAAGGAGACCGGCTGCGCATCGTTGATATCATCGGGACCATTAACGGGGCACAGACATATAGGGTCGAGAATTCGACAAAGGGCTATAGCTTTACGGTCCAGTCCACGCTGAACGACCGGGAGAAGGATGTTGTGATAAAAGGCGGCCTTCTACCCTATACGAGGGAGCAGACGGCATAGCCCTGACCACCCTCTCCTGAATTGACAACAGGGGTTATTTCAGTGTATTTTATTACTTCCTTGTGTCAGGGCCGCTAGCTCAGTTGGTAGAGCAACGCCCTTTTAAGGCGTGGGTCGTTGGTTCGAATCCAACGCGGCTCACCATGATGTCCCCATCGTCTAGCCCGGCCTAGGACATCGCCCTTTCAAGGCGGTAACGCGGGTTCGAATCCCGCTGGGGACGCCAACAAATTCAAGGGGTTGCAGCGATGCAGCCCCTTTGTTTTTCACCGCTGTGCCCCTCTTTGTGACGGATATAAGGCAGCAGCACGGACTTTATTTGATTTCACGAACAACCAGAATAAACAGAGGAGAATTACATGGCTTTAAGCATCGGTATCGTCGGTCTTCCGAATGTCGGCAAATCGACACTTTTTAATGCGCTCACAAAGGATCAGAACGCGATGGCTGCAAACTATCCGTTCTGCACCATAGAACCGAACAAGGCGATCGTGCCGGTTCCGGATAAACGTCTGGCGCAGCTGTCAGAGATCGTGAACCCGCAGAGGATACAGCATGCGATCGTTGAGTTCACGGATATCGCAGGCCTGGTAAAGGGGGCCTCAAAGGGTGAAGGCCTCGGCAACCAGTTCCTTTCCCACATACGGGAGACCTCGGCGATCGTGCATGTCGTGAGATGTTTTGAAGACGATTCGATCATCCATGTTGACGACAGCGTCAATCCCCTGCGCGACATTGAGGTCATCAACACGGAACTCGTGCTTGCCGATATTCAGACGCTCGAAAACAGGATCATGCGTCTTGAGAAGCAGGCCAAGGGTGACAAGAAGCTTCAGCCGATGCTTGACGCTGCCAGAAGACTGCTCGACCATCTCAATACCGGGGCGCCGGCGATCCTTTTCAGTGAGAAGGATTCTGATGCCTTCCTGGAGTTCACGAAGGAAACCAGGCTTATTACCCTGAAACCGGTCATCTACGCAGCCAATGTGGATGAAGCGGGCCTTGCCGCTGATAACGATATGGTCAAGGCGGTCCATGCATTCGCAGCAGAGCATAATGCAGAGTCCGTTAAGATATGCGCAAAGATCGAGGAAGAGATGGCAGGCATGAGTGACGAGGAGCGCACCGAATTTCTCGTATCGCTCGGTCAGACCGAAAGCGGCCTCGATCAGATCATCCACCACGGGTACCATGCACTCGGCCTTATCAGTTATTTCACCGCAGGCGTAAAAGAGGTCCGTGCCTGGACCATAGAGCGCGGCTGGAAGGCGCCAAAGGCCGCAGCCGTTATCCATGATGATTTTGAACGCGGCTTTATCCGGGCAGAGGTCATCGCCTTTGACGATTTCATCGAGGGCAGGGGAGAGGCAGGTGCGCGCATCGCAGGCAGACTTCGCACCGAGGGCAAGGAGTATGTGGTGCAGGACGGCGATGTCATGCACTTCCTCTTTAACGTTTAGAGGTCCCGGTAAGGCGCAGACCGCAGGAGCACTATCAACCGAGGAATTTCCCTATCTCATCTGACCAGACCCGGTATCCTTCCCCGCTTACATGCACACCGTCGTCCATGAGAAATGCAGGCACAGGCATGCCCTTTTCATCGAGAAACCGGGAATGGATATCCAGATACAGGACCTTTTCATCAGCCGCCATCTGCTTAAGTCTCGTATTCATATGCAGTATCTCCGCGTTCTCTATGTAGGGGAAAAGCACAGGGAGGAGACTCTGCACAACAACTCCGGCTGACGGATATGCCTGTTTGATCTTCTGCACGATCGTACGGTACATATCAGCAATCCCCTCATCCCCCATAGCCATACTGTTGATACCGGACATGATGAAGACCATGTCAGTCTCCTGTACCTTCCTGAAAATACCATCGAGGCGGCCAGAGAGCCCCTGAACCGTCTCTCCGGCAATGCCAAGATTGTACACGTCGTATCCAGGGAAGCGGTCTGCCCAGTTGAAATACTCGATCAGCGAATCACCCAGGAAAAGTAACTGCTTACGCTTATTATGGGTAGTTAATGCCTTTTTCATGGTATATTCATTCTATCATGGAAAGCGAAAAGGCTAGGCTCAAACAGATCGTGGTCAAAAGTTATTCCGAGGTTGCAAAAGGCAGCCTCTCCTTCCTTGCCCCTTCGAGCTGCTGCGCGCCTGAGTCAGACTCTGTCAGTCTGTTGGAGGCAGGCAGACGGCTCGGGTACTCGGATGAAGAACTGAAGGTCGGCCTCGGCGAGGCGAATCTCGGACTGGGCTGCGGCAATCCCCAGGCGATCGCTGATCTCAGAGAGGGCGAGACTGTCCTTGACCTCGGCAGCGGGGCAGGCTTTGATGCCATCCTCTGCTCCATGAAGATAGGCCGCACCGGCCATGTGATCGGGATTGACATGACGCCGGACATGGTGGCAAAGGCAACAGAGAACGCCGAAAGGCTGAAGGCAGCAAATGTCTCGTTCAGACAGAGCGAGATCGAACACCTCCCTCTGGAAGACAATTCTATCGACGTGATCATCTCTAACTGTGTTATTAACCTCTCTCCTGACAAACAGGCTGTTTTCAATGAGGCCTTCAGGGTCCTTAAGCCTGGGGGAAGGATAGCCATTTCCGATATTCTCAAGAAGGCCGAGTTCAGCAGGGAGATCCTTGAGCACGAGGATGCGTACAGCGGTTGAATAACCGGATCCGTTCCCGTGGAGGAACTGAAGACGATCCTGACAAAGGCCGGGTTTCAGGAGATCGTAATTATTGACAAGCAGAACAGCGACGAGATAATCAAAAGCTGGAAGTTCGGCGACGGGGTCGAAAAGATGGTCTCCTCGTCTTACATAAAAGCCGTAAAGCCGGCATTGTGACCGGCTACTCCCACCTCTTCTTTTTCACCCCGGCAGCCTCAAGCATCCTGCCTGCCAAACTGACCGTATCCTCAATATGCTGATCGACCGGATGACCGAAATGCTCCTGGTCAAAGACCGGTATATGGACGGTCACATCGGGCCGCATCTTCCTGTCAGGGGAATAGGTTAGGCTGTTGGAATCCTCAATCGTTGCATCGCACATATGCAGTGGGTCACAGGTGTTCGATAATGCCTCGGCAATCCTTCTGACATCGCGCAGCACCCGGGGGAACTCCCGGTCATCCGGAGACGCATCTTCATCGGCAGGGGGAAAGGTGCCGTATAAATTGATCTGAAAACCGATCTGGACCATCTGGTTCTTCTTCGTTGTATTGTAGTAGGGTTCGATGTCGTAGCAGACCCGGCGCTTGCGGATCGTTTCGGAGAGCTCCTCTTCTGATGCGAAGAGGCCGGTTATGTTGAGCTTTGCATCCAGGATGCAGCCCCCTCAGACAGCAGTCTTTCTTTTCTTCCCGTGGTGGTGCACAAGAAAGTCATGGGTCTCGTTGATCTCACTCATGGACTTCATCAGCGCCGAGTACAGGGGATTCAGCTTGAGATAGGGCCTCAGCGTTTTTGCCATATTGGCCAGATTTGCCTGGCAGTCATCGACCAGGCTCACCGTGCGCTCCTCAAGGCTCATGCCATAGAGGTAGAAGATCTCTATAAAGATATCAGAGATAAGCCAGAACTCATTCAGTACTGTCTGGGAGACCGCCTCTCCCTGTGATACTTTCTTCTTTCTGAGCCGCCGCAGAAATTCCACGAGCTCTGCCTGTATGTTCTTGAGCTGCTTGATGATCGTCACCAGTTCGGCAGGTTTCCTCTTGAGGACATTTTTGTACACAAGCGTTTTTGAGATCTTCCGCCAATGTTTTGCATGGCCTTTTTTCCATTCAGCCATGTTCGTCCAGAGCGTTACGACCGCCGGATCAAAATCCTCTCTCTTGGCAAAATGGCTGTATACTTCACAGGTAAGCTCATCGAGCCTCTTGCCGATTTCTATAATTTCATGTATCTCATTCATAGCACAATCCACCTGCGATGACGATTTTTAGGGGGTTTTACCACATATCCAGATTAACACATTCCCGTCCAAAACATAAGAACTATTTTCAGAGGGCCCTTTCTTTGCAGAAAAAACCAGAAATGATCTAAAATTAAATGCTAAAAAGCAGTTATTTTTCGCTGAGTTATATACGCTTCTTATATATGAAAAACCCGAGAATCGGAATCCCAAGAGGCCTGCTGTACTACAGCTATGCCGAGTCCTGGAAACTCTCTTTCAGCCAGCTCGGATGCGAGGTCATCACATCACCGGAAACAAATGCGGATGTACTCAGGGAGGGCATCCGGCATTCTGTCGGGGACCTCTGTCTGCCGGTAAAGACATTTCTGGGCCATGTTGCCCTGCTTAAGGACAGCGTTGACTTTCTTTTCATCCCGCGGTATGTGAGCGTCGAAAAAGAGAGTTTCATGTGCCCGAAGATGATCGGCCTGCCTGATGTTGTCAGGGCCTGTTTCGCTAACCTGCCCGCAATTGTTGACCCGCTGTTCCATGTCAAACAATTCGGCGATCAGGCTGTCCAGGAGTTCACAAGGCTGATCGCAAAGGCGATCTCCCGGCCGCATGCTGACGTCAATGCCGTATTCAGGAAGAACATGAACTCAGAGACTGAGATCCCAGCAGAACAGGACAGGATATCCAAGCGTCTGCTTTCTGAAGTGGGCATCCTGTCGTCCCACCGGAAGATGAATATCGGCATTGTTGGCAGACCTTATCTCCTTTTTGACCGGTATCTCTCGAAAAACCTTTTCAAATACATCAAAGATCTCGGTCCGAACCCCATTTATCTTAAGCCTGAGGAACCTGACATGCGCGAGGCCATGGCCGTGATCCCGAAGTGGGTGTACTGGGACATGGGCAAAGAAGTGGTGACCGCTGCCCACCTCTTTTTCAGGGACAACCGCATAGACGGCGTGATCAACGTCTGCAGTTCTACCTGCGGCCCTGACTCGTTCACCGGCGACCTCATCCGCAAGAGACTGAACCAGAGGAACAAGCCGTACATGGCGCTCAGTCTTGATGAACACGCGTCAGATGTCGGTATCCAGACACGGATCGAGGCCTTCATAGACATGATCGCAAAGGTGACCGCATGAAGCTGACCGTCCCGCATATGGGTCTGCTCTCTGTTGCGTACACGCGGGTACTGAGACAGCACGGTGTGGACATGCAGCCCCCGCCCAAGGCAACGATCAGGACCCTGAACCTCGGCGTAAAATATTCACCTGAGTTCGCCTGTCTGCCGTTCAAGATCAACCTCGGCAATATGATGGAGGCGCTTGACAATGGCGCGGATGCGATCCTCATGCCGGGCGGTTACGGACCCTGCCGGTTCGGTTACTACGGCATCATACAGGAGCAGATCCTGAGGGAACAGGGCTACAAATTCACCATGTCCACAACAGACAATCCTGACAGGCTCTCTGATATGATCGACACAATCCGGGACATCAGCCAGATCAAGAACAAATATGACGGTTACAGCGTCTTCTTCCTGATCCTGATGCGCATGGCAGCCCTGGACAGGGCAACAGCCCTGTACCACTATCACAAGCCCCGTGAGATCAACCGGGGGGATACAGACCAGGTGCTTAAGCAGGCGATCGAGATGATAGACCTGGCAGACTCGTACACAAAGCTTTTCAGGACAATGCCCCAGGTCAAAAAGATGTTCCATGCCATTAAGATCGACCGGAGTTTCAGGCCAGTGACCGTCGGTGTGCTGGGCGAGATCTTCGTCGTGATCGAACCGTTTGCCAACCTTGAGATCGAGAAGAAACTGGGAGAACTGCGGGTCGAGGTGAAACGCGGGGTCTGGCTGAGCGACTGGCTCAATGACCGCTTCAGATATAAGCCGTTCAGAAGGAACCAGACAAAATATGCCACGAAGCTCGCAAAGGGATATCTCAATTTTCCCTCAGGAGGGGAGAGCATTGAGACGGTCGGCAAGACCATCCTCTTTCATAAAAAAGGTGTTGACGGCGTGCTCCATATCATGCCGTTCACCTGCATGCCCGAACTTGTAGCGTCAGCGGTCATCAACCGGATCAGCAAGGACAAGGAATATCCTGTGCTCTCGATGACATTTGACGAGCATGTATCCGAGGCGAATATAATAACAAGGCTTGAAGCATTTGTTGACCTGCTCGAAAGGAGAAGAGATGGAAGCGTATCTCGGCATTGATGTAGGCTCTGTCACCACAAAGGTGGTGCTGATCGATTGGCATGGCAATGTCCTCTGGAACTCATACAACAAGACCATGGGCCAGCCGATCAAGGCGCTCCAGTCTGCCTTTTCAGCATTGAGAAGGGACATGGGCGATGTGGAAATCAGCGGTGTCGGCACAACAGGCAGCGGAAGGAAGCTGGCTGATTATATAGTAGGCGCTGACCAGGTGAAGAACGAGATCACTGCCCATGCGGTCTCTGCCATCCATCTTATCCCGAATGTGCGGACCATAGTCGAGATCGGGGGGCAGGACTCGAAGCTGATCCTCATAAGGAACGGCGTTGTGGTCGATTTCTCGATGAACACGGTCTGCGCTGCAGGCACCGGCTCGTTCCTCGAGCATCAGGCAACGCGCCTGGGTATCGGGATCGAAGAGCTCGGCAATTATGCCCTCGCCGCATCATCCCCTGCCCGGATCGCAGGCAGGTGCACGGTCTTCGCTGAATCCGACATGATCCATAAGCAGCAGATGGGCCACAACCTCGAAGACATTGTTGCCGGTCTCTGCGATGCACTCGTCAGGAACTATCTGAACAACCTGTCCCGCGGCAAAGAAATCAGCGACCCGGTCATATTCCAGGGCGGGGTTGCCGCAAACCCCGGCATCAAGGCATCCTTTGAGCGCGAACTCGGCAAGGAGTTCATCGTGCCTCACTATTATCCGATCATGGGCGCCATCGGCGCTGCCCTTTTGAGCAGAAAGACAAAAAAGACACGGTTCAGGGGCTGGTCGTTGTCAGAAAAGCAGCTTTCGACTTCGAGCTTCTACTGCTCTGACTGCCCGAACGCCTGCGGCGTGATGCAGATCAATGACTGCGATGCGGTGATAGCCCGCTGGGGTGACACCTGCGGCAAATGGGGGCGGCTGGAAGAATGAAGAAACTTTTTCTTGCTTCACTCCTCCTCATTATCTTCACGTCAGTTTCCGCTGCCGACATCCTCGACGACCTCAAGGCAAAGCAGGCAAAGATAAAGACCGTGAGCGCGAACTTTACGCAGGAGAAGAAGACCAAACTCCTCACCAAACCGATCAGGACCGACGGCCGCTTCCTGTACAAGCAGCCTGACAGGATCAGGTGGGAATATAAAGGGAACGTTAATCTGCAGGTCATCTTCAACGGCAAAGACATATGGCTCTACTATCCTGAACTGAAAGAGGCAGATAAGTTATCCGGCCTCAGCCAGTATGGTTCGCTCATGCAGTTCGATGTGCTGAGCATGTCCCGCGACTATACGATCACCGCGCGGAAGGAAAAGACGATCATCTTCCTGAAGTTCTCGCCCAAGGCAAAAGGCCCGATCAGCCAGATAGAGATGGAAGTCCCTGAGGAATCATCCTTCCCGCGCATGGTGAAACTGTTCGACCAGAATAATGAACCGACCACGATCACCTTCAGGGATGTAAAGCTGAACCCTGATATGAAGGATGATAATTTTATCTTTGTGCCTGACAAGGGTGTTACGGTAAGGGAAAGATCGCTCAGATGAGGACCCCGGTCATTACAGGCATAGGCGTCGTCTCCTCTATCGCTGTCGGAAGAGAGGCTTATTGGGATGCCCTAAGCATCGGCAAGTGCGGCATCGGCGAAATAACGCTCTTCGACACCTCAGGCTTCAGGGGCAAGCTCGGGGCACAGGTCAGGGGCTTCGAACCGGATGACCACTTTGACCGCAAAGAGTCCCGCAGGCTTTCGCGCTGTAATATGCTCGGCACGGTCGCATTGCGGGAAGCACTTAAGGATTCTGGTCTTGATCTTCAGGCCATAGACAAGTCCCGGCTTGCGGTCGTGATCGGGAGCGGTTCAGGGGGACTGCTGCAGGGCGAAGAGTTCAGGAGAAGGATCTACCAGGGCAAGAAGCCAAAACCGACCCTTCTCACCTACTTTACCGCATCTTCGTTTACGGACTATATCGGCCTTCTGACCGGCGCCTGCGGGTTCCGTTCCACCATCTCTACCGCCTGTTCATCGAGCAGCACAGCGATCGGCATCGCGGGCGAGATCATCAAAAAAGGCATCGCGGACTTTGTGATAACCGGCGGAAGCGAGTCCCTTGCAGAGACGACCTTTGCAGGTTTCAACTCTCTGCGCGCTGTTGACGAGGTGGCATGCAGACCCTTTGACAAGGAAAGGAAGGGCATATCCCTTGGTGAGGGCGCTGCCATCTATATTGTCGAAACAGCGGAGCATGCAGCGAAGAGAGGAAAGAAGGCATACGCAGAGATAGCAGGGTATGGCCTCTCCTGTGATGCCTATCATGTGACCGCGCCCGCGCCTGAAGGAACAGGCATTGCCCATGCGATCAGTCTGGCATTTAGGTCGTCAGGCATTGATGCATCAGAAATAGGTTATATCAATGCCCACGGCACAGGCACACCGGCAAACGATCTGGCAGAGACCAATGCCATCAAGCTTGCGTTCCGGGAACACGCGAGCAGCATACCGGTCAGCTCGACAAAATCGATGATCGGACACTGCCTCGGTGCAGCAGGCGCAAAAGAAGCAGCTGCAGCTATCCTCCCTTTTGTCCGGGGCGTCATCCCGCCGACCGTGCATTACGAGAACCCTGACCCTGACTGCGACCTTGACTATGTTCCTCTGCCGCGCAGGAAGAACGATATCCAGCATGTGCTCTCCACGTCTGTGGCATTCGGCGGCAATAACACAGCCATGGTCCTGAAGAGGACTGCATGATAGCGATCACAGGCATCGGCGTCATATGCCCTGCAGGTGTCGGCAGGGAAAACCTGACGAGGTCCTTCCGTGAAACATGCGCCGGCATCGCAGAATCGGCCAGCTTAGGCCTTCCGTACGCGGGGATCTCGACGCTCGGTGAGGTCAGGGACTTTGCGGCAAAGGACCATATCCCTGTGATGAAGGCCCGCCGCATGTCGCGCTTCTCCCAGTTCAGCCTTGCCTCTGCGATCGAGGCCATGAAAGATGCAGGCTTTGCGGTCGATGACAGCAACCGCTGGCAGGTCGCTGTAGCGGTCGGTACAGGGGTTGCAAGCACCGGCAGCACTGACCAGTTCTTTGAAGGTCTTCTGAGGGAGGGGCCTGAGGGAACAAATCCGATCCTCTTTCCGGAGACCGTACAGAATATTGCGGCAGCCCATATCTCGATGCATTTCGGCACGCGGGGCCAGAACATCACCTTCAGCCACAATGACATATCCTCTGAGCTGGCGCTTTTCTATGCCTGCGGACTCCTGAACGACGGGTTGGCCGATATGGCGATCGTATCAGGCGCTGATGAACTGAGCGTAGCAGAACTTGCCGGATATGCAGGCTTTCATGGGCTCTCAAACCATATGATGCCCTTTGACAGAAGAAGGAACGGCTTTGTGCTTGGCGAAGGCGCGGCAACGATCATCCTGGAGAGGAAAGAAGATGCAGTCAAAAGGGGGGCTGAAATGTACTGCACTATTGCAGCAGCAGAGATAACGTCATATCCGACACCGATCACATCGTATGACCAGAGCCGTGAATCCATGAAGACCGCGATGTCTGCTGCACTGACAAAGGCGGGCCTCGAAGTTCCGGGATTTATTGCTGCATGCGCAAACTCTACATCTGGTCTCGATCATCTGGAGGCCGAATCGATCAGGGAACTCTTCGGCCAGGCAGCCCCGGTCACTGCCTTCAGGTCCTATAATGGTTATTTCCCTGCAGACGGCATCCTGCGGATCGCATCAGCAGCACTCTGCCTCAATCAGGAAGCAGTTCCCGCAATAGCCGGACTGAAGGAGCCTATGGACGGATGCGGACTTGACCTGGTTATCGGCAAACCAAGAACAGTCCATGCTGACTCCGCGCTCATTAACTCCTTCTCAACAGGCGGAGCTGCGGCATCAGTAGTGCTGAGGAAAGAAGCATGAGGCTGACCTTCGTCATACCCAAGTGGCCGAAAGGATCGCTCTGGTCGCATATGGTATTCCGATTTCCCTATCTCGGCATAACAACGCTTGCAGCGCTCACGCCCCCGGATGTTGAGATCGTGATCCAGGATGAGAACCTGCAGGAGATCTGCTTCGAAGGGTTCGACCTTGCAGCCATCTCGATCATGACGCCGCTTGCAGTGCGCGGCTATGAGATCGCTGACCGCTTCCGGCAGTCCGGCACAAAGGTGATCATGGGGGGCTTCCATGCGACATGGCTCCCTGATGAGGCAGGCGAACATGCTGATGCTGTTATGATCGGCGAGGCTGACGCGGTCTGGCCGACGATCATTGCCGATGCGCTGGCCAATGATCTGAAGGCACGCTATGCTCCGTCAGAACGCTCTGATTTCAGCGGACTTCCTCCCGCACGCAGAGAACTTTTGAGAAAAGACGGCTATCTATTCACCAATACGATCCAGACAACGCGGGGCTGCCCCTTTGACTGCGATTTCTGTTCAGTGACCGCTTTTTACGGCAATACGTACCGGTACCGGCCGCTGGAAGATATTGAAAAAGAACTCCAGTCCATTGCCGGAGGTTCCAACTTTATTTTCTTTGTTGACGACAATATCACCGGTAATCCCGGCCATGCCAAAAAGCTCTTTGAACTTTTGAAAGGATATAAGTTCAGGTGGCTCAGCCAGACGTCCATAACCTTTGCGGACAATCCGGAACTGCTGAAACTTGCTCAGGAGAGCGGCTGCCACGGCATGTTCATCGGGTTCGAGACCCTTATGCAGGAGGGGCTTGATATCCTGAACAAGAAGACCAACAAGTCGGCCAAATATGCAGACTCGATAAAGCGCATCCATGATCACGGCATCGGCATACAGGGGTCATTTATTTTCGGATATGACTGGGACACCCCGGCATCCTTTGAGGCTGTCGTTGATTTTACGGAAAGGAACCGGCTCGACAGCACGCTCTTCACCATACTCACGCCCTACCCCGGAACAAGGGTCTTCAGCAGAATGATGGAGCAGGGAAGGATCCTTACCACGGACTGGTCAAAATACGACATGGCCCATGTTGTATACAAACCGATAAATATGACTGCTGAGGAACTGCAGGAAGGCTACCTCTGGGCAAACCGGCAGTTCTATTCCTGGGGCTCCATGTTCAAGAGACTGCCTGCATGGCGCAGGAGTCTCCTGGTATTCGGCCCGATGAACTGGGGTTTTAGAAAGGCCTGGCAGGAGTTCACTTACTGATGCTCAATAAGTATAAAGCGACCGTGACGCGCTTCCTGAAGAAAGGGCTCGCGCCATCAGAGATCGCCTTTGCGATCGCACTCGGGAATTTTGTCGGCATCCTCCCGCTTGTGGGCCTTCATACGCTCGTGGCAATCGGCCTTGCGCATCTCCTGAGGCTGAACATCATGATCGTATTTCTCGGCACCCAGATATCGAACCCGATATCGTTTCCCTTTATTCTTTTCATCAGCGCCCAGATCGGCAGCCTTTTGCTGAGCGGCAGTCTGCTGAATATTCAGTTCACCACTGACCTCGCGATCCTGAAGACCTATATCATGCCTACGATCATCGGCGGTGTTATTCTCGGTCTCGCGGTCAGTTCCGTCTCATACGTTCTCACGCTCAAGATCGCCAGGCGCTTCAGAACGTGAAGGTCCTCCTCGCGTACCCCTTCAGGGAAGACACTTACCGCAAGGTCGGCTTCATCCTCCCGCCCATGGGCATTGCCTATATCGCATCCGTACTCAGGAACAACGGGCATGAGGTGAAGATCGTCGATTTCAATGTCACGGATGAAAAGATCGATTACTCCGGGTTTGATATTGTCGGCATCTCTGCTGACACGAGCAGATACAAGAGCGGTCTTCTGCTTGCGCAGGAGGCAAAGCAGGCAGGCTGCACTGTGGTCATGGGCGGCCCGCATGTCAGCTATAAGGATGAAGATGCGCTCAGGACCGGGTTCTGTGACTTTGTTGTGCGCGAGGAAGGCGAACAGACGATGCTCGAACTTGCAGATACCCTCGGCACTGAGCAGGCCTATGCTGTCAGAGGCATCAGCTATCTGAAGGACGGCGAAATCCAGAGGACTCCCGGCAGGGGGTTCATCGACAATATCGACGACCTCATTCCTGCCCGCGACCTGCTGGATATGAAGTCCTACCGCCACCTCGAGATGGGCAAGAGGAAAATGACATCTATTCTTACCAGCAGGGGATGCCCGTTCGGCTGCTCCTTCTGCTGCTCCACCGAGTTCAGCGGAAGGAAGTGGAGGTCCCGCAGCCCCCTGAAGATCGTGGACGAGATAGAAGACATTGTCACAAACCATGACTTCAACGGCATAGCCTTCCTTGACGACAACTTCACCCTCGACCCCAAGCGGGTCATCGCGATCTGCGACGAAATCGTGCGCAGGAATATCGACATCTACTGGTGGTGCTTTTCACGCGCTGACACGCTCCTGAAGAACGAGGCGATGGTCGCAAAGATGGCTGCAGCAGGCTGCAAGTACATCTTCATCGGCTTTGAGTCGCGCCACCAGTCAACGCTCGACCAATACAACAAGAGCATCACCGACAGCATGGCAAAGGATGTGACCGAACTCCTGAGAAGATACAATATCTCTGTTCATGCGAGCTTCATCATCGGCAACATCGACGAGACACGGGCAATGGTGATGGAAACCGTGCGGTACGCAAAGCAGATCGATCCCCAGGCAGTGCAGTTCACGATCCTTACTCCCTATCCCGGCACAAGGCTTTTTGACGAGGTGAAGGACCGGATCATTACTGATGACTGGGACCTGTATGACTGTCTGCACTCTGTGGTGCGCACTGACCATCTCGGGCAGAAGGAGCTTGAGGCCCTGCTTAAAAAGGCCTATCTGACGTTCTATCTCTCGCCGAGCAAGGTCGCGGCCGGCCTCCTGAGCAGCTTCCGCGGCAAGGGCATCAAGCTCAGCTCCATACTCAGGATATTCAGGGGCCTCTGATGCGAGTCCTGCTCGTCTCCCCGAACCGTGAGCATCTGCCTGATCCGGTCTTTCCTCTCGGCCTCTCGTACATTGCATCCGCTCTCAGAAAGCATGATCACGCTGTCAGCATGATCGATCTCTGCTTTTCTGAGGATATGGACAAGGACATTGAAAAGGCTGTCCGCACTTCCCGGCCGGATGTGATCGGCATGTCGCTCAGAAATATCGATGACGTCTGCTACCCGAAGCAGCACTCCTATCTGCAGGAATATAAGACCACGATCGGATCTCTCAGAAGGTACTCTCAGGCCCCGATCGTTTTAGGCGGTTCCGGCTTTACCATTATGCCTAATGCGTTCATGCAGGAACTCGGCGCTGATTTCGGGATCACAGGCGAAGGTGAAAAGGCCTTTCCTGAATTGCTGAAGAAGATAACCTCCCTCGCTCCCTCCCTGGTAAGGAAGGAAGCTGAAATACGTGGCGCGGCTGCCGGGCATGTCCTCCCTCCTTTCCAAGGCGGGATTGAGGGGGGTAATGATCGCATCATTTCATCCCGCTCGCGGATCAAGGATCTGGACTGCGTTGTCCCTGACCGGGAACTCTTTGACAGCAGTTCCTATTACCGTCTCGGCGGCATGCTGAATATCCAGACAAAAAGGGGCTGTCCCTTCAAATGCATCTACTGCACGTATCCCAAAGTGGAGGGCAGGACCGTCAGGATGCGCAGCCCGCAGTCAGTTGCTGATGAAATGGAAGCGATCATAGCAAATACAGGCGCACGCCACTTCTTCATCGTTGACAGCATCTTCAACTATCCGGTCAGCCATGCAAAGGCGGTCTGCGATGAGATCATCAAACGCGGCCTCGATATCCAGTGGTCGTGCTACGCAAATCCTGCTCACATGACAGAGGACCTTGCAGACGCCATGGTCAGGGCCGGCTGCACCGGTGTTGAGTTCGGCACCGACTCTCTTGTTGACGAACTGCTCAGGAACATGGGCAAGAGCTTCACCTTCAGCAAGGTAAGGAAGGCATCGCTCATATGTAAGAATGCAGGCCTGAAGTTCTGCCATTTCATCTTTGCAGGCTCACCGGGAGATACTGATGAGACGATCAAAATGACCCTTGCGCGGCTTGAAGAGATCGCGCCGGATGCTGCGGTGATCATGGCAGGGATCAGAATATTCCCCGGCACAGTCCTGGCAGAGCGTGCAAGGCAGGACCTCGGCATCTCGACCATAGGCCTTAAACCGGTCTTCTATCTTTCAGAAAAACTGACGGATTACGATGCCGTGGCCGAGGCGGTCTCGAAGAAAAAGAACTGGATCATGCCGGGGTATGAGATCAATTTTTATCCGCGCCTCCAGAAGAAGCTCAGGGAGCACGGCATCAAGGGTTCGCTCTGGGAAGGACTGGGGAAACGGTGAAACGATGGAGCTATGTGGTGGAGTGAAGCGGAGCCCGCACGATTGATTTGCTAGGTTACCGCAATTTTTTCTTCTAAATATCCTGTTCCTACTGCAGCAAGGGCGTCCTGCCGGTTAAATTCAAGCGCTTCTTTCAGGGTAAGTCGAAGACTTTCAACAAGCTCATCATGGGTTTGCTCCTGACAGTTCACGCCTGGAAGTTCCTCTATCCACCCAATCCACCAGTCACCAGACTGCTTTATAACTGCTGTATATTCGGCATTCATACTCTACCTCGTTATGCCCAGATTATAGCGCAACGACAGGCACTATTAGTATTGTTTTATAAAACTCGATGCCTTTGTTGTGCCTAGCATTTTCCTCTTAACATGAGAAGTATGCCAACAAGAATGATCAATAAGAGACCACCGAAGATCAGCTCTGCAATATGTTTGGATACCTTTTTCTTGCCATCGAGCAACTCGAGGGCGCTACTCTCAACTGTGATATTGGGATTAGTTCTAATAATTTCTCTGATAAAATCTTCGGTATTGGTGAAGAACACCGGGCTCAAAACTAATAAGTTGTCAGTCCCCTGCCAGAAGGCACTTCTGACGATCGAGGGATCAAAACCTATTCTGTAAATATAGTTGCCAGAATTAGAAACAGCGTCTACGGTCAGGATTTTTGCCAGCGGCAGTTCCCGGCGCATGCCCAGAAACATAAGACCTTTCAATTTAAGTCTATCTTCATGCAGTTCAATTGAGGAGTCCAACTTCCAGTACAAAACTAGACATAGAATGAGGCACGGCCAAAGCCAGTTAATATTCGTAATTATGTCTTTTTTAATCCCGATTGCGCCTATAAACAGTGGTAACAGTGCGAACAGAAATCGCGGCCAAAATTTATGTTTTGCCTCTTTAATTTTCATTTATTTCTTCGTCTAGCAACTTATTAAATAGCCCGAGAGGCGAACGCCAAATTAGCTTGATTGCAGTGTTATATGGCACTGTCCTCATCACTGCCCACCATTACTCGTGACTCCCACAACTAGAAATATTGAGTAAACGGCATTGAGAAGCAAGCAAAGGAGTAGTGCTGCTTTCTTTGGATAACCAGCATAACCCTTAAATGCTACCCAACAGCTAACAGCCGGCAGTATGAGAAATATTAAATATCCGAGTGGAGCGCCCTGCTCTGACAAAGCAATCGCGTTTCGGAATGATGAGGTCAACCCTAACATTGCGCCGATTGCTATCCCTATTGGCGTCAGCAACATGCTGGCCAGATACCAAAACGTTGAATTACCACCATCAAGGGTGATTTCGTTTTTTAAATCGGCAAGGCCACTTTCTTTTTGTCGAGTCTTATTGATGCGCCCAACAGCGTCGCTGGCAAACCGAAAATAGTTTTTGCCTATGCTCTTAACCTCATCAGTAAGCTGATCTATGCTTTCGCGTGAAGGAGGCTCGCCAACTTTCACCCCTTCGTTAAATAATTGTTTCGCCTCCTGCCGCTTCTCCTTAAGTTGATCTTTAAATTCATGCCTTTTTTGGTCAAGTTCCTTTTCGATCGGCTTGTCAGTGTCAAAATTCTTACGCACTAAGGGTGAAATAAATAGGAATATCACGGCGATGACGACGAGCGGTGCGAAAATAATGAGAAGCAAATTCATGTTATTAATTTATCTTCCTGTCTATATGACACATATTTTTTCATATTGCATGCGTTTTTTTGATAAGTATAGGGGCAAATGGGGGCATCGTCAAGAAAAATTAACCCACCCCTCCGCCCCTCCAGGGAGGGGACTATAAGAAAGGGCTATCTGAATTAGCGAAAAGAATTAATTGCAGGAGATTATGCTTTTACTTCTTATGGCAGTTGATACAGAGGGGGTCTGAGATCATCTGGGCTGCGCGCTCGTCAGGGGCTTTCTTTACCTGACCCATGCCATGGCATTTGAAGCAGTCCTTATATCCGAGTGCCTCATGCATCTTCCGCATCTTCGGATTCTTGCTGTGGCATTCGTTGCAGGCCGCATCCGGCAGAGATGCCGTGCAAAGAAGCAATGAGGCGGTCGTGAACAACGCGATCAGAATCTTCATGCTTTTATTATGAGAATTCTATAAGTAAGCGTATATGATCAAGGTCATACGTCCCGGCAGGAGGAAAGGCGCCTGATGATCTCTTCATTTGCCGCCGGAAATTCGTATGAGCAGAGGTCATCAGGCAGGACCCATTTCACCTCATCATGCACATGCGGCGTGATATCTCCCGAGATATGCTTCACGCGGTATGCAAGCAGCTCGACAGAAAGATGCTCGTAGTCGTAGCAGCTTGAACAGATAAAGTCTTCAACCCCGGTCTCGATGCCCAGCTCCTCATGAAGCTCTCTTTTCAGCGCCTCTTCCGCTGTCTCGCCCGGATCGATCTTTCCTCCCGGAAACTCCCATTTGCCGGCGAGCTTGTCCCCCTGCCGCCGCTTCGCGATCAGCACCTTACCGTCCTTCTCGATCACCGCCGCAACAACCTTTACCAGTGTTTGCTTTTTCATTTTCATCGCTTTATTGTAAATCATATGTCAGATGAAAAGAGAAGTATTGAGCAGATACGGACAAGAGGATTGACCGCACAAACGATCAGAAGCTTCCGGAAACTCATCTATCAGCATTATCATGAACATGCACGCCCCATGCCGTGGCGCAGGACAAAAGATCCCTACCGCATACTTATATCAGAGGTCATGCTCCAGCAGACACAGGTCGAACGGGTGCTGGTAAAATACCGCGAGTTCATCCGGGCCTTCCCGAACTTTTCGCAACTGGCAAAGGCAGAGCTTTCGGAGGTCCTGAAGGTCTGGCAGGGCATGGGGTACAACAGGCGGGGTATCGCCCTAAAGAGACTGGCTGAGATCGTCATGCAGGGGCACAAAGGCAAACTCCCTTCTGATCCTGAGGAGCTGATCAAGCTGCCGGGCATTGGCAGATATTCCGCAGCAGCCATCCATACGTTCGCAACGAACAGCCCGACCCTTTTTATCGAAACCAATATCAGACGGGTCTATATTCATTTCTTCTTTGGCGACAGGGAAGGAATCAGGGATGATGAGATCATGCAGCTTGTCGAAAAGACGATGGACACGGAGAACCCGCGGGAGTGGTACTATGCGCTGATGGACTACGGCGTCAAGCTGAAGAAAGAGGTGACCAATCCAAACCGCAGAAGTGCCCACTACACAAAACAGTCAAGGTTCGAAGGTTCGGACCGCCAGGTGCGCGGTGCGATACTGAAGGCCCTGCTCCAAAAGCAGGGAATGACCAAGCTGGCGCTCAAAACAAAGATCTCAATTGTTCCGGATAATTTCGATCAGATAGTTGACGGGCTTATTGCCGAAGGGTTCCTGAAGAAAGCGGGGAACAGGCTCCTGATCTCCTGAAACGGCAGGGACTTTGCTGATCCTGCCGGCGCTTCCTGAACCTTTTACGACTCGCGAATGGTCTGCTGTGTTGTATCTGCAGAGAGCCTCTTGCTGGTCTTCTGCTCATACATCAGGCTGTCTCCGCGTGCCAGCAGCTCATCGATCGAGACAGGGGCATCCGACCGGTAATCGACAATGCCGAAGCTGAGAGCAAGCCGGTAAGGCCTGGCCTTTTCAGCGTTATGCAGTTCGATATTCCTGTTGATACGTTCGGTTATAAGGGAAACCGTCTCGCCGGTCGTTCCGACCGGCACGGCAACAAATTCGTCACCGCCGACACGCGCGATAATATCTGATTCGCGGAACGTCTCCTTCAGGATCTCGGCTATCTCGACAAGGGCCAGATCGCCTTCCTGGTGGCCGTGTGTGTCATTGATCTCTTTCAGATTATCCATGTCAGCATAAAAGATGTGGATATCGTTCTTGCCCCTGGCCGCCATCTTCAGCTGCTGCTCGACAAGCGTGAAGAAACCCCTGCGGTTGTAAAGACCGGTAAGTTCATCCCGGGTCGATAACGCGTATAACCTCTCCTCGACCTGCTTGCGTTCCTCGATCTCCCTGACAAGCGCCTCTTCGGTCCTCTTCTGCTTCAAAAACATCCTGGACACGCTAAGGCCAAACAGAAGGAAGGCCGCTGAGACGAGCAGACGAAAGGCGACTTCCTTTTTGTTAAAGACAAGAAGTGACAGGAAGGGTTCGTCATAATGAATGAGATAATCCACAACAGCATCGACAAACCAGAAGCTGACTGCCCCGAATATTGCGAGCATGATGATGCGGTGACTTTTACTGAACATTTCCTTCATCCCCCCGGAAGAATGGTCATTTTTGTTCATGAAACAGCGTTATGCCCGAAATAGTAATATAATCAGGCACGAATTGGCAATACAAAACGCGGTTTGTCCGTTTTCTGCTGCCGCAGCATCCTGTCTGCCCATTCTCCGGTTGCTTTGATGAAGGTCCTGTAATAAAATGGGGCATGGACGAATTACTGCACCAGATCGCTCTTCTGAACAAAAGCCTTGAACGTATCGCGACTTCACTCTCTCCCTCAATCGACACCGCTGTGCTCGACCGTTTCACGGCATTCAAATGTTCGTCGCGTAATGACCAGCTCCTGCTGAAAGGCATTGCAGCACCTGATCCCATCTCCTTTGCCGAGATCATCGGCATTGAGGAACTGCTCCATGAACTGAGGGAGAACACCGAGCAGTTCCTTCAGGGTCTGCCGTGTAACAACGTCCTGCTGTACGGGCCACGGGGGACAGGCAAATCCTCTGCAGTCAAGGCCCTACTCACTGCCTATGCAGACCGGGGTCTCAGGATGGTCGAGATGCCGCGGGACGCGCTCGCTCATATCCTTGACATGGCAGATATCATCAGGGACCGGGAAGAGAAGTTCATCGTATTCTGCGATGACCTCACCTTTGAAGAGGATGAAAGATCCTACCGTCATATCAAGACCGTGCTCGAGGGCGGCCTTGAGACAAGACCCTCGAACATGCTGATCTATGCCACATCGAACCGCAGACATCTCATGCCGGAATTGATCGAAGAGAACCAGCGCGATCCAAAGGGGGAGCTCCACCCGGAAGATGCATTAGAAGAAAAGATATCCCTGTCCGACCGCTTTGGCCTGAGGCTGGGGTTCCAGTATTTTGATTTTGACACGTATTTCGATATTGTCAGAAACTATGCAAAGATCAGAAAGATCAGGGTTGACCGTGAGGAACTGAGACGACTGGCAATGCAGTGGTCCATTTCCAGCGGCAGTTTTTCAGGCAGAACAGCACGCCAGTTCATCGACAGCCTTGAAGGAAGGCTCCGTCTCAGGAAAAAGCATCCAAAGTGGTAAGCTGAGAAACTACCGGTTCGTCAATATTGACAACCAGGACTCCGGATGCTAGATTGACCGCATCAATTGCAACATTAAAAGTGGGAAAGACATGTTTAAAGAAAGCAGGGCGTTACTAATCGCAGGGATCTTTCTGATTCTCATTTCAGGCTGCGCATCACAGCATATGAGACCGGCAGGACCCGATGCCCCCTGCGGCGGCTGCACTGCCGCAGGGCTTTCCCTGAAGAAATGGATCTATCGCTTAAATTCTTTTTCGACCGTCTCCTTTATCTGCTGCACCGTATATCCTTTTTTGTAAAGCTCGGAAGCCCGCAGGGCCTCCCCTAAACAGATATCTCAAACCGAAGCATGATTGTCAACATAGCAGCTCAGCAGGCTCTTATGCCTGAAGGTCGGAGATTCCTTGCACATGCAGAAGCAGTAGATACTGTCCAGGACCCACGGGATTTCCCTTGCTGCCTGATAGGCAGCTTTCACGCGGGCATCGTTGAATTTTCCAGGATCAAGTGTTGCCCTTGTCTCCCCTTTCCTGAGTGACTGATCATACGTGCCCGAAAGTTCTTTCTGGGCGCCTTCCGAAACAGCTGCCATCAAGAGAACAGGCAGGATAATTACAGCAAGTATTGCACTAAGCCATTTCATCTTCTCATCACCTCCTCTGCAATTGTTTTTACCTATTCGATGCCGAACATTCCGACAGAATTCCTAATTACCCGAAGGTTTCGGCTTTTGTGGCGGTTCCTGGAACACATCCATTATCAGATCGATGCTGTGTGTCTGACCGTTATGCCTGAACTCGGCGAATACCACCCTTTTCCCGGGTTTCATAAAGACCGCGCTCACCGCAACCTCCGGGCCGCCGAGGTTCTGTTTCGGCGTCACATAAATAAATTCCTGAAGGTCCGCATTCCATGAAGCGAGTGTCATGTCAGCACCATTCACTTTTTCGATATCCTTGATCGGTTCCCCGTTGTAGGACAGAACAAAAAGAAAGGTTGCTACATGATCAGCATAGACTTTCTGCGGGATGAGCTTTACCTTCACGTCATATCCTTTATCCTTATCAGTGTCATCCGCCTGCTTTCCGGCTCCCTTCAGTTTGATATCCTTCTTCAGGTTCAGCCAACCTTTTTCAGACCTAAAAACGAACTCAAATCGGTACGTGCCGGACTTGGGAGTGAGAAAGGAGAATGAATACCTGCCATCGCCAAGAACAGGCCTGATATGCTGAAAGAAATGGAGATCGTTGTCTGTGACAAACAGATGCATCTCCTGGATCTGTTCAGCCTTTTCCTGCCTCACTTCAAACGTAAACCGTCCGTCAACAGGAGCGGCCGGGATTCCGGAATTCATGATTATCTCATATCCTCCGGGGTCCCTGACCACATGCCAGATATAGGGCTTCTCATTGTGTGTATCCGGTATGACCAGCACCTCCTGATCAAGGTCGAGCTGTCCATAGGCAGCTGAAGCCAAGGCCGTCAGCATCATTATCAGGGCCGTCAGAATTCCTTTCATCTTCACCTCAATGATGATGCCTCATGGCCATGGGCTGGCCGAGGATATAAGCGTTCAGGACCATCAGCAGAACAGCAAGCACTGCCATGGGTATAAATGCCCTGAGGGCCTTGTCGCCATAATGTTTTACCGCTATTCGGTACCCCGCGTACAGGGAAAAAATATTCATTACCAGGAAAATTGCCATCTGGAGCCAGAATATGGTTTCAGCTCCCATCAGCGGCGTGACTGACCAGTCAGGGCTTCCGATACCGGCAAGCATATTCGTCAACCTCTCCACTGCCGGGACGATCTCAGGACCTTCCCTGAAGAGGTGGTTTATATTATGAGCAAGGTGCATCGAGAGCCCGACCGGGATGAACATATACGCAAACTGAACAAATGTGCGCTTGAGGGAAAGCGGAGATTCAGGGCCGGTAAGTTTCCTGACCACAAGACTGCTTATGAGGAGAAGCAGAGGGGCTATTACGAGCGACCCTGCAGTGAATACGACCAGGAACGTCGTCTTTTCTCGCGCAGCGTGTGAGATAATCCCGAGCATATCGAGCGGCAGGACCTTGCCGACCGCATCCATCCACCGATGCCACGGTTCTATCATCTCTCCGGTGACGACTATGGTAATGCCGACAAGCGCCATCACAAAGAGCGCCTCGTCAAGATATCCCTTTGAGGAGACCCAGAGGTCTTTTGCAAAGCTCCTGAACCGGATGACGATATTGTCCTGGGAACAGGACTTTATGCATTCGCTGCAGAAATTGCAGTAGTTGTTTCTATCCAGTGTCATCGGGGTCACGAACATCGGACAGCCATGACTCGTATCGGTCCCTTTTATGCACTCTTTTACTTTGTGGCCCCTGCATACTTCAAGGCACTTGTTCCTGAGTTCGAGAGGGCTGAACATCGAATATATCGCTATCAGGCCTCCTATAGGGCAGACATACCTGCAGAATGATCTGCCCTTGAAGATAAGTGCCATGCCGGCAGCGACAGCAAAAAACCCCAGAAGGAGATATGCTGTGAGGGCAGGTTTGTTCACAATACCACTATAACTGTCCCACCATGTCAGACCAAAGAATATGAAGCTTGAAAGGTAGATGCTTCTGAGCGGCTTGGGGAAATCTCTGTTCATGCTGATCAGACGCCCTATCCAGTCCTGTATTGCGCCAAAGGGACACATCATGCACCATATCCTGCCGATCAGGACAAAGGTAAAGATAATTGCTGCCCACCATATGGTCCACATCAGCAAGGTCGCTATATTTCTGTCACCCTGCTGAATATCGAACAGTCCTGCGCCGATTATGACCAGGAAAACTAAAAGAACGGGTATCTGAAAGACCGGCTGAAACCAGGCTGATCTAAAAAAACTCCGGAGCCATGGTATATCTAGCAGGTTCATTTTCTGGCCAGGTCCAAGACTGAGCGCTCTTCTCTGATTAATAATGACAAGCCCGAGAAGGCCGCTCAATATAATGAGCCCGATTACGACGATCATTCTGTACAGGGGAACTCGTGATCTTTCCTGATACGAGATCTTACCGCCGTATATCAGGGGTTCAGCAAAGGTCTTCCCCTGAAGTGACTTGATCGCAAGCGTAAATGCAAAATCTCCCTTTTCTTCAATCGGGTATGCTGCTGAATACATGCCGGCCATCTGCCCGGGTTCAAGCTTCCTGAAGCTTGACAGGTCCGGCATCGACGTCATGGATGACATCTCCATCGGCTCGCCAAAATCAAGTCCGCCACCCTGACCGCCGTTCCCGGATGACTGAGTCATCTGTTGTGTGGTATGGTCCATCGGCTGGTCCTTCTCAAGCTTTATATAGAGGTCAGCGCCATAGAGAGGCTCACCGGACATTGGATCAGCCAGGGATACGACAATTTGCTGAGCGCTTCCCTTTTGATAGTATTCGGGATCAAGCCGCAACGTTACATTCGCGCCAGCAATCCTAAAAGAATTTCCGATGGCAGTGTGGTCATGGCCTTCCATAGCAGAGGAATGCCTGCCGGATAACAACATGAGTGAAAATACCATAAGTGCTGAGATGACCTTTTTCATTTTTTCCTGAGTATCTCATTAATGATAAGAAGCCCTCTCCTAGCACCCGATGCTATGGCCTGCGCAGATCCGGCTGTGCCGACAGGTGCTGTTATATCGGTCCCGACCCTGATCGGGTCAGTTGCCTTCTTTCCCTCGAACTGCTTGAGAAAAGCCTGCTGACTTAACTTCGGCGACTCATTGTTCTCAAAGATATGTATTTTCGTGAGCTCGCCTTTACCGTTCACAACAAGGCCGATCTCGATCTTTCCGTTTTCACCAAGAGCGTCTACGAACAGGATCACCGCTGCCTTGTGTGGAGGATTGTCCGCATTGGTCTTGACGAGGGCAAAATAGATGGAAGGTTTCAAATCCTCTTCACGTAGCCCGCTTCCAAGAGACTTTTCTATCGCAACTCTCTGCTGATCAGTCACATAGAGATTCTTCTGCTCAAAGGAGACTGCCTGAGAGTAAAGGGCTTTCAATTTTTCGCCCGGCCAGACAAGGTCGTGGGCATATGATAATGAAGCATATAGACAGAGCATGATTGCTGCTGAACCTATTGTTGTTATTACTCTATCCCGTCTCACTGAATTATCCTTTCGATTTCCGTTCCTTAGATAAATTTACTACAAAAGTTTGAAGAATCTTTGAACAAAAAGTGAAGATACCGTGAAACCTTCGCCCGATTAAATCTCGATAAAGTTCCCGTCGAGCGACGGTTCTTCTGCATCTTCAGTCTCCTAGTCGCCTCAAAGTTTCACTCTTCTCAGTCGGAGCGCGTTGCTGATAACCGAAACAGAACTGAAGCTCATGGCTGCAGCAGCAAATATCGGGCTGAGGAGGATGCCAAAAAAGGGATAGAGAACACCAGCGGCTATTGGCACACCAAGGGCATTGTACACAAAGGCAAAAAAGAGGTTCTGCTTGATATTCCGCATCGTTGCCCTGCTCAATCTTCTCGCCCGCACGATACCCCGCAGGTCACCCTTCACCAGGGTAACGCCCGCACTCTGCATGGCCACGTCCGTCCCGGTACCCATAGCAATGCCGACATGCGCCTGTGCCAGGGCAGGCGCATCGTTGATGCCGTCACCGGCCATGGCAACGATCTTCCCCTGTGACTGCAGCTTCTTAACAATATCGGCCTTCTGGTCGGGCAGCACTTCGGCGATCACTTCATCTATGCCGAGTTTTTTACCCACCGCCTCTGCGGTAGTCTTACTGTCGCCGGTGATCATCACAACACGGATTCCTTCTTCATGAAGTTTCGCTATCGCCTCGGCAGTCGTTGCCTTTATCGGGTCCGCAACTCCGAGGAGGCCGGCAGCCTTTCCTTCCACAGCCACGAACATGGCGGTCTGACCCTCTTTGCGCATCTCCTCTGCTTTGTCCGGAAGTTCTCCCGGTGCAATCCCGAGTTCTTCGAGAAGCTTGCGGTTGCCAAGGGCTGTCTTCTTTCCGTCAAGAATGCCGGTTACCCCGCGTCCGGTAAGGGACTCAAAAGACTCAACCTTTAAAGGTGTAACGCCCCTTTCCTTTGCGCCTGCCACGATTGCTGCAGCCAGAGGGTGCTCACTCCCCATCTCGATGCTCGCAGCAAAGTGAAGCAGGGTCTTCTCCTCGAATCCGGATGCAGGGACCACATTCACCAGTTTCGGCTTTCCTTCGGTAAGGGTGCCGGTCTTGTCCGTCACCAGGGTGTCAACGGCCTTCATTACCTCGATAGCCTCTGCATTCTTAAAAAGGACCCCACCTGTTGCTCCCTTGCCCATCGCAACCATGATCGACATCGGCGTTGCCAGGCCGAGGGCGCAGGGGCAAGCAATGATCAGGACAGCTACCGCATTGACGAGTGCATACGCCATGCGCGGCTCAGGCCCGCTCCATGCCCAGACCGCAAAGGTGAGGAACGCGATACACACCACGAACTGGACAAAATAGCCGGCAACGATGTCTGCCAATTTCTGGATCGGTGCGCGGCTCCTCTGGGCCTCGGCAACCATATTGACAATCTGCGCCAGGAGCGTCTCGGCCCCGACCTTCTCTGCTTTCATTACCAGCGTGCCGGTACCGTTTACCGTAGCGCCGATCACCCGGTCCCCTGACTGCTTCATCACCGGGATCGGCTCACCTGAGATCATGGATTCATCCACGCTGCTTGATCCTTCAGTGACAGCGCCGTCAACAGGGACCTTTTCACCAGGCCGAACACGGAGGAGATCACCCGGCTTTATCTGTTCAAGAGGGACATCCTCTTCCTGACCGTTCATTATCCTACGCGCAGTCTTTGGGGCAAGCCCAAGCAGGGCTTTGATAGCTGCACCGGTCCTTGTTCTTGCCCTCAATTCCATCACCTGGCCGAGCAGCACGAGAGCGGTGATGACTGCTGCGGCTTCGAAATAGAGGCTGACTTCTCCCCCCTCACTGCGAAATGAAGATGGGAAAATACCGGGGAACAGAGCAGCCACAACGCTATACAGATAGGCAACGCCGACGCCGATTCCGATAAGCGTAAACATGTTGGGGTTCCAGGTTATGACCGACTGCCAGCCCCTGACAAAGAAAGGCCATGCTCCCCAGAGCACAACAGGCGTTGCAAGGCCCAGTTCCAACCATTTACGTATTCCATGGGGCACCATGTCTATGATCGAGGAGAGGCCCGGAATCATACGGCCCATGACGAGTATGACAAGCGGAATTGTGAGCACAACGCTGACCTTAAACCTTCGCGTCATGTCTATGAGTTCCGGATTTTTCTTCTCTTCATCACTGACTGATCTTGGTTCGAGGGCCATGCCGCACTTTGGGCATGAGCCGGGGCTATCGCGTACGACTTCCGGATGCATCGGACAGGTCCACCCAGCCGTGGTCACACCCGCAGTCGGCGCAACCGGCTCAAGCGCCATGCCGCATTTAGGACAGAAGCTGGGACCAGCCTGTCTTACCTCAGGATGCATGGGACAGGTAAAGATGTCCTCTTCTTTTAACGTCTTCATTTCTTAATGTTCAACCGCATGACTCTCATACTGTCAGCGTTATAACTTATCCTTGTTGCTCAAAAGCTCATCTTTAATCCGCTCGTATTCTTCTCTGGATATTTCACCTTTTGCATATCTCTTCTTCAGGATATCAAGCGCAGTTTCATCCTTTTTATCTCCCCCTGCCATCCTCTTGATGAGATATGCAATGCAGACAATGACCAGCAGCCAGAAAATCACCATAAACGGCCCGCCAAAACCCATTCCCCAACCCCAACTATAATCTCCCCAATGCATCATAATTGCACCTCCCTGAATGAGATATCTCTCTTGTTCCCTGAGAGCTAGGAAGCCCTGATTTCATTATACTCCCCAATAGCTTTACCCCCTAATTGGCCCACCTCAGAGACAACAAATACCACAGCCGGTTCATATTTTCTTCATATCGATCACCTAAACTGTTTACATGAACATAAACATCAGACAACCGGCAGGCAGATGGACACTGTTTACCCTGATCCTGGCAGCTGTTAGTATTCTCGGGCTTGCAGGTGCATGGCTGTATGCCGATGCCGTTGTCAGCAGCTGGACTGCAGCGAAGAGATCTGTTCCTGCAGAGTCCTGTCCGACACCGAACGCTGCGTACACGAAAAAGGAGAGAAAGACCATGACAACCGCGGTTGAGAAATCTATGATCCCGCTTATTGACAGGACATTGCCCGCAAAGACGGAGACAGCGACCTTCGGGCTTGGCTGATTCTGGGGGCCTGACTCCCGGTTCGGGAGTATCTCAGGAGTGATCAGGACCCGCGTCGGTTACAGCGGCGGGACAAAGCCAAACCCGACCTACAAGAGTCTCGGCGATCATACCGAGACGATAGAGATCGATTTTGACCCGACCAAGATCACGTATGAACAGCTGCTGGAGATCTTCTGGAGCAGCCACGATCCGGCAGGATGGTCATGGGCAAAGCAGTACAGGAATGTCATCTTTTATCACAACAAGATGCAGAGACAGTCTGCAGAAAGAACACGCGACCGCATCGCTGCGCAGACCGGCAAAAAGGTCCGCACCGATATCGAACCTGCAGCAACATTCTACCTGGCCGAGGACTATCACCAGAAGTTCAGGCTTCAGCAGGACCCTCTGCTTGCTGCAGAATATGATGCCATCTATCCGGACATAAAGAGCTTTGTCGATTCTACGGCAGTCAGTCGGGTCAACGGATACCTCGGCGGATACGGCAGTTCCGCCGGACTGAACAGGGAGATCGATGGTCTCGGCCTTTCAGACGCAGCAAAAAAACACCTGCAAGATATTGTGGCCGGTTCAGGCCGGTGATTCATTGACCCTGACAGCAGATCTTTCTTCCTGTTGAAAATCGGTCCCTGCCTTCATCTATTCTCGTCATGGTATTATATACATATCTTTTTCGAGGATGACCTTGGAACATTTAAGATGCTGGGAATATAAGAAGTGCGGCAGGCAGCCTGACGGACCCCTGGCCCAGGAATTGGGTGTCTGTCCTGCAGCAGCCCTCACGCAGACAGAGTGCTGGCTCATCCCCGGCACGCAATGCGATGGTGAGGTGCAATTAACGATCACAGAGAAATTTGATACATGCATTATCTGTGATTATTACAACAAGATGCAGGAGTACAATGCCAAACGGCCGCGGTCCCGCTTTTTTCTTTTCGGTCAATATCTCTGCAGCCAGGGTTTTATAACCGATGACCAGATAATCCAGGCACGCTCCCTGCAGCTCAGGCACAATCAGAAGATAGGAGTGATCGCCAAAAACAGGGGCATGCTGACGGACGCTCAGATCCAGAGGATACTGATCATACAGGAAGAGACGCTCAAGAAATTCGGGGATCTGGCTGTTGAAATGGGTTTTCTGAGCGAAGCACAGGTGAGCGAACTGGTCCTTGAACAGGAGGACAACTATCTCTTTTTCGGCGAAGCACTTCTGCAGCTCGGCGCGATCTCCCAGGAGAATATGTTCATCCAGCTAAAGGCATATAATGCGATGAAGATCGCGAAACAGCTTGAACAGCAGAAGCTGAGGAACCAGCTCTCGGGGAATTTACAGCTTCCGCCGGAGATCGAGGAAGAATCATAAGCCGGCAGTCTTCCGCTCAGCCCGGACGGACGAGCAGCGCAAGAACTCCTTACACAAACTGCATCATTGTCTATTCAGGAATTGCTGCACCTGATCTCTGATCGTCAGATGGTCTACAGGGATGTTCGGCACATCCTTATTGCCCGGTAGCGCGAGGGCATGAATGAACTTTAACCCTTTTTTATCCGATGACATGGCAGCGATCAACTGCTCACGCGTCGATGCCTTCACGCTATGACCGATGCCGAAGCCGCGTGCTACCAGATCGAGGTCAACGCATGAGCCGGTCAGGGTCTTCTGACTGCCTGTTGAACCGTATGAGCTGTTATCGATCGCAAGGATCGTCAGATTTTCTGGTGAACAATGGGCAGCGGTCGCCAGCACACCGGGATTCATAAGCAGGCTGCCATCACCATCGATCACCACGACCTCTTTCTTTGAACAGAGACTGATGCCGAGCCCGATCGGCGATGCCATGCCCATGCTTCCCAGCATATAGAAATTGGACGGCTGATGCTTCAGCGCATAGAGTTCCTTTGATGGCCAGCCAAGGTTGCTGACAACTACCCTGTTCTCGAAAAAAGGTGCGGCAATCTCAAGCAGTTCATAGCGCGTAAACTGCGGGGGCACGATCTCCTGCCGTTTTTCAGGAAGCATGCAGGCTATGGGCCGCTGGTCCAGAACTGCAGTGCTTTTTGCTGACGAACCTTCCCATATGGCCGGGCTCAGGAGAAAGGCATGTATCTTGTTCTTCTGATAGACCCGTTTCAGGCTGCGCGCGATGACAGGAAAATCTTCCCGGGAACTGACGATAGTATGCGAGATGCCTGCCCCTTTCAGGATCTTCGGCAGCCCTTTGCCCATCGGGAATTGGGCAGCGATCTTCTCCTGATAGATCCCGCGCTGACTCACGAACAATGCAAGCGGCAGTTCATAAAACCCGGTCAGGGACAGAAGCGCATTGATCATATTGCCGATCCCTGAGCTCTGGATGAACAGGGCAGGCCGCCTGCCTGCAAGCGCTGCCCCGGCGGCAATGCCGACGCCCTCCTCTTCCCGCGTGAGAGGAATATGGAAGAATTCCGAGGCCACCATTTCGAGCAGGCTCTTTATCTTCTCGCACGGCAGGGATGCTGTAAAGTCGATGCCTGCTGCCTTGAGTATGGATATCAGTTCTTCTTCAGGATTCTGCATAGCAATGCCTCTATCTCCATATCCGTGATCTTCTTTGAAACAAACTCGGGTTCTACATTATACGTCTTTTTCTCCCTGCCGAGCGTAACTTCGCCGCCGCCGGTGATATTCAACAGGACCGTATCCGCACTGCTCACCGCCTTCTTCTGCACAGCCTGTCTCAGTGCACCGACAGCAACACCCGCAGCAGCAACAATATCAATGCCCTCAAGGTTGCTGAACAGTTCCATGGATTCAAAGACTTCCCGGTTCGTAACGCCGTACATTGCACCGCCGCAGGCATGCATCGCATCGAAGACGCCCCCCTTAACAGCGTATGCAGGATAACGGGTCGAAAGCACGCGCGTCGTTATCTGGCCGATCAGTTCAGGCCGCAGGTCTTCAGAAAAAAGCTCCCTGCTGCTTTTTTCCCATGCCTTTACCATCGGCGCGAACGGCAGGTTCTGCGCAAGATGGAGCTTCGGAAGGCGGCTGCCGAACCGGCCGTCACGCAGGAATCTTTCTGACATCTCCCACACGCCGACGCCTCCTGTGCCGCTGCCGACAGCCTGAAAATAATGGTCTGGCAGTTTCCTGATCTTTGAGACCGCCTCAAGGATCGTCGAGCCGAGCCCGTCCCGCTTTGCAATATTCTTCACCCCGCCCTCGAACGGGAAGCCCGAGATCGCCGCTATCCTCCTCGCCACGTCAATGGCATCGGAATAATCGCCGTCACCCACAGCAAGCGTAGGCACCATGGAGGAGCTTTCGAGATACCACATCTCTGTCAGGCACATCCGGGGCACAACGATCACCACAGGAAAACCTGAGACAACAGAAAGATGGGCAAAGGCGCGGGCAGTGTTCCCTGCCGATGCAACGATCAGCCCCTCGACCCTGTTCTCAGCCGCATTCTGCAGCACGATCGCTGCTTCAAACTCTTTGAAGGTGCAGGTCTGGAGCAGTGCTCCCCTTTCCGGCCAGAAGCCGTTAAAGGCGATATAGAGATCTTCAAGACCGAGGTGCCGCGCAAGCCACTCGGACTTGTACACCAGCGTGCCCGGCTGCTCAAAGGTCGGTGTATGCACAGGCAGCCAGTTGAACTTCCAGATGCCGCTGCCGCAGTCGTCACGAAACGCGTCTTTATATTTCGTGACCAGCAGGGAATCCGGGCAGTGCTCGCAGAACGCACAATAGACATCGGTCAGTTCCTTGCCGCATCCTCTGCAGGTTATCGTAAAATGACTCATTTGCCAACCCTCTCCACATGCTGTGCGAAAAGCTCCATGATGTCAACGATCGGGATCTTTTTGTCGTGGTCCTGCATTGCCTCGTTCACCTTGCCGTAGCAGGCCGGGCAGCTGAGGATCAGTTTGTCCGCCTTTTTGGCAACAGCCTCATCGATCGCAAGCCTGCCGATGGCAATGGCATTTTCATGAAACACCTTCCTGACAGCGCCGCCTGCGCCGCAGCAGCGGGACTCGCTGCCATGCCGGTCGAACTCCAGCAGTTCCAGCCCCGGTATGGACCTGAGCACCTGCCTCGGCTCTTCAATGACACCAACGCCCCGGCTCAGATAGCAGGGGTCGTGATAGATGATACGCTCCTTCAATTCTTTCTTTACCGTGATCTTCCGCTGCTGTAAAGCATCTGCAACAAACTGGGTCATATGCCGGATCTTGAACGGCAGTTCCTGTCCATAAAAGGCCGGCCAGTCCCTGGTCATGATATTCACACAGCAGGGACAGGAGCAGACAAGCATCTTCACGCCTTTCGCCTTGTACGCATTAACGAGACGCTTTGTGAGGTCCTCAAGCATATCGTGCTGACCTGAAATGAAGAGCGGGAATCCGCAGCATACCTCCTCTTCCTCAGTAAGCATGGTGAACGGGTCTCCGATCGCATCAAGCACCAGCACATCCCCTCTCACCATCGGCTTTGCGCCGTACACGCCGGAGCAGCCGGCATAATAGGCGATCTCCGATCTCTCTGCCACCTTCACCTGTTCCGGGAACCACGGCTTGAAACGTTCTTCGACCGGGAAGTTATACGGATTGCCGCTCTTTTTTATCGCAGCAGGCATGTTCGTCAATATCTCATAATCCACAAGACCCCGGTCGAACATCTCTTTTCTGAGATAGGGCCAGAGCCGCTGCGTAAAGATGCCGACAGCACATTTCTGGCCGCAGGCACCGCAGGTCGTGCATTCAAAGACCGCCTTCGTGAAATCTTCGAGTACCGCTCTGTCGATCTCCTTTGGATTGAAGAAGCGTGCCTTCAGCCCCCCGGTTGCCTTGATGAATTCCTTGAATACCCTGATCTTCTCCGGCGTTGATATGGAAGGCCTGTGGGTAACTTCCTGGACAGGACAGTGCTGGAGGCACTCTCCGCACTGGGTGCAGGCATCCAGTTCCAGCACCTGCATGGGTGTCAGGTTGTTGGTGAACGACCCTTTCTTATCTTTCATGGATGACATATTTCAGCTCCTCCCTTCTCCTGTTCGCTTCCAGATTCACAAAAGGCGCCGCGATAATATGTGTCGGAAGAAAAGGAAGGAGAAGGAGAAACAACCCCAAGTGAAAAAGAAACAGCATGCTGTCCGGCAGGGGCTGGGGACTCAGGCCAAAGATGCCGAGAGAGAACTGCTTCACGCCGAGCACATCCGGCCGGTAAAACATTCTCATCGCCAGTCCGACAGAGCCGGTTAATAACAGGATGCCTGAAATAATATAGTTATAGGAAGAAGTATACCTGTCCTTTTTCTGCACTGTTCTCAAGGCTATGAGATATACCAGGGAAAGGGGAAGCAGATATCCTGCGACGAGGCCGACCGGCTGCAGAAAGATCATGCAGTCAGGCAGCCGGGGGAAGAAAAATCTCATATGGCGAAGCGCCACCCAAAAAAGGGACATATGAAATACCCAGGACCCTGCCCAGAGGGCCCTGCTGGAACTGAAGATCCTCCGGAAAAAAAGAATGTCGAGGACAGTGGCGATATAGACCGAAGCAGGCACTCTGCGGAGAAAGACCGGATAGTGGCTTGCAGAGGCTGAAGCCCGGAGCGCCTGAATGCCCTGCCAGGCAAAGCGGACCAGAAAATAGAGATAGGCGGCAATGGCAGCAAAAAAAAAGATCAATGACATAACCCTGCTTTTCGCAGCATTACACCTTATGCCCCATCAGGCATATAGCCTATCCTGAGACATCCCCAGTGACGGCCCTTGACCGCAATCGGCATCGCCATATCCATTGCAAGTTCACCGCCGGCAGCCGCCGGCCTCCGGAACGGCTGCGCCAGCAACCGGGTGGTCTTTGAGCCGCTGAGAGATACCGGATCGGTCATTTTGACCAAGGCCCTTGCAGGCATGATATGGGTCGGCATGTACCCGTTCCTGTCCATCGCAACCACATACAGCAGACGTCTGTCCTTCTGTGCCCACCGTTTCAGGACAGGCAGCACGTCCGCATCGAAGAACCTGTTTGAACGGGCTTTGAACTTGCCCTCTTCTGCAGTCTTACTATAGTTTTCATCAAAGAGGGAATCCATGTCGATCCTGGACTGCCGCACCGCCTCTTCAAGCAGGGCGGCAAACTCGACGGCCAGGGTCTTAAGATACGCCTCCATCTCGGTAAATATCATAGACATAAGCCTGCCCTCCCAATATTGTTATTCCCATTATTCAAGATGCGCCTGCAGCCCGAACAGAATATCCTGCACTATATTTTCATCATATCATAATCCGGTAATGTCTTCTCCGTCCCTAATCCTTCTCCTCGATGAACGTCATGCCTACCGGCCGCGGCAGACATGCCCCGGCTTCCACTTCGATCGCCTTCAGGATGGCCGACGGCACAGGACATGCCGCATGTTTCAGGTTCTTTGAGGCAGAACGGTACACCGGGTTATGCAGTATTACCGAGAACGGGGCCCTGAACTCGAGGAACGCGATATCCTCTTCCATCTTCTTTACCATCCCGCATTCCGTCTCGAGACTGATATGAAAGTTTCTGTCCTTGTCGCGCCGGACTCTCACAACGACCGTAAACCCGCATACCCCTGAGTTGACCTGAAGCGTAGTCAATGCACCTCCCATGCTCTTCTGCGGGCCACGTGATGCAAGGGGGAGGGGATTTCCTGGAGGGGAAATGGTCCCTTGCATCCGCATGGCCCGCACAAGAGAGGCAGAAGATACTGCCTCTCTTCCTGAGCTCAGCCTTTAATGGATGCCGCTATCGGCGCCTTCTGCTCTTCAAGCAAAGCCTTCAGATTCGGGAACTTGTCCTTCATATGCGGAATATGCATGGCCATCATAAATTCCTTTTCGAAGGCAGGCTCTGTAGCGATCTCGACAAACTCGACCCAGCGGGCGCGCTCATCAGCCTCGATGCGTTTGCCCCTGTTCAGCAGGGTCATGCGTGAACCGTCACCCGCCGCGTTGCCGACCACAACGACCTTCTCTATCGGCACATCAGGGAAAAGACCCAGGGCAAGCGAGGCCTCGCGGTCTATGTGGCTGCCGAATGCACCGGCAAGCTCAACACGGTCAAGCTTGGTGACGCCCATCTTCTGCATCATCAGCTTCACACCGGCATAGAGAGCGCCCTTTGCCAGCTGGAGCGCCCTGACATCTCCCTGCGTCACGGTAATGTCCTGATTGATCGAGGTCTGGTCTGCCCATGCAAGGACGTATTCAGGCTTGCCTTCCTCGTCCTTGCGTATCCGATTCGTATTTGCGTCAGTCACGAACTTGCCGGTCTTGTCGATGATACCTGCCTTGAACATCTCTGCGATCACGTCAATGATCGCTGATCCGCAGATGCCCTTTGCATCGATCTTGCCCTCGATATGCGTATGCCAGTCAGCCTTGCCGATCACCTTGTACTGGGGCTCCTTGGTGGCAGGGTCGATCTGCACCTTCTCGATCGCACCCGGTGCGGCACGCATGCCGAACTTGATCTGCGCTCCTTCGAACGCTGGACCGGTGGCACAGGAGGTCGAGCATACCCTGTCCTTGTTGCCGAGCAGGAGCTCTCCATTAGTGCCGATATCAATGATCAGTACCATGTCGTCCTGGAAATACTGTTCCCGGGCGATCAGCACGCCGACATTATCGGCGCCGACAAATCCTGCCTCGATCGGCAGCACATGGATAAACGAACCGGGGTTGATCTTAAGCCCCAGATCGCGGGCCTTGATATCGAGCGACTTCTGTACCGCAGGAATGAACGGCGAGCGGCCGATATAGACCGGGTTCAGACCGAGGAAGATATGGTGCATTGCCGTATTGAAAACTATCGTCAGGTCATCGATCGCAAAGCCGGGGTTCGGCCCGTCCTTTCTGACCTCGCTCACGACCTTATTTATGATCTCATTCAGGCCGGTGATGATCGCATCCTGCATGGTCTTCAGGCCTTCAGGGTTTGACATGGCATACGTGATCCGGGACATGACATCTTCGCCGTACGGGACCTGGGGGTTCATCATCGATTCGGTATTGATCACCTTGCCGGTCGACAGGTCGCAGAGATAACCGACACAGGTGGTCGTCCCGACATCAACTGCCAGACCGTAGCAGACATCCACATGACCGGCCTCGACCTTCACGATCTCCTTGTCCTGCCAGACCGTGGCCGTTATGGTCCATTCTCCCTGGCGCAGCGCGTCCTGCAGCCCGAGCAGAACCTCGAAATCGAACTTCAGGTCCTTCAGGCCATAGGTCTCTTCAAGCGCCCTGATCACCCGCTCATAATCGCCGGTCGTCATGTCATGCAGGGTCGGCGGTGTCAGCGTAAGCGGATATTTTTTGACTGCAGGATCGAGCGCAATGGTCAGTTCACTGGCAGCTTTTCTGACCACCTGCTTTCCTGCCCGCGAACGCTCAGGAACAAAGACCTTCAGGTCGCCATGGATGTGGCATGAACAGGCCAGCCGCACGCCCGGCCCGTCCTCAGGCTTGATATGCTTCAGTTCGTCAGCACCAGCCTCGGGCGGGATGATATGGGACATGCCGGACTCGAGATTGTCCTTTTCGAAATATCCCTCCTCAATCCGCACCTTGCATTTTCCGCATACTTTTTTATCACCGCAGAGGGCTTCGAGGTCAACGCCCAGAAGCTGTGCAGCCTTGAGGATCGTGGTCCCCTCTTCTATTTCTCCCCGCCTGCCTGCAGGCTGGAAAATTACCTTGAATTTACGACTCATCTATATATCCTCCTTGATTTCGGTAACCACAAGAATACGTTACTATTTGCAAAATCCCTCCTATCCTCCCTTTGTCAAAGAGAGGAATAATCCCCTTTTTAGCAACCAACAGTAGGTGCCTTATGCAAGAGGGGTGAGGGAGATACCTGCTTTTTACTGCCTAATGCTTACTGCCTACTGCTCCCGACTCTCTCTGTCTTCTTCCTGGTCCGCGAATACGGGCAGACCGTAACGCAGAATCCGCAGTTCGGCTTGCCGTCAAGGGCCTGGCGGCTGCTCTTGAGCGCCGCACACTTTTCGTATGCAACGAGCTTCAGCCGGGGATTGCGTATGGACCAGTGGCCGCCTTTGACCGCTCCTGAAGGGCAGTGCGTAACACATAGGACACAGTCTCCACACTCCGACTCCCTCACCGGCTCGTCCGCATCAAGAGGGGCATTGGTCAGCACCGTTGCCCAGCAGAGCCGCGATCCATACTGCCGGTTGATCAGAAGCCCGTTCTTGCCGACCCATCCGAGACCGGAGCAGGTCGCTGCCGTCTTATGGCAGAAGAGCTTGTACAGCCTGGTTATCAGCTTGTCCTTCTGCCGGTCCGAGTCAGGGGGGATCGAAAGGTTCCGATACCCCCGTGCACTCAGCCATGCCACGGTCAGCCCCTGCAGTCGTGCCAGAAGACGGATCGTTTCCCTGTTCAGGTTCCTGTTCACGGCAATCGCGATGCCGCGGTTCAGATGGACGATCTCTTTTGACAGGGCCTCGGTCACATCGCCGACACCGACCAGCGTTGCTCCTTCGCTCTTCAGGTACTGCTTGAGCGGGTCTGCATTCACCGGTTACTGCTTTGCAGCTTTTTCATCCCTCAGCTTCTTCAGGAACGCAACCATCTTGATCGCCTCTTTCAGTGCGTTGCTGGCGTCTTCAGCATACCCGTCAGCACCCCACTTGTCTGCGAGGTCCTTGGATGTGGGGGCTCCGCCGATCATGATCATGCAGTTGGGGTTCTTGGCCTTGATCTTTTCGATGACGGTCGGCATGCCGACCATGGATGTGGTCATCATGGCAGACAGGCAGACCAGGTCAGAGTCTGTCTTGAGCTGCTCATCCACGAACTTGTCCAGGGGCACGTCGCGGCCGAGGTCATAGACATTAAAGCCCGCGACATCGAACATCATCTTGACGAGGTTCTTGCCGATATCATGGACATCGCCTTCGACCGTGCCGATAACGACCGAGCCCTTCAGGCCGAGGTCCATCTGCTTGCAGTGCGGCTTCAGTATGTCGAGTCCTGCGTACAGGGCGTCAGCACACATCAGGATCTCGGGAACAAAATATTCCTGTGCCTCGAAAAGCCTGCCGACCTCTTCCATGCCGGAGACGAGGCCGTCGAAGATCGCCTCGTTCGCATCAAGGCCTGCTTCAAGGGCCTCGTTCGCGCCTTCCCTACATGCGTCCTCGTCATACTGGATAACGCCGTTCCTCAACTTCTCAAGGATCTCTTTCTTTCTCGCTTCATCTGCCATTATTTTTTACCTCCATATGAGATCGTTTCTTCCATCATTGCCTTCATATTCTGGGGCGGCACAGTCGGCCAGATATCGCAGCCCGGCCATACTGCACTGACACCGTCGTCGATGCATTTCCTGACAGCCTGGCGCACTACGTCCTCGCTTCCCGAGACCAGCACATTGTACGCATCCATGTTGCCGAAGATAAGGGCATCAGGCCCGAGTTTCTTCCTTGACTCTGCAACATCGTTCTTCTGCTCGACGCTGATCGCCGTAGGTCCTGCCTCCATCATCGACGTCACGATATCGTTCGTCTTTCCGCAGATATGGAGCACGGAATAGACAGATATCCCCTTCATCACCTTCTGGAGCGGCGGCAGGATGAGGCTCTTGAACACCCGAGGGCTGAGCACATCGCTCGTTGCGCCCATCTCCCGCACGGTTATGAAATCCACACCTGCCTTCTCGTATTCCTTTGCCGTAAGGATAATGGCATCTGCGCAGAGATCGAGCAGCTTGGCGACCTTGTCCGCCTTCTTGAACGAAAGCTTCAGCAGGTCGTTCAGCTCCATGATCTGGCCGGCCAGGGTAAAGGGGCCGAGCACATACGAGCCGACGACAACATCGTTGCCTATATCGGCCTTCAGAAGCCTGATCGCCTCGCGCATCAGCGGGATCCTTCCCTTCTCGGAAAAGCCGTCAGGCAGCTTGATGGTATCCATCTCCGCCTCGTTATGGATGAGCTTTTCCTTGATCGTGGGGTACAGGATGCCCTCTGCCTGCGGGTACACATTGATGACGCAGCCCATTGCCTCTGCCTCAACACAGAGGTCGACCGGTACTACGCCGCATTCATACCCGAACAGCTTGTACGTGGTTGCAGCGGTCTCGGCCATCTGCTTTGCATCGAGGTGGATGCCGGCAAACCGGTACCCAAGCCCGTTGATACCGGTCTCGGTGATGTTGCCCATGCCGCTGAAACAGGGGACCCTGTCAACCGCCTCCTTTCTGAACACCTTTAATACTCTTTCGCGTGAATTCATGAACTGTGATTCTCCTTTCAATTTATAGTATTCAGCCTTCAGCCCTCAGTTATCAGCCTAAAACAGCTCAATCTTCGGATCCAGGCATTCAGTCTTTAACTGACTGCTGATGGCTGACAGCTGATAGCTGCCGTTCACTTCCCTTTTTTCCTGGACCCGCCCTCCTGCATCTTTGCGATGAAATCGGCAAAGTGCTTGCGGATGGGCAGGTTCGGGTTATCGAATATAATGCCGGTCTCTTCATAGACCAGGGTCGAAAGCAGGATATGCGCACTGGCAACTGCCGGGAACACGCGGGGTGCCGTGACAGCAGGACCGCAAAAATTGAAGTCAGACCAGAGTGCGGAGCCCATGCCCTGGACGACCGCGTCCATGGCCTTGAACCCGTCCAGTCCCCACTTCTGCTTTATCTCGCCCCACATATGCGTGCCGTTCGAATATGCGCCGCCGCAGGGAAATCCGTGCTTCTCTTTTATAAGCCTGTTGGCCACGCAGGAGAAGGATGTGGAAGGCATGTTCATGACCGAGGTGTCCACGATGATCGTATCAAAGGAATCAGCGCCCTGCGCCATGATCGATTCAAAGGACTTCACCCTGCCTGCAGGAGACTGGTCCTGATCGTCAAAGGCCTGTACGACCACATGCTTTATGCCGAGGTCTTTAAGCCGCTGCACCTGTCCCTTGATGTCCTTGTCCCAGGGGGTGATGCTGTTGTACAGGAACTTGTCCTGCACGCCGATCTGCGCCACGTATTCGGTCGCCTTGGCCCTCTGCTCTGCGACCCACATGTCTATGCCGAACGGCATGGACGTATTCTCAAGATAAAAATCAATATAGGTCTTTGCCTCATCCGGGGTGTTGGCCACCATGGCTACCATGGCAGGAACGCCGGTCGCCTCTGAGATCTGCTCCATCTGCTTCAACATCTCTTTTGTTCTTTCGCGGTCGAAATTGCCCTTCCGGTCGGTCTTGGTGACGCTGTCCTTGTTATGGAACAGCGATGCTATCATAAGCGGCGGGTTCTCGCCCGGCTGGCCGCCCACCGGGATGCCGCTGAAGTTGAATACCTTCTGTTCTTTTTCAAATCTGAACATTCTCTCTCCTTTACCCTGATTTGTGCTAAACTGTAATCACTTTCTCAGCTGGGGCGGTCGTTCCTGTTCTCAGGACGCTGTCCCTTTTTTTTACTTCAGGTCGAGGTCAAGGTTAAGGCTAAGGTCGAGTGAAAAACTCGCGATCAACACCTGTTTTTCTGTTCCTCAACCTTAACCTCAGCCTCAGCCTGTTTTCTTAAAATACTCCGTGGTCGAACTTCGGAGCAGGCAGATACTCCCACTTCTCGCCCTTCTTGTATTTGTCGAAGATATCAAGGCACTTCAGGGCATATTCAAAGGCATAGGGAATGCCAGGGCCGCCCGGCACAAAACCTCCCAGGATCATGCCTACCGCCGCTGCCTCAAAGACCTCATTCCAGGTCGCGCCTGCATTGGCAGCAGGGATGACATGGATAATGCATCTCGGTGAGCAATAGGCAACGCCGCCTGACATGAACATGAGTTCCTTAACCTTCCGTGAAAGGGCGCCATCGCCAAAGATGCTTGCATAAAAGTCTGCAAAGGTTCTGCCGGGGTCAGGTGTTACGGTGTTGATCACCTGGAACATCCTCGGCACAAAACCGCACTGCTGCTTCATGTACTCATTAACCTGCTCAGTAGTCATTTTCTCTGCCATCTTCACAACCTCCGTAGTTTGTTCTCCTGGCGCAAGGCCAAGCATGTTTTTTACAAAATCGAGCAATCCCATTCTTTACCTCCCGTTACGTCTTCCCGATCCCCTGTATATGTCATCACCTCCCTCAGGGGTATCTCTGCAAAAAGCTGTTGGGGATCAGGTGTTAGGGATTGGTAACGACCAGCCCCTATTCCCTGGCCCCTGTGTTCTAATACTTCCAGTTCAGCGCCACGTCATGGAACTTTTTCAGGTTCTCAAAAGAGATAGTAGGCGGTATGTCACAGCCCGGCACCAGGATAAAGCCCTTATTGTCCTTGCCGGCAATATCGATGACCTCTCTGCATGCAGCCTCCACCTCTTCAGCGGTCTTGTTCAAAAGCACATGCACCGGCGCAACATTGCCGCCAAAGGACATCTTGCCGAGGAGCGCCTCACGTGCCTTGGCAATATCCACCTTCTGGTCGAAGAATATGGTCGAGCATCCGGTCTCCGGAAAGAGATCGAGCCTGTCTGCCGTGTTGCCGCAGATATGCAGGATCGTATGGGCGCCCTTTGACTTTGCCCAGTCGGACATCTTCTTGAGCGGCGGCACCGCGAACCGTGCCATCTGCTTGGCATTGATCAGGTCGCCGGAGGCCGTAGGGTCGGCAATGCTGAGCGCTTCCACGCCGTCATTAATCAGGGGCTCATAGAGTTTGATCAGCAGGTCTGCGCAGAAGTCCACCATCTTTTCGACAAAGGCAGGCTTTTTGAACGTGGCCTTCATAAAGGTCTCTTCGCCCACAAAGCGTGCGGCAAGCGTGAAGGGCCCCCAGCAGGTCATGGTCACGAGGTACTTGTCACCGATCCTCTGTTTGACCTTACGCGTTGCATCCATCACGGCAAGGACAACAGGGTCCCGGAAGATGTCCTCCATATCGAGCTTTGCAAGGTCTTCCTCCGAGCTCACGACATGGGCGGTCATGTCAGGGGCGCCGATCTCGCGGAACTTTACGCCGACGCCAAGCTTCCTTCCCAGGGCGATCGCATGAAAATTGTTGAACCCTGAACCGACATACACAATGTCGGACCTGATCTTCTCTGCCTCAGCAACACACATGTCAGCGTTCTTGTCCACATTGGTCGAAATTTCTTCAAAGGTCGTGCCATAGTCCTTGATGGACCACATGCCGCCGCCGAACAGGGTCACCGGCACTCTCTCGGTCGGCTGCATTGCAAAAGCCTTTAAGACCGTCTCTCTGGGTGTCATTGCCATACGGATGATTCCTCCTTATGCGTTATGAAGTAATACTGCTCTTGTGCATGCTATGGACCAGCGCCCTCAGCTTCTCAAGGTCTATCGGCACCTTGATGCTGAGCGCATCGGTCTCCTCTTCCGGGTACCCGACAAGGATCACCCTGATGTCCGGCGCAATGGTCTTTATTACCTTTATGGCATCCTCTGCAGGCATGCCGAAGGCCTGAGAGTCAATGATGACGGCTTCGTAGGAGTTCTTTATGATCTGCTGTACAGCATTGGCAGGATAATCCGAAAGATCGACATTGTATCCCTCGTCGCGGAGGATACCGTAGAGCCCCTTGATCAGCATCGGGTTCTGGGTGCAGAGAAGGATGTCGTTCACGATACAATTAATAGGCAATTCCAGTGCCATGGCATGGCAGTTCCTAAGAGGCTGATTCTATGCGATATTCTGGTTATCGGGGCGTGGTGCTGTTGCATATTGCCCCAATGTTATGGGGAATATTTCCCCAATGGAAGGTAGGGGTATCTCTTTTCTCGAACCGACTAGTTCACTCGCCTCACCAGGTTTGAGTAGCAGAATCGATGGTAACAGCCAGGGTGGCCCGCACCCAGCTGAACTTTTCTTTCATGAAATCGAAATCAGGTCCGGAGGTTATGAAGGCCGCCTTTCCCTTGATCAGGAAACCGGCGCCTGGACCGTGCAGGCCCTTGACCTTGCTGCTTCCCAGCGTGATCAGCACATCGGGGTTGTGGGCAATGTTGGCCTCTGTCTTGTGCATGTACCCTGCAGGAATGAACAATCGTCCGTCTGATGATATTCTCATATAGCTGTTCCAGGTGTTGACCATATGCGGCCCATCCTTGCCCAGGGTCGCAATGGCAACAACCCCGTCCTGTTTCATGATTTCCAGCAGTTTTTCCGGGATCATCGTGCTACCTCCTGTTTGTTTGGTTTGTTGTTCTGTCTAACGTTCACGCTGAGGGTTTTGACAACCCGTCCGCGGGTTGACAAATACCCTCCG